>NZ_JAHLOS010000031.1 GCF_018917525.1 Enterococcus raffinosus | reverse complement strand
CTCTTTGAACTCAGCCTGTGAAAACGCTTCATTAGGCTAGGCTTTTTTGAGTGCACCTTCTTTCAGTTCTTTAGGGTAGAAAACGTGTTACTTTACTCTTGACTTATTACCACTAGACTTTTTTAACAATAGATTGTTTGTTTCATTTATTTTTATAGAAATGGTTCTTGTAGTCCTTCACAAGTTTCGCTGATTGATTCAACTGAGAAATGCTTGATTCGTAATTCCGACTCACAAAATCATAAAAGATAATATCAATAGCCATAAACTGTAATAGTAAGGAATCCGTCGCAGCAATTCTTCCCGGTAATTCGATCGGCTGGCTCGTATGAATTTCCACATCACCTAGCTCAGAGATGGTATTGCTGCCCTTTTTAGTCATCGTAATGATTGGAACCTTTCGTTCTTTAGCGATTTGAGCTGCATATATTGCTTCTGGGGTTTCTCCTGAATTGTCTACTACCCACAGGGAATCCTCAATTCCAGCATTTGCTACTATCGGCAATAGATCATTCACATTATTAAAAGCGATAACAATCGTGCCTACACTTCCCCACTTTTGGGCAATGTCTTGAGCCACTAAATTAGAAACGCCGATACCCAAAACAAGTAACCGTCTTGAACGAGCAACTATTTGGCTAAGCTGATAAATTTGATCATCGTCTATTTCTTCAACCGTTTCGGCTAAAGAATTTTGAGTATTCACTAGTAAGCGTTCTTTGATGGAGCTGATTTCTTCATTTTCACGTACTTCTGGCTGTATTTTCCGACTAAGTTCTCCCCCGCTTAAATCCGCGGATAATTCTATTTTAAGCTGCGGGAAACCATAGACTTTTAACCGCTTACACAAACGGATAACAGCGGCACTGCTGGAATCAGCTGCTCTGGCTAATTGTTGAGCAGTCATTTCCAACACATCCTGCGGTTGGTCCAAAATAAACTGCGCGATTTTTAATTCTGATTTTGAAAACGCCTCTTGTTGTTCCTGAATTTTAGCAAAAATCGGCATCCTTGTTCCTCCCATAATGTTCTATCTTTACTAACTGACCTCCTTCAATCTTTCTTTTTTCTCCCCTTTTTAGAAATTCGATTTCATTTCTTCACAAAACTTGAAATAAAATTTCATTTCAGATACAATGTAAACGTATTTTTATTCCATGTCAAGTATTTTGGAGGAAAAAATCTATGCACTATAGAATAGGAATAGACAGCGGTGGAACAGTCATCACCGCTCAGGCTTACTCTGAAACAGGAGAATTACTGGCTGAAAGAAAGGCTGGACCAGGAAATAGTCTGGTCGATTTCAAGCAGACGAAACAAAATATTGAGAGCGTTTTAACAGAATTATTCGATAAATTGCCGATAGCTAATTGTGAGCTAATTTTAGCTGGTGTAGCCGGTAGTCAAAGTGCTGGAAACCAAAAAGAAATCGCGGAATTTATTGAACGAACATTTCATCGTCCAGCAGTCGTCTTATCCGATGCTGAACTGGCAATGCTGAAAGGATTACAGGGAACAGACGGAATCTTGGTCATCGCTGGAACAGGTTCGATTGTCTTAGGCCAATTCAATCAAACAGCCTACCGAGCTGGCGGCTGGGGACATTTATTAGGGGATCAGGGCAGCGCCTATGATTTGGTGCGTCAGGCGTTTAAAGGAATGCTGGGAGAAGCGGATCGAGGAATCATCGGTGATTTAACAAAACTAATTTTGCCAATAATTGGCGTAGAAAATGTATTTGAAGCTGTTAAACTGTTCAATCGTCTTCCTCGCAATGATTTGGCGGCTTTTGGAAAAGCATTTGCAGAACACGGCACTAAAAATCAGGCCTTTCAAAAAATTTTAAAGAGCTGCGGAAAACGTTTAGGCCTTCAGGCTTTGGCAATCCTTGATCAAATAGGTCCGAGCGCAAATCAAAGTAAAATTGCTATTACAGGTTCCGTTTTAACAAACAATCAAGTGCTCAAAGATAGCTTTGAACAAACAATCAAACATAACTATCCCGAAGTGGCGTTGATCCCTTTAGTTGGTACAAATGCTTCTGGGGTACTTTATTACAAAGGAGAATAAACCATGACATTTAGACAATTAGGCCTTTCCATTTATCCAGACCATAGTGATTTTTCAAAAGACAAAGACTATTTAGAACTGGGGGAAAAATACGGATATTCTCGACTTTTCATGAGTATGCTTGAAGCGGACGACATCCTTGCCACCAAGCAAAAATTCAGCAGGATCATTGCTGTGGCGAAGGATTTAGGCTATTTAACCATCATCGATATCTCTCCTCGCATCTTTGAAAAACTGGGGATCAGCTATCAGGATCTGCGCTTTTTTGCGGAATTAGGCGTGGATGGGATTCGTTTAGATCAAGGCTTTGATGGAAATACCGAAGCACTGATAAGCTATAATCCTTATGGACTCATCATCGAATTGAACATGAGCAATGATGTCGCTTACCTTGAGAATATCTTGAGTTATCAAGCCAATAAACCATATTTATTCGGCTGTCACAATTTTTACCCACAGGTGGGAACTGGCTTAACAGAAGAGTTTTTCCTAGAGTGCAGCGAACGATTTAAGAAGAATGGCATTCATACCGCCGCCTTCGTAGCCAGCCAATATGGAGAACAAGGTCCTTGGAATGTGAATGATGGCTTGCCTACTTTGGAAAGTGATCGTTATTTGCCAATCGAGGTACAGGCAAAAAAATTATTCGCCACTGGCCTCATTGATGATGTCATCATTGGAAATGCCTATGCCACTGAAGAGGAACTGAAGGCTTTAGCAGAACTAGATCGTTACCAGCTTCAATTGAAGGTGGATTTTTTAGCGGAGACAACAGAATTAGAACATAAAATTGCTTGTGATATGCAACATTTTCGCCGGGGAGATACGAACGCACTAGTCGCCCGCTCTACACAATCACGTGTTATTTATAAGAACGAGGCGAATCCTCCTCATGATAACGATGAGGAATTTGAATTTGGTGATGTTTTGATCGGAAATGACCGCTTTGGAATTTACAAAAATGAGTTGCAGATTGTCTTAACACCACATAAAGATGACCGTAAAAATAAAATTGGACGACTTTCAAAAGTAGAAATTGAGCTAGTCAATTATTTGAAACCATGGACAAAGTTTAAACTGGTTTGATCCCTTTTCAAGTTATCAAGAAACAACACTCTTAATGAGTGTGAACACCAAAAAAGAAGAAGTATCCAATAGCGATACTTCTTCTTTGCTTACTATGAAACGCATCAAAACGCTGCGCTTGCCTACAATATTTTAGCCGTGCACTTATTGCAATAAACACTGATTTCTTTTTGAAAGCGTTCGTCGACCTGTGTGGTTCTCTGTCGATCCATTAATTGAAACGTTTTTTCACCTACAACCATTTCTTCAATATCGGTATTCCCGCACTTAGAGCATTTCAATTTTTCTTTTTTGAACTGTTCTGCGTAAGAACGCGCCCTTTTCCGTCCTTCCATGAATGCGCGACATCTGTCGATCAACTCGATCTCCTGATAATTCAGCTCTCTTGCTTCTAGCTTGGAAGCATCTGCCACATTTACATATGAAGCGTATTTTTCTAATTCCTTTTGTACTTTCACTAGAGAGTCGTATGTCTTTATGCTTGCGATCTGCAGGACTGGTATTGGGATCTCATCTTCTGGAAATTGACTAGGGTACAAATCTGTCAGATGTACGTGACTCTTTCCATTTTGTTTATAAGTCCCTGAAATATAGCCCCCTGCCTCTTCATCATAATAAATGCCATACAATCTTTTATAATCCAATTACACCCACTCCTTCTAAATAACTCTCCTTCAATTTGTGTTTCAAAAAAGCCTGATCAATATGGAACGACGGTTTCATTGATAAAAGGATAGTATTAATTAAAATAATATTCCTTACTAATGATATCATTTTGTTTATTTTTTTTGGTTCTCAATATCTTTTCTTTTAATTAGCAATTTGAATAAATTAAAACTGTCATAAAACCACATTAAGTAGTGATATATAGCGATTTTTAAGCCATAAATGATAGCAAATACAAAAAACTGCGTATAACTTAAAGAATGATTAGATCGACTTCATTTGATCTTAATCTCAATAGAGCATCGAAAACTGCAAAAAAAGAGCTGTATCAAAATTCCTGATACAGCTCTACTAGCTACTAATCTAATGGGACTATTCATTCTTCTATCGTTTTACGCGTTAATAATTTTATGCTTGATTCCTTCATAATTATGCTCTGCAACCTCGATTCCTGACACCCAAACCACCTTCGCATTTTTTGCCCGTTCTGCATAAAGTGCTTTATTGGTCTTAGGTATAACGATCACATCTGCTTTTGGCAGCTCCTCGGAAAAATCATCACTGATGAATTCGAAAGCCCATTCAGGAGCTAACGTCTTTCGCATTGCCTTTTGAAATTTGATTGGATGCAGAGTCACACCACTCATTCCAGCAGGTGTACCAACCGTTTGCTGGTGATTGTTGAATGACCATACCCATAACACTTTTTTACTCATTGATTTCAGTCCTTTTTCGATAATTATCCGCTTACGAAAGAGGAAAATCAACTGTATAAAGGGTGGTTAAGGGCATTAATTGTTCTTCACTATTCTTTGAAAATTTATCTTATTTAGGCTATGTTTTAATACAGTGTTGCTATTATAACAATTTTTAAGGGAAGTTATTATACTTCCCTTCATGCACATTTTAAGAAATTTTCAAACTATTCATATAAGGGATAGTTTCATTTTATTCAATAGGCAAATTGTGCTGTTTTAAGAAAGATAGCTTATCCCAGTAGCCTCTTTGAAATAAAATTTTATTGTTTACTATTTGAAAGAAACCGCAGCCTCTCAAACCTAATGGATCACGCCATTCTAAAATTGCCCATTGTCCATCTTCGAAAATGTTTTCAACGATGCAAACCATTTCTGCGCTAGAAAAATCTTGTTCAAACATTTTCCTTATAGCCTCTTTCCCAATAACTGGCTCATTGGCAACCTGATGGTTTATTGCATTATCATCATATAATTCAGAAATAGTTTCTACATCCGCATTATTAAATGCGTCAACCCATTGGCAAAGTATTTCTTTTGGCTTCATATAATTTACCTCCTCGGCATGTAATAATCTTCATTTTAATTTGCAATACCATACAAAACAAGTATCTAATTGTATTACTATATTTTACTTTTACAATTAATTTCGAGAACCTGTATAAATTAAACATAGATAGGTTCTCGACCTCTAAAATCTATTACTCTTGTATAAGCATCGGATATATTGCATTAAATCACGAAATTTTTCTCTTTAACCGTTTCTCTATCATTTTCAAATAATTCGAGCCATTTGATCCAATACATAGAATTGCTTAACCATTTAGTCGCAATTCCATTAAACCTATTCAGCCACTTTTCTAACTTACTGTGAACAGCAATTATATGTTGGATATGATACCTATAGTTTTTGAATATCTGAAATCAAGATTTACTATTTGCCATAATATGACCTCTGAACCTGTAAATATTCCCTTATTGCAGCATATCATCAAAAATTATCAGTTTTACCATTTATTAAAAAGAACATCCCTCCTATAACGATATGCTGACAAATCTGGACAAATTTTTGATGCCTTTAAATAACTATTGAAGGATATAGCCTTTCCCCCAATAGGTCTTGATTCTTTTGTCTGTGTAGTTGCACTCATCTAGTTTTCGATTGATCTTTTTGGCTAAGTTAGAAAGCTGTGATTTCCTTGAACTGGACTCATCTTCTCCCCAAATTAACCAGCACATATCCTCTCTGGCGATTGTTTTTCCTTCCTGTAAATTCTCAAAAAACAATTGCTCCTGTTTACTTAATTTTCAATTGAATTCTTCTATCGAGGTCGCCATTAGGTATTCATCATTTTTAGTATTCAAGATATCTAAAAGCTCTCTAATCTCTACAAATGAACGATCAACATACATGACATCCAATTTTCCCTTTGGTATAGAGTTATTCTGTCCCTCTTCGCAATTAATTCGAATAATTTGCCCATCAAATAACGCAGAGGTTTCCTTAGCAATCGTTAGGAACTCCTTTTCTGATAACGTCTCGCTCAAAAATAGACAATCAAAGACATTTCCACAATTAGCCAATAAGGAATTGTTCCGCTCATTTCTCGTTACAAATACCTCGTGATTTAAAACCTGTAATTCTCGCTGTAATTCTAATTCATGAAAAATATTTTTGGTTAGCACTAATATTCTCATTTCGATTCCTCCATTAATCATCTATAGGATTTGTTTATTTTCTCTAATTTTTATGGATTTAATTCCAATACTATTATGTTTCATTTCTCAGCCTCAAAAACGTCATTATCAATTAAAAATAATAGTTTTTGAGTCTTGCTTTACTAAAAATAAATGAAATCATTCAAAATTAGAGAGTTTATCAACGATTAATTTGCTAACAGCGAGCGCAATACTACTTTTCACTTTCAATTTTCGATTTTTTAAGCGTTTAAACCTGTTATAAATATTGATATATTAGGTTTTTCTGTCAATATGCCAATTGTGATAGTCATTTCTTTTCCCGTGACATGTTTTGTGTCGCTCGTCCCTTTTAAATAAAAAAATCTTGGCAAATACCACCTTAGGGATACTTGCCAAGAAGCTCGTTTTTAATAAATACTGATTTTCGTTCCAATTTGAATCTCGGGCAGAACTTTTTCTTCTACGTATAATGTTCCTGGAAGCTCTGCTTCTTCGGCACCATCAAAACGCACGGTGATATGCCCTAAATCGTCCAAGTTCTTCTTAACCACATCGCCAACGGCTGTGATCTTGTACGTCTGATCGTTAAAGCCGAAGGTCATGCCTGGCAAAATGTCGCCGGTTGAAGCCTTTAGCTCAATGTTGTAGCAGTAATCAGCTAATGTCTCAGGGGCTTCATCTCCAAAAAAGATCAGCATTTTTTCAGCCTGAAACATCTCTGCCTCTGGCCCAATGTTCGTTACGTGCGTCTCAAAAATCATTTTTTCATCTCTCCCAACAACTACTTTTACCTTTAGTTTAACTGTACATACCGAAACTTGCCAGCCATGCTACGACTACGCGAGGCACTCCGTTTAAGAAACGGGAATACAAAACGGATGGCACTCCGACTTCAACAGTCTCTGCTTCTGCTTCCTCTAGACCTAAACCAACCGGAATAAAGTCCGCGGCATTTTGCGTATTGATGGCAAACAATGCTGGTAAAGCCAGCTGCGGCGGAATATTTCCTTTGCCGATTTCTACACCAATCAGGGTCCCTAGAATCTGGCTGATCACTGCTCCTGGCCCCAATAATGGCGATAGAAATGGCAGCGAACAGATAAAACCGATAATGATCAGGCCAATCACGTTACCTGCCAATGGTTTCATCATATTGGCGAAAACTGTTCCAATCCCTGAACCTTGAATAATCCCAATTAACAGCGATACGAAGGCCATGAAAGGAATGACCGTATTGATCATGGTTTGAACCCCTTCACGAGCCGACTGGTTGAAGGTGGCGACTACTTTCCCGGCTCCCATGCCGATCTTTGCGATAAAGCTTTGCTGTTCGGCCCGCTGTTCCGTGATCTTTTTATCCGTAGAGTACTTGAATTTCTTTTCTTTCTTCGGCTCCTCAGTCGGTGCAACAACTGCTTCACTTTCATCAGCTAACGTGATCTGATCAGTCCCAACGGCTGACACATAGATCTCTTCTGTAATATATTGTGCCAACGGACCGCTTTTACCCGTCGGTACAATGTTGACTGTTGGAATATTTTTCTTTGGATAAATCCCGCAGCGTAAGGTTCCACCGCAATCGATGATTGCTAAAGCAATTTCATCATCTGGGATCGAAGTTTTAAAGCCGTTTACTGGCTCCATACCACTCAATTCAACAATTTTATCAACAATTGCCGGTTTTTCTCCGCCGCCGGTTACGTAAATAAATTTATACTTTTCTTCTGTCGGCGTAATGACTAATGGTCCGCCAAATCCGCCGTTACCTTTAACAATCTTGATACTTTTGTAAGTCATTCTTTTTCCTCCTCTAGTCTACTGTCCGCACGTCTTTACTTAGCTCAATGCCTTGCTGTTTACAAACAAAGGCTGTTGTAAAGTCTGTGACCCAGCCGCCGATAAAGTTCATAACAACTCCTACCAACATATAACGAATCGCTAGTTCCATTGAATTCAAGCCTAGTGCTGTAATTCCTTGAGCGATTCCCATCCATACGAACAGTTCGCCAGGATTGATATGAGGGAAAACGCCGTTGCTTGTATGACAGAACTGTGCTTGCGACGCATAGTAGCTTGGTTTATAGTACTCTGGCAAGAAACGGGCCATCGTAAAGGACATTGGGTTTCCCAGCATGAAGGCTGACAGAAACGGCAAAATCAAATAGCGGGTAAAGGGATTTTTAGAAGAAGCCTGCGCAACCTTTGTTACTCGTTCTTCTCCTAGAAAGGCAATCAGAGTATTCATTGCCACCATCAAAAGTAAGACAACCGGGACGATCCCCGTCATCCAGCTGATAAATGTTTCAGCACCTGTTTGGAAAAGGCCCATGAAGCCTTCTGCGAATTTAATTAGAAAATCCATTTTTATACACTCCTTTTAGTAAATTTTGTCTGAATTGCTTGTTTTAGCATCGTTACTTTCAGCCCTACGTTCATCGCTGGTGAAACTGGCTGACTTTCCTGATAATTGCCCTTTTCAACTTCCATATAAACTTTTTGCGCGTTCATCGCGGCTTGACGAGTCAATTTGTTTTCCTTCAATAAAATTGGATGATCCGCAGATAGCTCATGAATATCCAAGCCGATGAACTGCGGCCGTGGTTTGAAGCGAGCCAAGATTGACGTTCCTTGCATCATTTCTGCCTCTCCGATTTTCCCTGTCGTATCTACAGCAAACAAAAGAAGTGTCCCTGAAGCAATCTTTCCCGGTCTTCTGCCGATAGCCACCCTGCCTCTTCTTCGCATCCGACCATATACCATATTGAAATTTTTAATTTGCTTTAATCCTAAAAACGTCTGAATAATGTATGCAACAAGAGCAATAGCACCTAGAAAAAAGATATTCATTTCCAAACTTCCCCTTTCGTTAATAGCTGTGTATATTCTTCCTTAGAAACAACTTCCTTCACCTTTTTACGCAGGTTCGGACTGGAAGAAATAGTAAAGATCGTATCGTAAAAACTCAACAGCTCATCCTCGGCCTCCATCGTTAAATCGACTGGGATAGCGACTAAAAAGACTAGCTCAACTTCTTCGATTGACGCTTTTTCAGGATACGAACCAATAAAGGCAATAATCTGATCACTTTGATTATTAATACCATGAGGAAACGCAATCCCGTTTTCAATCACCGCCGATTCCTCCTGCGATTTCTGCAGGATATAGGTTTTAAAAGCTTCATCAATCCACTTCTCAGCTTCAAGCTGATTCAACATCAGCAATAAGTTCTCTTCATATGATTTTTGACTGTCCAACGTCTGGAAGTTGAAATGAATATTCTCAAATGAAGCTGCTTTTGATGCAATAATCCGCTTCCATTCACCTAAAAGCCAATTATCATTAAACAAATCCGTCAGCTTGATCAACGTCGTAGGGACGCTGGTTTTATTTAGCGGAATGGTCGTAAAAATAGCGAAATAGCGATTCAAATCCTTCGTTTGGTATTCTTCCTCTGAATAATGAGCGATTCGAATGTTTGGCCCCAGTACATTGCCTAGCTGCCGCTTCAGCATCAAGGCCGTTCCCTTTCCGGTATTGCAGACAATCGCAATTTCTTTAAATTTCCCGCTGGTATCCGCTTTAAGAGCTAATTCAAAATAAATAGCTAAATAAGGAATTTCAGCACTGCACTGCGGCTTATTCAAAACATCTGCCAACGCACGAATACCAATCTCTGCTAATTCACAAGCAAACGCATGCTTCGTACGAAAATCCCGTCCAAAGATATCATATGTCTGTACACGAAAAATCATTCGATTAAGTAAAAACATAAAATGAGCTCGCAAATTTTTAAATAGCTGATCTTCATCAATAGCGATAATGACCGACTCGTGAATGGTCGTCATCATGCTTTTAAACAGCTGATGAACAATTGAATTGTCCGCTACTTCTTCATCCACTATGTTGTTGTTGAAAATATTCAAAGGAAAGCACAGAAAATCAAATTCAAACTGGCTCAAGGTCACGCTGTAGCCTTCTTCAATCGTCACCCGCAGCTCTTCCACCTGTGCATCTTCACTGAAATAATTAACGTAATACGGAACCGCAGCCGGTAGAGTATTTCCCTCCTGAATCCGATCCAAGGTTAAACCAATGACTTTTTGCCATAACCCGGCGGTTCGAAAATCCAGTTTCTTAGTGATTGATATTTCTTCAATTAATAGCAAAATCGTCTCACTTAAGCTGATATATTCCAAATAGTCATAGGCATGATACAAATACAACATCCGCAGATCAGCTTCCTGCCCTTTCATAAGCAATCCTTTGTTAGGGGTTCCAATTAATGAAATGTTAAATTTCTGTAGCAGCTGCTTCAAACTCCGCAGGTCCTTATTTACCGTTGACCGACTAACACCCAAACGTTCTGACAGATCGTCAATCGTTACGTAATCCTGCCGCTTCATAAAACAATCAATTAATACTGCCATGCGCTTACTGCTGGAATTAAAATCCATCTGTTGCTTTAAGCTGCCGTTCATCACTACCTCAAATTGCTTTGAATCAATTACCTTTAGCTGATAAACACCGGAGACTTCCACGATTTTACCTACATGTTCCATTTGTTCATTTAGTAATTGAATCGTCTTTTTGACTGTTTGTGAAGTTGTATTGGTAATCAGTTCTAGTTCCTCTAGAGTCAGTCGATCTTGAGTAATAAAATGCTGCAATACTTGATACCAACGGTTCACCAACGCCATCATATTACCCCGCTTTCACCTTAGCCTCTTGTTTTACCACCTGCGACATTAGTTGTAACACCAGTGATATAACTTGCTCGGTCAGATAGATAGTAGCATACTAGGTCTGCCACTTCACTTAACTTTCCGCTTCTTCCTAATGGAATGGTGGTGGTTTTACTATAATTTTGACGTAATTCATCAACGGTGATTCCCCGAGTATAAGCCAAGGCTGTTTCATACGAGAGGGTCCGTAAGCCCGTTTCCTCCATGATTCCCGGAGCAATCCCGACCACACGTATTCCCTGTTTGCCCAGCTCCTTCGCCCAAGAACGAGTGTAGCTATTCACTGCTGCCTTGGTCGCTGCATAAGCACTTTGACCTTCCGAGCCTTCCAATCCACTTTCTGAAGACATGTTGATAATCACACCTTTTTGCTTTTCTACCATGATTCTAGCAACTGCCTGACTCATTAAAAAGAGCCCTTTTTGATTGATCCCACAAATTTTGTCAAAAACATCCACAGATAATTCAAATTCGCCATGAGGCTGTTTACCATCTACTAGTAACCGCGGAACATTGATTCCTGCATTATTGACCAACCCGTCAATAGTTCCAAACTCTTTTACTACTTTTGCGACATTTGCTTCGACCTGTTCTTTGGATGAAATGTCTGTCGCAAAAAAGCGAAGATTTTCATGGGTTTGTTCTCCTTCCTTGAGATCAAAGTTTGCTACCTTCACGCCAATCTCCAGCAATTCCGTGACGATACTTGCTCCAATACCTGATGATCCCCCTGTCACAATCACTGTTTTACCTGCAATGTCTAACCAATCTGTCATAACACGTTCCTCCTATTTTTAATACACCCAAAGTATAGAGCCCTTCATTCACAAAATTAATACGGTCTTTTTATCGAGAGAATAAAAAAACGTGAACTAATTCGAGAGTTCTTGAAAAGGAAGGAGTAGATATAACTGATACTGTTTTTGTGGAGATTTCTGGGAAATTTAATTTTTACGTCAAAAAATAGCACGCATAGAAAATGATCAACATCATCTATGCGTGCTATCTATTAAGCAGCTTTATTCCATTTTTTTCTCTCTTATGATGGCGATTAAGTCAAATCCGCCCCATTTGTGGCAATGACTTTTTTATACCAATCGAAGGAATCTTTTTTCGAACGTCTCAATGTTCCATGTCCTTCATCGTCCAAATCAACGTAGATGAAGCCATAGCGTTTAGACATCTGACTCGTGCTTGCGCTGACTAGGTCGATACAGCCCCATGGTGTATAACCCATTAGCTCAACCCCTTCATCAATGGCCTGTTCCATCTCCTTAATATGATCACGGAGATAATCAATGCGGTATGGATCGTGAATAGCACCGTCTTCTTCTACGACATCCTTCGCTCCTAGACCATTTTCAACAATGAATAAGGGAATTTGATAACGATCATACAACTTGTGCATCGTGATTCTTAGACCTACAGGATCGATCTGCCAGCCCCAGTCGCTGGCTTTTAGATAAGGATTTTTCTTAGAGCCTAGTAAATTGCCCCCCACTTCTTCTCCATCTTTTTCATGGGTAGCAATACTACTCATATAATAACTGAAGGACATATAATCAACCGTGCCTTCTCGCAAAATCGCGTCATCGCCTGGTTCCTTTTTGATCGTAAGCTTATTGTCGCGGAAAAACTTGTTCATATAACTAGGATAATACCCGCGAATTTGAACGTCCGAATAGAATAGATTGGTATGATCGCTATCAATACTTTCCATCACATCCAGCGGATTGCAGGTATCTGGATAAGCCTCCATGCGAGCCAGCATGCAGCCGATCTTGGCATCTGGAATGATCTCATGACAAGCCTTCACAGCTAGTGCGCTTGCGACGAACTGATGATGAGCCGCTTGAAATTGCGACTGCAGCATGTTATCTGTTTTATCGGCCAAAATCCCACCGCTTAAATACCCAGTCATTCCGATAATATTGATCTCATTGAAGGTCAGCCAATACTTCACCTTGTCCTTATAGCGATTGAAAAGAACCCGTGCGTATCTTTCAAATGCTGCGATTGTCTCACGAGACTCCCAGCCATTTTGTTTGAAGGCTAATTCCAACGGAAATTCATAATGTGAAATCGTAACAAGCGGTTCGATGTCATATTTCAACAGCTCATCAAAAACAGCGTCGTAAAAAGCCAATCCCGCCTCATTCGGCTCACTTTCATCGCCATTTGGAAAAATCCGCGGCCAAGAAATCGATAATCGGAAGGTTTTAAAGCCCATTTCAGCAAATAGGGCAATATCCTCTTTGTAGCGATGATAAAAATCAATCCCGTAGCGTTTCGGGTATATTCCCTCTTTATCTGCCATCGCCGCCTTGACATCCGCAGTGGTCATTGGATTGGTGATACCATGCATATCTGTACCATTTTCTTTAATATAACGAGCTGTGTCAGCAGTCGACCAACCTTTTCCGTCTTCTAAAAAAGCGCCTTCAAATTGATTGGCCGCCGTTGCTCCGCCCCATAAAAAGTCTTTAGGAAATCCACTCATGCTCTTCATCCTTCCTTTTCCATTCAAGTCTATTGTATAATTGATTTACTTGATTTCTTTTATCTTATCACAAGAAAGCCAAAGTAGATTTTCATGTGATAGGACCCATTTTCATAAACATGAAAATGAACGATTTGATTTGATTGGAGCGTGCCTAACTTTGTCTAACCTCTTAGACTTTTTAACCTACTTAAATATCAATGGAAAAGAAACCAGCTATTCTAAGATCATTATTTACCTATTGACTCATTCAGAAGAGGTACAAACCTTGACGATTTCTGAAATTGCCGATAAATGCTATGTCTCTCCAGCTACGCTGACCCGTTTCAGCCGTCATTTTGATTTTTCCTCCTTTAATGAACTGAGGAAAACCTTGGCTCATTTGGTTGGAATGCCTCCTTATAATGGCTTACGAATGAATGAGCAGCAATACCAGCTGATCCAAAGCAACCCGCAAGCCTATCTGGAAAACTACAGTGAGGAAATCATTACCTCAATTCAAGATGTGCTGAAAACCATTGATATTCCTGAAATTGATCAGCTGCTCAAAAAAATTCACGAGGCTTCAGAAGTTGTTTTGATGGGCTATGGTGCCACTTTGGAGATCGCTAAGGAAGTCCAGATGTCCTTTCTTTCCAGCGGAAAAATTCTCTATCTTGGTGAAACAGAGCCCTTACAAAAGGAACTACTTCAAGGA
Organism: Enterococcus raffinosus; assembly: GCF_018917525.1. Lineage (GTDB taxonomy): Bacteria > Bacillota > Bacilli > Lactobacillales > Enterococcaceae > Enterococcus_A > Enterococcus_A raffinosus_A. The sequence goes on along the minus strand of NZ_JAHLOS010000031.1, from coordinate 40,960 downwards.
TTGAATCAGGATGCCTTGATCCTTCTTATTTCTTCTTATGGAACATTGCTGACGAAGGACCCTGAACTGACGCGCTTGATTAATAACAGTCCCGCTCAGTCGATCTTTATTACGCAAAACACAAAAAATACACTTACAAATTTATTTACCCAGACCATTCAGGTCACCAGCCAAAATTATGTGCAAATTGGAACCTACCCCTTAACCTTCTTTTTCGATTACGTGATCCGTCGATATGTTAGTCTCTTTGGACAGAAATAATCCAGAGAGGCTTTTTTAACGATTATTTTCCGCGTTTTTGAACAGCAATCCAAACCTCGGATTCTTTTTTCATATCCCCATTTGGATAGACCTCTAATTGATATTCAGCCGGCTCGTAGGTCGTTGTTGGGAAAAACTCTGAATATATTTTTGACCATATCTCCTGATCAATTAATCCATCCGAATCGGGACTTTGAACTTTTAACCATGTACTTTTCGGAATCGTCTTCATTACATAGCCTTCTGGAATTTCCTTGCCATCAAAAGGAGTCGCGATATAATACTGATAGCTCGCTCCATCATACGAAGAGCCATCCGCCAATCCTATAAGTTCCTTATTCTAGGATGTAGAATAATCTATTAGTTCCTCTAAAGTCCCATCCCGGCCGCAGCGCTGCCAAAATTCATCTGCCCGAACATTTTCGACAAATTGTTTTTCGACTTTCCCAAGTAATCGGAACGCTTTCATTTTTTCGATTTGAATTTCCACCTTGTTCTCACCCTTTCCTTTATATCCTAATAATCCTGATTAACCGAATGGCTTTTCCGCTATAACCTTTTCCCTCAATCCATTTTCTCATCAATCGAATACAAAAAAAGATCCAATCAGCTTTACTAATTGGACCAAAGAATATTTTCAATTTCTAAGCTTCATTAATAGAGAAGTGAATCGTTTAACCCGTTTGCTAAATGCTTCTCTCACTCTTAGCAACAATTCAAAAACCCCAAGTAAAACTACTTTCTACCTAGGGTGTGTGATACACAGATCAAAAGTTTCCTAGTCTCATAAAATGATTTGCTGAAATTTCTCTTGTACGGTTTCTATGCTTTTATTTCTCACTGTTCAGATTTGTTGGATTGTTCTGTTTCAACATTTTTCGGCAGCAATTGGGCATATTTTTGATCGCGAACATCATTGATGAAATTTACCACTCGTATCCAATCGGATAAATATTGTCTTTCACTCCATTGAAATAGATGTGGAACATTCGAAGAAAAGTATTTCGACAAATCAATCGCGTAATCAGAAATAATCACGTCCGGCTCCTCGTTGATTCGTACAGTAATTATCGGTCTTGGACTCAAACGCACAAGTTTTTGCTTCTGCAGGGCTTCTTCGATTCCTCGTCCTTTTGATTCGATCGCCACACGAATTGGTATATCATAATCCATTAGAATGTAATACAACAATTGAGAAGTGTAGTATTTAAACGAGTTTGATCTCAACGCCTCGGTCCATTCTGGATTGTCTGTTTTTACTTTAGGTGCAATTTCATCTAAAACGGCGAATAAATATTGGTACTGTTCCTCCATTTCCGAAACAGATAAGTAATCACCAAAGGAATCAATTTGATTACTGAGTCCAAAGGAAAGTAGAAACGAGAACACATAGGTTGAATTAACAAGTAAATACTTCTTTTCATTCTGCCCAAATTCAAATTTTAGTTGTTTTTCTACTAGCGAAATCCAATCATCAATTAGGCGACGATAATCACTTAAAAACATCGGCGACTGCAATTGAATGGTCTGCATTGAATCGATTGGATAGCTTTGACCAATCGTAAACATGTAGTAAATATACAGCAGCTCTTCTTTAGTTAGATCCTTTGCGAAAAGAAAATTGGCCTCAAAAAACGGTAATAAAAGCTTCTCTTCAAACGCACCCTTGGCCATAAATGGATTATAGAATCGCCTGACCGAATCCGGCAATTCCGATATCACGTGCCCCTGCTTTATCCGCGTGACTGATACTGCTAAAAGGTTAATGAAGCGCTCCTTTGCCGCATGTCGGATAAACGGAAAATAGGCGGTAATTTTTTGATAGACTTCCGCAGCACTTTTTTGCGAGATTGGCGGTCGATTGCTTTCAATTTCATCAAACACGTGCCAATAGAAGCTGTGGAAAAAATAACGAATCCGGTATTCTTCCCCTTCCAAATGATCGTTTTTCTTCAGATTCAATCCGATCTTATAACGATCTAGAATAGAACCAAATGCGGCTATTTGACGTTGAACGGTTCGACGGCTTAAATAATTTTTCTGACTAAAGGCATCTAATGAGACAAACTTTTGATAGAAAATCGCATCCCAGATAATAAATGGAACCGTCTCTTTGGTCAAATTCACACGAATCTTGTTTAACAAAAATTTTTCTGAGAATGTAATCGTTACTGTGCGACTTCCTCGATCTATAGAAAACTCAGGATAGCCAGCCTGAATGGCCTCTACCTGATCTAACGCATGTTTTAACATTGGGTATGTAATATTTAATTCATCGATCAATTCTTTATAGCTAAATGAATTTTGATACGATCGATAATAGTATAAAAAAAGCTGCTGTACTAGTTGATCTTGTCCTTTTATAAAAGAATCTAGCACTAATATTCCCCCTTTTACCCTGATAAATTTTAGAATATAGCACCTTTTTTCACCCGACTCAATCTATCTGCTTCATTGTGCAAAAAAATAGACCACACACCTCAAGCTTTAATAGAAACTTAAACACTCGTTGGCTGTCTATTTTTTGAGAGCTAATAAAATACTGCTTAATGAGAAAAAAGATGCTTCACTTCTTGCTGTCTATCATTCTGTTAAAAAGTGTAAGGAATGCGGCGGTGTACTTACTATGCTCATTCCGCATTTTTCCTTGAAATAGGTTTTGAAATCATTTCGAGCAATCGTTAGTATTTCTTCTTCTGAAAAAATAGATGCTCCATCTGAATCTGCTATGCTGCACATCTCGATTAAGATCCATATTTCCGATTCCAGACCGTTGATTTGGGCCAGCTGTCGGAAAAAGTTTCTTCCGTCAATCAAATCGATTTGTTTTTTTAGTTCTGCACAATTCTGAAGAATACGCGCCTTAACCTTAGGAAACTTTGTCTCAAATGACTGTTCATTTACTTTTTCAATAAAATAGTACAGGTAGTCGTTTACATCGTTGATTTGAAGTGTTTGCTTGCGCATCTTTTCTCCTCCTGTTTTGATTTAGTCTAAGACCTCTCCAATTTTCTGCAGTGCTAAATAACTGTGAAGCTTATCCTGTTCCTTTGCAACTTCTGCTGATTCAAGTTATTTTGCTTCAATATAGGTCACCAGCTGTGAACGAGCCAAGCTATTTGGAATGATGCGATAAGAGATGATCGTTCCTCCTACTACATTTCCTTCAGAAATCAGGATTCCTTCATCAGTAACAGCCTCCACAAAGGCAACATGCCCATAGCGAGGATCAGAGCCAGCTGTTCCAGGACTAAAGGAGATTAACCATCCTGCTTTTGGTGTTTGACTCGTTTGATACCCTAAGCGTTTGGCCGAGGTGCCCCACTCCCCGCCATTTCCCATATAATCATCCACTCGTTTGCCCAATTGAGCGACACGATTGTACGCATACCAGGTACATTGTCCGACGGGATAAGAACCCGAAAGATTATAATTTTTTCCGTCGTAATCTGGGAAAGTCATTTTTTCACGATAAGCCGCCGGGATGGTTTCTTTTCCTTGCATGACTGCACTTGTTTGTGTTCCAGTTACTTTATTTTCTGGAATCGGCAGGTCGTATTGCGTAAGGTGATAAACGGCAATCAATGAACTGATTTTGCGATTGTAGCTTGTATCGGTCGCGTATTTTCCTGTTAGAGCACTTGCAGATCGTAGATAGTTTTTCGCTTGTGAGCGCCAAACATCTTGATAATATTCTTCGTTTCCTTGAATACCGCCTCGAATAAGAGTCACATAATCCCCCAGTGATTCCGCATAGCTAGGGTAACGTCTGAAAGCCGCCTGAATGGTATACATTTCGCCGCTTCCCCGATCTTCCTGAGTCGAAAAATTCACCGAAGCGCCTTCGTAGCTCCCTTTTACACCAAATAAATTATAGTTAGGGGCTGCCGCTAAGCTACTCGTACCTGATCCGCTTTCTAAGATTGCCTGAGCGATCATCACTGAGGCGAATACATCATAGTCGAGTCCCAGCTTTTGAGCTGATTTTGCGATTGTTTCAATAAAGGCTTGGGTTTGCTCGTTTTCTGTAAAGTCCATGGATGCTGGATAAGCTTTTTCTACTTCCTTGCCATAGGTGGTCAAGGCGCTGTTGTTTAAACGCTGTACCTGTAGGCTTTGCTCTAGGTCTTTCTGGTCAGAAAAAAGAGCAATCTTCCCGATTTTATGATCGGCCTGTTCTGGATTTTCTGTTTTTTCTTTGTCACTCGGATCGCCTGCAACTAAGTAATGGTCGCCACCCAAATACAAGCCAAACAATTGATCATCCTTATAAAGCAAATCTCCCGGCTGTTTTTTTTCATTGGCAATACTTGCTTTTTGAGCTGTCGCTGCCGATTCACCAAAGAGATTTTTTGTGATTAGATTGAGCAGCTCTTCTGTATTCTTAAAGGTCTGACCTGTCTTATCTGCTTCTGCAGTTGTTACTTGGTATCTGCCAACCTGTCTTATCCCTTCATAAACTAGAACCGCTTTGCTTTTGTCTTCAAAGGCTGTTAAAAGTGGCAATTCAAAGCCCTTTAAATCAGACTCTGAAACATCGCTTACACGTAGAGATTCATCCAAACTAACCTCATCTAATTGGGAAAGAGCAGCCGCAGTTTGTGTAGCTGTTGCAGCGGTGTTTCCGGTTCCTACCGTTGACGCAGATTGTGTAGCCAACACAGAATTCGTTTGTTTTCCAGCTATTATGTGATTTCCATTGTTTTCTTGACTTGCTTGCGTACTCCCGACAGATGTCTCTTTAGAGGTTGACGGCGCACTTTGTTCCTTACTAGGTGTGGTACTGGTAGACGGCTTCGAGGTTGTTGAAGAAGCTGTCGGTTTTGTACTAGAAGGAACAGTGCTGGTTTCTGACGAATCTTGTCCACTGCTAGACTCCGTTGTAGAACTTGCTGATTGCTCAGAAGATGTGGTTGTATTCTCCGAAGCCGTTGATGACGAACTAGAAATACTTGACGATTCAGCAGCTGACTCGCTTGGAACAGTCGCAGACTCCTGAAGCTGTTCAGAACTCGTAACAGAATTCTCTGCGGATGTTTTTTTATTTATTGCTGAGTCTTCAGTCGAATGGATGGTTGTATCAGATGTTAATTCCTCCGCCGCCTGCAATGTTTGACTAAACGTGTTAGTTAAAAGTAAGATGCTCAAACAGGCTGCGCAAATTTTCCAGATGCTCTTTTTCATGTAATCTACCTTCTTTTTTCTATAGTGGTGTTCATTGAAGTAGGGAATTTTTTAATCTTTCCTACCCAACAATCTTTTTACGATTTATACTAGTTTGACTAGAGAACGCTCAATCGCTTCCTTAATGAGATTAATGCCGAGATAAGACAGAGCAAATTGAGCGCTTATGTACTATTGCTAATGACTATCTAACAAACCAACCGCACGCTTTTATTAATTTGCGGCGCTCCTTCTTAAAAAATAATCTTTCTTACAAGTTATTATTGAATATTTTAAGAAGGGAGAAACGTCATAATCGTCGATGATCGTTCTTGTTTGAGGCTTATTTAATAAAAACAATGTATTTATTTTTTATTATAATCACTTAATATTCCAATGGATTTTACAAACAAACATTGAGTTAAATAAGCTTTTCTCTACAAATCAGTCGTTTTCTCCTATCCGATAAAAATGGCTGTGAAGAGGCCTCCTAAATTTTTATAGATAAAAAATGTTATGACAAAGCAATTCCCCGCTTATGCTTTTCATTATTAAATCAATGGTTATTTGATCAAAAGTCATAAATCAGAACAATTTTTATTTTTTTGGCGTATCTCACATAAATAAACTTTATTTTGAGCTTTCATGTTTACTTTTCTTTAAAATTAACTTTCTATACAAGGAAAAGCTTTTTAAGGCTAAGTACTCAAAACTATCCATAGTAACTCGCTCACCCATGGATAGTTTTACTCATTAAACTTTTCCCTCCCCTATCTCTTCATGCTCAAAAAGCGAAAACTATTTTCGAATATGCTAAACTAAAAAAGCAATTAATCATTTTCTCTAAGAGGTGATCAAAATGAGTATGCAAGTGAGTTTTTTTGTCAAAGACCAATCATCAACGGGCTATTACTTCGAGAAAATCCAAGCGAGCTTTTTTGAAACAGAAGAGGTCATTGAAACCTACTATTCAAAGGAGCAGTTCGATACGGTGCTTGATGACGCACTCCTTAGAATCCTCCGCACAGTCTTAGATACCTTAGAAAAGATTGGTGAAGTCGAAGAGTATCTGCAATTTTTAGGTTTTAAGATCGAGAATGTTTATGATTCTGCATTTGTTAGCAAGCATTTCCTTTTATACAAAAATCCAGAGGTTGATGCCTTGATGGAGCATGTCTTGTTGGAGGTTGCAGAGCCGCTAGCGGAAGGCTATTTCGAATCTATGATTGATTATTTAGAAACGTCGATCGACGATGAGGTGTTTGTAGATTTTCGTTTGAATGGCGAGGAATTACTGCTTGAGGTACAAAGTCAGGGGCGAAAAGTTAGTCAAACTGAGTCTTTAAAGCAATTATTGATTGACTACGATGAATCGTTTCAACGAGTCGCAACGGAATTTTTAGAGAGCTTTATTTAACTCAATCAGTGAATATTTTTGAGAAAGCATCTAGTTTTGCTAGATGTTTTTTCTTGTGTAGGCAGAATTCTTTGGATTCAGTGATTCCCCCTTTATACTTTTGATAATAAGAAGTTAAAGGAGAGGTTTCCCATGCAAAAAAGGCTAAAATCCCTTTTTAGTATTATCTTTTTACTAAGCAACCTATTTATTCAGTTAGGTTCAACCAGCGGCTATGCAGCCGAAAATCTGGATGCTTCCCAATTTGTCTCAGGTGTCACTCTCGCTGATGCAGACGGACCGGTTGGAACCAATAGAATTCGCGATACTTCTTCTGTTCAAATAACCTATAATTTAAATTTGGAAAATGGCAGCGCCATCAATATAGACCAGCCTTACACCATGCCTCTGCCTAAAGAACTGAATTACACAACAACGACACCAATCAGTATCAATACATCAACGGGCGTGCATTTGGCGGATGTTACCATCAGCAATGGTGTCATTTCAATCCAATTTACTTCTGATGCTCAATCCTATGATAATTTAAGAATTAATTTTAATTTTTGGGCTACCTTCAATCGCAGTCAGCTAAATTATGAAACTGGAAATGATCTGGCCTTTCCGACACAGACCAATCCAAACAACACCGTTCACTTAAATTTTTCAAAGAGCAGTTCAGGCGGTGGCTCTGGAACTAGTGCAATCGCCAAGAGCTTATCCTACGACGATGCAGATCCCACCATTATCAATTGGACGCTAACGGTCAATAATGGCGGCTACCCAGTCGAAAATGCGACACTTCAAGATATTATGGAGAACAATCAGGACTATATTCCTGGATCAATGACGATCGCTCATCGTAATTGGCGACGAACTGTCCTAACTACTGAGCGAATAGATCCGGTTATTACGCAACAGGCCGACGGAACACAGACCTTCAATCTTAGCTTTGGAAAATTGACCAGTGTGCAGGAACAAAATAATACAGCTACGACTTCTTTAGTCATCCATTATCAAACGCGGCTATTATATAATGTAGCCAATAATCGATACCACAACACCGCAAGCACTTATGATAACGGAAGTTTTATCGATACTTCTGTATCCACCGCTACTTATCATGGACAAGGCGGTGGCGGTGAAGGCGAGCAGCTGATTACTATTTCGGGAACAAAAATTTGGGAGGACGAAGAGAATGGTTCCCAAACACGACCGGAAACTATCTCAGTCTCGTTGTTGCGAGATGGACAACTATCTCAGAAAGCCAAGACGGAACGTGGAGCTACGCCTTTCCTTCAGTACCGAAATACGACAATACTGGAAGAGAATATGGCTATTCTGTGCAAGAAACGACTGTCCCAGAAGGATATAGCAGCGAAGTAAAGGGATTTGACATCATCAATCACTATCCGGCAAAAACGACCGAATTCTCTGGACAAAAAATCTGGCGGGATCAAAATGACCAAGACGGCAAACGTCCGGATCAAATTACCGTCAACCTGCTGGCCAACGGCGTTTTTCAGGAGAGTAAAACGGTCACGAGTCAAAACGATTGGAGCTACCCTTTCTCCAACCTGCCCAAATTTTTAAATGGACGGGAGATCGAGTATAGCGTGTCTGAAAACGCCGTACCTGATTATGTCACTACTATTGAAGGGAATACAATTACCAACACCCACACACCTGAAGTTCGTTCCATTAATATTCAAAAGATCTGGAGCGATCAAAATGATCAGGATGGATTAAGACCGGAAGCTGTTACATTTGCACTTCTAGCTAACGGAGAAAAAATCGACGAAGCTTCTGTTTCTAGCGCCGATCAATGGACCCATACTTGGGAGAATCTTCCAAAAAATGACAAAGGACAAGCAATCAACTATACGGTCGAGGAAGAAACCGTAGTATCTGGCTATACCTCTGCTGTGTCCCAAGAAAACGCTGATAGCTTTATCGTTACCAATACGCATTTGCCAGAACAAACCTCGGTCAAGGGGAATAAAACCTGGCAAGACAATAACAATCGCGACAAAAAAAGACCCCCCAGCATCACTGTCCTACTGTTAGCAAATGGCGAGCAGGTGGCGACTAAACAAGTTACCGCCAATGATAATTGGGACTATGAATTCACTGACTTGCCAAAAAATCGAAATGGTCAACCAATCGTTTACACAATCAATGAAGAACCAGTCTCTGGATATTCAAGTCAGGTGGAGGGCTTTAATATAACGAACACATATAAAGAAGTCCCTACTATTCCATCAGTAAACGTCACTCAACAATGGAATGATAACAACGATCGAGAAAAGGATCGCCCCTCTTCTGTTAAGGTACAGCTTTACGATCGCGATAAAAAACATGGAGAGCCCGTGATTTTAAATGACGACAATCACTGGAGCCATTCTTGGAAGAATCTTCCGAAACAGGATGCGAATGGAAACAAGATAAACTATACGGTCGAAGCAATCGATGTTCCAAAAAATTACCATTCAAGAGTTGTTGAACAAGCACCCTTTGATTTTGTTATCGTGAGTACTCATATAAATAACAAAGGTGGAGCAGCTAAAGCTTATCCTAACACTGGGCAGAAATCTTCTACCGCGTTGACACTTTTGGGAATGACTTTTCTATTAGGAGTACTCTTAATTAGTCTGTATAGAAAACTTAACTTAAAGGACGATCAATAATTTAGCACATTAAAAAACGTACAGCAAAAATCTGCTGTACGTTTTTTTCATTTATATACTATTACTAAATGTATTCCTCATGCAGGGACATCTTGTATATATAAGTCTTTGCTCAGCGTATTTAGGCGAACTAAGTAACGTTGTGCGTCTTTTTTGAGACGATTATGAAGGTTCGTTGATAAATACATAACACTTCACCTTCAACAACCTCTCCATGGACACTTACTGCTTCTAGCTTCATTCCAATACATAACTTCATCATCACTATCAACCTTTTCTATCTATAATTTCAATTAAAAATATTTCCTTAATGATTATTAACTAAAACCAAGACAGAAAAATGACAGAATGATTTACAAATAATAACAGCACTGTCGCATTTTGAAAAAAATTCTCTGGTTCTTAAAATATCCGACGTTATTTTCAATTTTAAATCAATCAAAATCTGATGAGCTTCAAGAAAACCTCAGATATTTCTTAATAGTGAGAGATTTTTCCTCTTCTCAGTTTTGTGCGCTGATTGCTTCTCACCAAACTCCTCTTATGATTGAAAATAGCTCAGTTCTACTATTTTATTAGCTAGAATAAGAAAATAAATCGCTATTTTCATATGGATAACAGCTCTCTGACCCCGTTACAGATCCAAAATGCAACACAATGCGACAAAGAACTTAAGTTATTTTATCTATCTTGAGAGTCCCTAACAGCTCCCCCTCATCCAAAATAGAAAAATAAAAAAGGAGCAAAGAAATTCTTGTTTTTTAATTAGTTGTCGTTTTTGAGAGAAACGGGAGATTAATGGTAGGAAAATCGTGGAAAACAGATACTATTTCGATCTACTTTAACCCCTGATAGTAATCGTGATTTGAACGAAAAATAGTTTTTTTATCGTCACTTTTTTGCGTGTTTGATCATCGTTCGTTCCCTATACAATAGGCTCTGTTTATATTATAATGGTAGTAATGTTAAAAATAGTTTTTAACGAAAATGCTTTTTGTGGAAATTATTTTTAGAATAGAAATAAGTGGAGGGAGATTATGGAGTTTCGAACATTGCAAACGTTTCAAGTCGTTGCTGAGGAATTGAATTTTACTAAAGCTGCTATTAAATTGAATTACTCACAGCCCACAGTTACAAAGCATATACGCAGCTTAGAAGAACATCTAGGAACCATTTTATTAGAGAAGCGTGGAGGAAAATATGTATTAACCTATGCAGGAGAACAGTTATATAAACGTGCAATCAACATACTAAGAGAAGTGAATCTAATCGAGGGAATTCCTAGCGAATATGGAAAGAATCACTTAATTCATTTACAAGGTCACGACTACTATTGCTTCCGCTATTTTTTACCGGCAATTCGTCAAATAAACAAAAAAAATCCGACTGTATCTTTTCAGTTGCATGGCTCTAGCAATGAAGAAACAATTAGTCAGCTGTTAAAAAATGAGATCGATATCGGAATTATTTCAGGCAATATCGCCTCTTCTGATTTGAATTATGAAACGATCGATTATGAAAGCGTTATCTTGTGTATTAACACAAAATATTATCGTCCTAATTTCCATTTGGAGGACTATTTTGAACGTTATCCAATCGTTGTGGATCAATCTGAATATTATAACTACCACAACTCCTTTAAGCAATCCCTTAACACACCGCAAATCATTGATTCGACAAGTGATGAAGTGGTGCAAGAAGCCGTCTTGAACAATAGCATGCTGGGCATCGTTCGGGCGGGAAGAATTCGCCATTTGATTGAATCAAAACAAATTTCAATCATCAAAGAGCTTTCGACAAATGAACCCGTTAATGTGGTAATTAATAAAGCAAGCAGCAACCATGAAAGTATTCAAAATTTGTATTCACTTATCTGTCAGCAAAGTCAGGCCCACTCAAAGACCGCCAAAGTCCAATGGATCTGATTTCTTATTAAATGATTTAAAAAGATTGGGGAATCTTTTTAAACAACAAAAAGCCGCTTTGTTATTGAGACAAAGCGGCTACTTTCATGGTTTTATAGCCACTTTCTTACTCCCGAAAAAGTGATTGAGCACTCACGATGTTCCTGACTTGGATACTACGATCCTTACAGTTGCGGGTACAGCGTTGGACTTTCACCAACTTCCATCCTAGTCGTAATGACTATCACGCACTCAATTGTATTAAACTACCATTATTTTAGCATAGAAGCTTCTTGTTGAGAAGAAACAGCACTGGAAATTAACTCCTCATTTAACAGCGGATAGCCTAATGAAGCTTCTAGCAGCTTCATGGCTTCATCGGGATATTTACAGGCTAAGACTCCCAATGAGGACATAATATAATCTTGATCAATCAAAACTTTCGGAATGCCTGTTGGCAATAATTTTGTATCCGAATCTTCTTTACGGATCTTTTTCAAAATGTCTGGACCATTCTTCAATCGTGTCAATGCGCCTCCGGTTCCAATGACATAGCGAATATTCGACAGATCCTTCCCTTGTGCTAGTGTATCTCTACCGGAAGGCCCATAAACATAACGCAAAGCGCCAACATGCCGATCTACCGCCGTCTTCACAGCTACTTCAGTCAACCGCTCAACAAATGCTCTTTCTTCTTTATTCTTAGGAATCGAGTGATACTCCTGCCGCAGCTTTTCCAGATGATGGCCTTCTTTGACAAGCTGCTCTTCACCAACAATCTCGATGACATGCTCCATATTGACAAACATGCCTAAATCGCCTTCAACAGTCCTCTTGGCTACTGGCTCAGGAGCAACTTGAATTTTTGAAATAGCATCGGTTCCCTCGGTGACAGAATAAACATCCGTTGTTGCACCACCCACATCGACGACTAAGACATCACCGATTTTTTCATAGATTAGCTGGCTTAAATTCATTACCGCTGCGGGAGTTGGTGTAATGGTTTCATTTACCAGATCGTGAATATGCTCCATTCCAGGCGCGTGGATGATGTGCTTTTCAAAGGCATTTTGAATCACCTTGCGTGTCGGCTCGACATTTAGCTCGTCAATTTTTGGAAAAACATTTTCAACAATGTACAGCTCCTGGTTACTATTTTCAAAAATCAGCTTGATCTCTTCATTGTTTTCAACATTACCCGCATAAATCACGGGAATTGAAAGACCTAAGTCAACGATTTTTTCTGCATTGTCTAATGCCGTTTCACGTTCGCCATAATCAACACCGCCTGCGATCAAAATAATGTTTGGCGAAGCATCCGCGATTTTTTTCATGTCTGTTCGCCGTAATTTTCCTGCTGTCACCATATGGACAATTGCTCCTGCTCCCAGCGCCGCTTCTTTGGCCGCACGTGCAGTCATATCAAAAACCAACCCATGAACAGTCATTTTTAGCCCGCCGGCCGCACTGGAGGTGGCGAACATCTCATCATAGGATAAATGGTCCACCTCCAGCTGTTCCTGCAGATCCTTGATGCTGTTCTCTAGACCGATTCGAACATCACCCTCTAACACCGTTGTTGCAGCCTGTCCTTGTCCTAAAAAGACAGGCTGCGCTCCGTGGATACCTTGAAAAGCATTAACCACGGTTGTCGTGGACCCGATCTCTGCTACTAAGATATCAATTTTCATTAGACTTCTTCTCTTTCCATTTCTTTCCTGCGCTCTACCAACGCTGTTGCGACATTTGCACCGTTACTTCCCCGACCAAAGCCAGCGTCCATCCCATTTTCAACAGCGATCTCTGGAATAACTTGGGTTCCACCAGCCATGATCATGACTTTTTCACGAACGCCTTTTTCAATCGCTAATTCGTGAATCCGTTTCATGTTGCGGTAATGAATATCATCATGACTGATAATCGTTGAAGCTAGGATTGCATCGGCATTTAATTCAATCGCCGCATCCACTAATTTTTCAACTGGTACACTCGTCCCTAAGTAATGGACTTCCATTCCGTATTTTTCAATTCCGCCGTGTTTGATGTCGATAATTTCACGCAACCCTACAGAATGTTCATCTTCACCTACTGTTCCCGCAACAATCACCATTTTTTTGCGTTTTACTTCTTCACGAATTTCATCATCTGACAGTGTTTTTGGTTCTTCAGGAATGACTAAAGTGACTTTATCAATCGTAAATGGCACCCGGCCTTTTAGCTCGATTCGTGTTCCTTCTGCGGCCTGCATCACTTCCTTATTGATCACTTCGCAATCGACCAGCCCCATCTTCTTCCCAATTTCTAACGCCGCAAATTCTGCCACACGTTTTGATTCTGGAAGCATCATTGTTAGCAGGATTATCCCATCGCCCTGCCATTCTGCTTCTGGTTTGATCAATTCCTTTTCTCGAAGCTCTTTGTTTTCTTCTAAACGAACATTGACATTGTCATTTTCATCCAGTTCATCGATAAAAATGATTTTTTCCGGTTTTTCAAGTGTCGAGCCGCCAATTAGACTCGCAGGATCTTCCACTGCGCCTTCATCGTATTGAGCGACATTGTTATAGCCATAATGGGCGGTAACTGGTGCCAAATAGTCTTCATCACGTTTATAAACCGTATTTTCTCCAACGCCGCCGTTGATTTTACGAGAGATTCCGTCTTCATTTCGCTCTGGATAGTTTCCAGAATCCACGAAAAAGGCATCTTCAACTGCTTGGAAGTAGCCGCCTGCTTCAATGATCCCTTCAAAGAATAGGACCGCTCTTTCTTTGATTTCACGAGCTGTTTCTCGCAACGGGCCATCATCAAGCAGCTTCACCATATCACCAAAACCATCTAAGCCTTGGAAAACCTGTTTCGCGGTATCGACAGCTTCGATATTGTAAATATGCCAAGGAACATTGCGTCCCTCATCTGGCGTGATAGTTGATTGGATATCGGCACTGGTTAATTTTGAGATCAATAGATTCAATACATGAGTCACCGTAGCTTCACGTGTTGAGGCCTCCATGTATTTTGTATTCTGCTGCGCACGCATCCGATAGTCGCTGAAAAATTCCCGCAAAGCAACAGCGTACGGCAGGTCTAGATACATTGACGGTGCTGGCGGTGCCGTTGGCGGAACGGTGGACAAGCAGATGTCTGATTTTTCCATTCCGACTTTATGGGAGAAGATCGAATTAATCGCGTGCTGGACCATCAGCTCAGGCATAACCTTCCAGGCTTCACGCGCCGTTGCATTCGCGTTATGCGCTCCGTCAATTTGGGCTATTCCTGCCCAAGCCATCACCTTTTTCGATTCACAGGCATCGACAAATGAACGAATCATATTAATGTTACGATACAACACATTGTATTGCGGATCTTGGTGGGCGCCGTTGACTCCTTCTTCGGCGAACATTACCGCAACCTCTGGACCAGCGATTCCTGAAACGTAACTATGATAGTTAATTGGCCGTCCCACTTCATCTTCAATCGCATCCAACGCTTTTCTTTGTGCTCGAACTTGTTTCCGCGTAATTGGAATACCGCCGATTCCTTGTGGTGTGCCCTCGATCAGCCCTTCAAAATGGGACTGGCCTGCCGTACGAATCACCATCAGATGATCGGCACCATGCCAAGCAGCCATTCGCATTCTGCGAATATCATCTTCAAAACGACCTGAGGCAATTTCCGTTGTAATTGACGAAGTACCTTGTGGATCGATATTGTCAAAATATTTTGCAGACGGTAAGGGAACATATTTTTTTAAGGATTCTGCCATGTCATGGTATTCAAAGCTGTGCATCTTGTAACGTGGAACTGGGGTACGCCATGACCAGCCGCGACGTCTTGGACGATAATTGGCTAAATCATCCAAAATTTCGTGTATATCTAACTTTTTATTTTCATCAAGCTTCATCTCTTTTGACATCTTAGTTTGCCTCCTTGAAGATACGATCTACTTGTTCCCAAAGTTCGCCATCGGCTAGTTTTAGTCCAGCATCTCGGACGCTCAGACCATTTTCTTTGGCGATTCGATAAACGATGTGTCCGGCTCCTTTGCCCATCAGCTCATGAGCCAGCACGCGTTTAACAATTTCTGTGGCTTCAATTGATGAGAAGCCCATTCGTAATAAGACGGAACGTTCAATTGATGGCGAGGTGTATTTTTTCCCCATGTCTAGCATCGGTTCAACGACCTCTTCTGCTAGTTGCCAAAAACGTGCCTTCAATTCTTCATCGCTTAAATCAGCTAAATGCTTTCTCGCATCCTCAAATTTTATATTTTCCACTTCCGTCACCTCTTAGTTCAAATTTTTAATGATTTGTTGGACCTGCTCAACAGTCCCGTTGATCTCTTCAGCTAAGTACTCCAGTTCACCCTCAGATAATGGCTGATCAGTCGTTTTTAAGACATTCTTCACCAGCGATTGCTTCAGGTAAGCCAAATCAATGTCGTTCACCGAGATTTTTTCCGGTGAAGACGGTAAGATGATCGATTTTCCTGGGATCTCCTCTGCTGGATTACCAAAACGAACATCAATCCCATTTTCTCGTGCAAAAGATAGCTGCGGCTGAACACTCTTGCCAGCGCCGGTATATTCCGTTTCCTGAACTAAAATGATTTGATCCTCCCGCATCTCTTGCGCCAAGACAAAGGCGGCGGCTAAGGACGTATTTCCGGCTGGTCCCTTTTCTAATCCTTCCAAGTTGGCTAAAGCTTCGGTGATAAAGAACACTTCCCCCTGACGAATTTTCACGTAACGATCCATGTAACGCAGTGGTCGGGCGGCCGAGCGCGGAACATCTGAACGATCCGGTGAAGTCGTGAAAGGTACACCAAAGCCGGTATGACCAGTCGTAAATGATTTCCGATTAAAATCAACATCTGATGCCATGTGCAGTCCCTGCAAATCGACACTAGCGCCAACAATTTTCGTCTCTGTATTTCCCGCTTTGCGCATTCCTCGAGCAGTACCAGTCAAGTTTCCGCCGCCCGCATTTGTAGCCACAACGATGTCTGGCTGCTGACCCAGCTGGTTAAACTGCTGGACGATTTCATAGCCTAATGTCTCAACGCCTGCGATTCCAAAGGGTGTATATAAGGAAGCATTGAAGAAGCCGGTTTTTTCAATTAGTTTTAGGAATTGATAAAACAATTCCGGTCCAACTGTCAGCTGAACAACCTCCGCACCTAAGGCTTCACATTTACGAGCCTTTTCAACGATTTCTGGCTGTCCTACACCCTTTGAATCAAAGCATTCCTGAACAACAATACACTTCAAGCCGAGTTTTGCGGCATGACACGCGACTGCCGCACCATAGTTTCCGCTAGTTGCGGTCACCACACCTTCGTAGCCTAATTTCTTGGCATGATACACCGAGATGGCTGCGCGTCGATCCTTGAAACTTCCTGAAGCATTGGCCGCTTCATCCTTTACAAAAATCCGCGCACCGTTTCCTTGTGGCGCATATTTTCTGGCTAGCTTGGTTAAATTCTTCAACTCGACAATTGGCGTGTTCCCCACACCTAAGGAGCGTTGAATCTCAATCATTTCTTCCATAGAATAGGCAGCCTCTGACATCATTTTCTCGTAATCAAAGGCCACACCTGCTAGCTCAAATTCTTCATAATTGATTTGCAATGAGGCCTCCATCAGCTCTCCGCGACGCGCCATAACGGCCTGATAACTGTCGTCTCTCACTAATCTGCACCTCCAAATAATTCTTTTCTCAGCATCTGATCAATCTCGACGATTTCCGGAACAAAATTTCCGAAGCTGTGATTAAATGTCGGATCAACCTGAACCAATCGCCCAGTTTCCATCCGACCGGTGACCGTTTTGATCGTTACTTCTTCTCCGATGTTGCCATCCTCTTGTAAAAAACCCTTGACCCACATTTCAAGCGGGACTTTTTTGGTGCTATCTGGTACTTGCGGTGCCCGTTCATTCGTCTTTAACACAACTGAATGAATCTGCACCCAACTTCCGCTTTTTATCATCTTTTCTACCCTTTCCTGTCTCTTAAACGATTTTTGCCTCTTCATGGATTTGATCTCTAAAATCTCCTAAAATCGCATGAGGAATCGGCAAGTCAATCATGCTGACTAAGCCTGGACGCGCATTGATTGTTTGGGGAATCATATTGACACACATGGCGATTGTTCCAACTCCGCCTTCAATTTCTGGTGAATTTACTAGATTTACCTGAGGATTTCCGTCAATAATGACATAATCTCCCGTTTGGACCCCTACCTGCTCTGGTTCGATCTGTTGCGGATGATCCATGGCGATCAGCTCTTTGCCGTCCTTGATTCCGCTTGCCTTCATGGAAACACCAGCAACCGCGCCTGCTTTTGCTTCACCGTATGGAGCCACACGATCAACATCTGTTACAATCGCATCCATGGATTGTTTAACAGTATCAAGCTCAACGCCCAAAGCCTTGGCAATCATTAGCATCGATTCTGGGAAGCCGACGTGACCTGCTAAGGTGCCATCTTTCTTTCCTTGTTCAAATTCTTCTACAGAAATACCGATTCCTTGCTCCTCCATTACCGCTTTTCCAAATGGAGAGAGGGAGTTTACGCGACGAGAAGTGATATGTTTGATATCCTCGCAAGCACCCGTCATTACCAGTACCAATACATCCATAATCAATCCCGGATTGATGCCTGTTCCCAGAATAGATACGCCATTTTCTTTGGCTAATTTATCTAATTGCTCTGCTAACGCTGGATTTTGTGCCATTGGAAAGGCCATTTCTTCGGCGCTGGTGATCACATTGATCTTGTTTTCGACAATTTTTTTAATCTTATCGAAGGCCTTTACTGTAAAGGAATCTGTACATAGCAGAACAATATCCGCTGCTTTTTCTGTAATCGCATCCTCTGCCGTACTAATTTTTATATTTTCATTGTTAGGAAATTCCTCTCCTAGTACTTCAAAGATTGCTTTTCCGATCTTATCGCCGATATCAATCGCGCCAACAACATCGACACCCTTTTTCTTCATTAGCATTTTTGCCATGCCGCTTCCCATGGCACCCATTCCCCAAATAATGACTTTTACGTTTTTCAAGTTGAATCCTCCTAAGTAATTTTTTTATTCTACTGATTTATCTGGTGCTTTTTCTTTATTTTTTCTTTTCATCCCCGCCCATATGGTGCTTCCAACAAACAAGGCGATAAAGACTGGTGCGCCTGTTGTCAGCGCGCCTCGCTGAGTTGGATCAAGGATCATCCCCGTTGCCACTAAAATACATAAAATGACTAATAAAATTGGGACAACTGGAAACAATGGAATCTTAAATTTCAAATCTGCCACCGTATTGCCCTTCGCTAAAAAGGCTTTTCGATGCTTCAAGGCGCAGACTCCGGTAATCGAATAAACCACCAATTCTGCTGCTCCGATAAATGAGGTTAAAAATAAATACACAACATCTGGCGAAATAAAGCTTGATGCCACCGCAAATACGGCGAAAATCATCGTTACGATCAATGCATTGATTGGCACTTTGCGTTTATTGACTATTTTTACGAAACTAGGAGCTTGTTCAAAATGCCCCATTGACCATAAAGTACGAACGGCCGCGAAAACATGGGCGTTCGCTGAAGACAGTGCCGAGGTAACAACAACCAGATTCACGATCATTTCTGCTGAAGAAATACCAAGCTTTCCAAATACATAGGCAAACGGGCTGCCCATCAAGTCCGCTTCACGCCAAGGTAAAACCGCAACTAGAACAAACAAGGTCAAGGCGTAGCTGACGATGATACTTAAAGAGCTGATTTTGATTGCTCGAGGCAGGTTCTTTTCGGGATTTTCACTTTCACCAGCCGCTGTCGCGAACATATCTGCGCCGCTATAAGCAAAAACCGCAGTCATCATCGACATCATGATTGGACGAAAACCTGTCGGAAATAGTCCGCCGTCATTGGTGTAATTCGCTAAGCCCACACCATTTCCACCAACACCTAAAATCATCCCTAACCCAACCAGAACGAAAACAACGATTAAGATCACTTTGATACTGCTGAAGAAGAACGAAGAAGAACCATACTCTTCATTGGATCGCGAATTTAAGAAAAATAGCAGCAGACCAAAGCCGATGATCCAAACAATCGATGGTACCTGCGGAATAATATTTTTCATAATAATCGCAGAGGCCACAATTTGTGTTGGAACAGTAACCGCTAGCTGCAGCCATTTTACCCATCCAACCGTAAAGCCTGCACCGTAGCCTAGAAATTGTGTCGCATAGGCTTGAACATTGCCGGCAACAGGCATTTGCACCAGCATTTCTCCCATACTTAACATCATGAGAACCATGATCAATGCACCAAATGCATAGGCGACAAAGGTTCCTCCTGGACCAGATTGCTGGACAACATATCCCGTTCCCAGAAACAATCCTGTTCCAATCGTTCCCCCTACACTCAGCATCGCAACGTGGTGAATCTTCATCCCTCGCTTCAACGAAGCTGAATCTGTTGATTGGTTCTCCTGCTGTTCTTTGAGTGACATTCTTTTTCCCCCTCTTAATTAATGAACTCTTTTTTAATGTATTTACTCGTAAATGTACTTAATACCGATCCATAGGAAACTGAAAATTCAATCTCATCTCCCACCTGATACTCCTGCTCAGTTTGTGTCAGATCTAACAGCAGATGATCTGAGCTGGCTCCTAAGATTTCGATTTGCGAATCCTTTGGCGTAATGTCAGCTAAGGAGATGTCCTGCTGACCAATCGCCACTATCCCCCGCAGCATCTTTCCCTTATCAACGTAGTGGGGCTTTTTACCAAAGGCATCCACACCAATCTCGCCAATCGGATAGGAAGGCTTTTGCTTTACTTCGACAACCTCTGTCACCAAAGTAAAAGAATCTTGATGCATTGCTTGATAGTTGGCACCATAAGCCGTTTCTCTTCCTAATACAAAGCTTTCACCAATTCTCAAATTATTAATCCCGCCAGGAAGCTGATCCTCTGGTGAATCCAGCAGATACAGCGAGCTAGAGTTGCCGCCAGAAATCATCTCTAAAGACAAATCAAACCGTTCCTTGATTTCTTCTTGGATAGCGACCAAATTCCCGAGATTTTTCGAACTGGGTATAATGGCGCCATAGCAGGTCAAATTCACCGCTAAACCAAAAATTTGAATGTTTTTCAATTTCATAACTTCGCGAATACAGTCAAATAGCTCTTCCTTCTCGAAAAAGCCCTCGCGTAAATCACCCAGATCTACCATTAAGACAATTTTGTGCAGCTTCTTTTGCTTTTGTGCCTCACAATCAAGCAGCTGGATCGTTTTTAACTCCGAATTAAAACTAATATCCGCGTAATGGATCACTTCAGGAATCTCACTGATCATCGGTATTCGAATCAAAATTTTTTGCTTTTTTGAGTTGGAATAACTCATCAAATTTTCAATGCGGGAATCTCCAAAATAAATAATGTCAGAAAATTCTTCATATAAAGCAATTATTTGTGAATGCGCGTTAAATACTTTGGTTACTGCCGTGATCGTCAAGTCATGTTCTTTTAATTTAGCGACAATAAATGAAATGTTCTCTCGTAACTTTGTCCGATCAATAACGATTCTCGGATTTTTCATAGCATTCGTCCTTCCATGTTATTGTGAAGCGCTTTCAACCATATGATACTTTTTCTTCTCTACGGGAAATTCACAAACTTGCATAGTTACTATTCGAAAATCGATTCGTTTAGATTTCTTAGCGAAACATCCAAGAAGAGATAAAAATTGGCATACTAAACATTCGTATTTGGCATTTCTTTTCTTGTACTAATCTGTTACTTTATTTGTATGCGTTTCCAATAATTTAGAGAAAGGTTTTGTTGCAATGAAAGTTTATACTCGTAGCGGTGACAAAGGAAAAACCAGTGCAATCGGCCGACCCCGTCTGATGAAAGACTCTCCCCGTATTGAAGCGTATGGAGAAGTCGATGAACTTAACTCACTTATTGGTTTAATCAATAGTCAAGAAGAAATAAAGCAAGAAGCCTTCAGCAAGCTGGCGACGGAACTGACTGAAATTCAACACTTATTGTTTGATGTCGGAACAGATTTAGCAAATATAGATGGGGAGCTTCCCCTGCGCATCACGGAAAAACCAACAAAATGGCTGGAGCAGCAAATCGATTGGTACACCGACAAGACCCCAGCGATCGAAAAATTTATTTTACCTGGCGGAAACGCCTTGGCCTCATGGCTGCATTATGCTCGCGCCGTCTGTCGTAAAGTCGAGCGCCGCATCGTCACCCTGATGGCTCAAGAAGAAATCAACACCCACGCTTATGTTTTTATTAATCGTTTGTCGGATTATTTGTTTGTGGCAGCACGTTATGCTAATACCCAGAAAAAGGAAGAGGAAGTATTTTATCGCAACAGTGATCGTGTTTTTAAAAACTAAATAGATTTCAATCAGCTATTAGGAAAAAGGTGAAATTCCTTTACAGTCCCTTTCTACTGTAAATGCTTTAGGCAAAGTCAGACACTAATCCTGATTGATAAGAACAAGCAATATCAGGGTCGTTTGTTTCAATCATTTTTTGGACACCCTTTTATTTTGGGTGTCTTTATTTTTTTGTGAAGGAGATAGAAAACGATGAAGAAAAAAATTTGTTTTTTAGTATTAGCTGCAGGCCTTGTGCTATTTGGCGGCTGCACAACAAAAGAAGCTGATTCGACAGCTAGTTCAGCGCCAAAAGAAACGATCTCTAGCAGTCAAGAAACAGAAAAGCGAGCAACCATTACTTTGTTGGATGGAGAAAAGGAATTATCGAAAAAAAACGTAACTTTCAATAAGGGAGAAAAACTATTTGATGTACTCAAGGACAATTATGCTATTGAAGATAATGATGGGATGATTACCTCCATCGACGGGCAAGCTCAAGATGATAAAAACAATAAATATTGGGTATTTACAATAAACGATGAGCAAGTAAATTCCGGGGCGAAGGATGTTGTACTGCAGGAAGGTGATCGTGTGGTGTTCAAGCTTGAACAATTCTAATAGTAAAACAGCTGTCTTCTTTTCACTTGGCGTAAGAGAATTGAGCCTGCTGTCAATGATGATCGCTTTATGTGTGGTTAGCCGGACCTTTTTCCAATTTATCGTAAATGTCCAGCCAGTCACTGCTATCCTGTTAATTATCACCATTTATTTGGGAAGCTATCAAGGGCTTTTAGTCAGTATTTTTTCCATTCTGATTACTAACTTCTACATGGGAATGGGCGTCTGGACAATTGCACAAATTATTACCTACAGTCTGATTATTTTTCTAACCGGAGTATTGAAAATGAGCCCTGCCTTTAAAAATAGTCTGTTATTGCAGGCCATTTATGCCGGAATTTCAGGAATTCTCTTTGGCTTTTTTATTTCCGCAATACAGGCGCCGTTTTTCGGCATTTCGGCCTTTCTCCCCTATTACTTGGCAGGGCTTCCGACTGATCTTATGCATGGGTTTGGGAATATTGTCTTTTATCTTTTGCTGGCACCTATTCTTAGAAGACTGTTGACTCAAAAATTAGGCGAATGGCGAAGCTCAAGCCCGAAACAAAATCAAAAGATTTGATCTTTCATAAAAAGTCGAACGCTTAAATGACTATTATTTTGAAAAGGCTAAAACGAAGACATTTATCGGAGGTGGTACGTTGAATATAAATGGCGCTCTTGAATTTTTCAAAAAGCTTCAAGATTTTTCTATAGCAACTAGCTTTGATGTGATCGTTGTTGACAGAGACGGGAGGATCGTTCCTGATCTCTCCAGCTTCTCCTATTTTTGCCAAATAGTCCGTTCAAAACCAACACTTAAAGCTTTATGCCAAGATTGTCACGCCTTTGGAGGATCAGATACAACCAGGCCTCGCTGTAATAATTATTGTCATATGGGACTCATAAATGTTTCCGTGCCTATTATTCAAAACAATCAGTTGGTTGGCTCTGTATCAATTGGACAAGTGGAGCGAATTGATAGCACTGAAAATCAACTTACCCAAATATATCCAGTTATTACTCCCAGCGAGCTCTCTCCAGAATTACAATTGGCAAAAAGAACCGTAAAAACTGCTTCCAAGCCTCAGCTTGAAGCAGCTGCATCATTGCTTAAAACACTCATAGATCACCATTTCAACAGCGATCTTCACGGACAAATAGAATTTAGGTTGCCAACAGCTAAAATAGAGAAGCATCAAGAAAATCATTCAAAAAAAGAAGAAATTTGTAAGGCTATCTCCTATATAAATAAAAATTATGCAAGGGACTTAACGATTAAGGAGGTCGCAGATCACGTTTACCTAAGCCCTTTTCATTTTAGTCGTGTCTTTAAAAATGAGATCCACGTTAACTTCAATACTTACTTGAATCAACAACGGATTAAACAAGCAAAAAATCTCCTAACGCAGTCAAGCTTGAGCGTAAACGCCATCTCAAAAGAAATTGGCTTTTCACAGACAAGCTATTTCTGTAAAATATTTCGTTCGTTTGTGGGTACGACTCCCGCTAAATATCGAAAAAAAATAATCAGTTAGAACAAATTTAAATGTTTAAATCTAAATTCCAGCAAAAACCAAAGGAACAGGAACTATCAGCTTGATAGAAACCTGTTCCTTCATTTTTTTAATTTTCAGACTCTAGAATTCTTCAATGATAATCCAGGAATATCTTACTAAATCTAGTTCATTTCACTGAATATTAGCGTGAGTCCTTCTTCAAGTGTGGTGATGGTGAAATTTGGGAACGCCGTTTTGAATTTATCAGAGATAAAAAGATTATCGACAGCATATCTAGGCAATAATTCATCTAATTCGCGTACTTCTTTACTAAAAGGCTTGGCTAGTTTGAATTGCCATAGAAGAATCGTTTTATAATTGACCGGTCTATCTAGAATTTTCTCAGCAATAGCAATCATATCCATATACGTATGGGGTTCGTCACAAGGTAAGTGCCAGCTCTGACCGTAGGCGCTGGGCGTGTTTCCGATCAACGCCATCGCGCGACTAGCATCTGGTGTCCAAATCAACGTCCGTAATGCCGTTTTATTGACGGGGATCTTTGCAGTTTTATTTGCTTTAATCGCATTTAGAAAGAGCGTATTCGTGATGCTTTGAGTTTTCTCAGGTCCGTAAAATTCTGGAGCTCGGCAAATGACTGCTTCTAATCGCTTCTCCTCCATTTCCTTCAACACGAAATTCGCCATATCAGAACGAACCACTGCTTTTCTGCCTTTAGGGGAAAATGCCAGGCCTTCCTTCTGCGGCGTACTGTCTTTAGGATACATGTAGGTATTGTCAAAAAAGACAAGTTTGCTTTGAGATTCCTCACAGGCCCTTACGACATTTTTCGTAATTTGCATAAAATTCGTTTCCCACAGCTCAGAGTCCATGGGTAAACCAACAGTAAAATAAACAATCTCGCTGCCTTCAATCGCCTGTTTGGTCTGAGCATAATCCATTAAATCTGCCGAAACCAATTGATCTGTTGCATTGATTTTTTTAGGCTTCCGGCTGACTAGTCGAAGCTCTTTTGTATAATTGGTGGATAATTCTTTCGCTAATTCATAGCCTATTTGGCCATTACTGCCTAAGATTGTTTGCATGCTTCTAACTCCTCTAGATATAATTTTGCAACCGCACGTACCGAAAACGGATTTTGTCCCGTGATGATACGACCGTCTTTGATCGCAAATTCTTTATAGAATCGCTTTTTTTGAAAGAGGGCCTTTCTTTTTTCAGCTTCCTCTTGATTAAAGAACGGCACCACACGTGTTTTCCCCGCCAATCGTTCTTCGGCTTTGGTAAATCCTGTAATCTTTTTTCCAGAAATCAAAAAATTGCCCTCTTTGTCCTTGATGTTAAGTAATCCGGCGATCCCATGACAAACGGATAAAAGATAGCCATTATTTTCATAGATAGCTAAAGCAATTTCTTGCAGTTCCTTATTATCAGGAAAATCCCACATTACACCATGTCCTCCAGTGTAATAAATCGCATTGTATTTCTCCGGATCGATATCTTTCGGCTTTTTCGTGTTTACTAGACCTTCGCGAATGAATTCTTTGTCCAGATAAACGTTCATAATGTCCGCATTTGTATACTTCATGCTTCTAGGGTCTAAAGGAACGAACCCACCTTGGGGGCTGACAAAATCAACATCAATCTTTTGCTTATAAAGTTCATTAATAAACTCAACGCTTTCCCCCAACCAAAGACCTGTTGGTTCGTCAGTACCGGCGTACTTCTGAACGTTCGTTTCAACTACTAGTACTTTTTTCATGAACGATCCTTCTCATCGATTATTGTAATGACTTTGTCTAAGAAAAATTGCAGTTTTTTTATTTCGGATTGTTCGTGACTAAGGTAGTAAAAATTTTTCTTCCCTTCTTGTCTGTAATCTATTATTTTTGCATCTTTCAATATCTTTAAATGATGGGAAATTGCTGGTCTAGATAAGTTCGTTGTTTCTATTAACGACGTGACTTGTAGACCATCGCAGGTTTTTTCTTCAAGCAGGCGAATAATAATCGCTTGTCTTTTTTTATCTCCAAGTGCAATTAAAAAATCACTCAAGTCATGAAAATCTTGTTTTAGAATGGAATAATCAGTCAAAATAAGCTCACCTCTATGGTTTAATGGTTTAAAACATTAAACCATAGAGGCGATTTTCATGCAATGAATTAGGCTTGAGTTTTTAGACTCGGTATGGGTTATAAATTTTCAATAAAGCAAGGCAATCGCGAAAAATAGCCCAATCACCATAAATGATTGGGCTCCAGAAAATAAATTAAGTTAGTAATTTGCTGGCTTCTTCTAATGATCGGCTTGAATAGTAAAAAACTTACGCTAAATAGTCACTCTTCCTACACTGGCAGACTCTCTATAATGCCCATATTGCATGTCTTTCACCTGACCATTTAACTCGTCAAGATTAGTGAATACAACGATAATCTCTGTGGATTTTTCATATTCTTCTAAATAGGACAAATCGACTGTTGCTAGTCTCTTTTTTTCATTGATTTTTTCCCCTGGCATTACAAATATCTCAAACGGAGTTCCTTCAAGCTCCACTGTGTCAATTCCCATGTGAAGAAGGACCTCTAAACCTTGAGCGGTTTTTAGTGCCAACGCATGTTTAGTCGGGAAAACACTAATTACTTCACCTGAAATAGGCGAGAAAATGGCGGTTTCCATTGGTTTTACAGCAAAACCGTCACCCATCATCTTACTTGAAAACACCTCGTCCGGGACCGCCTCGATCGGAACCACTTCCCCGTCAACTGGAGAAAATAGCTCTATGCTGCTAGGTTTCTTCTTAAAAAAATTAAGCATTGTTTCATATCCCCTCAGCCTTGATTTCCTTACTCAAGCTATTTCTTTTTACTAGCAATAATCAAAACATCCTCTAGACAATTATGCGTAGGGAATATGGTTTGATTATCCTGTATTACATAGGTTGCTTTATGAACATTTTTAGTCGCTAAATCAATCAATGAAATTTTGTAATCGCTCATATCAGCTGCTAAACGAATACTTGTATTGCTTGGAAGATAAACGAGCAATGTGTTTCCATCCTTTGCATAGGCAACTCGGATCTGTTCATTGCCTTTTTCTAATAGCTGGTTACTTGGCTCCAAATCTGTGATTCCATTGTCCTCCAACAACTGTTTTAAAAAACCGTAATCCAATGCACCAGGAAAATTGATAGCATCCTGCCACTGCATTGGCGTGTCGAATGCTTCACCAAGATCAATCGAATAGGACGCTGAATTGCCATGCCAGCTCCATATACCGTGAGCGCCATAAGTAACTCCGGCATAGCCGCCTGATAGAACGGATTGCCATGCAGCCCTTCGAACATCTGCTTGTCTAAATCGGCCATAAACCTTTCTGGCATAGCCCATTTGCTCATAGCAAGGTTCAGAATTGATGACCGGTAGTTGAGGTTCTTTCTTGTAGAAATCCTGCGCTAACGTATACGCCATTTCCGGATAAGAGCTATTGTGTCCCGATTGATAGAAATAGATATCTAAACGATTTTGGATCACTTCCGGAATTTCTGAAAACCGACCTTTCACATGGATCGTTTTAAGCGTTTCCGGTGAAGCTGCTTCGAAATAATCAAAAGCTTGTTGGTAAGTATCAATTGTTTTATCAGTTGGAAAGTCTGTATCTCCGCCAATGACATAAATTGGTGAAAAGACATCGAAGTATTTAATGACTGTTACAAAGTATTTTTCAAGCAGCTCTGTTGGATAGACATTCTTTTCTTGATCAATCGCACTCGCCCACGTACCAGTCACATAATTCGACCACAAAACAATTAACGACAATACAAAACCCTGTTCAGTTGCAACCTTGCACATTTCTCTTGCTCTCGCAAAATACGATTCATCTAGCTCGTTAAAATCGAAAACACCCTCTTCAATCTTAAAAGGAAGCTGATCAAAATTTCCAATACTGCGATCCCACTGCGGTAAAATATTGATTTGTAGTGTATTAAAACCTTGATCCTTTCTTTTTTTTAGATAATAGAGCCATTCATCCTCCTTGATACTTGTAAAGGCACTCCAACAGGTATCTGCTAGGTAAAAAAAAGGTTCTCCATCCTTTAAAATAGTCCGTTTGTTTGTTGTTAATCTCACTGAGGTCACCTCGTTTTTCGTATTATAATTATTATACCAGAGCCCATTCTCCAAATATCAGTGGATCAAAGACAACCATTTCTGGTATTTCTCTGCCAAAGCAGGGGATTTCCCCGCTTGAATCGTATCACCCGAAAAAAGTTCAGGAGCCAGCTCTGCACCAGTTAGCTTCAGACAACCAATTGCTGAGAGCTCCTCGACAGCATTTAATTCCAAATTTTTATTCAAGAGTGCTGCCAATTGTTCCATCAGCTTATGATTATTTATCATTCCGCCGTCTACCTTCACTGTTCTGATTGTCGTTTCTGAAAGATTTTCCATCGAATCAATGACCGTTTTTATTTGAAAAATAATACTTTCCAGTACGGCTCTCAATAAATCTTCCTTCTTAGTGCTGCGCCGCATACCTACAAAAGCAGCTGTCATCTGCTGATCCCAAAAAGGAGCGCCCATCCCTTGTAAAGCGGGAATAAAGAAAACTTCCTCATCACTATTTTGGGAAAGGACATGATTGCTGGCACTAGCGATATCATCAAACATCGCCAGATTTTCTTCAAGCCAATTCAAGGAATCCCCACAAGAACGGATAACCCCTTCAAGTGCGTAAAACGTTTGATCTGTCGTTTTCCATGCAATAGTCGTTAGAATACTCGAACTGTGATAATTCGCTTTTTCTCCGCTTTGCATCATGACTGATGAACCAGTTCCCATTGTTATTTTGATTTCGCCAGTTTCCAAGCAGCCCTGTCCGTATAGTGCTGCTTGAGAATCTGCCATTACTCCGATAATTGGAATACCACGATAACTACCAAAAGTTGCTGAAGAGGGCAAAACCTCTGGCAAAGCTGAAAGCTTGATGCCAAAAAGTGCCGCCAAATCTTCATCCCAGCAGTTTTCATAAATATCATATAGGAGTGTCCTAGATGCATTACTCGGTTCAGTTACGAAATATTCTCCGTCAGTTAATTGCCAAATAAGCCAACTATCCATTGTGCCCACAGCTAAACGTTCTTGGGCTAAAGCGAATTGAATTTCAGGAATTTGATCCACCAGCCATTTAATCTTCGTTCCTGAGAAATAAGAATCGATCCTCAAACCTGTTTTTTCGCTGATCAGTGACTCGTTCCCTAGAGCAATTAATTCGTTACAAATTTGCGTACTTCGATTGCATTGCCAAACAACTGCGTTATATAAAGGTTTGCCAGTTGATTTATCCCAGACTATAATTGTTTCTCGTTGATTCGTGATGGAGATGCTTTTAATTGCCTGAGCTTCGAGCTGATTATCTGTCAAAAGCTGATTGAGCAAGCTCTTGACGTTAGCAGAAATCTCTTCTGGATCATGCTCTACCCAGCCCTGCCGAGGAAAAATTTGCTGATGCTTTTTACGATATTTCTTTATAATTTTTCCACCATGAAGGAGCAGCAGTTTAGTCGCTGAAGTGCTTTGATCTATTACAATGCGATAATCTCCGAATGCCTTCATCTATTTCACCATCGTTTCGCCCAATTTCGCTAATGATTCGCCATCCAACCCATAGTGCTTAAATAACTCTTCACTTGTTCCAGTTACTAAAGATTCATCTGGAAAAGCCACAATTTTGTGAGTAATCTCCGTTTCCTCTGATAAAGCTTCAGCAACAACCGCGCCAAGTCCGCCATTTAGACTATGTTCCTCAACAGAAATCACTCGTTTGATTTGTCGCGCTGCTTTGACCACTCCTTCGGTATCGAAGGGCTTAATTGTATGCAGGTTTAATACTTTCGCTGAGATTTTCTTTTGTTCCAGCAGTTCAGCAGCATCCATCGCTTGACGAACGGTTTCTCCAGCTGCAATGAACAAGATATCGGTTCCTTCTATCATCGTCACTGCTTTACCAATTTCAAACGGATAATCTTCAGAATCATAGCAATCCTCCACTGGATTACGGCCTAAACGAATATACGCTGGGGTATCGGAATGTGTTAACGCCTTAAACAACTGCCTTGTCTCATACCGATCAGCAGGAACTAAGACCTGTAAATTAGGAATGGCTCTTGTTACAGCAAAATCCTGTAGTGAGTGATGACTCATTCCTAAAGCGCCATAGCTAACACCACCACTGATTCCGACTAATTTGACATTCTTATTTGAGTACGCCATATCAACTTTGATCTGCTCGATACTCCGCATACTTAAGAAACAAGCGGGCGAGGCAGCAAAAGGCCGTTTTCCCATATGCGCGAGTCCAGCAGAAATACTGACAAGATTTTGTTCAGCGATCCCTACTTCAATCAGCTGATCCGGTAGTTGCTTCGCAAAATCAGCCAGTGATGCCGACCCGCGAGAATCACTGGTTACTACTAGAACGTCTTTATTTTTCTGTGCCTCTTCAATCAATACCTCGCACATTGCTTGTCGATTGGCCACTGTATTTTTTTTACGCATGAGCTAATTCCTCCAATTGCTGATCAAGTTCCGCTAAGGCTTGCTCCAATTCTTCTGGTGTTGGAACTTTGTGGTGCCAATGGGCCTTATTTTCAGCAAATGACACCCCTTTCCCTTTGGTTGTTTTAGCAATGATCATTCGCGGTTTTTTCGTTTCGTTTTGCAGACTAAGCAGATCAACTAAAGCATCTAGATCGTTTCCATTAACCTTGTGAACATCCCAGCCAAAAGCTTGCCATTTCCAAACCAAGTTTTCAACAGCCATCACATCTTCTGATGCACCTGTAATCTGCAAGCCATTGCGATCAATAATAGCCGTTAAATTGTCTAACTTATAATGGGCTGCTGCCATTGCGCCTTCCCAAACAGAACCTTCGGCTAATTCGCCATCCCCCATCAAAGTGTAGGTATGATAGTCTTTTTGATCCAACTTTGCAGCTAACGCAATCCCAACAGACACTGGCAAGCCATGACCTAAGGAGCCAGTGTTCATTTCTACACCAGCGACCTTATTATTCGGATGACCGATCAGACGGGAACCATATTGAGAGAAGGATTGTAGCTCTTCCTCGGAAATGAATCCTTTATCCGCCAAGACTGTCCACAAAACCTCCGCCGCATGACCTTTACTTTGGATATATTGATCTCGTCCATTCATAGTTGGATTTTTTGGATCAATCGTCATCACCTGATAATACAAAGCAACTAGGATATCTGTACAGGATAAATCTGAACCCGTGTGTCCGGTTTTACTGTTATAGATCAGTTGAAATGTCTTCTTTCTAATCTCTAAAGCCTTTTTTTTGAGTGCTAAATTCTTCATAAATAACTGCTCCTTATACGAGTGTAAAATCCTTTTTTCGAGAATTTTGGGTATCCGAAAGTCCCCATGCAAGACTACCCTGCACGAGTTCTTTCGGTATTCAAAAGTGATTAGGGTATCTTATCAACTAATCGGCTGCAATGTTCGTCGGCTCTATTTCAACAGCTTCCTCTGATTCCTCTGGTTCTTCTTCAACTTCAATCATACTGTCATTAAAGCCAAAGAAATATGTGGTGATAGCTGAGCCAAAGTAAGCAATGGCACAGGCAATCAAGAATCCAACAAATCCTTTTCCAATATAACCAGGCAATGTGAGTAGGCTGGTACCTAAAAGTGTCGGTGCGCCAGCCCCAACTGCTGCAACAATAGCTCCGGCAATTCCAGAGAATACCATCCCGATATAAAATGGCTTTTTATATTTTAACGTGACCCCATAGATAGCAGGCTCAGTAATCCCTGCAAGTACCGCGGAAAGTGCGGATGAACCAGCCAATTGCTTTAAATCTTTGTTTTTCGTTTTCAAAAAGACGCCTAATGTTGCTCCAGCCTGTGCCATGTTGTTAGGACCAGTAATGGTAAATAATGTATCTCGTCCATACTGTGCGATATTGTTAAATACAATTGGAACAAAGCCCCAGTGCAAACCAAACATAACGATTAACGGCCATAGTAACCCTAAAATCCCGCCAGCGATAATTGGGTTAAAGCCAACCATTGCGGTATAGCCGGATGCCAGTAATTTACCTACTGTATCTGCAACTGGACCAACTGCTAGATAGGTTACTGGAACCATGATCACTAAACTTAGTAGTGGGATCATAAACCGTTTGATCATATCCGGAATGATCTTTTTCAAACCAAATTCCAGCTTGGATAAGACATAAACAGAGATGATAATCGGAATTACTGATGAGGTATAGTTAACCAATACCACTGGTATATTCAAAAATGTAATCGACTCACCATTGGTAAATGCTGCAGAAAGATCCGGATACATTAAAGCTGATGCAATAGCTACCGCAACAAACTTATCTGCTTTGAATTTGTCAGCAGCCGTGTACGCTAAGAAGAATGGTAGGAAAGTAAAAACACCGTCCGCCGCCGCATACAGTAAGCGATACGTCCCCATATCCGCAGAAAGCCAGCCCATTGTCGTACAAAGAATCAGAAGCCCCTTCAACATACCGGCGCCACTCATCACACCTAGTGTTGGTGTAAAGATACCAGCAACCGTATCAATAAATAAATTAAAAATGTTTTGCTTTTCTTCTGATGCATCAGATGCTGTATTTACTTGTTTGCTCATATTATTTGCCGCTGCAATCACGTCGTAAACATCCGTCACATGGTTACCAATAACAACTTGAACCTGTCCGCCTGCTTCAATTAC
The DNA here is from genome assembly GCF_018917525.1 of Enterococcus raffinosus. Taxonomy (GTDB): domain Bacteria; phylum Bacillota; class Bacilli; order Lactobacillales; family Enterococcaceae; genus Enterococcus_A; species Enterococcus_A raffinosus_A. Next base: position 8,259 of record NZ_JAHLOS010000031.1, on the reverse strand, counting down.
CTTGATAACCCCATTCATTTTATTTAGTCGATCAATATTTACTTTTTCTTTGTCCTTTACTTTAAATCGCAATCTGGTCGCACAATGAGTCAACGCGTTTACATTCTCTTTTCCACCAACATTCAGCATTATTTTTGCTGCTAATTCATCATAATTTTTCTTAGCCATGTTCATTTCTCCTTTTTAAGTCTGCGAAGCGACAAACAACAAATTATTCTCCTCTTAGATAAGCTTTTACATCTTCTTCGATTGGATCATAGAAATCAGGCTTGACTCCTAAATATTTACAAGCTTCGTATAAAACTGGAACAACATTTTTTCTAACCGCAGCAACATGATGGATATAGGGACCTTCAACTAATTTGAACTCTAAACGATTCAAATTCTCAAATTCTAAATATAGGTAAGTTCCTTGATTATAGGGACCATCGATTCCTTTACCCGTTCCCATTAACAAGGAATACTCTCCATTATCGCCATCAAATCGACAAAGAGTATACTCGTCTTTGATGGCACGAAAAGCAACGGAGCCAGGATAATCAAAGACAAAATGTCGTGGTGGTAAAATTGGTTTTGTTTCAGCAGTGGAATAAGCAAATACGCCTAAGTGCTGAAGCAGCTCGCCATTTTCATTTTCTGGATGGCGACAGTTCACGTCTGCGAAGATGGCACGATGTTCGCCTAATGAAGCCGCTTCGATCAACAGTTCTGAGATCGCCCCGTGAACATCTGTCTCACAGACAAAAGGAATGCCTTCTTCTTGCAGTAAGGAAAGCGATGCATAGGGTAAAATACCAATTTTATCCTGCAAGGCAGTCCAGCATTGAATCACGCCAGAATTACAGCCATATTTTTTACATAATGATTGTAATGCCACCTTTAGTGCCGCAACCATTTCCAACTCTGTTTCAGTAATTTGAACCTCCGTTGTCCGAGTAAAATAATCAATTGCCTCTTGGACACTTTCATAATTCTCCTTCTTTACCTGTTCGATTTCTTGTACCAGTTCCTCGATCGGCACTGGAGAAAGTGAAATATTGAATTTTTCTAACAATTCCCCTTCATTACACATCACTGTCCAAAAATCAAAGGGTCTCGGACCGACTTGAAGAATTCTCGTAGCTTTAAATGTTTTGACCACGTTGCAGACTCGAACAAAATCCTTCACGCCTCTTTCAAAAACAGGCGAGTCAATGTCGCAATTTTGCAGGTAGGTAAAAGGAACTTTGAAGCGGCGAAGCACTTTCCCGATTGCGAACAAGCCGCACTGCGTATCTCTCAAGCGCGAACCATCCTCAGCTGGTGTTTCGTCCTTTGGTCCCCAAAGTAAAACGGGAACATTCAACTTCTTAGCCAAGCGTGCACAGGCATATTCTGTTCCGAAGTTAACGTTGGCGATGAATAGCCCATCAATTTTTGCCGTGTTGAATTTCTCGGCAATTTTTTCTACTCCTTCATCGTCATACAATAGACCATCTTCGTTGATCTCTTGAATATCTACATAATCAATGCCTAGTTCATTCAGTTTGTCTCTCGTATAGTCGGCATACTCAATGGCTGCCTCGGCACTAAATAAATTTCTTCTCGTTGGTGCAAAACCGATTCTTATTTTATCCACGTTTAGTAACTCCTTCTTTTTTTCAAGCGCTTTCTTTATCGTAGAATATCATCCTCCCTAAACTGCAACAATATTAAAAATAAAAAAAATCGCAATTTTATTTTTAGTTTACTAAACTAAGAAAAAGAAATCGTTTTCTTGCGTAAAAAGCTAGACATCTGTTCCATGAAGGAGTAAAAATAATAAGAAGAGACTAAACTAATCACTAAACTAAAATTAATCGTTTTCTTCATTAAGTGAACGTTAAGGAGTAAAGACTATATGAAATTAGAGGATGTTGCCCGTTTAGCTAAAGTATCAAAATCAGCTGCTTCTTTAGCATTGAACGGTAAACCAGGTGTAAGTGAAGAAACGCGGAATTACATTTTACAGGTGGCAAAAGAAAATAATTATATCCCTATGCGGAAGCACATGAAGCAAGAAGAAGTCAAATTACGTATACGCTTCGTTGCTTGTACAAACGAAGATGTGATCACCGAAGAATATGATCAACTCCCCTTTTTTAAGGAGCTGCTGTCTTATATTACAACCGAAGTCAGCAACAACCATCATATTCTAACGACCAATAATCTATCGAAGCACAATTTATTCGATGAACTAACAGCGTTGGAAAAAGCTGAGACCAGTGATGGTATTATCCTTTTAGGAACCAATCTTACTTCTGCTCATATCGCTCCGGTCAATGATTATTTTGATAACCTAGTCATTCTGGACACCCAATGTAGTAATCTGAACTGCAATACGGTCACTATGAATAATTACCAAGGTGTCTATAGTGCTACCCAGTATTTATTAGAGTTAGGCCACCAAAAAATCGGTTATATCAAAGGAACGCCGAGAATAAATAATTTCTACGATCGCCGACGAGGCTTCAAGGATTCATTGAAGTTTCATCACATTAATCCAGATAAGCTGCCTAAATTTTATTTGCCTGCAATGGATATCGCAGTTATTGATAAAAATATCGACCAATTCAAAGCCTTTATTGACGGTTTGACCGCTATTTTCTGCGAGGATGATTACATCGCTATCAGTACCATCAAAACGTTGACAAAATTAGGCTACCGAATTCCAGAAGACATATCGGTTGTCGGCTTTGATGATATTTCCGAATGCAGAGTCATGACACCCGAACTAACGACCATTCATGTTCCGATTAAGGAAATCGCCAAAGAAGCCATTGCCATGATCGAGAGAAATACTTCTCCTACTGAACCAAAAAAACAAGTATTTATGAATACAAAATTGGTTTGTAGGGATTCTGTTAAAAGCTTGCTTAAATGATAAAGAAAACTTTTTTCAGTCGCTTCGATTTAAAAGCTATCTCTAGAAAGACCATATGATAAAAAAGTCAGCAAAACTTAGCTAAAAAATATTTAATTAACAATTGAGACTAGTTTTACCTCCATTTGAGACACCTTTAAGAAATGAAATCAGCGCATCATTTTGATCAAAATGATGTGCTGATTTCATTTCTCCTTTAGGAAAAAAAGTAATTATCATTTTGCTCGTCTACCTCGATATGCTCTACTTCTCCTTCACTTCAAATGCGAAACATCACCATGATTCTGTTAGCTCACATAACACACTTCTGATTCGCAGAGTTCCATCTGGACTTCCAACACAATCAACAGCAGAAAAAACTAAAAAAAGTGAACAACTGTTTTAGTCGTTCACTCGTGCGATTTATATTGAAATTCAAGTAATTTGAATGGTTTTTTGAAGCTTATTTTTTAGAAATCTCCCCAAAAATCATCAGCGGTTGTTTCTGCTTGTTTTGGTTGGCTTTTACTTGATTGGTAATAGCTGTGCTCGTAGTTGCGCGTGCTGCTTTTTGCATTTGGGATCAGGATTGCCAATAGGATATACAAAAGAATTGGTGCGCCGATCAAGAAAACACTAGCAAAGACATAGATGACACGTGCGACTGTCGGATCAATTCCAAAATAGTCTGCGATTCCTGCCAATGTACCCGTTAATACTCGATTGTTTTGTGATTTAGTCATTTCCTTATTCATTTTCTTTTTCTCCTTTTAGTTACCCTTAGTTTTTAAAACATACTTCCTGTTCCTGTTTGTCTGGAAGTTGTTTTCCTTATGACTATATTATGCCGAATCTCCTTTCATTCAGCATAGGGCAAAAGGCCGATTTTCGACTAAACATTTTGGCCCAATTCGTTGGTAGCCTTAAGACAGAGAGCTAGGATCATCCACAGTCAGAGTTCTAACAACAAAAAGAAATCAGGCTGAGTATATGAATCAATTTACCAGATTCTCCATATGAGAACTGCAAGTGTACCGAGATTTTTTATTCTATGAATCTAACAACTTTATAATAGGAAGTCATTTCTGTAGTCACTGATGAATTCCTGGATACTACGTGGTGGATGGTTTAAGACTTTCTCTACAGTGTTGGTTACTGTTTTTGCATTTCCCAACTGAGTAATCAGATAAAGCATCACCATCACATTTACATAGTCTTTAGGAATTCCTCTTTTTATCATGACCTGGCGAAATTTTAATAAGCTAGGCTTACTATAGGATATACTTACCCCTAAAATATGGCTCATATCTCGTGCTATTTCATCGTAAGTCAGTGCTTTTGGGCCGGTAAGCTCCAATTCTTGATTGATATACGTTGAATCTGTTAAACAAACCGCCGCTACTTCTCCAATATCTCTCGTATCGATGAAACTTGTTTTCGCATGACCAGCAGGGATGAAAAGATCATAATGCTCTCTAATATCTTCCAGATGAGTCGTACTTAAGTTTTGCATAAAGAAACTTGGTCGAATAAACGTGTACGGTATTTCTAATTGGCGGATTCTTTTTTCAATTTTGTGATGCGGGGTAACCGGATTTTTTTCCACACCTATCAAGGAAACAAAAACTAGTTGTTGAATCTTTTGCTGCTTAGCATAGGATAGAAATGGAAACATATCCTCTTTAGGATTCGATAGCTGTGGCGGCCGGACAAAGAATACTTTGTTTACCTCGGAAAATGCTTCTGGAAATGTAGTAGCATCAAGAAAGTCAAATGGAACAAAGCTTAGATTGTTTAGATGCTGAAACTGCTTTTGAACTTCTGAAGAAATATTGCGTACACCGACTTTAATGCTTATATCTTTATTTTTTGACAACATTTCAATTAATGGGAACCCAATATTTCCAGTCCCACCTATGACAAGTATATGATCCATTATTCTTCATTCACCTCTTTCTGATTTATTTTCATTAGTAGCTGATTCAACAGTTGCTGTTCAGCTGAAGATAGCTCAGCCAAATAGTTGTTAATAATCCTTTCACTAGTAGCTCGACAGTCATTTAATAAAACATTTCCTGATTCTGTTAAAGACAATAAACTGGAGCGTTGGTCTAAAGGATTGTCCTTTTTTATCAGTAGGCCTTTCAGTTCAAGTCTCTTTACAATACCTGAAACTGTCGGTTTATCCATATCAAGAATGCTTGCCAGTTCTACAGCGGTACACTCTTTTTGTATAGAGAGTTGTTGAATCACCGCCCATTGTTGAATGGTAATTCCCTTTTCTATTAAAGCTTGATTTAGGGTATACTTTAGTTTTTTGGAAATATTCATTAATAAATATCCTGTATCCATAATTCTGTCTCTCCCAAACAAATTAGTGTACTAACTATATAATTAGTACACTAACTATATCTGATTGATTTGTCAACTTTTATTGAAAAAAGACACCATCAAAAAAGTAAGCTTACTTAATCCTCCTCTTTAGGGTACCAAAATGACCAAATCACCGATTAAGATGATTGAGCCTCATAGTTGTAATGTATGTTTACTTCATTAGCTTCTGCGGGCTTAAAAATTGCTATCATCTTTTCAATCACAAACTAATCCGCCTCATCCCAACATGTGACGGTTAATTATGACCACAAAACATAAAATAGTACACATATGGTATACTTATCCTAAAAATGGAGGTGAACTTTTGTGACAAATAATGAAGAGAATAGAATTGATTTTATTAAAACAGAGAAACTATTAAATGATACTTTTATCGATCTTCTTGCTGTTAAACCCCTCCACAAAATAAGTGTCAAGGAAATCACAACAAAAGCAAATTTGAGTCGAGGCACCTTTTACCTCCATTATGAAGATAAATATTCTATTCTAGAAAAGATTGAAGAATCCCTGCTTAATGAACTACTAAAAGTAAATTCAACATTCTATAAATTTAATTTCTTTAGTCATAATTCTAATGAACCATTCCCCTATTTTCTCGATACCTATGTCTGGGTTTTAAGTAACAAAAAATATTTGAAAGCCTTGCTCGGGACATATGGAAATCCTAGCTTTCCAATAAAGTGGAAAGGGTATATCTCAGATTACTTTATCAGGACCTTTGAAAATAACGGTGTCTACATTAAAAATACGGATGTTGTGTCTGTAATGATTAGTTCTTTGTTAATGGACACCATTATATATTGGATACAAAAAAGAGAGGATGTGAGTCCTGAAGAACTCTCAATTATTGCTGGAAAAGCTATAAAAGGGGTGATTTCTTCAGGAGTTTAAATGCTGGAAAAAATCACTCCTATCGCTAATTGAGAATACTTACTAGGTAAACTATAGGAAAATAATTTTATATCTCTCAGCATTATCTCAAGGTTTCTGCGAGGTATCTTATTCCAATTTAAGAGAAATAACAAAAATCGAAAGCGAAACTACTCTTAAAAGTTCCGCCTCCGATCAGAAAAAGTTTAGTTATTATTATCTATAAACTACCTTGCCATTTCCGGCTACATATTTAGGTGGCACAACTGGAATTTGTAAATAGGAGTCATACTCATTTCCTGTATGAATAACATGATTGCCTTTTTCTAATAGTTCATGCTCATAGGTATCTATTCCACCTATATTTCTCCATCCTGCGAGAAAGACTACTAGTTGTTCTCCTTCATGCCAAATTCGACTTGTCGGATTGATTTCGATTTCAAGCGGGACAATTTCACCTGGAGATAGTTTTTGAATCGTTTTATACGTATATTGCGGCTGAAAATCTGTCGAAGCCTTTTCATCGAGCGCTCGCATCGAGGCTCTTAATGCTCCTGCTGTACCCATGTATTCCCAATCATGAAATACGTAGGTCGGTAATATCTCCCCGTTTGCATTCGCCTTCATAACAGTTACATTCAAATCTAAGTCATCTGCTCCGTCTGCTTCCACCCAGACCTTTAATTTGAAATAGCCTGTAAGTTCTGTATCCTCTTTAAACTGATAGTTGAAAGTAGCATATCCTTCTTTTGCATCATAAGATATCTTCGACTCTTCTGCGATTTGCTCTGTTGAAAGTCGTTGATTTGATGCATCTAAATACATCTTTCTATACTCTGTTCTTTCAATAGGAAAGTCAACTTCTGTCCTCTCCTTTTGGTAATCAAAATCATATGCATCCTGTACTTCTAGCCGAACTCTCGGTACCAGTTCAAACCCATTGTTGATCTCTTTTAAATAGCGATCAAAAAATTCCTTTAAGTCTTGCATAGAAGAAGGTGTATATAAATCCTCCCATTCAAATTCTCGATGGATACGAAGCCATTTTTTAGGGGAACGAATTTTCCTAAAGGCATTAATTGCTCCCGTAAGGTGTAATTAATGGCTCCAGCCTCCAGTAATATAAGTCGGAATTCTAATTTTAGCTAAATCCGCAACCTTATCTTCCCAATAGGCATCCATCGTCGGATGTTCTTCAAGCATCTTCATGTGGTCTTCTACTAATTCGCTCCCACGAACATCACGAAAGACAAATTCATTAAATCCAGTCATAGGAATTCCGCCTTTATTCGCAAATTGACGGTAGATATCGTTACTTCCCTCCCATGGTGCGATACATACTAAATGTGGAGGTCTCTCAGCTGCGATATACCATTGCGCCATTGCAACAGCAGAATTCCCGCTCATTCCTACTTTTCCAGTACACCATATTTGTTTGGAAATCCATTCAATTGCATCATAGCCATCTTCTCCATCTTGTTTTCCCCAAGGTCTCAATTTACCTTCTGAGTTTCCAGCTCCTCGGGAATCAACATTTACTACTGCATAACCTTGTTTACACCAGTATCCAGGATCAGGAGATTCAAACTTAGCCATTTTTGAAGATGTTTTAGGTGGAACCCCCAATATCTGCCATGTTTTTGGCATATCTCCAGGTCTTTTTCCATAAAATCCCCATGATACTATTGCAGGAACTTGTTTGATATCGGATGGACGATAAACATCTACATAGATAGTTACCCCATCTCTAAGTTTAATGGGAATATCTTGTTCACAAATAATTCCATTTTCTTCATACGTTCGTTGGTTTAGTTCAGGATAAAAACCCCATCCAGTAATATCTCGATCAATAAACTCCGTTGGATCTTTAGATTTCTTATAGATGACTTCGATTTCTTCATCACCAAACAGCTCTTTAATTCGCTCATATTCTACAGCCTTGTCTTGATCTTTTAACATTTCCATCATGGGTGGTTTTTTGATATCCATTTTTCCATTCTCCTCGTAATATATTTTTTAGAGTGATAAATCACTCCAGTTTTATTCTCTTGTTCTTTGATAATTTAATAACACTTTAGTTGCTTGGTGCTTGTGTGATGTTCTAGAATTGACTC
>NZ_JAHLOS010000030.1 GCF_018917525.1 Enterococcus raffinosus | reverse complement strand
ATGTATCCAGAATATTATAAGAACGTACTTGGATACGAATTTAGAATCAGTGATCGACAATAAAATGATTCATCTAAACAAAAAGTCCTCAGGAGCGGTTTTCTCCTGAGGTTTTCTTAGTTTTTAGTTCTTCAGTTAGATATCCCATAAACGGTTCTCCTCTCTTATTAGTGTCGATATGATAGCTCGATTCATGGTACTAATCAAGTCGAGCAAGGCTTACGCTATTTCTTCTTGCTATTTAATTCTGCTAGCATCAGCAAAGCCTTACAAATTTTCTCAACATCGATCTCTTTTCTGAAAATTGGTTTTACGATAATTTTTGATTCTCTATCTATTTTCTTCTTGGTCATCCTGAACACCACCTTCATTATTTCCTTTAATTAACTGTCCAAATTCCTCAAATGTAATCACTCGAAATAGCAACATCGATTCACCTAGCTTTTTTGTTAAATGCTTGATGAGTGTTTCTCGACGTTTGACGCTGGGTACAATCCAAACAATAAACGGAAAGACTCCATCGTGTTGACGTTGTTCGACCCCACTCTGATAATAGGTCAAATATACCTCCTGACACTTTTTTACAATACGATTAACTGGCTCACTATCTAAGTCGATTTCGAGAAAGTAACTATCGATATAGTTTTCGACGAGGAGCTCAATATAAAGATCGGGTTTTAAAAATTTGAGAACACCTCGTTGATTATAGGTACGCCAAGCAGCAGGTTCGAATTGGGATAAGTAGATTTCTATTTTTGCTTGCTGCTGCAGTTCCATCAGTTGGGTATATACTTCTGAAATCGCCAGATAATGAGTTAAGTTGAAGTAGGATAAATCTGCCACTCGCTTTCTAGGCAGTGGTTTTTCAATATCTAACCAATTATGAACCAATTTATATCCTGCAGGCGTGAGACTGATAACTCGGCTGCTCGATCCTTTTTCAAACCCACCGATTCTTCTTTCCAGAAAGAAAATTACTCGATGAGAATTCAAGCGATTCAACAAACGATTGGTTCGTTTCTTTCCAGCTATTTCATTTGGTGAATCAGAAAAGAAAATTCGTCTAATTTGTTGGGTACTGAGAAAGCGACATTTTTTGAGCAGTAGTAGAAGCTCTTTATCTTTGTCATCCAAACGATCCTCAATTTCAAACAGTTGTTTTCTGCTAATTCTTTGATTAACTAATTGATTTGAATGTTTTTCGCTCATTAAAATTCCTCCTAAATTTTTTCATCAGGAAACTCTATCTGTCTATTTTTAATAGACAGATGAGTCTCATCCCTTAAAATGACAGCTTCATTTGTTTGTCGGTAGCTTCTATAATTTTATCTGCGATCGAAGACCCAGCCGAAGAGTCATCTGTAATTGTTAGCTTTCTGCTTGTTTTCTCCTGCCTATCTTAATTTCTGTTTTGTTTTTCTCCATAGGTAAGTCTGTCGAAACACCGGGAAATCCAAATGTCTCTTTCATCATTTCGTTAATTTCTGATACCGGCATGCCATATCTTTTTCGGCTCTCAGCTTTAACTGTTTCTAAATCGGTAATCTCGGGAGTGGGCGGATCGGTGACTCCACTTATCCATCCAGTGGGCTTGCCATTGACTAAGAGGTTACAATATACTGAGTACGGTGGAATCTTACGCAGATCCACTGCTTGCAGCTCGGGTGCTATGATAGATTGGAAGTCTTTAGCATCTGAGCTGTTTAGTTGAAACAAGATTTTATTTTGTGCATTCGTGTCTAAGCCTGCTCGTAAGTCTGGTGGCATCTGATTTCTATATTGATTTGCAATATGGACTGCCATGCGGAATTTGCGACTTTGAGCTAAAACTTCAGAAATTTCTAGTGGCAGATGTAAAAAATTCTGCGCTTCATCTAGGTAGGTACAACAAATCTGCCTTTGTTCTATCGGTACTTTCCCGCGATTTAAGCAAAGTATCCAAGTCATCGAGATAATCATCGCTCCAAGCAACGAAACGGCTTCTGCGCCCAGCACGCCCTTATTTAGGGGGATTAAAATAATTGGACTCCTACCAGTCTTGAAAAAGTCGGTCAAACTCCACTTTGGCTGTTTTTGTGCCAAGCAATTCTTTAATCCTTCCCGCAAGCTAAACTGTCGCAGTTTATTTAGAACAGGTCGCAATTGTTGCCGCTGTTCGTTCTCACTCAAATCTTCCCATTGCGCCCAAAAGTGAAGTAACTCTAAATTCGTGACCTTTTTTAGTTGCTGCCTCCGGTACCGTGCATCGGTAAAAAGCAGAGGTAAGTGTAAAAGCGTAACATCGTCATTTGCTGCTAGCGTCAATAACCCGCTGGTGATTAGGTCTTGCGAAAACACCCCAAAATTGTCCTTAAAAACTCCCTTAAAAATACTTAGTATCGCCTCGGCAATCAGCGTTGGATCAACTTCTTTAGCTAAAGCGAGTGGGTTAAACCCGACGACTGCTTCCGGATCGCAAGGGTCAAGATAGATGACATCTTGAATCCGGTCTTTAGGGATTCTTCGACAAATATCATTAGTGAGATCACTATTGGGCTCACAGATCAAAACTGGCCGTCGAGCCTCTATATCGCTCATTATCTGTAAAAGGAGCGCATTTGTCTTGCCTACGCCGGCCGGTCCGAGACACCAAGTATGGCGGCAGGCATCTAAGGGAGAAATATTGAGTCTTCTGCGACTATTGAGATTTTGATTCAAGGTTGTGCCAAACGAGCGCTGTTTTTGCTCTGGAGGATCGACCATCCAAGTAGGCGGTAGTAACAAACGGGGATGAATTGGCGGCACTCCGGGATAATCAATCTCTTCACCTGTGGGTAAGAAAAACAATCCAGCGCATTCTTTGACGTTAACTTGAAGAGGCATTTGCCAAGGGGCGGCAGCCAGATTAAATTTTTCGGGTTTATCATTGAGTAATTTTAGATGCAGGTTTGGTTGTTCCATTTTCCGAAAAGCACTTAATAGCGCTTCGAATTGTTTGATCGCTCTTACTGGACTTTTAGCGGAGCTGCCAAATCTGACAACACAGCCCACCCGGTGTGTTCTCATTTTTTCTTGGATCATCGCTCTAGTTTCAGTAGATGCTTTGGGAATATCTCCGATAATTGTTTTAAAAAGTGGCGTATGAGGGTCTGAAATTTCTTTAGGGACTTGGATTGGTGCGTAGCTTCCGCCTAAAATCAACTGGATGACTAGTTGTTCTTTATCCTGCTGAGAAAGAATCGCGAGTATAGCTTGAGTAATGGCTTCAATTGAATCTGTTCTTAAAGGAAATTTTGATCGATGAGTGGAAAGCTTTCTCGACCATAATATGGCTTGGCGCTCAGGTGCGTTAAAGGCAAAGCTATCTGAAAAGTCTTGTGAGCCGTATGAATTAAAGGCAGCTTCAATTTTAGAAAAATCCTGTTTGTCTGTACCGAGGTAATAGTGGACTGAATGATCAAAACCACGGAGTTCAAAAATAATGTTGTTTCTAGGTTGCAAGGTGAATAGATGGTGGATGACTTGTTCGACTTGGTCTTGTGAAAAAGGACGACTCCAGGAAAATTCTTTAAACAATAGATTTTCTGGAATGTGTTTCATTCAATTACCTCCATTCTTTGGCTTTGAATATCCGGTACATAATGGTTGCGATCATCAGGATAAAAGCCATGATTGCCAGTACCCACCAGTACTGTAGAATTAACCGAGCGGAAATATTTAGCAGCAAACACATAAAGAAGAAGAGGAACAGATAGCCGATCAGTTTTTTCATGGTTCATTGATCACTCCTTCTGTTTTCAATTTTGTAAAATCCCGATAATTTATAGTATAAACAGGTACGGGATAATCAGGGATCTGGACATCACTGGCGATTTCATTGCCCCAAACCTTCCAACCATGACGAGGTCGACGAGCAAACAATTCTAAATATTCACCTTCGGAACAGCGCTCAATAATATCGTAGACTTCTTCCGGCTTATGGCTATGATCTTGAAGCGGTAAAAATCCCCAATTCATCTGTCCATTAAACTGGATAGGCGCTTTCCCTCGGGTACCCAGTAATAGGTGTTCGGTGCAGTTTCGCAAGTACATCCCTAAACCAAGTCGAGGTTTTACCCAAGTAAATACACTGCGTGGAGTAAATCCCCATGAACGAAGCACCTCATAGCCAGCTTCCAAAGTACCATTAGTAACCCAAAGCCAACAATGAGCATCTTCCTCCACTAAATCTGCAATCGGCATTGCTTTGATTCGATCTAAAGTCATTAAGTTGTAATGGTTTACGGCACCTCTCTTTCCTTTTTGTTGGATATCCCAAGGCGGGTCTGCCAAAATAGTTTTAAACTTTCTAGGTTGTGTTTGACTCATAATCAACAAATCCTTTCTTTTTTTGTTTGGTCTTGCAGTGACATTTAATAACATTTTCGAGAACGTTTCTAGTCCAAAATTTAACGAGATTTAGAGCGACGGGACAAGGAATAACAGAGATAAAGTGGTTGTTAAGGGGCATCAGTATCCAACTAAAAATCAAGACAATTTCTTTCTTACGGCGGAATATCTGGCTCGTTTTCGACAAATGGGTGAGTCAGGGATTCATAGAATTGTTGAGATTGCCTGCTAGCTGGATTTGCTTTGATCTCGTCTTCTAGCTCAATCTTGAAGCGAAGTAACTCAGGGTCTTGGTGGGTCTGGTGAGCGTTTACTTTGAGGATTGCTTTTGCTGGTGAGAGATTCCACGTAGTAGCCATTTTAATTCCTCCTTCTTATCGTGATTCTGCGAAGGTGAAGGAGCGGTTAAGCTCCTTCACTCATTAGTTACAATGGTTCAACGTCTTTTCTTGGTGGCGGACTGTCGGTAAATCCGGCACGTTGCTTCTGGTAATCTTCCTTTGCTACCTCCATAGATTCTTTGAGCATGTCATTAAATGCTTTGTAGGCTTGACGGTCTAAGTCGTCTAGTTCTTTTTGCAACGCTTCTCGTTCCTTCTTTACTTTCTGTTTTAGCGTCCGTGTATTAAACGAAGTGATTAACGTCACGATACCCAAATAGAGTAAGTAAGAAGTAGAAAAAATTAGGATAAACTCTAGGATAAATATTAGTATTTTCATAGCAATCACCATCTAGCCAGACGATTTGAGGCACCCATTACATAACTATCCACCAAATGTTGATACCTTCCAGATGCTTGAGGAGTGACATTACATAAATGCTGTTCTAACGCTGAAAGTGTGCCAGCGTGTTCTAACGCGGTATGAGCTAGATAGGCTCTCCCATCTTCATGAAGCTTCGACAGCATCACTTGCTTTATTTTCTCTCCGCCTTGCTTTTGAATCGCCCATTTGGTTGTGGTTGGGAGATTATCAGTATTGCCACGATCAAAGATACTTAATTGATTGTCCACTATAAATCCTCCTTAATATGAATAGTTTTCTTTTGTTTCTATATGAACATTCAGGGATAACCGACGCGTCTAAATTAGCTATCCCCAAATGAGGTTAATCTAATAGTGGTTTTGTGATTAATCAGCTCCAATCTTCTGAACGGTTACGGCTCAGAGTTCTTTTTTCTAGCTCTGTAGAAATCAATCAGGAAAAACAGCACTCGGATAAAATAGGGAGCAACGACTAAAAGCTTCCTCATCTCTTCCATTTCAAAAACCTCCTTTCTACCAGAGACATTGCGCGTATGTCTTGATATAATAAAATGTGTGATTTTTAAGGAAAGGTTACTAGTAGTTTTGTTCCTTAATCGTATTAAACTATCTTTTATAGGTGTAATACTAGTTGTTGAAAAGGTGAATTTTTAGTGAATTTTGCTAAGAAAGGAATTTTTTGGAGGTGAGAGTGTGTGTATTCTAGTTTCGGGTATGCTTTATTTGTGGAGTTAATTGATATATCATCTTCTGTAGATAAAGATTTTAATAAATCTGCTTTTACAAGAGAAATCATAGTTATTATTGATGGTGAAGACAGTAAATACTTAGCTGACGAAGACGTCAGAAATTTGAAAAATATGAGATGCGAAACAAAGAAAAAGTTTGGCTCAATCCTAAAGGAAGATGACTCAGAATTAAAAGAATTCCTCTTGCAAACTTTGCAAAACGACATTGATATAAATAGATTTAAGTGTCTTGTTTCCATAGCCATTGAAATAACAAATTTCAATCAAACTCAAAAAAAGAAACTCCTTTCGTATTCAGAGGAGCCTATAGAGTTGTTTACCGCTAAAGTTCTTGAAGAAGTGTTACGGACTGGTGAGAATTCCCCCAAAAAAAGGTTGAAACGATACAAAGAAACTGTGAATGATATTTTAGCTCAGGAGGTTCAGAAACAAGAACATCCACAAAACTTTGGGCATAAAGAAAATGATAATGAGCAGGAATCATCGGAACCTGTTAATGAAGACGAAAAAAACGAACAACACGAGGAAATAAATCAAGAACAATCAAAGGCATCCAAAATTGAGAGCTTCTTCGAAAAACGGTTTAACAGGGGAATAAACTGGGATAAAGTTCATTTTTTAATACCAATAGTTTCTTTAATTATTGCGCTTATTTTTTTAAGGATCACTTACAATCTATCTTCTAAAATGTCGTCTGTGGAAACTCTTTCCAAGTTGAAAACTTCTGGAACTAAACAGGTTGAGGAAGTTAAAGCTGACTGGGGACCAAGTAGAAAAACATTTTCGTCATTAGCTTTACCCGAGAATGTAGTTTTTAATTCTATCGAAAATGCTAATTTAGAGGGATACTTTTCAGGAGATGAAAGATATTTTTGTTCGATAAGAAAGGTAGATGCCAAGGAATGGAAAAACGAAGTTGTGTTAGAAGTCGGCTCCGAATATGAGGTCATAAGTTTTTTTCATAACAATTCTAAAAGCTCTGTAGCCAATGATGTTACCATGAAAAATACAATTCCCACGGCAATGAAAAAAGATGAATCTAAACGAATATACTCATTTATTGGTTCTAGTAATTCTGAGCCAAAAGAAATTTGGGACTCTGTAATTATAAAAGCTAATGAAAATGTAGCCATGAGACTCGAAAAAAATTCTGTACAAATCAAAACTGATGGAAAAGCGAACAATAGTATAGTAAATGATGAGTTCTTTTCAAACGGCGCTAAAATCGGTTTTGATGGTCTAAATGGGACAATTCCATCTAGTAAATATGGTCAGGTAAGGTATAAATTCAAGGTCTTCCAACCTAATTTTGAAGTATCGATGAAAGTATCAAAGCATGACGAAAATGATTGGCAACCTACTTTAAATGCTAACTATGGCGATATCGTTGATTTTTTGGTCGAGTTTAAAAACTCTGGTCAAACCGACATGAGAAATGTAATTATGAGGATAGACTTACCAAAAGAATTAAACTATGCTTTAGATAGCTCTTCGATGGCAAATGGTAGTTCTGAATTTAAACCGGTTGACATTAGTGACGGTATGACAACTGGCTATAATATTGGACATTATACCCCTGATTCAAATGCATTTATTAAATTTTCAGCGAAATTACTAAATAGAGACAAAGAAAAAGGCGATCTCATTGAAGTCAAAGCATATGCTAGCACTCCCAATGGTCAGAAAAATGCAGTACTAAAAATAGCAGTAGATAAATAACGTGATATTTTAACTTTCTGTTTTAAGAAAGGTTTTTTCACCACGTTTAATAACAATAATATTGACAAAACTGTCTTTTTATGTTAAAATACTAAAGTATTGTTTCATGTAATTTGAACTTTAAATATTTGATTTGTTACCCTTGTGGACATGATTTTTCGGTCTGCAAGGGTATCCTTGTAGACCAAACTAAACTTTAGGAGGTTTATAGGATGATTAGCGAAAAAGAAATAAATGAAATACGCAATCAAGCACAGCATGAAGTCAGCGACGAAACCATAATTGAATTAATTAAGCTAGGTAAAAGCAATAAAGAAATCGACAAGTTATTGATGGGGTGCTATTTTGATCGAATCGATCGGTTACGGTATAAATTGAAATTTAGGCAAGAGGCTAAAGAAGCAAGAGCATATTTTATGGAACGTAGTGGCGCAACAAAAGAAGAAATATTTAAAGTAACAGGAATAAAACTATAGTGTGAATTAATACTGCACTTTACTGCTCTTATCTAAATGGATAAGAGCTTTTTCTTTGTCTCAAAACAGATAAGAAAAAGCCCTGTCATCGTCGTGACAAGGCTAGTTGTGTTGCTTGATTTTGTTGTTTGGTGCTTTTGACTCTATGCTTTACGTTTTCTCTTTAACAGACCAATAGTAGTAAATCCGACTAATGACAAACCAGCAAGTAGTGCAGATGTATTAATATCTTCACCAGTTTGTGGGTATTTTTTGTTTGAATTAGAAGCATTACTATTAGTTTGGTTATTTACAGTCTTACTAATAGTTTTCTGGTTGGTGGTTGTTCCAGAGCCGTTACCAGTCTTGTTACCATTGTTTTGGTTAGTTGCTCCGTTAGAACCGCTATTTGCATTGTTTCCGTTATTCTGGTTACCGTTAGCTCCATTATTCCCAGCATTAGACCCGTTGTTTGTTCCGCCTTGGTTGTTGCCGTTTTGATTGCCATTGTTACCGTTGTTTCCATTGCCGTTATTGTTGCCAGTATCTTTCTTTTTGAGTGCAGTAATGGCATCCGAAATTTGTTTGCTGGCTTCATCGACTTCTGACTGGGTACGGTTGTCATTCTGCAAGACCTCTTTACCTTTAGCAATGGCATTCTCGAGGTCTTTAGTAGTCTCAAAACCGCCTTCTTTGAGCTTATCTTCACCTTTCTTAATCGCTTCTTCCAGTTTAGAATCATCTGTTTTAATTGGCGGTTGTAGTGCATTGATTTCATTAGCTAAAGCTTTCAGTTCTTCTAAAATCGCTGGTAGTTTCGGTAAAGAATAATCGTACCATGCTAACCAGCCATCGCCTTGCTTGATTATTCCTTGGATATGACTGATATCATCAAACTTGTAGTAGATTGTTTGCAAGGGTGCTTCATACTTTGTGCCTTTGGCTTTTGGTTCTAGTTCTCCATGCAAAGTATATAGTTCCTCGAACAAATCAGCTATCTGCTTTTCAATAGCAGGGTCA
Organism: Enterococcus raffinosus; assembly: GCF_018917525.1. Classification (GTDB taxonomy): domain Bacteria; phylum Bacillota; class Bacilli; order Lactobacillales; family Enterococcaceae; genus Enterococcus_A; species Enterococcus_A raffinosus_A. The sequence continues at coordinate 49,333 of NZ_JAHLOS010000030.1, read as the reverse complement.
CGGTGTTTCTCAGAAGCTGTGCTCATGTAATAGAATACAAATTCTTGAGTACCATCTGACGTGATTTGAGTTTCAGGATATTCGCTAGGTGTTCCAGGCACAAGGTAATAGCCGTACCAGTTAATCGCTTCAACCTTGACGAAAGAATCTTTAACAGCAGTTTCTGGCCATCTTGTAGAATCAACAATATTACCGTTATCATCTACGACATTACGCACTACATAATAAGTGTAGATTTCAGCGGTTTGGCTGGCATCAACATCTGCTTTAAGCTGGCTTGATTCGTTTAGAAGACTTTGCAGTTCTGCTAACCATTTATCGTAAAAAGCTTGGTCTTTTGAGCTGGATGGAGTGTCATTTCCAGCGGATGAAGCAATATGCCAGCAAGTGATTAAATCATCATGTTTTACTCGATGAGGGTTGGTAATGATTTTACCCTCAACTTCATCAAGTATGACTTTGATTTGACTTAAATAGCTAGAAAAACTAGCTTCTTCTACGTCAAATGATTTTTGAGCTTCTATCTTATTTGCTTCATCTTCTGTTGCTTGAGCCTTAACATCTTCGGTTGCCTCTTTACCTGTTGTTGCTTGAGTTTCAGACGTTTGGGTTTCGGTTGTCGTTTCAGTAGGAGCTACAGTCGGTTCTTCCTTAAGGGCTGGTTGCTCGGTTACTGGTTCGGTTGACGTAGTAGGTTCTTGGCTAGGGGTTTCAGTGACAGGTTGTTCAGGAGTGACAGGTTCTTGACTTTGAGATTCTACGGTTGGCTGGGTTTCTGACGGTGGTTGCTCATTGACGGGTGTGGCTGGTTGTTCTGTGGTTGCAGTTGGTACTTCATCCGCCATAGCTTGGATAGTGCCTAGTGTTGCAGGACAAACTAGTCCAACTAAGGTAGTGACGGTGATAATTCGCTTATTACGTTTACTGACTGCCTTAAGTTTGTCTTCGTGTTTCTTCATACGGGTTTGTTTCAAGACTTTTTCACGCTCCTTTTTAATGTGTTACCTATGGGTAATGTTCTTATGCCGATTTATCTAAAAACTTCCACCTCCAAGAATATGGACTGAATTTAACGACCCTCAAATGCGGAGGTATAGCATACGTAAAAAAACGTCATCCTGAAAGTGAATAAACACTTATAGAATAACGTTTTAGTAGGTATATGAATTAGAGTAAAAAGCCTATGAGGCCATCGGTAACAAAGGGTCGTTTGTTACTGTAAATGTCTAATAAAAGAACGGATGTATTGATTAAAATTAATTTTAGCTGATACTTAGGGGTTTAGCAACAACTTTCCGGTATTTTCTAGATAGATTGTGTCTTTTGGCTACGTTATAGACTGTTTTATCTGAAACACCCACCCGTTGAGCGATATCACTAATTGATAAATCCAATAATTGGTACAGGCGGAGAATCTCTTTCTCTTTTTCCTTAGGTAATCCAGGATTGCCTAACTTAGAGCCACGCTCTCGAGCTTTCCTTAGACCGTCCTTGGTTCTGGTTCTGATATTATCTAGTTCCATTTCCGCCACAAACCCGATAGCTTGGCAGATAAAACGACCAAGCAAGCTATTGGCTACGATATTCTCTTGTAAACTGACAAAGGTAATACCATGGTCACATAGTTCGTTAATGATATTACTTAGAGTGCTCATTTTCCGAGTCAGTCGGTCTATCTTATATACCACTACCGATACGTCTTTACCTTTGGAAGATAACCGTTTAGCCGTTTTCAACATTTTACGTAACTCGATGCGATCATCCTTGCCACCTGAATCTTTCTCGCTGAAAATTAGGTGACAACCCGCTTGTTCCAATTTATCTAGTTGAGCCTCAAAGCCTAAATCCTGCTCGATGGTACTAACTCGAGCATAGCCTAATAGAATCTTGTCCAGTCCCTCCAATTCCTTCGTCTTCATTTTCCCCTTACAGTTTTGCATTTCTTAAAACCTCCATACGTTATTATTGTTGGTGCTTTATAATTTTAAAACGAAAAAGGAGTAACAAAAAGAGAGGATAAAACAGACTGAGGGAAAAGAGCATAAACAAGATAAGAAAAACAGCTAACGGTTTGTTAGCTGTTTTGGGCTATGAACATATTCAAGATTGTTAAACTTTATCTTACGCACACTTATTAGTTACGGTTTTTTTGAATGCTATTTCATTGCTGCAGAGACGTTGTAGAAAATATGATGTATTTCTAAGTCACCTTTTAAAGTTCTGTAATTTCCACTGTATACACAACACGAGGGTGCATTATTTAGAAAAATATTTAGGGGAGTGACGACTTCGGTTGGCAAATTAGTTTTTTGAGTTTTATCGATTTTTTCAGTGTTTTCAATAATATCAAAATTTTTCACTAAAAAGCCAAGCATAAAATTCTTTTTATAAGCAGAGGCATATTTAACTTGCCCTTTTACAAATCTTGCAACACCTTCATCAATGTATTTAGTATTTAAAGTTTTATTTCCATCAAGTCTTTTACACTCAATAGTGTAGTAGCGTTCATTTGAAGCCAGAGTGTCCTCACTAATTATCTTAATGTCTAGCCTTGCATCAGCAATATCTCCATTTTCTTGAGAGTAATTTTCTGAGTTCTCAGCTTCAAAATCAAGCTTCCAAGTGTCAAAATTTAGACGATCTTTATTCTTGTCGTCTCGTAGATATTTAAATACTAATCTATTCTTTATTTTATCTTCGTTATTTGGAAGAAGCTCATTCTTATTAATGCTATCCTCAACCATAACTTCACAACTTTTAATTACATATTCTCTAATAGCTTCAAAGAGATTATTTTTAAAGATATCATTGTATTTTCCGAATTTAAATCCACTCACAAAATCACCCCTCATCCCGCAAAATTATATCAATGACTTCGGACAGATCTTTCTCAGCCATTGCGGGATGCCAGTTTTTGAACAAATTCTTTTTAATAATATAAAATGAATCATCTTCAAAAATTATGACATCTTTAATGCTGTATATGGAATCTGTAAAACTATAGACAGAAAACTTTGATAGTAGCTCTTTATCAAATCTTTTTGATATATCTACAAAAATACCATCTTCAGAAGTGTCCTCAATTATCTTTAGCTCAAATACTGCAAATTGATTAGCTATGGAAGTAAATACATTACTTTTGATAAATAAGCCATTGTTACTATATAGCTTTGTAAAATAGTTATAGAATACTTGGGCATAATTGATCATTTGTGTTTCGGAAACAGTGATATTTCCAACTTGGTATTTCTCTTTTCTAATTAGTGGCCCCTGTATATTAACTGCATAGTCTATAAATGTATTGTTTTTTAAATTAAAAGCGTCCAAAACAAGGCTATCGATGTTTTGAGAGATGTCCTCTTTTAGATGTTGAGTAAACAAATCTTCTGATAGATTTTGAATTTCATCTACGTATTCAGCAAGTTTTGCCTCATGAGGCTCCGAATTCAAAAAAGGATAATTAAGTAATTCGGTGGGAAATGCTTGCTCGCGCTCAATGCCCAAAGAGGTATTTAACATGATATTCAAATATACATAAAGCGATGAATTGAGTAAGCCTGTAACTGATTTAAGGAAAACTTGATCTTCCATCTCTCCTTTTATGGCGCTTATAGTATCCTTGAATAAAAAACTATCTTCTGAATATACGGCCCGGACTCTAAAATTCTTCATATCGAGCCCCTTTTTATACAAAACGAACGGACCTTTGAATAACTTTTCAATTCTCACTCTGTGTATGAATTCCTTTGTAAAAGTAGAAGAGCATTCCAAATTTAACTCGAAATGGTCAAGTCCATTTTTAGAATTTAAGAGTTTTTTGCCAATATACATTCTGGAATCTTTTTGATCTTTATTTTGTTGGTCTTGAATACCTGTTCCGTAAATAATACTTGTCTCTTCGGGTCTATCCGCATTTCTAGCTTTAATCGTATCTTTTATACTTAAATAATTATCCTTTAGATTGCTACATATTTTCAAATCCCAGCTAGTACCGTAAAGTAATACTTTCCAAGCCCAGTCTTTTGATAAAAGAATATTTTGTTCAACATATTTAACATCATTTTTTTCAATCACTAGTGTATCGAATAATTCAAAGAATAGATTTGGCTTGAGAGATATATGAGTAAGTTTATTTTGTAAGTTTACTTTCAGTGACTCAGATCTTTGAATGGTTAAAATTACGGCAGGCGCTTTAGCATTTTTAAATATTTCTTTTCTCACAGAAGACATATCTAAAACTTCATGAATTATAAATTTTTCTAACAGAAAACGTCTGAGTTTTACGGCAGGTTTTTTCTGATTGTATAGAATTTTAGATGGTAGAACAAGGCTAACAACGGTCTTTGTACTTACAAATTTTTCGATTTGATAAATGAAGTCTGTACTAATCTCGTTAGTCTTTCCAGTAATACTGCCCCAAGGAGGATTTCCAAGGATAAAATCAAACTGCAAATTCGCTAATCGCTCAATAAGATTATCATCTAAAAAATCATTGATAAACAAGTTTCTCCCGATCAATTTAGGTAAATGAAATTGTTTTAAGGTTTTAGGATCTTTAAAATCTAATAAAGTTAAATATAGTGAGAAAACAGTTACATCGATAGCTTCGCTACTCAAGTCTATTCCAAATACATTATTCTCTAACTTGTTGATTAAAAATTTATCGATATCATCGCTGGACATGTCTTTCATGACATCTCGGTTAGCTTCTAAAATTTTCTTATAAGATTTCACTAAAAATATGCCTGAACCACAAGAGGGATCTAGTATTTTAATAGATTTCATTTTATCAGGATCTGCATCAACAGTATTAGAAAGAATATAGTCTACCAAATAACTTGGTGTGTAAAAGGATTTATTTTTTTGTTGCCCTTCGTTGCCTAATAGTATTTCATAGATATTGCTGATTAATTCGACAGAGATAATGTTGAAATCATACAGAGGAAATAAACTAATTTGTCCATTTTTTAAAACAAGTTCTCCTGAAAAGAATTCTTTTAAAACTGTAAATACTTCTTGAGATAAGTGGATTGGATCTTCGTCATTTTCTAGGTCAAATAAACTTCCAGAAAACTTTTCTTTTAAATGTTGAAAAAGTTGATAAAGTTCATGTTTCTTTCCTAGTAAATTTAAGAATTCTTTTCGAGATTTTTCTACATTATCTGTAAAATTCAAATAGTCTAAGTTTACACCCCTATCTATCAAAAATCTGATAAATATTAGGCGTAAAACTAATCGAGTAGCAAAGTTTATATTGAGCTCATTTTTAAGATAGTCTGTTAAGAATTCAATGTTGTCTAGAAGAGATTGGTTTAACTCGTTTTTTTGAAGCTCATACCTGTATTGATTGATAAATTTTTCATCGTGTATCTGCCAATAAGAAAAAACATCTAAATTATTAATGCTTTCTTCATATAAAAGATGTAGACCATCTTTATTCTCAGATAAATTCTTTCCTGTGTAGATGAAAACAGTATCGACTTTTATTACAAAAACTAAAGGGATTTGTGAATTCCATATACTTTTAAAGTCTATTTGATTTTCATCTGAATAGAATAATATAAAAGGTTTATTGTCATTAAAGTATATTGCATTAGGAGATAGTATTTGTAGAATTTTCTTGTCATTTTCATTAATTTCAATGTGAGAATCTATCTTGTTATTTCTATAGTAGGAAAAATTTTTAGAGGAAGTATAATCTAGCTTCTCAAGGACAAGATTCAAATGTTTCATATTGTTTAGCTTCATTAATCTTTCTCCTCTCTGCAAGTTAATTGCTACTTTAATATTATCTATTAAAAACCTCTTTTTTTCAATCACATAATCTTTCAAAGGAGTAGGGATGAGAAATAGAATCTTCAAGTTTACTGAGGTTCATTATTTTAAATGTGGCTGTTATGATTGTTTATTTTATAATGAAATCATGTTATATACTGATGGTTTATGACAACATTGATCCGAGATATACAGCGAACGAATAGTCTATTGTATTAGCGGGTTATAGTTGTCTGTCGAGTTCTGATTGTTAAGTGGAGTGAGAGCTTATCTCAGCCGTCTTCCTCGTCTTACCTCAACTCCATTCTTTTTGAGATGGTTGCTGACGGTTTCTCTATGACAAGAGTATTCATCTGCTAGATCTTTAATGAGGAAACCTTGTCTGTATTTCTTAACGATTTGCTCTATTTCGTTTTCCGAGAGTGTCTTTTGACGAGCCATCCTTGGTTTGACATTTCCGATGATCTTGTTATACTTTTTTAAGTTAGTTTTATATGAATTGCTTGCCTTGTATTTAAGGATTTTATCTATCTTATTCGTATCTAAGACCGATAGTGCGATCCAAAAGAAGGTGAGAACCTTCTTTTTTTTTATCTTAATTTAAAGAAAGGCGTTCTTCTTTATTTCATGCTCTAAATTCGATATAATTATGGTCAGGAATAGTCAATAGGGGGCGATATTATGAGCAGAAATACCTCTGATTTGATCGAGTCTTATTTGAAAGATATTTTGGAGAATAGTGAAATCATCGAAATTCGTAGAGCAGAGATGGCACAGTTATTTAATTGTGTTCCTTCTCAGATAAATTATGTAATTAACACACGTTTTACTTTCCAACGGGGTTATTTAGTTGAAAGTAAAAGGGGTGGCGGTGGTTATATCCGAATAAGTAAAGTTAAGATTTCTGATCAACATTATTTTTTGAAGCAATTGATGGAGTCTTTTGGAAGTGAAATTTCTGAAACAAATGCCTTTGGAATTATTCAAAAATTATTTGAAGAGGAAATTATTACAGAAAAAGAAGGTAATTTGATGTTGAGTGCAGTATCGAAGAATGTTCTTGGTATCAGTCAAATTGAAAATAGACTACGGTCAAGAATTCTTCACGGATTTTTAGAACGTTTAAGTTATGAAAAAAAGGAGTGAGGGATATGGATCAGCTGTATACAGAACGCGCAAAAGCTGTGTTGGCTATTGCACAACAAGAAGCTAAGTATTTTAAACATCGCTCGGTTGGCTCGGAGCATTTATTACTAGCTTTAGTGATTGAACAACAAGGAATCGCAGGCAAAACACTGCGTCAGATGAATTCAAATGAAAATGATATTCGTGAAGAAATCGAGCATATGACCGGGTATGGATCAGTCAAATCTTATCCTGAAGACGGTTATTTACCCTATTCTCCTAGAGCAAAACAGATTTTAATTTTTGCTGATGATGAAGCTAAACGCTTCAATGCAAAATTGGTTGGAACGGAACATGTATTGTTAGGACTATTGCGGGACGATGAAATCTTAGCGTCTCATATTTTAGTAAATCTAGGGCTTAGTTTGCCTAAGATGCGGCAGCTTCTATTGAAGAAGATGGGCGTAAATGAAGCATCAAATGGAAACCAAGGAGCTGGGAGCAGACGTAAAGCTCCAGCAAAACCAGCACAAAGCAATTCACAAGGAACACCAACTTTAGATGGCTTGGCTCGAGATTTAACAAAACTGGCACGAGAAAAACGACTGGATCCGGTAGTTGGTCGAGATAGTGAAGTTCGTCGTGTAGTTCAAATTTTGAGTCGTCGGACTAAAAATAATCCGGTACTAGTTGGAGAGCCCGGTGTTGGTAAAACAGCAATTGTTGAAGGTCTAGCTCAACGAATTATTTCTGGAGATGTACCAGAAGATATGCGCGGAAAACGTCTGATGATGCTTGATATGGGTGCCTTGGTGGCTGGAACGAAATATCGTGGAGAATTCGAAGATCGCTTGAAAAAAGTAATCGATGAAATTTATCATGATGGCCAAATTATTCTATTTATTGATGAACTGCATACTTTGATTGGTGCCGGTGGTGCTGAGGGGGCAATTGATGCTTCAAATATTTTAAAGCCTGCGTTGGCTCGCGGAGAGTTACAAACAATTGGTGCAACAACGTTAGATGAATATCAAAAGTATATTGAAAAAGATTCTGCTTTGGAGCGTCGTTTTGCTAGAGTACAAGTAGAAGAACCGACGCCGGAGGAAGCGGAAGAGATACTGAAAGGCTTACGCCCTCGTTATGAGGATCATCATGGAGTTGAAATTACTGATGAAGCCCTGCATGCGGCAGTGTCTTTATCCGTTCGATATATTAACTCGCGTCAATTACCAGATAAAGCAATTGACTTGATGGATGAATCTTCTGCAAAAGTTCGTTTAGATTCGACGGACGAGGTTTCTGAGCTTACTGAGTTAGAAGACGAAATTCAAGATTTAGTAATAGAAAAAGAAAAGGCGATTCAAAATCAAGACTTTGAATCGGCGGCTCGTTTACGTTTACGGGAAAAACAATTATCTGAAACATTGGAGCAAGCTAAAATTAAAGCTGCTAAGCAAGAAAACGGCTATATTGATCAGGTTACTGACGAAGATGTTGCAGCAGTCGTTTCTCAATGGACAGGTGTGCCGCTACAGCAGTTAGAGAAAAAGGAAAGTCAGCGACTGTTAGATTTGGAAAAAGTTCTGCATAAACGAGTCGTTGGTCAAGAGGAAGCTGTTAAAGCTATCTCGCGGGCGATTCGTCGAGCACGCAGTGGTTTGAAAGATCCAAATCGTCCAATTGGTTCCTTTATGTTTTTAGGACCAACTGGTGTTGGTAAAACAGAATTAGCGAAGGCACTGGCCGAAGCAATGTTTGGCAGTGAGGAAGCATTGATTCGGGTCGACATGTCTGAATATATGGAGAAATATAGTACAAGTCGTTTAATCGGATCGCCTCCTGGTTACGTAGGATATGAAGAAGGTGGACAATTAACAGAAAAAATTCGTCAGAAACCTTATTCGGTTATCTTGCTAGATGAAGTGGAAAAAGCCCATCCAGATGTTTTCAATATTCTATTACAAGTATTGGATGATGGTCATTTAACAGATTCGAAAGGTCGGAAAGTTGATTTTCGTAATACGATCTTAATTATGACTTCCAATATCGGAGCAACGGAAATCCGTGAAGAGAAAAATGTTGGTTTCAATGTGAAGGATATCAGTAAAGATCATGCGATGATGGAAAAACGAATCCTAGAAGAATTGAAAAAAGCTTTCCGTCCAGAATTTCTCAATCGGATTGATGAAACGGTAGTCTTCAAATCATTGGATCAAGAGCAAATCCATGAGATCGTCAAAATTATGAGTCGTGCTGTTTTAGATCGTATGAAGGAGCACGAAATCAAAGTGAAGATTACATCGGCAGCTTATGATGTTATTGGAAAAGTTGGATTTGATCCTGAGTATGGGGCACGACCAATTCGTCGGGCATTGCAAAAAGAAATTGAAGACCGTTTGGCTGAGGCACTCTTATCTGGTCAAATTCAGTTGGGAGATACAGTGACTATTGGAGCTAGCAAAGGTAAGATCACATTAACTGTTAAAAATCCAAAAGAAGAAAAAATACCAGAAAAAGTTTAATAATCTAGAGAATGATGTATTAGCGTCATTCTCTTTTTTATGTCATCAGTTGGAAACTTTTTGTAGCTATGATAGTATGAGAAAGTCTAAAAGGAGGACGTACCATGATCGAACTAATTGCGACAGCAGAATCAATGGCGCAAGCTGAAGAGTTATTAGCTGTCGGAGTGGATACATTATACATAGGGGAAGAAGCTTTTGGGTTACGACTGCCTTATTCTTTTTCTCGTGAGGAACAAAAGGCTTTGATTGATTTAGCACATGCAAATGGGAAAAAAGTGAATGTCGCTGTAAATGGTATCATGCATCCTGACAAGATGAAGAAGATACCAGAATACTTAGATTTTTTGGCAGATGTAAAGCCAGATCACGTAGTTGTTGGTGACACGGGCGTGATTTATTTATTACAGGAATACGATTTACCATATATTTATGATGCGGAAACACTGGTGACCAATGCACGACAAATTAATTTTTGGCAGAAAAAAGGAGCAGTGGGAGCGGTATTGGCTCGCGAAGTTCCTTTTGAAGAAATGCAGCGTTTGAGTCAGCACGTCGAAGTTCCAGTGGAAGTTTTGGTTTATGGTGCTACTTGTATTCATCAATCAAAACGCCCGTTACTAGATAATTATTTCAATTATACAAAGCAATCGGAAAGTACTTCTAAGGAACGTGGATTGTTTATTTCGGAACCCAAGAAGGCAGAAACACATTATTCGATTTACGAAGATCAACATGGCACACATATTTTTGCGGATAATGATCTAAATTTGATTAAGGAATTATCCGAGCTTAAACTAGCAGGTTATCAAACATGGAAATTAGATGGTTTGTTTACACTTGGAGCGAATTTTGTAGCGATTACTAAGGTTTTTGCAGAAGCTAAAGCAGCAATAGGAATGAATTCTTGGAATGATGCGATGGTTGTCAACGCTCAACAAGAAATTCAAAAATATCATCCTGTTGGTCGGGGAATGGATACAGGTTTTTATCATTTAGACCCAACAGCGATTAAATAGGAGTAATAGCAGTATGACAGAAAGAAAATTGAAACGGCCAGAAGTTTTAGCACCAGCCGGGACATTGGAAAAATTAAAAACTGCCATTCATTATGGTGCGGATGCAGTGTATATTGGTGGGGATGCATATGGTTTGCGTTCTCGGGCCGGAAATTTTTCATTTGAAGAGATGGAAGAAGGCGTGGCTTTTGCCAATCAGTATGGAGCTAAGGTTTATGTAGCTGCGAACATGGTGACCCATGAAGGTAATGAAGAAGGGGCCGGAGCGTTCTTCAAAAAGTTGCGTGACATTGGAATCTCAGCTGTGATTATTTCTGATCCTGCTTTGATCGAAATTTGTGCATCAGAAGCCCATGGGTTAGAGATTCATTTATCAACACAGGCGTCTGCAACTAATGCGGAGACATTGAAATTTTGGCAAAATGAGGGTCTGGAACGAGTTGTGTTGGCCCGAGAAGTCTCAATGGAAGAATTAGCTGAGATTCGCCGTAATACGGATATTCAAATTGAGGCATTTATTCATGGAGCAATGTGCATTTCTTATTCGGGTCGTTGTACACTGTCCAATCATATGTCAATGCGAGATGCTAATCGTGGTGGTTGCTCTCAATCTTGTCGCTGGAAGTATGAATTATTCGATATGCCTTTTGCTCAAGAACATCGTTCACTGACAGAAAATAGTGATGTTTCGGAAGAATTTTCTATGAGTGCTGTAGATATGTCTATGATCGAACATATTCCTGATTTGATTGAAAATGGCGTCGACAGCTTAAAGATCGAAGGTCGGATGAAATCAATTCATTATGTTTCAACTGTATCTAATGTTTACAAAGCAGCGGTTGACAGCTATATGGCTGATCCAGATAATTATGTCTGTAAACAAGAATGGATCGATGAACTATGGAAAGTAGCTCAACGAGAATTATCGACTGGATTTTATTATCATGTACCGACTGAAAATGAACAATTATTTGGTCCGCGCCGGAAGATTCCTGTGTACAAATTTATTGGTGAAGTTCTGAGTTATGATGAAGCTAGCGGAATCGCTACTGTCCGCCAACGAAATCATTTTAAAATAGGTGATGAAATTGAATTCTACGGACCACATTTCAAGCATTTTGAACAAACCGTTATAGAAATGAAAAATGAGGAGGGCGAATCAATCGACAGGGCGCCTAACCCTATGATGGTTTTAACGATGCCTGTTGCTCAACCAGTCAAACCTGGTGATATGATTCGTAAGAAAAAAGACTGATAAATAAACCACTCGCTAAATTTGGACGAAAGCAGATTTTTAGCGGGTGTTTTTTTTAGAAAATAGCATCGGGCAAAAATCAATTCTTTTTTTACAGAATGTATTAAAATGAACGTAAGCATGAATTAGGAGGTAGATGAATGAAGGAATATGATTACATAGTTGTCGGTGGCGGAAGTGGCGGGATCGCCTCGGCTAATCGTGCTGGTATGCATGGAGCAAAAGTCTTGTTAATCGAGGGTAATAAAATCGGCGGAACCTGTGTCAATGTTGGTTGTGTACCGAAAAAGGTAATGTGGCAGGCTAGTAGTATGTTAGAGATGATTGAGCGAGACGCATCTAGTTATGGTGTACAGGCTGATGTTGGAAAATTTGATTTTAATGAGTTGGTTGAACGTCGTGAAAAATATATCGACTTTTTACACGGAGCCTACTACCGTGGACTTGATAGTAACAATGTAGAACGAATTGAAGGCTATGCGACGTTCAAATCAGATCATGTTGTCAGTGTAAACGGTGAAGAATACACTGCGCCCAATATCTTGATTGCGACTGGTGGAAGACCAAGTCAGATGGAGATTCCTGGCGGTGAATATGCTATTGATTCTAACGGATTCTTTGAAATGACCGAACAGCCAAAAGAAGTTGTTGTTCTGGGGGCTGGTTATATTGCAGCAGAATTGAGTGGTGTGCTACAGGGCATGGGCACGCAAGTTTATTGGGCTTTTCGCCATAGTCGTCCGTTACGGACATTTGATAAAATGTTGGCCGATAATTTAGTGGACATTTATCGTGAGAATAAGATGAAGTTGTATGATCATCATGTGGCAAAAGAAATCAAAAAAAATGAGGATGAAACCTATACTGTCTATTTTGAGAATGGAAATACACTGACAGGAGACAAAGTGTTGTTTGCTGGCGGTCGTATACCAAATACTGATAAGTTAGGTTTAGAGAATACCTCTGTGACGTTAAACGAGAAAGGCTTTGTCATTGTCGATAAATACCAAAATACAACGAGTGAAGGTGTTTATGCAGTCGGGGATGTGATTGGTAAGATTGATTTAACACCAGTAGCTATTGCCGCGGGGCGCCGTTTATCAGAACGGGTCTTTAATGGTAAGTCAGAAGAATTTTTAGATTATGAAAATGTTCCAACCGTGATTTTTACACATCCAACGATTGCAACGATTGGCTTATCAGAAGAGAGTGCTATTGAACGTTATGGAAAAGATCAGATTAAAATCTACCATTCGCGTTTTACACCAATGTATTTTGCATTAAGCGACTATCGTCAAAAATGTGATATGAAATTAGTATGTCTTGGAAAAGAAGAAAAAATTATTGGTCTGCATGCGATTGGTGTGGGTGTTGATGAAATGCTACAGGGATTTGCTGTAGCGATTAAAATGGGAGCAACGAAGAAAGACTTTGATGACACAGTTGCGATCCACCCAACTGGCAGCGAAGAATTTGTAACAATGAGATAACTAAAAAGACTGTAGACAAGATCCGTTTTTGGATAATGTCTACAGTCTTTTATTGAATAGAACTTAAGCTGATTTCGCCAGAGGAGAGATGAACTTTTTCCTCCCCTAAATCGACTACTAGCTCACCAGTATCAGTGATCGCGATGGCAGTTCCCATGTAGGATTGGTCTTTCCGTTTAAAAGTGATTTTTTTACCTAGTACGAATGATTTCTTTCGATAAGCATCCAGGTAAGTCGTTTGATCCGCCAATAAATTAAAGAATCGATTCCAGATGTTAATGATCAATTGATTTCTTGTTATGGTTGCTTGACCGTTCGGAAACAAAGAAGTCGCTTTTTCCTGCAACTCATCAGGGTAGTTTTCTTGGGGAATGGAGAAGTTGATTCCCATACCAATAATAATGTATTTTAGTGAGTTGGTTTCAATATCGGTCATCGCTTCTGATAAAATGCCGACGATTTTTTTATGATTCAAATAAATATCGTTGACCCATTTAATTTGTGTATCCACACCTAATAATTCATCGATCGCTTCGGATACAGCGACGGCCATCAAGATTGTATATTGTGGTAATTCTGTTAATTGCTCCTTAGGCTCCAAGAGCAAACTCATATAGATACCTTGTTGTTTCGCAGCAAAAAAAGGTCGATTGAAACGCCCTCGAGGCGCTTCCTGCATATCTGCTACAATCAGTAAAGGTGATTTTTTGCCGTCCATTACAGCCTGCTGAGCGTCTTTCATAGTCGAAGTAGAGGTTCCTAAAACGGTTATATCGACGGCTTGAAGAATGCCTTCATGAATTTCTTTTGCATCTAAAATATCAGAAGGCTGGTAACGATAACCGTTCGCGGAATGTTGAATCTGATACCCCTTTTTTTCTAATTCTTTGATTGCTTTCCATATTGCGGTACGAGATACCCCTAATTCTTGAGCTAAGGCTTCGCCGGATAAAACATTTTCTGCTGCTTTTAAACGGGCTAAAATTTTTTCCTTCGTCGACAATTTTTTCGCTCCTTTATTTTCATTCTGGGCTCAGTGTAACAAAAAAACAGGCTACATAAAAGTAGCCTGCCAAGAAAGAAGAAGGGTGTATTAACTTAGTAACAAGGCATCGTCTTTTAGTTCGACACCGGAGTTTTGATGGAAGAGCTCCATCAATTTTGGTACAGTCAGATGTTGTTTTTCCTCTTGTTTCAAGTCCAAAGCAATCTGTCCCTGATGAAGCATAATTAAACGATTCCCATATTTGATGGCATCCTCCATATTGTGGGTTACCATAAAAGCTGTTAATTCTTGCTCACGAATCAAGCGTTCGGTTAGTCCCATTACAGTTAATGAAGTTTTGGGATCGAGTGCCGCTGTATGCTCATCTAATAAAATCAGATCAGGTCGTTGCAGCGTTGCCATTAATAGTGTGATAGCTTGGCGCTGTCCTCCAGATAGTAAACCAATCTCAGCATCTAATCGATTTTCCAAGTTCAGATTTAGCATAGCTAATTGTTCTTGGAAATAACTACGATCCTTACTTTTTACACCTAGTGAGAAGCCGCGTTTGTGACCGCGTTTCATGGCTAATGCTAAATTTTCTTCTACTGATAGACGAACTGCGGTACCCATTTTAGGATCTTGGAAGACACGACTAATTTTTTTTGAGCGACGTGTAACAGAATGTTTAGTGATATCTTCCTCATTTAAAAACATTTGTCCTTCTTCGATCGGTAATGTGCCGGCCACACTATTTAGCAAGGTAGACTTACCCGCACCATTTCCACCGATAATCGTGACAAATTCACCAGGGGCTAAACTCAAATTGATTCCACGCAGCACATGATTTTCATTAACTGTTCCACGTTCGAAATATTGATGCAAATTATTAATTCTTAATACTGGTTGCATTGTTGTCAGCCCCTTTCTTTTTTGATTTCAAGGTAAATTTTGATCGAATTTGCGGTAATGATAAACAGATTACCAAAACAATCGCTGAAGCCAGTTTAGAATCTGTTGGCTCGACGTTCATTTCGAATACTAATGCTAAAATGAAGCGATAAATAATTGCTCCAGCAACAATCGTGATCAGTCGGACAAGGATTGGCTTATTATGGAGCAGAACTTCTGCAATAATGATTGAAGCGAGTCCGATAACGATTGTACCAACTCCTGAGTTCAAATCAGCAAAGCCGTTATTTTGAGCCAGTAAAGCACCTGAAAGAGCGATGCTTCCGTTTGAAATCATGTAGCCTAATAGCTTCATGTTTTCGGTTTTGATCCCGTTGGCCTCACTCATATCGGGATTGTCCCCGGTTGCTCGAACGGCTAAACCAATCTCCGTTCGGAAAAATAGAACTAATAATAGAATGACTAGCAATACGATTAAGAGTCCGACTAGAATCACGGCATTATTTTTTGTTAATCCCAGATCTTGAGCTCCTGTAAAAATAGTGCTTTCGCCTAATAAGGCAATATTTGGAGCTCCCATTACACGGGAAGTAACAGAATATAGACCAGTCATAGTGATAATTCCGGCCAATAAAGCTGGAATTTTGAATTTTGTATTTAAGATACCTGTAACCAAACCAGCTAACATTCCACCACCAAATGCCAATAAAGTAGCTATTGCTGGATGCATACCGTTAACGATCCCAATCGCTGCGATTCCTCCGCCTAAAGGAAAGCTTCCTTCGGCAGTCAAATCGGCAATATCTAAAATTCGAAAAGTCATGTAAACTCCGATGGCTAATAATGACCAGAGCATACCTTGTGACGTCGCTGATAATAACAAAGTGATAACATTCATGATTCTTCCTTCTTTCTTTGTGAAGCTAGTCTTAACTATTTCCTTTATTTAGGGGTTCTTTGATGCTGTCTGGGTCGATTCCCAAAGCTTCTGCCATCTCTTTATTAACCACTAATTTAAGCGTGTCCGCAGATTCTACCGGAGTATCTTCAGGTTTTGCGTCACCGTCTAAGATTTTTGCAGCCATTTTCCCAGTTTGTTTGCCTAGTGATTTGTAGTCAATCCCTACGGTTGCTAGACCGCCGCCATCGATTTGTTCTGTTGATCCTGCAACTAATGGAATTTTCTTTTCTTTAACAACATCTCCAATGACCGCTGCGGCGCTTGCGAAGGTATTGTCTGTCGGTACGTAGATTCCATCTGTCTCACCAGCTAAAGATTCAGTTACTTGTTGAACATCATTTGTAGTGTTTGCTGTCTTGATTTTGACTTCAACGCCAGCCTTTTTCAAAGCTTTTTCAGCAAGATCTGCTTGAATTTTTGAATTGGCTTCACCGGCGTTATACATGATTCCGATCGATTTTGCATTTGGAACAATCGATAAAAGCAGGTCAATCTGTTTGTCGATTGGAACCATATCCGTTGTGCCTGTTACGTTTCCGCCAGGTTTTTTATCGCTTTTAACTAATTTTGCTTCTTCTAAATCGGTCACGGCAGTTACAGTGATCGGAATTTCAGTTGTAGCGTTTAGTAAAGATTGAGCTGCTGGAGTAGCTATTCCTAAGAGTAGATCAGGCTCTTCTTTGATCAATTTCTCACTCATACTTTTCAGGTTATCCTGATTGTTTTGTGCATTTTGGTACTCGATTTTTAAATTGTCGTCTTCTTTATAGCCGCCTTCTTCTAGGCCTTCTTTGAAGCCTTCATAGGCATTGTCTAATGATGGATGTTGGACTAATTGTAAGACGCCTACTGTTTTTGTAGTGTCATTACTATCTGCATCATTTCCTCCACCACAAGCACCCAACATCAGTAAACTTACCAATCCAATTCCTGCCAATACTGTTTTTTTCATTATGTTCTCTCCTTTTTTGTTTTTAAAGTCTTAATTCTCGATCCTCGTATCATCCACCTAAATTTCTTTTTATCTGGTGAAACTAGATCATCATCCTTTTTTCATTCATAAAAAAATCACCCGCTTAGAAGTATCGAAACTCTAAGTGGGTGATACGAATACAAAAATAGTATACTTCTTCAGCCACTTAGATTTCTCTATGCGGCCGTTGGTACATCGAAATGCTCTAGCCATCATAGATACAAAAAACACTCAAGTTGTTTGTATCCATCGTGATGAATACAAACCTATCTAAAATAGCTAAAGTAATAGCGGTTATTCGGTTGTGAGTTTTTCATATTCAGCATGGGAACAACCTCCAACTTGTTTAGGATGTAGATTAGTATACGTTAAGAAAAATGAGATGTCAATAATAAATAGTCGAATATTCTGAATATTCAAAAATGTAAATCGAATTGAATCAATTGATGTTTACTGAAAGTTTTAAGAAAAGCTTGCGAGGCTTTGATTAAAGCCTTGAGACTATTGACTTTTATGTTATCCTCATGTATCATATGAGTTTGCTAAAACTATCTGAAATGATAAAAGGCAGGAACGAAATATTGTCCGTTCCGGTTTTTAATAGGGAAACAAAAGTAGAAGCTCGCGAATAATTTTTCAAGAGAACGTTCTATTTTTGGTTTTTTTTTGCCTAAAAGCCGCAAAAAATGTCGCTTGTTACACTAATTTAATTTTTGTAATGTTATTGTAATTTATCTTCGGATCGGTTTTCAAACTTTTAAGAGGGGTGAAGAACTTGGCTGGACACGTAGTAAAATACGGGAAACACCGAGAACGTAGAAGCTTCGCACGAATCAGTGAAGTGTTGGAATTACCGAATTTGATCGAAATTCAAACAGATTCTTATCAATGGTTCCTAGATGAGGGCTTGCGAGAGATGTTTGAAGACATTTTGCCAATTGAAGACTTTAATGGAAACTTGTCACTTGAATTTGTTGACTATGAATTGAAAGAACCTAAATACACGGTTGCAGAGGCTCGTTCACACGATGCAAACTATTCTGCACCATTACATGTTGTCTTACGCTTAGTAAACCGCGAAACTGGCGAAATCAAATCCCAAGAAGTATTCTTTGGCGATTTCCCATTAATGACGGAACAAGGAACCTTTATCATCAATGGAGCGGAACGGGTTATTGTATCTCAATTAGTTCGTTCTCCTGGCGTTTATTTCCACGGAAAAGTGGATAAAAACGGAAAAGAAGGATTTGGTTCAACTGTAATTCCTAACCGTGGCGCATGGTTAGAAATGGAAACAGACGCAAAAGATATCTCATACGTTCGGATTGACCGTACACGTAAAATTCCTTTAACGACACTAGTTCGTGCTTTGGGATTTGGTTCTGATGATACGATTTTTGAAATCTTTGGCGAAAGTGAATCTTTACGCAACACGATTGAGAAGGACTTGCACAAAAATCCTAGCGATTCTCGTACTGAAGAAGGATTGAAAGATGTCTATGAACGTTTACGTCCAGGCGAACCCAAAACAGCAGACAGCTCTCGTAGCTTGTTAACAGCTCGTTTCTTCGATCCAAAACGTTATGACCTTGCAAATGTTGGTCGTTACAAAGTAAATAAAAAATTAGACCTTAAAACGCGTCTATTGAATTTAACCTTGGCTGAAACTTTAGTTGATGCTGAAACAGGTGAAATCATTGTTGAAAAAGGGACTGTTCTTACTCACCAAGTGATGGAAGAATTGGGACCAAAACTTGAAGGCGGCTTAAATTCAGTTACTTACTATCCATCTGAGGATGCGGTTGTAACTGATCCCATGACCGTTCAAGTAATTAAAGTCTTTTCACCAAAAGATCCAGAACGTGAAGTAACAGTGATTGGTAATGCATATCCTGACTCTTCTGTACGTACGGTTCGTCCTGCTGACATCATCGCTTCAATGAGCTATTTCTTGAATTTGATGGAAGGCATTGGCAATGTCGACGATATTGACCATTTAGGAAATCGTCGTATTCGTTCAGTCGGTGAATTATTGCAAAATCAATTCCGTATTGGTTTAGCTCGTATGGAACGTGTTGTTCGTGAGCGTATGTCAATTCAAGACCAAGAAACATTGACACCGCAACAACTGATCAATATTCGTCCAGTTGTTGCAAGTATCAAAGAATTCTTTGGTTCTTCTCAGTTGTCACAGTTCATGGACCAAACAAACCCATTAGGAGAATTGACTCACAAACGCCGTCTATCTGCCTTAGGACCTGGTGGTTTGACTCGTGACCGTGCCGGCTATGAAGTCCGAGACGTTCACTATTCTCACTATGGTCGTATGTGTCCGATTGAAACGCCCGAAGGTCCAAACATCGGGTTGATTAACAGCTTGGCCTCTTATGCGAAGGTCAACAAGTTTGGTTTCATTGAAACACCGTATCGTCGTGTAGATCGTGGGACTGGTAAAGTAACCGACAAAATCGATTATTTAACAGCTGATATCGAGGACCATTACGTAGTTGCTCAAGCAAACAGCAAGTTGAACGATGATGGCACATTCGCCGAAGATGTCGTTATGGCCCGTGCAACTTCTGAAAACTTGGAAGTAACAATTGATAAAGTAGACTACATGGACGTATCACCAAAACAAGTAGTTGCAGTCGCTACTGCTTGTATCCCATTCTTGGAAAACGATGACTCCAACCGTGCCTTGATGGGTGCCAACATGCAGCGTCAAGCAGTACCATTGATCCAACCGCGTTCTCCATGGGTTGGTACTGGTATGGAATACAAAGCCGCGCATGACTCAGGTGCCGCTTTATTATGTAAAAACGATGGTGTCGTTGAATTCGTAGATGCGCACGAAGTACGTGTTCGTCGCGACAATGGCGCATTAGATAAGTACGACATTACTAAATTCCGTCGTTCAAACTCAGGAACTAGCTACAACCAACGTCCTTTAGTTGGTTTAGGTGAACAAGTTGAAGTGGGCGACATCTTAGCTGACGGACCTTCAATGGAAAATGGCGAATTGGCGTTAGGTCAAAACGTTGTCGTGGCCTTCATGACTTGGGAAGGGTACAACTATGAAGATGCGATCATCATGAGCCGTCGTTTGGTGAAAGATGATGTTTATACTTCAATCCATATTGAAGAATATGAATCAGAAGCGCGTGATACAAAATTAGGACCTGAAGAAATCACTCGCGAAATCCCGAACGTTGGGGAAGACGCATTAAAGAACTTAGACGAAATGGGTATCATCCGTATTGGTGCTGAAGTTCATGATGGTGATTTATTAGTCGGTAAAGTCACTCCTAAAGGGGTAACAGAATTATCAGCTGAAGAACGTTTGTTGCATGCGATCTTTGGTGAAAAAGCCCGTGAAGTTCGTGATACATCTCTTCGTGTACCACATGGTGGCGGCGGGATCGTTCACGATGTGAAAATCTTTACGCGTGAAGCAGGCGATGAATTATCTCCAGGTGTGAATATGTTAGTGCGCGTCTACATCGTGCAAAAACGTAAGATTCATGAAGGGGATAAAATGGCCGGCCGTCACGGAAATAAAGGGGTCGTTTCTCGCATTATGCCAGAAGAAGACATGCCTTTCTTACCAGACGGTACGCCAGTTGATATCATGTTGAACCCATTAGGTGTGCCATCTCGGATGAACATCGGACAAGTATTGGAATTACACTTGGGAATGGCGGCTCGCCAACTAGGTATCCATGTTGCGACACCGGTCTTCGATGGTGCGCAAGATAGCGATGTTTGGGAAACCGTTCGTGAAGCACGTATGGCGGCAGATGCTAAGACCGTTCTTTACGATGGTCGTACGGGTGAACCGTTCGATAACCGTATCTCTGTCGGTGTTATGTACATGATTAAATTGGCTCACATGGTCGATGATAAATTGCATGCTCGTTCAATTGGACCTTACTCTCTTGTTACGCAACAACCATTGGGTGGTAAAGCTCAATTTGGTGGACAACGTTTCGGGGAAATGGAAGTTTGGGCACTGGAAGCTTATGGTGCTGCTTATACATTACAAGAAATCTTGACTTACAAATCAGATGATGTCGTTGGTCGTGTGAAAACTTACGAAGCTATCGTCAAAGGTGAACCTATTCCAAAACCAGGCGTGCCTGAATCTTTCCGCGTATTGGTGAAAGAATTACAAGCTCTTGGTTTAGATATGCAAGTCTTAGATATCAATGACAAAGAAATCGAGTTGCGAGACATGGACGATGACGATGATGACTTGATCACAGTTGACGCATTGACGAAATATGCAGAACAACAACAATCTGCTAAAGAAGTCGAAGAAAGAGCAGCTGCTGAAAAAGCCGAACAAAAATCAGATTTGATCCAAGAAATCGAAACTGCAGAAGACTTATAAGAGTCGCACTTGCCATACGTAAGTCGGCTAGTCCCTAGCTGACTTACGATAAAATGAAATGGAGGGAAACCCTTTTGATCGATGTAAATAAATTCGAAAGTATGCAAATAGGTTTGGCTTCTCCTGAAAAAATCAGAAGCTGGTCATACGGTGAAGTAAAAAAACCGGAAACCATTAACTATCGTACATTGAAACCTGAACGCGAAGGGTTATTCGATGAAAGAATTTTTGGGCCAACCAAAGACTGGGAATGTGCCTGCGGGAAATACAAACGAATCCGTTATAAAGGGATCGTCTGTGACCGTTGTGGTGTCGAAGTCACACGTTCGAAGGTTCGTCGTGAACGGATGGGACATATCGAATTAGCAGCGCCTGTAACACATATCTGGTATTTCAAAGGAATTCCTTCTCGAATGGGTCTTGTGTTAGACATGAGTCCGCGTGCGTTAGAAGAAATCATCTACTTTGCATCTTATGTCGTAATCGATCCAGGTAATACAAGCCTAGAGAAGAAACAATTACTGACTGAACGTGAATATCGTGAAAAACGTGATCAATATGGTCAAGAATTCCACGCAGCAATGGGTGCGGAAGCCATCAAACAATTATTAGATCATGTGGATCTAGATGGTGAATCAGCAGAATTAAAAGAAGAGTTGAAAACAGCTCAAGGTCAAAAACGTACACGAGCAATCCGTCGTTTAGATGTCTTAGAAGCGTTCCGTTCTTCTGGTAACCAACCAGGTTGGATGGTTATGGATGTAATTCCTGTCATTCCGCCAGATCTACGTCCGATGGTTCAATTAGAAGGTGGTCGTTTTGCGACTTCTGACTTAAATGATTTGTATCGTCGTGTAATCAACCGTAATAATCGTTTGAAACGTTTATTAGACTTGAATGCACCAAACATCATCGTTCAGAATGAAAAACGGATGCTTCAAGAAGCGGTAGATGCGTTGATTGATAATGGTCGCCGTGGCCGTCCAGTTACTGGACCAGGTAACCGTCCATTGAAATCTTTGTCTCACATGTTGAAAGGGAAACAAGGTCGTTTCCGTCAAAACTTGCTGGGTAAACGTGTGGACTACTCTGCCCGTTCTGTTATCGTCGTTGGCCCGTTCTTGAAGATGTATCAATGTGGTCTGCCAAAAGAAATGGCGATCGAATTGTTCAAACCATTTGTAATGAAAGAACTCGTTCAACGTGAAATTGCTTCAAATATTAAAAATGCGAAACGTAAAATCGAACGTCAAGAAGACGTTGTGTGGGATGTCTTAGAAGAAGTTATCAAAGAACACCCAGTTTTACTTAACCGGGCACCTACGCTTCACAGATTAGGTATCCAAGCATTTGAACCAATCCTAGTTGAAGGTCGCGCAATCCGTCTTCACCCATTAGTGTGTGAAGCTTACAACGCCGATTTCGATGGGGACCAAATGGCTGTCCATTTACCTCTAGGTGAAGAAGCCCAAGCCGAAGCTCGTATGCTGATGCTTGCTGCAACTCATATCTTGAACCCTAAAGACGGTAAACCCGTTGTTACACCATCTCAAGATATGGTCCTAGGTAACTATTACCTAACAATGGAAGAAGAAGGCCGCGAAGGTGAAGGAATGATCTTCCGTGACATGAATGAAGCTGTCTTAGCATGGCGTAATGGCTATGTTCACTTACATTCACGTGTGGCTGTTGACCCTAATACATTAGGTGACAAGCCATTTACTGAAGAACAAAAAGAACGCATGCTGATCACAACTGTTGGGAAAATTATTTTCAACGAGATTATGCCGCAAGAATTCCCTTATTTGAACGAACCAACTGATTTCAACTTAACACAATATACACCTGACAAATATTTTGTCGAAAAAGGTGCCGATATTCCTGCAGCGATCAAAGAACAAGAAATCATCTTGCCATTCAAGAAGAAAAATCTTGGAAATATCATCGCTGAAGTCTTCAAACGTTTCAAAGTCACTGATACGTCAATGATGCTTGACCGTATGAAAGACTTAGGGTATAAACATTCAACGCATGCTGGTATGACCGTTGGTATCGCTGATATCATGGCGCTAGCTGAAAAACAAGAAATTATCGACAATGCACACAAACAAGTTGGCACGATTACGAAACAATTCCGACGTGGTTTGATCACTGACGATGAACGTTATGAACGTGTTATCGCTGTTTGGAATGCAGCTAAAGATGAAATTCAACAACGACTAATGGAATCCTTAGATGCGAAGAACCCAATCTTCATGATGTCTGATTCTGGAGCCCGTGGTAACATCTCCAACTTTACTCAGCTTGCTGGGATGCGTGGACTGATGGCCGCTCCGAATGGACAAATCATGGAATTGCCGATCATCTCGAACTTCCGTGAAGGTCTTTCTGTCTTGGAAATGTTTATCTCGACTCACGGGGCTCGTAAAGGGATGACCGATACGGCCTTGAAGACAGCCGATTCAGGTTACTTGACTCGTCGTCTGGTTGACGTTGCCCAAGATGTTATCGTACGTGAAGAAGATTGTGGTACTGACCGCGGTCTAGAAATCTCTGCGATTCGTGAAGGTAATGAAATCATCGAATCATTAGAAGAACGTCTAGTTGGACGTTATACGCAAAAATCCGTGATGCATCCTGAAACAGGTGAAGTTCTATTGCCTGCTGACGCACTAATCAGTGAAGCAGATGCGAAACGTCTCATTGATGCTGGTGTTGAGAAATTAACGATTCGCTCCGTCTTCACATGTAATACCAAACATGGTGTATGTAAACATTGTTATGGCCGCAACTTGGCAACTGGCGACGATGTTGAAGTCGGCGAAGCAGTTGGTACTATCGCTGCCCAATCAATCGGTGAACCTGGTACTCAGTTAACCATGCGTACATTCCATACCGGCGGGGTTGCCGGAGACGATATTACACAAGGTCTTCCTCGTGTCCAAGAAATCTTCGAAGCACGTAATCCTAAAGGTTTGGCTGTCATTACTGAAGTTACTGGTGAAGTCGTTGAGATTGCTGAGGATGCTGCGACTCGTACGAAGGAAGTTACCGTCAAAGGTGAAACGGATACTCGTACCTACACCGTTCCTTACACGGCTCGTATGAAAGTCGCTGAAGGCGATATGGTTCATCGTGGTGCTCAATTAACAGAAGGATCAATTGATCCTAAACACTTATTGCAAGTACGCGATGTAATCTCTGTTGAAACCTACTTGTTACGTGAAGTTCAACGTGTTTACCGTATGCAAGGGGTAGAAATCGGCGACAAACATATTGAAGTAATGGTTCGTCAAATGTTGCGTAAAGTCCGCGTTATGGACCCAGGTGATACAGATATCTTGCCAGGTACATTGCTTGATATTGCTGACTTTAAAGATCAAAACTACAATACATTGGTTGCTGGTGGCACACCTGCGACATCTCGTCCAGTCTTGCTTGGTATTACCAAAGCTTCATTGGAAACAAACAGCTTCTTATCTGCCGCATCATTCCAAGAAACAACTCGTGTCTTGACGGATGCTGCGATCCGCGGTAAGAAAGATCCATTACTTGGATTGAAGGAAAATGTTATCATTGGGAAGATTATTCCTGCTGGTACAGGTATGTCAACTTACCGTAACATGGAACCAAAAGAAGTCGTTGTGGCTAGCGAAAATGTTTACAGTATCTCTGATATTGAAGCACAAATGGCAGCTGAGGACGCTTTGAATAATCCATTAGGCTAGAAAAATCTGGCTTTAAAAGACCACAAGATTCTGAAAAAGAATCTTGTGGTCTTTTTATTTTCAGGCTATTATAAGAAGGTATCTGGCAAATAAGCAGGCTCATGTTGAACAGATGTTAAATTTCGTTTAGAGCGCTGTATAAAGACTATTGCCAAAAGTCATTTTATGAGAGAATGACAAAAAATATAGTTATATAAAATTTCTGAGGTGCTATATGAGCAGAGCAAAGAAAATCATCTTGATTGTTGTGGGAATTATCGTGCTACTTGTTGGAACGGCCACTGTCTATTTATTAAAGGTGAATAATGATGTTGATCAAGCAATCAATAAAATGACTAAAAAAGTCAATTATAAAAGTACACGTTCGGCTAAGGTCGATTTAAAAAGCGGGGAACCGTTTTCCGTCTTATTAATGGGAACAGACACAGGCGATAAAGGACGTAATTACCAAGGGCGCTCGGACTCCATGATGTTAGTTACTATTAACCCTAAGAAAAAACAAACGCTAATGACAAGTTTGGATCGCGATATCTATACTCAGATCGTTGGGTATAAAGGGGACGAGAATAATTATGTTGCGAAGGGTGACACCTATTATGATAAATTGAATGCTGCCTATTCGCTAGGTGGTACTAAAATGGCGATCGAAAGCGTTCAGGAAATGTTAGATGTTCCCGTGGATCATTATGTTGAGATCAACATGAAGGGATTAAAAACATTAGTGGATGCTGTTGGCGGAATCGAGGTCGACAACAAGATTGATTTTACTTTGGATGGTGTGCACGTCAAAAAAGGGAAGCAGGTTCTAGACGGCAGACATGCATTAGAATATGTGCGGATGCGCCACGAGGACCCAAAAGGTGACGTAGGAAGACAAGCAAGACAACGAGAAATTTTATCTAAGCTTGTCCATAAAATTCTTTCTGTTGACTCCGTCACAAAATATAAAAAGTATTTGCGCGCGGTGGAAGATTATGTAAAGACTGATTTGAGCTGGAGTGAGATGCTGACGGTCGCAAAAGACTATACGCCTGCTGCAAAGAACATCAAGCAGACACAGATAGAAGGCCAGGGTGAGATGATTAGTGACATTTATTTCCAAATCTTGGGATTGAATAATTTGTTAGAGGAACAAAATATTGTGAAGAAGCAGCTCGGCTTGCCTACGAAGAAAAAATTGCCGAACCTTGATGAAGATGACGACAATCAATTATTCTTTGATGACAGCAGTGTGGATAAAATCAGTGCTGGAACGCATTATGATTATACTGGTTACGGAAAAATAATCTATCCGATTGATCCAGATAATTATTAAAAAAGCGAAATACTATTTACGGGAATGTCTCAATGATCTGGGACATTCTCTTTTTTTACGAGTGTCTGAGCAGATTCATTTCAATTTTTCTAGAAAGGGTTATGCTGAAACCAAAAGGGGGCATATTTTATGACAGAAGAAAAAGCAATTTTTGCTGGAGGCTGTTTTTGGTGTATGGTGAAGCCTTTTGATCAGATGCCGGGTATCAAGCAGGTTATTTCAGGCTATACAGGTGGACATGTGCCAAATCCAACGTATGAAGAAGTTTGCAGTGGTACGACAGGGCATACAGAAGCCGTAGAGATCACATTTGATCCAGCGGTAATCTCTTATCAGCAGCTGGTAGAAATCTACTGGCAGCAAACAGATCCTACAGATGCTTTTGGTCAATTTGCGGATCGGGGGGATTCCTACCGACCAGTAATTTTTTATGCTACTCCAGAACAAAAAGAAGTGGCAGAGGCTTCGAAGGAACGATTACAGGCTAGCGGTCGTTTCAAAGAACCGATTGTAACATCGATTGAACCAGCTCAAGCTTTTTATCCTGCTGAAGCGTATCATCAGGATTTCTATCGAAAAAATCCCGAACACTACGATGCATACAGTGAAGGTTCGGGACGTAAGGGCTTTATCCGTGATCATTGGAACGCTTAACGGTTTTTTAGCAGTAATAATAGAAGACCGATAAATAAGAAGGGTAAAAATGGCAGCTGTTCAGGAATCTTTTTCCGCAAGGCCTGATAACTGAAAAAAATCAAACCACTAAGTGAAGCGATAAATAGAACCTGCAACAATTCATACCAAGATAAAAAGAAACTCCATAATCCAATTACCCAAAGATCTCCCAGACCTAAACTGTCTGGGAGGATTTTTTGACTGAAGAAAAATAGCCCACAAACAATTATTGGTTGAAGCCAATAAGGATGAAACAGTGCCGCTCTGCTAACTAATAAAATTACTCCTGACCCCAAAAAGATTCTCATCTCGACAATCATATGATCCCAGTCGATTACGGCTAAAACAAGGGAACTCAATAACCAAAATACTTGCCACAAACTGATCCAATTTAAATCTTGTAAAAAGACTACAAAGAGAATCCCACAAAATAATTCTAACCAAAAACTTCGTGCAGAGAATTTTTGCTGACAGTGAATGCAATGGAATCTTTGCCTCAAAGCAGAGAGTAGCGGAATCAGCTCAATCACTCGAAGCGGATGACCGCAATGATCACAATGTGAAGGCGGATAAAGTAGTGACTCCCTTCATGGAATCCGAGTACAAACGACGGCTAAAAATGAACCAATAATCGTACCTAAAATGAAATTTACGATCGTTCTCACCTCCTTTTTCAATAAGATACGAAAAATGAGCACTTTACCAGCATTTTCTTTGTACTTTTATCATAATTGTATTATGCTTTTATTAGAGTAAAAAATTAGGAGGTATTTAAGGAATGAAATTCGAAAAAACCAAAGAGGTATTGAATCAACTAGTTGCAGACTTAAGTCAAATGTCTATGGTTATCCACCAAACACACTGGTATATGCGCGGTCCTGGCTTCTTGACATTGCACCCAATGATGGATGATTTTATGGATGATGTAAACGATCAATTAGATGAAATCTCAGAACGCTTAATCACATTAGACGGCTCACCTTATTCAACATTACGTGAAATGGCAGATAACACAAAAATTTCTGATGAAGTAGGACGCTGGGATCGTACGATGGAAGAACGGTTAGCAATCCTTGTTAAAGACTATCGTTACTTGGCTGATCTTTATCAAAAAGGGATTGACGTTACTGGCGAAGAAGGCGATGATCCAACACAAGATATCTTCATCGAATTCAAAACAGCTACAGAAAAACGTATTTGGATGATCCAAGCTCATTTAGGAAAGGCACCAGAAATTGATGCTTAGTCCATTCGAAAGAGGCGCATATCATAAACGATGTGCGCCTCTTTTTATAAAGTTTTATGGAGTCGTATCTGTAGACAATCCGATTACACCATCAACAGGGATGGACATCAAGACCCCCCGAGCTTCACTGAGTAATCCGCATTGCTCACCAATTGCTTTCATGATGGCCATTTTTTTGTCTTTCTCTACCAATATATAGATCATTTCTTTTTCTGGTTGAACACAAATGCCCCATTTCTTCATTGTTTCCTGTGAATCAAGTCGGCGGGCATGCACCACAGTTCCTCCGGCAGCTCCAGCAGCAGTAGCAACTGTCATCACCTCTTCACTGAATCCTTGATTGATAGTCACCATCAATAAGCAATATTTCGCTTCTTGGATCATCAGCTTTTCCTCTCTTTCCGTACGTTTTTTAACTTTTTCATATATTTCTGAATCCAACATTTTTGTAATATAAGAACTCGCTCCAGAGATAGGGAAGGTAAAGGCGCATCCTCTATTTGGTTTGTGGAGACAGAGACCGTCACTAAGTGCTTCGAACAAATCTGGCACTTGCATTTTCAAGACAGGGCAAAAAAGAAGGACCTTTTCTGAAATACCTAATCCTAGAACGTCCATGATTTCATTAGTAGCCGTTCCTTCGCCAATTGTTAGATATTGGACAGGAGAGTCGTGAGCCTCCAAAATAGTTCGAGCCCTTTTTACATCTTTATGTCCAATAATCAATACTAGCATTCGAATTGCTGGCTTGTTATGCGTCATCCTCAGAATCCTCCCATTCTTCGATTTCATTAAGCTCTTCGGTTACTAAATCTACGCTTTGCGCAGATTTAGCAGATTTAGCAGATTTCCATCTATAAGCAACACCCATTATTTGGACAGCGATCAATGGTGTCAATGCAACGAGGGCTACGACGCCAAAAGCATCGGCCATAATATTTCCTCCTAAAGCCTCACTGACGCCAATACAAAGCGGAAGTAAAAAGGTACTCGTCATTGGACCGCTGGCTACTCCGCCAGAGTCAAAGGCGATTCCGATAAATATTTTTGGCACAAAGCGAGTCAGAACCAAAGCGATAAGATAGCCGGGAATAATGATCCAGTAAATACTGATTCCAGTAATAGAGCGAAGCATCGCTAAGCCGACACTAATTGAGACACCAATAGAGAGGCAGAGATTCATTGCAGAAGCCGAAATATCATCTCCGGTCACATTTTCCACTTGATGATTCAGAACTTGAATTGCGGGTTCGGCTTTTACAATAAAGTAGCCGATCAACATGCCAATGGGAATTAGCAGCCATTTAAATTTACTGGCGGCTAATTCTCCTCCTAAAAGTGAACCTACAGGAGCAAATCCAATACTAACACCTGTTAGAAAAAGTACAAGCCCCAAATATGTATAAATAAGTCCGATGATAATTCGAACATACTGTCTGCGGTGATAACGTCGGCTGATCATCTGGAAAATTAAGAACATGGCAGCGATCGGCAGAATAGAGATCATCACCTCTTTGGCATAATGAGGTAGTTCAAACATGAATTCCTTTATGACATCGCGAGTAGTGATGACATCGGCGAATTCAATTGGCGTATAGGAAGTAGTCGTCGGACGAAAGAAAATACCCAATAACAATACAGCCAGAATAGGACCGATACTGGAAATCGCCACCAATCCAAAGCTGTCATCAGAGGCGTCTTTATCACTTCTGATAGAAGCCAACCCAACCCCTAAAGCCAAAATAAACGGAACAGTAATCGGCCCGGTGGTGGCTCCGCCAGAGTCGAAGGCGACCGGGACAAAATCATTTGGTGCCAGAAAAGAGAGCAGGACCACAATAAAATAAAGCACCATCAAGATTCGCGATAAACTGATTTTAAATAGAATTCGTAAAATAGCTATCGTAAGACAGATTCCCACACCAACCGCGACAGTCCACACCAATAAATTGCTGGGGATTGCAGGCATCTGATCGGCGAGCACCTGTAAATCAGGCTCTGCAATGGTGATGATTGCACCGATTATAAATACCACCGAAGCCAGTATGCCTATTTTTTTACTCTTTGAAAGCTGTACACCGATGCCTTCACCGAGTGGCGTCATGGACATTTCAGCACCTAGCTGGAAAAAGCCCATTCCAATAATCAACATGACTGCACCAACAAGAAACATAGCAATCGTACCAATCTCCATGGGAACTAAGACAACGCTTGCGATTAAAACGATCAGTGTAATCGGGATGACTGCTGATAAGGATTCTGAAATATTATCTTTTAGTTTTTGGTTCATCGTTTCACATCTTTTCTAATTCTACAAAGTGGAAGAATAATTTTGTAGATCAAATTTAAAATCATGAGTAAGAAGAAATTGAATTTAAGAGCGTTTAAAGGGTGATAAAACACTGAGGACTAATAAAGCCTAGAAACTTAAGTGGATCGTTTTCTTTTTGCACCTACTATATAAAAGTAACATTATTCGCAATAGAATGTAATAATTTACATAAAATTGACCGAAATTTAATCTTTTAATGAAAGAGACAAAGCGTGTCATAAATTTTAAAAGGGACTTGTTTGCTAGTTAGAGATAAAGAAGACTCTCTCATAAGGGAACAGTCTTCTTTATATCTGGAGCTCTTTTAGTAATTAATGGAGCTTTTTTTGCTTTAGCTTAATTATCCGTGACTCGTAACGCGTAGGAATCCAATAAAATTCTCGCGATGATTTGTAAAGGCAGTCTCGATCGAACTTCATAATCAGGAAAATATGATCCTTCAGACTTGAACCCAACCAAAGCAATCTCGCAATAGTTCATTAGACTGGAGGTGTTGTTGGCGGTTAATAAAATTGAACCGATTTCGGTCTCATAACAATTTTTAGCGGCGACGACGAGTTCCTTTGTCTCTCCATTCAAAGAAATGAAAATGACAATATCTTGTTTGGTTAGTTTTCGACTGATATTTTTGATGATCTCAGGGTCGTTATGCATTTGACAATTTTTCCCCGTCAATTGAAATTTCACCATCATTTCCTGTCCGATCATCTCTGAGAATCCTCGAGCAAAGATGATTACTCGTTCCGCGAATTTTATTTTTTGGATGGCATCTTCAATATTACCGATTTCTATCATATTGATGGTTCTGACGACTTCCTGTTCATTCTTTAGAATAGCCCGTCGAATGCCTTTATCGACTTTATCTAATGAAGAAAAATTGATATTTTTATTTTCTTGTTCCTTTAAATGATGTTTAAACGCAGTAAAACCTTCGTAACCTTTCTTTTTCATCGTACGAACGATCGTGGCAGTGGAAACGTTGGCCTGCTCACTAAGTTTGACGATCGAGTAGTTGGGAATATCAAGGATATGATTCTCAATGTAATCCCAGAGGTATTGTTCTGTTTCGCTTAATTTATGATCCATTATTTCACTAACCTTCTTTCGCTTTTCACGAGTTAAAGGTATCACGAGTAATTAAAAGATGTAAAGCTTTTCAGGAATTCAGGTTGAATGTGAAAACCTTTTCGGTGCTAGTTGTCCCATAATAAGATCAAGGAGGTCGTCACTTATGTCCATATACACTTGTACCTTGAATTTAGCTATTGACCTATTTATTGAAACGGATACTATGGAGCCTTTTACTGTAAACCGAACGAAGGATGATGATATCCAAGCCAATGGAAAAGGAGTCAATGTTTCATTGATCCTAAAAATGCTGGGGGTTGATACGACTGCACTAGGTTTTCGTGCTGGGTTTACTGGGAACTATATAGAAGATTATTTACAGGAAAAGGAAATCAGCACTGATTTTATTGAAGTTCCTGGAATGACCCGAATCAATGTGTTTACTCAAGTCAATCAAACAAAGGAGGAATACAAATTAGTCAATCAAGGTCCAGAGATACCGCAGGAAAAAGTCGAAGCCTTTTTGGGTCAAATCAAAGCCCTGGAGGCTGAAGATTATCTCTGTATTTCGGGAAGTCTGCCGCGAGGGGTGGAACCAGCGATTCTAGTTGAGATTAGTCGAATCTGTGAAGAACGGGGAATCCAATTGATCATCGACAGCAGCTACCAAGAAGTGATGAACTGTCTGCCTTATCGTCCGTTTCTGTTGAAGCCCAACGAAGAAGAGTTGGCTTCATGGTTTGGTGAAATTATTGATTCAGAAGAAGCCTATTTATTCTATGGGCAGCAATTGTTAGAGGCTGGCGCGCAAAATGTGCTGTTATCTCTGGGTGGCGAGGGAGCGATTCTTTTCACACAAGAGAAGATCCTTCGGGGGAATTCGCCAAAGGGTAAAGTAGTCAACACGGCCTGTGCCGGAGATACATTATTAGGAACCTTTTTGGCTGGCTATTTAACAAAGCAGCCGTTGGAAGAGACGTTACGCAAAAGTTTAGCCGCAGGAAGTTCTACTGCATTTCGCAAGGGACTGACTGATTTTTCGGATGTTGAAGAATTAAGTAAACAAATTGAAATCAAAGAAGAGGGGTTAAAAACATGGGAAATTATCAATTAATTGCAGCAACAGGCTGCCCGACAGGTATTGCTCACACGTATATGGCACAAGAAGCACTGGAACAAGCGGCTAAGAAAAAAGGCGTGACCATCAAAGTCGAGACCCATGGTCAGATCGGGATCGAAAATGAACTGACCGCTGAAGAAATCAAGCATGCAGATGCGGTTATTATCGCAGCAGATAAGGATGTTCATCCAGAACGATTTGCCGGAAAACGAATTATTGATGTATCGGTCAGCACCGGAATCAAGGATGCAGAACGTTTAATTGATGATGCATTGGCTGGAAAAGGCTCAGTAGCGGCTGAGAATAAAGCAGTGGACGCTTTAGAAGAAGAGACGGGAAACAACACGAGTTTTGGGCGTAGCATTTATAAAAATTTGATGAATGGTGTTTCCCATATGCTGCCGTTTGTAGTAGCGGGTGGTGTGTTGATTGCAATCTCATTTGCTGTTTGGGGAATTTATTCCTTTGATCCAGAGAATGCACAATACAATGCGACGGCCGCGATGCTGAAAAGTGTCGGTGATGCAGCGATGGGCATGATGGTTCCCGTCTTGGCAGCTTATATCGCGGAAGGAATCGCTAAACGTCCGGGATTAGTAGTCGGTTTTGTCGGTGGAATTGTTGCAACTAATGGCGGGACCGGGTTCCTAGGCGGAATTCTGGCAGGTTTTCTTGCTGGTTACTTAATCTTACTTTTGCAAAAAGTGATGGCAGGCTTACCAAAGCAATTGGATGGCTTAAAAGCGATTTTCTTGTATCCGGTCATTGGGGTTGCCGTGATTGGCATCATCATGTCGCTATTAGCTGATCCAATGAAAGCTGTCAATGAAGGGATGATGAGCTTCTTAGCAGGCTTTGAAAATTCTAATCCGTTAATTCTTGGTGTAATCGTCGGCTGTATGAGTGCCTTTGATATGGGGGGACCGGTTAATAAAGCAGCATATGTTACGGGAACGGCGTTATTAGCGCAAGGCAATACGACGTTCATGGCCGGTGTGTCAGCCGCTTGTATCGCACCACCGTTGATTACAGGCTTTGCGACATTATTCTTTGGAAAATATTTTGATACAAATGATCGTAATGCCGGATTAGTTAACTTTATCTTAGGCTCTACGCACATTACTGAGGGCGCAATTCCATTTGCCGCAAAAGATCCGATTCGTGTGTTGCCGACAATGATGTTGGGTTCTTCAATTGCGGCTGTTCTTACCTATATGTTCGGCGTTCAGGTACCAGCACCTCATGGCGGATTTTTAGTATTACCAGTTGTTACAGGGAAAATTCAATGGGTTGCTTCGATTTTGATTGGTGCGCTTGTCGGTGGTGTGATCTTAGGCCTGATCCAAAAGAGCAGTGTAGCAAAAAAAGAAAAGCAAGCGGCAGAACAGGTAGAAAAATCAGCAGTGGCTAAGTAAAGGAGTACGTAATGGGAATCATTCAAGAAGAGAAAATATTTTTAGATCAGACTTTGACGACACAAAAAGAAGTCTTTGAATTTTTAGCCAAGCAAGCGGTAGAGACGGGGATCTCAGCAGATGAGAAGCACGTTTATCAAAGACTGGTGGAAAGAGAGAACGAAGGAACTACCGGAATGATGGACGGCTTTGCCATTCCACATGCTAAAGACCAGTCAATCAGTGAGCCAAGTATTCTCATTGTTACCTTAGATCAAGGAATCGAATGGAATAGTTTAGATGGACAATTGATTGATTTTGTCATTGCGCTATTTATTCCTGATTCAGAAGCGGGAACCACTCACTTGAAATTATTATCTGCGGTCGCGCGACTACTGATGCGCAGTGAAGTGACTGAAAAACTAAAAGGCGCGCAAACAAAAACGGAAATCGCGACACTACTAAATGAAAAAATAGGTGAAAATGAATGAAGACAATCAGTGCAGAAAAGAAAAAATATCTTGATCAGTTAACGAATGAGAATGGTGTTATCGGGGCTTTGGCGATTGATCAGCGGGGCGCTTTGAAGAAAATGATCGGTAAATATAAGGAAGCAACAACGGATGATGTAATCAAATTCAAAGAGTTGGTTTCTCAACAGCTCACGCCTTATGCTTCGGCGATCTTGTTGGATCCGGAATATGGGTTGCCAGCAGCAGGGGTGCGCGACGCCGATTGCGGGTTGCTGCTGGCTTATGAAAAAACTGGTTATGATGCGACAACACCGGGACGTTTACCTGATGTATTGAATGATTGGTCCGTGAAACGTTTGAAAGAAGCTGGGGCGGATGCTTGTAAGTTCTTACTTTATTATGATGTGGATGAACCAGAAGCGATCAATGAACAAAAACGTGCGTACATGGAACGAATCGGCTCAGAATGTACGGCAGAAGATCTTCCGTTTTTCTTGGAGATTGTTTCTTATGACGCAGTGATTTCGGATGCGACGTCATTGGAGTATGCGCAAGTAAAACCACGTAAGGTGATTGGTGCGATGCAGGAATTTTCACAGGAGCGCTATCAGGTCGATGTGTTGAAAGTAGAAGTACCGGTAAATATGAATTTTGTTGAAGGCTTCGGCGAAACTGTCTGCTATACACAAGCAGAAGCAGCAGCGTATTTTAAAGAGCAATCAGATGCAACCGAGTTGCCATTCATTTTCTTGAGCGCTGGTGTCAGTGCCGAATTGTTCCAAGAAACGTTACGTTTTGCGAAGCAGTCCGATTCAACCTTTAATGGTGTATTATGCGGCCGAGCAACTTGGGCGAATGGTGTCGAACCATTTGTGAAAGAAAGCGAAGAAAAAGCAATTACTTGGCTGTCCGAACAAGGAAGACAAAATATCATAGAATTAAATGCTGTTTTAAAAGAAACTGCAACCTCGGTTTATACAAAGGCATAAGCAAAAGGACTATCCAATGCGGATAGTCCTTTTGGCATGTTATAAGGCTGTTTTTGCTAGTTCAATTTGCTTTCTGACTTGATCAAAGCCGGTTCCGCCTAATGAATGACGGCGAGTCACGGCGGTTTTCGAAGATAGCGTATCATAGATATCTTCTTCGATCACCGGATTGATGGCTTGATATTCTTCTAATGGGACGTCTTGCAGGTAGATGCCTTTTTGCGTACACTCCAATACAAGTTTTCCAACAATTTCGTGTGCTTGGCGGAAAGGAATGCCTTTTGTCGCTAAATAATCCGCTAATTCCGTCGCATTTGAAAAATCTTTTTCTGTCGCGTCGTGCATGATTTGAGGGTTGACGGACATTGTATCGATCATCCCAGCCATGATATCTAAGCTTGTCGCTACGGTGTGGACCGTGTCAAACATGCCTTCTTTATCTTCTTGCAGGTCTTTATTATAGGCTAGCGGCAAGCCTTTAATTACGGTCAGCAAGCCAACTAAATCACCAAACACCCGTCCTGATTTGCCGCGTATTAATTCCGCCATATCGGGATTTTTCTTTTGAGGCATGATCGAGCTGCCCGTTGAAAAGGTATCCGTCAGTTCGACAAATTTGAATTCATGGCTACACCATAAAATGATTTCCTCACAAAAACGGGAAAGGTGCATCATTAAAATCGAACTATTGCTTAAAAATTCTAAAATAAAGTCGCGATCACTAACACCATCGAGACTATTCATATATAGATCATTGAAGCCTAACTCATCCGCGGTCATTTGACGATCAATTGGGAATGTCGTACCAGCTAAAGCTGCACATCCTAACGGCGAGATATCCACGCGCTTCATACTTTCCTCCAAACGCGCTTGGTCACGTGTCAGCATGCCGTAATAGGCCATTAAGTGATGCCCAAAAGAAATTGGCTGTGCATGTTGCAGGTGAGTGTAGCCGGGCATGATCGTCTCGACATGCTCTTCAGCTTTATTAACTAAGACCGCTCTGAAATGGTGGACTTTCTCAATAATCTCAGTTAGATGTTCCTTCAAATATAAATGCATGTCTGTCGCAACCTGATCGTTTCGACTACGGGCAGTGTGAAGTTTGCCAGCAACAGGTCCAATCTCATCGTGGAGCATTTTTTCCAAGTTTAAATGAATGTCTTCATTTTCAATCGTAAAGGTCAATTCATCCTTCGCGGCTTTTTCTGCTAGTATTTTTAGACCAGCGGTAATTTGCTGTGCTTCTTCTTTTGTGATGATGCCTGTTTCGCCGAGCATTTTGACATGTGCTAAGCTGCCGGTAATATCTTGCGTTGCTAATTGTTGGTCAAAGGGAATCGAAGCACCAAACGCATCGATCCACGCTTCGTTTTTTCCATCAAAACGTCCGCCCCATAATTTTGCCATTGTTTTATCCTCACTTTTGTCTATGAATTTTTAACAAAAAAGACCGTCGCAACGGTCTTTTTCCAGCGCATATCTCGCGCTTTTCTTTTTCTAGCATACAGGCTAGCTCTCTTCGACAATAAGAGAAAATTTTGAGAAATCTGAAAAGCGATTTATCAAAATTTTTATCTTATTGCTTGAGAACTGGACGAGCCTGCGTAGCTTTTAGTCTAGGGAGGAGGCATCTTTTCAGATACCTCAGGATGAAAACATTGCTGGTTTCCTTATTTCCTGACCGGAAAAGAAACTCTCCTAAGAGCAATGGCAAGATGTGAAACCGGACGGCCTTATTTACCGGCAAGTAAAAGCCGCCTCACATCTGGTTTCTCTTGCACTTTCATGATTTTAAATTTTTCTTATTGTACAGTGGTCTGCTTGTTTCCGGTTTGGACCTCAGCGTTTACCTTGGTTGGTAAGCCCCATAATTTAATGAAGCCAATTGCTGCATCTTGATCGAACGTATCGGCAGATGTGTAAGTCGCCAAGTTTTCGTTATATAAGCTGTTGTCAGATTTACGTCCTTCAACAATCACATTGCCTTTGAATAATTTCACACGTAATACGCCGTTTACGACTTCTTGTGATTGCTTCAAGAATGCGATTAAGGCATCCATCGTTGGATTGAACCATAGACCATCATAGATCATTTGACATAGTTGCTGTTCGATAACTGGTTTGAAATGCGCCATCTCACGAACAAATACTAAATCTTCTAATTCTTTGTGGGCCTTCATCAATACTTCTGCACCTGGGCATTCATATACTTCCCGTGATTTGATCCCAACCAGACGATTTTCAATATGGTCAATTCTGCCAATGCCATGTACGCCTGCGATGGTATTTAGTTTCATGATCAATTTAGCTAATGATAATTCTTCTCCATCTAATGCAGTTGGTACCCCTTTTTCAAACGTAATCTCAACGATTGTTGGCTTATCTGGTGTATCTTCTAATTCAGCAGTAATCGCATAGGCACCTGCTGGCGGAGTTGCCCAAGGATCTTCCAAGATGCCGCATTCGCAGGCACGTCCCCATAAGTTTTGGTCAATCGAGTAAGGATTGTCCAAATCAGCAGGAATCGGCACCCCTTTTTCAGCGGCATAGTTGATTTCTTCTTCCCGGGACCATTTCCATTCACGAACCGGTGCAATGATCTTCAAGTTCGGATCAAGAGCAGCGATGGATACTTCAAAACGAACTTGGTCATTTCCCTTACCGGTACATCCGTGAGCAATCGTTGTTGCGCCTGTTTGATGAGCCAGTTCAACTAATTTCTTTGAAATCAACGGACGAGACAAAGCGGAAACTAATGGGTAAGAATTCTCATAGTATGTATTGCCTTGCAATGCGACTAAAACAAAATCTTGTGAGAACTCCTCACGGGCATCAATTGCATAGGATTCTGTTGCTCCAACTTGCAATGCTTTATTTTTAATAAATTCGGTGTCGCGACCTTCGCCAATGTCCAAACAGCAGGCAATCACGTCATAACCTTCGTCGACAAGCCATTTGATTGAAACCGAAGTATCTAAACCACCTGAGTATGCTAAAATTACTTTTTCTTTCATCCTGATTGCTCCCTTATCGCTTTTTCATTAAATTCTAATTAATGTGTTGAAGCCATATTAGCATCGTAAAATACAAAAAGCAAGCACTTTTTAAATATTTATGCAAAATATTTTTAGAAATACGTTTCTTTATTCATTTTGACCTGTATAAAAGAGACGAATATGTATAGTAGAAGAAGTTAGAGAAAATGAAAATATTTTGCGTTTTCAAAGAGAAAAACATTGACATGGCAAGGCTTTGCAAGTATTATGGTAAATGGTATTGTTTGCCCCACAAGAGCCCCGGAAACTCAAGTGTTTGTCAAACATTCGAAATCGAAATTGGAGGAAAAAAAACGTGCGTACAACATATATGGCTAAGCCAGGCGAAGTAGATCGCAAATGGTACGTAGTAGACGCAACTGATGTTCCTTTAGGACGTCTTTCAACAGTTGTTGCATCAATGCTACGCGGAAAAAATAAACCAACATTCACACCACATATTGACACTGGTGATTTTGTAATTGTAATTAATGCAGATAAAGTTAAATTGACAGGTAAGAAAGCAACTGACAAGATTTACTACCGTCACTCAAACTTCCCTGGTGGATTGAAATCAATCTCAGCAGGCGAAATGCGTGCTAAAAATTCTCGCCGTTTGGTCGAAACTTCTGTTAAAGGTATGCTTCCTAAAAACACTTTAGGTCGCGCTCAAGGCATGAAACTTCACGTTTACGGTGGAGCAGAACATCCACATGCAGCACAACAACCAAAAGTCTTAGACATCACAAACTTAATTTAATAGGAGGGAAATTCATTGGCACAAGTTCAATATAGCGGCACAGGCCGTCGTAAAAATGCAGTTGCTCGCGTACGTTTAGTACCAGGAACTGGTAAAATTACTGTAAATAAAAAAGACGTTGAAGAATATATCCCACATGCTGACCTACGTTTAGTAATCAACCAACCATTTGGTGTTACTGAAACAGCTGGTTCATATGATGTATTTGTAAACGTAAATGGTGGAGGCTACGCAGGTCAAGCCGGCGCTATCCGTCACGGAATCTCACGCGCTTTATTAGAAGTAGATCCTGATTTCCGCGCACCATTAAAACGCGCTGGATTACTTACTCGTGATTCACGTATGGTTGAACGTAAAAAACCAGGTCTTAAGAAAGCACGTAAAGCTTCACAGTTCTCAAAACGTTAATCAATTCCTTATTGTATCAACGTTTACAAGAATTTTTTGGTTCAAGTTGGTTCAAATTATAAATTTGACAAAGAATTTAAGAGGTTTAAAGCATCAGCATCTTGCTGGTGCTTTTTTTCTGGCATCAATTCAAGATAATAGTTCTGCGTTGTTTGAATATTGATATGACCTAAGCGTTTTGATACATAGGCAATATCAATATCTTGTGAAAATAGAAAAGAAGCATGAGTATCTCTTAGGCCGTGGAAGGTAGTTTTTGGAATATCTAGTTTTTTCAGTAATCTGGCGAGCTTAGCAGATTGTTGAAAGCCGTCAGGATCAAAAAAATATCCATTATCTTTAATCGGGACAGATTTTAGAATATCGTAGACTTCTTGATTAATGGAAATATCTCGTCTTGAATTTTTTGTTTTTAACGAGGTATCTTCAGAAGTTGGACTAAGGGAACGTCTGACATGGATACCATATTCAAAGAGGTCTTCGGGACGTATACCTAAAAGCTCTCCGCGTCTCATGCCAGTTTCTAAGGCAAGGAGTACAAGAATGTTAAACTCATTTTCTCGATGATTAATGACATAAGTACGCAGTTTCTTTAATTCGGTAATAGAAAGTGCACGGTTTCTCTTATCTAAAACTTTCCCTCGTGTTTTGACTAAATTTGCAAAATCGGTAGCAAGATAGCCACGAGCATAAGCATCACGTAATGCCGTTTTGATTTTCAATAGTACCTCATGAGTGGTTTTACGAGAATGAGTTTCTGCATACTTATCTATTTTTCGTTGTACTACAATATCGTTCAAATCCTTTAACTGTATATCGCCAAATAATTTCTTCACCACTTGAGAAGTCCTTTGATAATTTTGAAAAGTCGTTTCTTTTACATCGTTTTTCTTTATGATATGAATCCAGTTTTCAAAGAAGTCAGCAAATGTTGTTGTACGCTCTGCTAATTGTTTTCCATTTCCTTTCTCCAATTCATTTTCCAAAGCCCAACGAGTTGCTTCCTTTTTAGAGCTAAATGATTTTGTCAATTTCTTATGTTGACCATGATTGTAAAGTGAGATCTGAGCTCTATATGAGTTACCACGTTTAATTATACTAGGCATTTATAACAAATCCTTTCACTGAAAGATGGTTGATAAATGCTAGTTGAATACACCGTCATTCTACATGGCGAAAAGCATCTAATCAACCATCCTACGATATTTTAGCTAGATAGAGTGCGTCTTAATAAAATTAATGAGGGAAGTGACAGTGTATCGTTCTTGTCTTCCTATCATAAAACGCTCTAACTCATCGTTTGCGCGAACGAATTTATCAAAAGATTTTGGATCGATCCCTAAAAAATGAGAAGCTTGTTCTCTAGTAAGTAGATAGGGCAATTCATAAGTAGTTATTGTATTTTTCATAGTTTATTTCCTTTCCAAAAATGTTTTTTGGCTGACACAAGGAAATGTGCTATACTCAACTTGTCTAGGGCGGAGTACGTTTATACATTTTAATGTGTAAGCTGTGCTTTGCTTTTTTTGTGTATTTTTTCTGCCTTCATATTTTGAAGACACTGGATATAAAATTCTACTTCTTCCTGATAATAATCAGGCTCAGCAATCAAATTTTCTAATATTTTTTGCTGCCTTGAACTAAGTTCCCCACAGCTAATAATCTCGTTAATCAAATTTGAATCAAAATGATTATCTACCTCTTGAATAAATGCGAGGGTGGGAGAAACGCTGTGAATTAACCAATTCATACTTTTCTCAAAGCTTTGAGGAATTGTTTCTAAAGAAATGGTGGTTGCGCCATGATTGCCAATAAAGGCTGCCCATTTGGCATCGACTTTTGCACCTGGATCATTTGGAGCACGGTCATAAAAACAAATTGCCCCATTAAGTAACTCAAAGAATAGTTTGGTTAAATCATGGGTTTTTGAAATAATCTTTGCCAAGCTTTGCGCTTTCTCTTTTCGATACCGTAGTTCAAAGCGATTTTTTACTTCTGCTTCTTCTAAAGAAATTCCTCGTCGCTTTCGTTGTTCATAATCCTTCTGATAAAAGCAAAAGCGACACTGACTCTTCTTTGAGCCTAAATACAAGGTCTCACCATTTGATTCATTGTTTATGATATCCGTACCGCCATGAGATTCACTCACTTGAAAAGTGGTCCACACATGGCCTAGTGTTACCTTACGCTTCAGTTCTGGAATGCTGAGACTCCCCACAAAATCATCTAAAGTAAAATCAATCCGTGTAAAGTTTCCCTGATAATCTAATACCTTACGGAAGAACTCTTGCCAGTTTGATTTTGCGGTCTTCAAACGCATGGCAAGATGTTTACAGCCTTGACCTGAAAACTCCATTACGGTTCCTTTTACCGTATCGTCAATGGAATACCGAATCGTGATTACTTGATTCCAAACATATTGCCCAATATAGCCCTTTGGCGCATAATCCAGTTCCTCAAAGCGTTCAATAGGCATGCCAATAATCTCTTCAATCAACTTTAAATGTTGATTCGAGAAAAAGTGAATGGTTAGATAATCAATCAAAACACGATTAACTGGAACAATCTCTTCTTGCAAACTATCCAATACAAGATTCAGTTTTTCTGCACTTAATCGTCTCGTTCCTTTTTCTACCTTTGATAGTAACGACCTCGAAATCCCCACTTTTTCTGCTAAATATCGCTGGGTCCACCCCCTTTCTTCTCGAGAAACTCGAATGGCTTCCCCGAGATCATGTTGATTGACTTGGTTCATAGAAAAACCTCCTTCTGCTATTAAATTGTCAAAGAACCATCAGACTTATTTTAAGTACAAATCGATTGTACGCCTGTATTTATTTTAAGTCAATACATTTTGACTTTTTTTAAGTACAAGCGTATACTGAATTTAAGAACTTATCATGAGGAGGAGTTTTCATGGAGATAGACAAGCAAGCAGTGGGCAATCGAATTCGGCAGATTCGTCAAGAGTTAAAGTTGAGTATGGAGAAATTTGGCAAACTAATTGGTGATTTACCACGAAGTACAGTCAATAACTGGGAACGTGGGATTAACCTTCCAAAAACCGAAACCCTTCACCAAATTGCAGAAATAGGCCATGTCACCAACGAATATCTTTTGTATGGTACTCAAGAAAACCAATACATTTTAGAAATGCTTCAAAAGAAGGCAGGTAAGCTTGATCCTAAGATTGAAGGGCTAATAGTAGACGAACTGAAACAAGCCGGTCTTGTTAGTGAAAAAGAAATGAATCGGATGATTGAATTTTTTATTATAAACCTCATTCCACCAACGGAACAAGACCAATTTACTTATCAATGTATCGATGAGAAAAAGCAGCTTTACCTTGGTTCAACTAAATTTGGTAAAGAAGCTCAACTCTATTTACACCATGATAATCAAAATCACATTCTGCACATTCTGCCCTTTACCTTTTCCAACTTTAGTGTGGATCGCTTACTCGTCTATTTAGCAAATCAAGAATCCTATTCCTATTTTGGGAAACATTTGCCCAAGGAACTAGGTGAAAAAGTCATTCTTCTATACTCGATCAATCAATTGACCGGCGATGTTCGAATCGCCCCATTAGTCTATTCAAAAGAAACAGCCTCCTATCAATACACAGAAGATAATCTATACCTATTAGAACAACAATACCTCTATCTTCCATTCGCAATGGAAATCGAGAAAGAACGCCTGTTAAATGCAGCGTATCCGCAATCAAAATAAGGTGACAAGATTGATAAGCATGTGACAAAGAAAACACTGCTAGGACACTCCCAAATGGGTAGTTGTCACAGTTTCCTGTTCTTTGTTAGCCCCCTGTTAGAAAGAGGGGCTTGCCCATGCAGTCCGGCTACGCCGTC
This sequence comes from Enterococcus raffinosus, assembly GCF_018917525.1. Lineage (GTDB taxonomy): Bacteria > Bacillota > Bacilli > Lactobacillales > Enterococcaceae > Enterococcus_A > Enterococcus_A raffinosus_A. The sequence goes on along the minus strand of NZ_JAHLOS010000030.1, from coordinate 5,511 downwards.
CTGCAACAGCATTAAAAAGAGGAAAGACTAGCTTATACGGCGCTGCCGTCGCTAGTCTTTCCTCTTTTTATGCTACTACTTGTCTATTTAGATTTAACTTTCATCAGTCGTAAGCCGTTCAAGGTAACTAATATAGTTGCTCCCATATCAGCTAAGATAGCAATCCATAACGTTAACCAGCCTGGAACTACAAGTAATAATGCTAATAGTTTGATTCCCAATGAGAAGGTAATATTTTGCTTAATGATTCTCAATGTTTGTCGACTTAATTTAACTATAAAGGGAAGTTTCTGTAAGTCATCACCCATTAAAGCTACATCAGCTGTTTCTAAAGCTGTATCTGTTCCAGCGCCACCCATTGCGATACCGACTGTTGAGGCAGCTAATGCTGGTGCGTCATTAATACCATCACCAACCATGGCGACTTTTCCATAGGTTTCCTTAAGTGATTTAATATAATCTAATTTATCTTGAGGCATCAAATCGCCTTTTATTTCAGTTACACCTGTTTGTTTTCCGATTGACTGAGCAGTTGTAGCATTATCACCAGTCAGCATTATCGTATGCTCGATTCCTAAATCATGTAATTTTTCAATGACTGCTTTACTTGATTCTCTTAACTCATCAGCTACTGCAATGACTGCTAAAATTTGTTTATCTGTTCCTAAGAGCATTGCTGTTTTTCCTTGTTGCTGAAGTCTTTGGTAATTTTCAATAATCTTTGAGTTATCTGTTAAGATAGATTCAAAAAGCTTTGGACTCCCTACAAGATAGGTAATCCCCTCAATGTTTCCTTGTATTCCTTTTCCAGTAATTGAAGTAAACTCGTCAACAACTACTGATTTATAAGAAATCGCTCTATTATCAGCTTCTTTTAAGGTTGCTGACGCGAGAGGGTGTTGAGAATATGATTCTAATGCTGTAATAATTGAGAAATATTTCTCTTCGTCTTTTGAATCAACTGTAGTGAAATCTGTTACCGTTGGTGTTCCTTTAGTCAATGTTCCTGTTTTGTCAAAGGCAATCGCCTTGAGGCCACCAATTTCTTCAAGATAAATACCGCCTTTTACCAAAACACCATTTTTAGCAGAGTTTCCAATTGCTGAAACGATAGACACAGGTGTTGAGATTACTAAAGAACAAGGACAGCCAACAACTAATAAAGAGAGCCCTTGATACAACCAAGTATTCCAATCTCCGTTAAAAAATAATGGGGGAACGATGACGATTAATGCGGCAATCACCATAATGGTGGGTGTATAATATTTCGCAAATTTATCGACAAATGCTTGAGCAGGTGCTCGTTCACCTTGTGCTTCTTCAACTAGGTGAATAATTTTGGCAATTGTCGTGTCGTTCACATGCTTTGTAACTTTGACTTCAAGTGCACCTTCTTCATTAATCGTTCCTGCAAAGATATCATCATTAATATTTTTTTCAATAGGGACAGATTCACCGGTAATCGCAGCCTGATTTACTGAGGAATGGCCTTTAATGACTTGACCATCCATAGCAATTTTTTGTCCAGGCTTAATGATCATAATATCGCCTACTTCGATTTTTGAAACATTAATCATTTGTTCAACATTATTTCTTCTAATTAATGCTTCTTTCGGAGCAATATCCATTAGGGAACGTATTGATTGTCTTGCTTTATCCATTGAAAACCGTTCTAAAGCTTCGCTAATTGCAAATAAGATAACAACGATTGAGCCCTCAGTCCACTCGCCAATAATTGCAGCACCAATGATTGCAATTGTCATAAGAGATTCCATTGAGAAATTCAATTTTAATAGGTCTGAAAATCCTTCTTTAAACAAACTAAATCCGCCGATAATAATCGCTAGTATAAATAATCCTTCTGTTAATAGCGCATCTTCACCGTTAACTACTTGAGATCCTAATGCCAAAATAATTAAAAACAGTGAAACCAATAGGTTCCAGTTTCTTTTCACAAAAGGCTCTTTTGTTTCAATGCGAGGTTCTGTATCATGTTCGGACTGAACTTTAAGATTCTCAAAAGCTCCTGCAGCTTCAATTTCCGCAATAGTCGCTTCGCCTTCGATAGAGATTTTTCCGGCACCGAAATTTACTTTTGCATCGGTAACTTTTGGTATTTGAGAAACATTTTTTTCGAATTTTGCCGCACAATTCGTACAGCTCAATCCTTCAACCCGATAGACTTGTTTTTTTTCACTCATACTAGCACCTCATCTTCTAAATACAGTTTGGAATTTAGTAGTTGGACAAATTTATCATTCTTGATAGAGTAATAAACCAATTTCCCTACTTTCCGACTCACAACAATTCCATTTTTTTTCAATGATAATAAATGGTGTGAGGTTGTTGCCACGGTTGCCTCGATAGTTGCTGCGATATCACATACACATAATTCATCCTCATAACTTAGGGCGTAGATAATTTTTAAGCGATTCTCATCAGCTAAAATTTTGAAGACACTTTTTAAGCTCGAAATATCCTCAGTTTGTAACTTTTCTTTTCCTAGTAAAACTTTATCTTCATGAACACATGAGATTTCACAAATTTCGTTTTTCATACAGCTCCTCCTTTATTCTAATGGATATTTGAATGTAGTGTATCATAGATTAATAGAATAATCAAATTTTAATTTGAATATGTGAGGAGTTATATAGATTGTATGGATGCATCTATATAAGTAGTGATTTTCAAATTAGATTGAATCGAATGCAAATAATAAACTAATTAATTTGAACTGAAAGACAGAAGCATTTGACAAAACATAGATGATTATCTATATTTTTACATAAGCGCCGGCAGTTGGCATCTTAGTTGAAGTGCCAGTCATGTTACTGTTAGTTAAAATATCTAATCGCACAAAAAAATTGGTTCATTCAAAATCCATCAGAATTGTCTGATATCGGAGGAAATAATAATGAGAAAAATTTACTTTTTATGTACAGGCAATTCTTGTCGTAGTCAAATTGCAGAAGGCTATGGGAAAGCGATTTTGCCAACAGATGAATTTGAAATTAAAAGCGCCGGCATTGAACAACATGGGTTAAATCCTAGAGCCGTTCAAGTAATGGCTGAGGAAGGGATAGATATCTCTACGCAAACATCTGATTTGATCGATATGGATTATTTTAATCAAGCAGACCTAATTATTACGCTATGTGGCGATGCCAAAGATAAATGTCCAGTAATTCCAAAAGGGATTAAGCATGTTCATTGGGATTTGGAAGATCCAGCCAAAGCAACTGGAACAGAAGAAGAAATCATTAATAAATTCAGAGAAATTAGAGATGATATAAAAAGTCGTGTAGCGAATTTGCTAGATTAAGTAGCAACTGTCATCTATCTCGGTAAAAGATAAAAAGACGTAAAATGTCCTTTTGATAAATTGGAAAATTAAAGTAAAAGCCGTGCGAAGTGAAACATAAATCTTCGATGGCTCTTACTATTTTAAGAGAAAAGGATCTGCTTTTGGCGTAAAATTGGATTTATCTATCTGACATACTGACGAGTATTTTTTGACCCTATATTTGACCTTCTCAATCACATTTAAGTAGGTGTGACCGGCTTATACAATTATTCGAGAATCTAGTAGCTTAGCTAATTCTGGCCTTGAAACCCCTATTAGACAGCTATCCAGCCATCAATACGGTCTCAAATAAATAAGAGGGGAGGAATAACTCTAAAAAAGATTGATAAACTAGTAAGAAAATTGTATTCAACTACCATTCATCTTTGGTTCAAATTGGTTCAAGTAATATCAATATTAATCCTATTTTATCCATATCAAACTGTTTTTTAGATGTTTGTAATGTTGATATAATTGGATTTCTATTGATAGAAGTACTTGTAATAAGTACGAGTCACATCTCAAAACGTTAATTCGTTTATACAGAAGATCAAAAGCCACTTTCCAATTGGGAAGTGGCTTTTTTAATTTGAACGCTCTTTTTTTCTAATCATATGGAGTAGTGTTTATCTATAATTATTTTGTCAAAACACAAGTGAAGATGTAATTGGAGATATCTTTCAAATCGTTGGTCAAGTTATTGATGGAGATTGGAAGGATAATTTTTTTTTCTTGATTTAATAAGCAGCGTTCGCAAACGATAAAGCAATGAATATTGAAAAATAATTCAGGAATATCGTCGATGGAATAATAAATCTCATCATTGATAAAAAATAGTTTTCTGAAATGATCTTACTGATATTATTTCTAAACAACATATGAGAGTATTCGTCTTTAGCGACAATCACAATCGGAATTTTCTTTTTTTCGCCTTTTTTTAAAAGTGGCATGACTTGGTGACAAAACTGCAAAATAATTGATTCGGACATGGTGATATTTGGTGAAAAGTACTCCTTTAACCATGAGCAGATAATGTTACTTACTTTTTCTTTTATATGGGAATCAGTACTATTGATAAAAAAATATTGGTTAAGCAAAAATTCATTGATTCCAAAAGAGGTTGTATAGACTAAATCCATCAAAGGTTTTTCAAATTCAATTTCCCCCAAGAGATTCATTTCGAAACTTGCCTCGAAATTTCTGATTAGTTGAACAACGCAAGGATGGCTGTTGATAAGACGGGTTCGATAGTATTGATAGTCTACTTCAATTAATCGGTAGCTTTCTGGATTGTAAGGCAAATTTTTATAAACAAAAGAAATGAAAGCCACATTTTGATCATCTATCTCTAAATTATGTTGCAAAAAGCACGTATTAATACTATTAAAAATAATCCCTGTTTTTAAAAATTCGATCGTTTCGGCTTCTATCAGTAGAGTTTCTTTTCTTGTAAGACTTAGAAAAATTGAGTATTGCAGATAGAGCAGGCTTTTTTTGCTGAGTTTGTTTTTTAAAAGCTCACTTATAGCGAGTGCAATTTTTTCAGACTGGGAGAAGAGTGGATTTTTAGTAAGCTCATTAATACCGATTCCCCGCATCCAGATGGCTAAAAAAATATACCTTATTTTCAATTTATTATCGAAGGCTATTTCTCCTTCAGAATTGAGTCCTAAACTTTGCCGAAAATATCTCTCAGACTTCTTTTTTAAATTGAACACTTTTGTCACTGAAATAAATTCATCCTCAGAGATTGAAGTATAATTATTTTTTCCCAATAGATATCGGTAGCATACTCTCAAAAAAAGTGAATCTGAATACAATTTACGGACTAACTCATAGCAGCTGGTGTCCTGTTTAAATTGAAAGGATAATTCTGATCGGGATATTCTATAGGAAACTAAGTCGCTTTCCAATTTAGAGGCGATCGTGTGACAATCCTTTTTGATTGTGTTGAAGCTAGTATTTATGTTCGTGGCCAGCTCGTTTATTTTTATTTTTCTACATTCATATAGTACGTAAGTGATTTTAACTCTGCGTAGGATATCTTTTTTGGATCGGCTACACTAGACTAGACAGAAAAAATAAGGTGTGTAGAATAAGAAAAAACACACTGGAGGATTGTTTATGTCAAGACGTCAACGTCGAACCTATTCAAAAGAATTCAAACA
>NZ_JAHLOS010000029.1 GCF_018917525.1 Enterococcus raffinosus | reverse complement strand
GTAGATGGGTATCTAGTAATTTTATAAGTTCATCCAAAGTTTCGACGACTCCGTTCTAGTTTTTATATTATTATTACCAAAGTCGGACTTGGAAATCAACTAACACTGGAAAGAACCATTTTACTACCGCCATTTACAATATGGTGGAAGTCAGCCGAATCATTAGCAAATAACTGTCGAAAAGGAACATTGATCGGAGCCATTCTGCGCTTTTCAGATAATTGGATATTTTGTACTAAAGAGTCTTTCGAGGCTCTTTTCTTTTTGCAACAGCAGGGAACTTGGATTATCTGTGATTCTCATCTATACTTTGGTTAGGCATTCTTTTTTGAGTAGCGAAGATTCTGCTTTTAATTGAAACCGCGTACATAGTGAGAGGAAGGGGAAGAATTTATGAAGAAACCAATCCATGTTTTTTCGGAAATCGGTCCATTGAAACAAGTGCTTCTGCATCGGCCTGGACAGGAACTGGAGAACTTAATGCCTGATTATTTGGAGCAGCTGTTGTTTGACGACATCCCATTTCTTGATCAGGCGAGAATGGAGCACGATCTATTTGCGGATACCCTTCGCTCAAAAGGCGTTGATGTGCTCTACTTGGAAGATTTAGCTGCAGAGTCCTTAACAAGTGACGGCATTAAGCAGAAATTTTTACAGGAATACTTAGATGAAGCCTTCATCACTGATGATGATATTCGTAAAGAAATTACGGACTATTTTTCAGCTATTAAGGATAACCGCATGTTTATTGATCATACGATGGCAGGGTTGAAAAGAAATCAGCTGTCTGACAGGATGGATGAGGTGTCACCTTTTTATATTGATCCAATGCCGAACTTGTATTTTACTCGCGATCCCTTCTCAACGATCGGAAGCAGCATCGCACTGAACAAAATGTATGCTGAAACCCGTCGCAGAGAGACTTTGTATGCCAAGTATATTTTCAACCATCACCCCATGTTTGCGCAGAATCCTGTGAAGCTGCTGTACGATCGTGAAGATAGTACGAGACTTGAAGGCGGAGATGTGTTGGTGCTTTCAAGTAAAGTATTGGCTGTGGGAATTTCCCAAAGAACCGACATGGAATCCATCAAAAAATTAGCCGCCCGCATTTTTGAAGCGGAGCTAAGCTTTGAGCAGGTATTGGCCTTCAATATTGGCGAAGAACGGAAATTCATGCACCTAGATACCGTCTTTACGATGGTGGATCAGGATAAATTTACGATTCATCCCGAGATCGAAGGAGATTTGGCGGTCTATTCACTAATCAAAGCAAATCAAAAAGTGACAATCAGTGAAGAAAAGGATACGTTAGAAAACATTCTGTGCCGCTATCTCGATCTGCCGTCCGTAGAGCTAATTCGCTGCGGCGGCAACGACATTACCGCAGCTGCTCGGGAACAATGGAACGATGGCGCGAACACCTTAGCGATCGCCCCTGGCGAAGTGATCGTCTACGACCGGAACACGATCACGAATAAGAAATTAAAAGAAGCCGGCGTCAAAATAAACACAATCCCAGGAAGCGAACTCGTTCGCGGTCGCGGCGGCCCACGCTGTATGAGTATGCCGTTTGTTAGGGATAGGTGAGGTTATTGCACGAAGGACGGATGTTTATGATAATTTAAATCGAGTACTTAAAACCTTGAACGATATAGGTCTAAATAATAAGTGATATAATGAATAAACCAATAGAGGCAAGTCTTTAATGATTTTGGAAGAGGTGAACGAGTTATGGCTATTTTGGAAAACTTACTAGGTATAGACAATCAGGCTGAACTTGCCAGAATTGAAGAAAGAACAACAAAAACCAGAGCAAAAGAACTCGTAGAAAAGAATGTCATTGATTCGTTTGATGTAGGCACCTTTAAAGGACTGGCTCAAATTCATCATTATCTGTTTCAAGATATTTATCCTTTTGCGGGGAAAATCCGAGAGGTTGATTTAGCCAAAGGCCAGTTTCGATTTGCGCCAGTGCTATATCTTGAACCCGCCTTGAAAGAAATTGAGAAGCTCGAACAGACGAATTACGAGCAAATTATTGAAAAATATGTAGAGATGAACATTGCTCACCCCTTTAGAGAAGGCAACGGTCGCGCCACTAGAATTTGGTTAGACCAGATACTGAAGAAAGAAATAGGAAAGATGGTAGACTGGAACGAGGTAGACAAGGATCAATATCTTTCAGCAATGATCATGAGTCCGGTGAATGATCTTCCCATCAAAGAGCTATTGAGACCTGCTTTGACTGACAAAATTGCTGATCATGAAACCTATTTTAAAGGGATCGATGCTAGTTATTATTATGAGGGGTATACGGAGTTTAAGACGGAAGATCTGTAATTATATAGCCCACTAGTACAAGCGATGTTTCGATCGTTATACTAGTGGGCTTTTCAATTTTTAATGAACTGAACAAGCAATCTGATGCGCTTCAAAGATCGCTTTAAAGTAATCCAAATCTTCCGTATGAAGCTGAGGGATATCGTGCATCGTGTACTCTCGTTCAAGATAGTCGTATTTCTTTTCTCCAAACTGATGAAAAGGCAGCAGCTCGACAGTAGTGATCCCCATCTGATTAAAGAGCTGAGCAAACGCTTCAGCATTTTCTTCTCCGTCATTATAGTTCGGGATGACTGGGATTCTTACTACTAGATTCGGATGTTCGTTGTGGGCGTAGGTTAAATTATTCAAAATAGGCTTCAACGATACTCCCGTTCCTTTTTTATGTTCGTCTTCATTATGGTGCTTCACATCAAAGTATAAGATATCGACTTGTTCAATATATTTTTTAAAGACTTCGGATCTAGCGAATCCCGTTGTTTCACTGGCAGTATGAATACCCTTTTCTTTTAACTGTCTAAGCAATTCGGTGGCGAACTCTGCCTGATAAAGGACTTCGCCACCAGACAAGGTGACCCCGCCGCCAGACTCTTCATAGAACGGTTCATCCTTCATCACTTCATCAATGATTTCGTCTAAGGTTTTGTATTCACCAACTGTAGTGACAGCTTTCTTTTGGTTATCCCACATATTTTCTGGCTTGCCATCTTGTGACTCAGGATTTGAACACCAGTAGCATTTCAACGGGCAGCCTTTGAAAAATACGACGGTTCGGATACCTGGACCATCATGAATACTAAATTTTTGGATATTAAAGATACAGGCTTTGTCTTTCATGGTAAGACTCCTTTCGTTGCTCATTTGTATTTTAGCAAATAATATTGTATTCGTAAATATAATATATTACGTACGAAACTAAATAGTTATAAAATATTGTTGCGTGATAGGAAATATGGTAATCTAAAAGGGATAAAGGAGGTTGACTATGACAAGGGAAGAAGAAATTATTTCGATAGTAAGCCAAAAGAAAAAAATTGAAGTAAATGAACTTTCAGAATTACTAAACGTGTCGAAAGTAACCATTAGAAAAGATCTCGATAAATTAGAATCACGAGGCCTTTTACATCGCCAGCACGGGTTTGCTTTATTAAATAATATGGATGATATCAACTATAGATTGGCGCAAAATTACGATTTAAAACGAAAAATTGCCTTAGAAGCCAGTAAAATCGTTGATGACGGCGACGTGGTCATGATCGAATCAGGCTCTACCTGTGCGCTGTTAGCGGAAGAATTAGCTTTCAATCGAAACGATATTACGATCATTACGAATTCATGTTTTATTGCTTCTTATATCAGAAAAGCGGATTCTGTGAAGGTGATCTTAATCGGTGGCGAGTATCAAAAGGATTCTCAGGTCAATGTCGGACCATTAGTGAAGCAAGTGATCAGTGAGTTTTACGTGGATAAGCTATTTGTGGGGATCGATGGTTTTGATCTGAAGCGAGGGTTTACAGGTAGCGATATCACGAGATGCGACACAACTAGAACCTTAGCAACCGCGGCGAAGCACACGATTGTCTTAACGGATTCCAGCAAATTTACCCAAAATGGCGTTGTTTCTGAGTTTGGGTTTCATGAGATTAGCAAGGTTTTTACCGATGCTGGGATTGAAGAATCCACCCGCGATTTCTTAAATGAAAACAAGGTCGACGTCATCACTGTGAAGTAAGTATTCAAGAATTGCACAAATGTGCAGTTCTTTTTTTTGTTTTGAATATCCCTACTTCATATTGACTGATTTTACAAAAGCGTGATACGATTACTTCGAAAGAATAATATATGAGTTACGAACGAAACAGGAGGGCTAGAGATGACGATTCAAACAAAAGAACGGGAAAGTGCAAGCAGTCAACCGTATTTCGGCTATTTAACCAACCGTATGAACCAGTATCGGGAATCCGTGTTAACCAAGAAACCTTATATTTGTGCAGAACGCGCATTATTAGCTACTGAAGCCTATAAGGAAAACCAACATCAGACAAACGTCATGAAGCGTGCCTTAATGCTGAAGAATATTTTAGAAAAAATGTCGATTTACATTGAAGATGAAACCTTGATCGTCGGAAATCAAGCAGCCTCCAACAAGGATGCACCGATTTTTCCAGAATATACGATGGAATTTGTGTTAAACGAACTTGATCTATTTGAAAAACGTGATGGCGATGTCTTCTATATAACTGAAAAGACCAAAGAGGATTTACGTTCGATCGCGCCTTTCTGGGAAAACAATAATTTACGAGCAAAAGCGGGCTGCTTACTGCCTGATGAAGTTTCTGTATTTATGGAAACGGGCTTCTTCGGAATGGAAGGAAAGATGAATTCTGGCGATGCCCACCTAGCCGTGGATTATCGGACTGTTTTAGAAGTTGGCTTGGAAGGCTATCGCAAACGGACCTTGCAAGAAAAAGCGAACCTAGATCTGACAGAGCCGGAAAGCATTGATAAATACCAATTTTACAATGCAATTTTGATCGTATTAGATGCGGTTCAAACCTACGCAGAACGTTTCTCTGCCTTAGCAAAACAGCTGGCCGAAACAGCGACACCGGAAAGAAAAGCGGAGCTGTTAGAGATTAGCCGTATTTGTGCAAAAGTTCCCAATCAGCCGGCGGAAACCTTCCAAGAAGCAGTACAATCAGTTTGGTTTATTCAATTGATCTTACAAATTGAATCAAATGGTCATTCGCTTTCTTACGGACGCTTCGATCAATATATGTATCCATATTTGAAATCTGATCTAGAAAAAGGCGCCATTACTGAAGCGAAGGCAGTTGAACTGTTAACCAACCTTTGGATCAAAACACTAACCGTCAATAAAGTAAGAAGCCAAGCACATACCTTCAGCAGTGCAGGCAGTCCCTTGTATCAAAATGTGACCATTGGCGGCCAAACGCGGGATAAGAAGGATGCCGTAAATAAGTTATCTTATCTTGTCCTTCGAAGTGTTGCGCAAACAAAATTGCCGCAGCCTAACTTAACGGTTCGTTATCATTCAGGTTTAGATAATAACTTTATGAATGAATGTATCGAGGTTATGAAGCTAGGCTTTGGGATGCCTGCTTTTAACAATGATGAAATCATCATCCCTTCATTTGAAAAAATCGGTGTCACAGAAGAAGATGCCTATGATTATAGTGCAATCGGCTGTGTCGAAACGGCGGTTCCAGGTAAATGGGGCTATCGCTGTACCGGAATGAGCTACATGAACTTCCCTAAAATCTTAATGATTGCGATGAATGACGGGATTGACCCGGTTTCTGGTAAACGTTTTGTTAAAGGTTATGGTCATTTCAAAGAGATGAAGTCCTTTGAAGAGCTGCAGGACGCTTGGGATAAGACCGTACGTGAATTAACTCGCATGAGTGTCATCGTAGAAAATGCCATTGATATTGGCCTTGAACGAGAAGTCCCAGATGTTTTGTGTTCTGCACTAACAGAAGACTGTATCGGTCGAGGGAAGACATTGAAAGAAGGCGGAGCCGTTTATGACTTTATTTCAGGCCTTCAGGTTGGGATTGCCAACTTAGCGGATTCCCTGGCAGCGATTAAAAAGCTCGTTTATGAAGAGCAAAAAGTTACGCGAGAAGAACTTTGGGAAGCGTTGATGACGGATTATGCCAGTGAACGTAGTCAAGAGATCCAACAAATGATCTTAAACGAAGTTCCAAAATATGGGAACGATGATGACTATACCGATCAGCTAGTGACAAAAGCTTATGACAGCTATATCGAAGAAGTCAAAAAATATCCAAGTACCCGTTTTGGCCGCGGACCAATCGGCGGTACGCGTTATTCTGGAACGTCATCGATTTCAGCGAATGTCGGGCAAGGAAAAGGAACGATGGCTACACCGGATGGTCGTAATGCATGGGTGCCTTTAGCTGAAGGCTGCTCGCCATCGCATAATATGGATAAAAACGGTCCGACTTCCGTACTTAAATCAGTTTCTAAGCTTAGAACAGAGGAAATCATTGGCGGTGTCTTGCTCAATCAAAAAGTCAATCCTCAAACGTTAGCCAAAGAAGAAGACAAGCAAAAATTGATCATGCTGCTTCGCGCCTTCTTTAATAAATTGCACGGATACCACATTCAATACAATGTCGTCTCTAGAGAAACATTGATCGATGCGCAAAAACATCCTGAGAAGCATCGTGACTTAATCGTTCGCGTTGCCGGCTATTCTGCTTTCTTCAATGTCTTATCAAAAGCAACCCAAGATGACATTATTGAACGGACCGAGCATGTATTGTAAGAGATTCTAGTAAATCTGGGAGACATTGTCTCTCAGGTTTATTTTAGGTTTAACCGTAAATGAAAGTTATCTATTAAAAAAGGAATTCATGTTAGGTATAGCTGAAAATGATCACCGACTCAATTAATAGATTCAAAATCCTTTACATATTTACACATCACCATTCTTCATGCTATCTTTATTGAAAAATCATATAAAAACTGTTTGAAGCTTATCGGCTAAGATAATCCAATGCTTTTCTATCCATGATCACTTTATGCAGATGTCAAGACAAATAACAACTAGGAGGCTGTTCCGATGACAGGATTGGTAGAGGGATTTTTAAGGAAGACAGAGGAAAAGAAGCTGTATGTTACTGCTGCTCAGATTCGAAAAGAGGGTCAAGTTATTGATGAATGGACGAGATTTCCGGGAAAGCCAAGATTTGAAGCATATTCTATTTCGAAAACATTTGCGGCGGCAGGTGTTGGGATCGCCATCAAAGAAGGATTGATCACCTTAGACGATCGAATTGTTGATAGTTTTCCGGAAGAGAGCTACGACCTCACGAATAAAAACGCTTTAAAAATAACGGTTAGAGATTTATTGACGATGACTTCGGGTGTGAGTGAACGAATGCTTCGCAGGGCTGGATATGAGCGAAAGCATGAACGAGATTGGGTGCGTTACTTTTTTAAGCACGCGCCATTTCTTAATGAGCCGGGAACGACTTTTCTGTATAACAACGCAAACGCCTATATCTTAGGCTGTTTAATCGAAAAGAAATCGGGTCAGAATCTGCGAGAGTATTTGAGGTATCGACTTTTTGAACCTTTGGAAATTCACAATGTCGAATGGACCAGCTGTCCGATGGGGCATACAATCGCGGCCAATGCGCTGCAGCTAAGTGTGGATGAGGTTGGGAATTTTGGTCAGCTTCTACTAAATAAGGGAGTATACAAGGGGAAACGTATTTTGCCGGAGGCGTTTATTGATGACATGCTTATTCCACATTATGAAAGCACAGAGTTTGTGCCTAACGATCCTCCGGTTAAGGCAGGCTATGGTTATCAAATATGGATTGATGAGGCCAATGATCTAGTATTTATGTGGGGGATTCTCGGGCAATATTGCATTTTGATCCCTAAGAAGAATGTAGTGATTAGCGTGTTATCCTTGGAACCCACAGATGAAATGGGACACGAGCTGTATCCTTTGTCGCCGCTTCGTCAGATAATATGGGAAGAATTGGTTATGAAAGTGTGATTGGATAGGTAGGACAAACGATAGAACATGGTTTGTTCGATAGACTACCTGATCATATAACTTTAACTTGATCAATAAAAATCTAGCGTTAAATAGCAGCATACCGTTCTGGTGTATGCTGTTTTTTTGGTTGGAATGATTTTAAATCAGTAGTTTTATGACTGAAAACTATTTTGAAAAATGAAATGTGCCATAAAAATAAAAAATTATTTATTGTAACTGTCTCTTTCAGAAAAAGACTAGAAATACTCGCATTCTTGTCCTGTTTTTTTAGGTAGTTGAATGATGAAATGAAGGAATCGTTCACTTTGATTGAGAGAATAGTGCTAATCAATCTTGGAAATAAACCTGATTTCATTGATATTCAGTAAAACAAGCCGGATATTTTATTATTTTTAATAGATTATGACGTTTTCGTGATAGAAAATTATCACATAATAGCATTGGAATCGAATCCAGTAAAAATTTAGAGAGAAGGCTTATATATGAAAAAGACGACTAAACAGGAAATTGTTTCACGTATGTTGGTTTGTTCTTCCTTACTTGTGTTATCTGTACCAATGGTTACACAAACAATGGCTGCTATTCCAGCCTCAGCTGAAATAGTCAATCACTCGAACAGCCAAGAAGAACAAATGACAACTGGAGAAATTATGGCGTCAGAAACTGAAGTGGCAGAACAAAAGGCAACACCACTAGCTGAGGATAATGAGATTAATGCTAGGAAAACAGCAGTCAACGTTCATTATCTTAATTTAGACGGACGAGAATTAGCTAGCAGTATCACCATGGAAGGATTGCCAACAAATAAGGTCAATGATTCGGGAGCGTTTTCTTATGATTCTGCTTCTATAGCTCCTGAAGAGTTATCAGGATACACCTTAGTAGAGGACTATAATAATCAACTGCCTTTGATACAAAAAATGCAGCTCAAATGGACCCTTTCAGACATGGGATTGGATTCGGGAACAGTTGATGCGTGGGAGGATAAGAGTATCTTGGCAACAGAATCTCATGATGTACCCTATCCAGGATACGCTGACAAAAGATATTACTCTGATGGGACAATTGTACCTTCTTATGTCGAAGGCGCACCAGGCATTCAAGGCTATGGACAAACAGATGTCTATTATTTCTATGCTGGTAATCAACAAAAGGTAGTTTACAACGTTATCGATGATATTGATGGGAAGACATTGGAAGAAAACGTTACTTTTGATAGTGGCGCTACGAATGAGAATTTAACGATGAATCAGGCTGATTTACAAAAGATTGCAGATAATTATCTGTCCAAAGGCTATGAAAACGTTACGGTCGATTCTGTACCAAGTACTTTCGACAATAATGATTCCGAGGATCAAGCTGTCACTATTCACGTGAAACATCTATCCGAGGTTAAAGAGGAAAGCAAAGAAGTAACACGTACGATTCACTACCTATATGAAAACGGCAAAAAAGCGGCCGATGTTCATACCGATAAAGTTATCTTTAACCGCTCAGAAACGAAAAATCTAGCGACTGGCGAAGTAACCTATGGTGAATGGACCGCTCAAGATGAAGATACGACATTTGATGCTGTAACAAGCCCTAAAATTGATGGTTACACAGCAGATCAGAAAGAAATCGAAGAAGTTACAGGATTGACGGCCGAGGATGAAAATTCTGACGTAACGGTTACCTATACGAAGGAAGCAACAGAACCTTCTACTTCGGAAACAGAAACAACCACTTCCTCGTCGGAAACAACACAGACTACCCAATCCTCGACAGCAACAACCAGCACAACCACATCTTCTACGACAAGCGGCAAGGCAACAGCGAATTCTGGAGCTAAGAGCAATTCAACAACCGCAGGATCAAGAAGTTCAGGAGGAACGGCGAATCAAGCAGCCGGAACAGCCAAAACCACGTCTTCTGCAAAGACGTATCCAAGCACTGGGGAAAAGACAAGACGTTACCTTACCTGGATAGGTGGTCTAGCAGTGATTGCAGCGGCGGTCTTTGGTGTGTGGATCAATCGTTCGAAACGTAAATCAGAATAATGGACGATAAGGTGTATCTGTAAGGGAACAGCTGATTGCTTACAAAAAAACTGAACGGAGTTGCATCTATTCATTTTATCAGACTGTAGGGAGCATCCAATTACTGGATGTTTTCTACAGTCTGTTCTCACTATATAAGAAGTATCAGTCTAAAAAGCGTTTCCGACATTCAATGTGCACTCACCAAGTGTAACCTGTGTTTGTTACTGGTTTTTCGTTATCAGAAATTATTCTCCATTTCTATATTGACATAAAATAAAAACCTGCTAAACTTGTCTTATGGATAATTAATCCATAATTGAATAAAATGGAGGATAATTTTTATGGAGAAGCTGAATGTTGCAGTTATTGGTGTCGGGATTTATGGGATTCATCATGTGGATGTGTACAAGCAAAATCCATTTGTAGAGTTAACTGCTGTTTGTGATTTCAGTGCGGATATTCGAAAAATGGCGGAAGAGAAGTATGGTGTAAGGACGTATGAAACTGTCGATGAATTGTTAGCAAACGAGAAATTGGATGCGGTTTCAATCGCGACACCTGATCATCTTCATGTGGAGCCAGCGCTGGCGTGTATCAATCATGGGCTTGATGTATTGATTGAAAAGCCATTAGCCATAACGGTGGCAGATTGTACAGCAATTAAGGAGGCGGCCGAGAAAAATAATGTGCGTGTTGCGGTTGATTTTCATAAACGCTGGGACCCAGCAGCGATTTATACCTTCAATCAGTTGAATGAATCTGAAAACGGTTATCCGATTCGCGGATACATGAACATGGACGATATGATTGATGTGCCGACAAAATGGTTCAAATGGGGTAATTCCTCTGACCCAGTTGATTTTTTAGGCGTTCACTGTGTGGATCTGATGCGGTGGTATATGGGCTGTGAAGTTACCGAAGTTTATTCAGTTGGTTCAAAGAAACTCTTACCTAGCATGGGGGTCGATACGTATGACAGTGTTCAATCGATGATTGCTTTTGAGAACGGTTGCACGTGGATGCTTGAGAATTCTTGGGTTTTACCATCAGGATTTGCGAAAGCGAATGATAGTCGGACATCGATTTTGACTTCAGAAAAATACATTCGCATCAACAATCAGGATCGTGGAGTTGAAATGGTGGACAAGGAGAGATCACATACACCGAATGTCTTTTTCTTCAATGATTTCAATAATAAAGTTGTTGGTTTTGGGGCAGATCCAATCAATAGTTTCGTTGATTGCTTGATTGATGGTTCTGATTTTGTGGCAGATGTGTATGATGGACTGCAGGCAGCAAGAGTGACCGAGGCGATTCATAAGAGTTTGGAAATAGGTGACCGAGTGAAACTTTAGTCAAAAAAAGAAAAAAGGAGAGAGGAACGATGGCAAAGCAGAAAATTGTCAGAATAGACTACCGATTGATTCACGGGCAGGTTGTAGCAAAGTGGATCAAGTATTATCCCGTGAATCGGATCATCGTCGCCGATGACGAATTGAAAAATGATGCGTTCATGTGCGATATCTACAAAATGGCCGCCCCAGGAAATGAAGTGGAGATCGTCTCTTTGGCGGAATTGCAGGCAGCACTGGATAAGAAAAATGATGATGTCATGCTGATCTTCAGAGACATCAAAAACGCGAAGCAGGCATTAGATAGCGGAGTGGGTCTGTCGGAAATAAATGTTGGGGCGGTTCAGACTGGAAAGGATCGTCAATTCGTGACATCAGGTGTGGCATTGTCCAAAGAGGAGTTTGATTGTTTGCAGGAAATTCAACAAACAGGCTTGAAGGTATATATTCAGCCAATTCCTGAAAATGAAAAATTATCGTTAGAAAGTATTGCGAATAAAATCAAGTAGGCAGGATGTCCGTTCCACACTTTTAATAATTTTTCATTTTAGTGGAGTGAGATATGTGGTGAAAATCACACCTATTTTCCTGGAAAATAAAATCAGTAGGAGGAATTACTATGGATAATAGCGTAATGATGGCTGTTGCAATGGCGCTGGTTTATTGGTTAAGTCGCGGAATGATCGGGGGATATTTCGCGCTGTTTTTCATTGGAAATCCAATCTTTATCGGGATTATTTCTGGTTTGATTTACGGGGATGTCAAATCGGGGCTAATGATTGGCGGGGGGATCGCGGCTGTTTTTGCAGGGATTATCGCACCAGGAGGCAACCTGCCGACGGATCAAGGGATGGCTGCGGCCACCATGATTCCCATCGCTTTAAATACCGGCTTATCAGTGGAGCAGGCGATCGCCTTTGCTGTTCCGTTAGGTCTTTTGGGCGCGCAATTATTGAATTTACGTAAAATCATCAATGTTCCTTTGGTTCATAAGGCCGATGAATATGCTGAAAAGGTGGACACAAAGGGAATCGCTCGAGCAGCAATCTGGTATCCGGTGGCGACTTCTTTCTTATTATTGTTTTTACCCGTTTTTATCGTTGTATTGTTTGGTCAAGATGTGATGCTGAATCTTTTAGAAGTCGTTCCAGAATGGATCATGCATGGACTAGAGGTTGCCGGCGGAGTCTTACCAGCGGTTGGGTTTGCGCTAATCATTAATTCGATTGGAAAACCGCGGCTGATCCCTTATATTATTATCGGTTTTGTCTGTGTTTCTGTGTTAGGTATGAATTCTCTAGTAACTGGGATCATCGCGATTTCGATCGCCTTTATTACTGTGCTGAATCGTAAGCAGCTGTCTGAGCTAATGGGAGGGTAAGCAAATGGAAAAGAATGAAAAGAAACTGACGCGTTCGGATATTAATAAAACGATGTTTCGCTGGTATTTTTCAACAGAGATCTCCTTAAACTATGAAAGAATGCAGTCCATTTCCTTTACGTATGCGTTAATGCCTGTATTACAAAAGCTGTATGATACAAAAGACGACCTGAAGCAGGCTTTGCAGCGGCATTTGGCTTTGTACAACACGAATTGTACAGCTGGAGGATTGATCTTAGGAACGGTTCTTGCGATGGAAGAAGAAAAGGCCAATGAGGGAACCATCTCAGATGAGGCAATTATTGGGATTAAAACAGGATTGATGGGTCCGGTTGCGGCTTTTGGGGATTCATTCAGTGCAGGCACATTGCAAACACTGTGTATTTTAGCGGCGAGTACCTTGGCAGCGGGCGGGTCATTTTTTGGTTTGCTAATGCTGTTTTTAGGGAATTTTATTTTGATGTGCGAGCTTGTTTTGACGACGAATCTTACCTATATTAAAGGTCGTGAGGCCATCAAGGATGTTTTGTCCTCTCGCTTGATGACCGATGTACTGGAGGGTGCGAATATTCTTGGCATGATGATGATGGGGGCACTGACTGCTTCGATGGTCACATTGGTTACACCATTAGCAGTGACATTTGGTGAGACGAAAATGAAGATTCAAGATAATTTTGACAATCTGATCCCAGGACTCTTCGCCATTTTGGTCTTGTTTTTATTTTACTTCTTGATTGGGAAGAAAAAAGTCAGCATTTCGAAAGTTATTTTCGGAACTATTATCGTATCGATCGCGCTGTCATTCTTTGGAATCGTATAGGGAAAGGAATTGTGTCTATGAAGGGAATTTTATTAGTCAGTCATGGCGGATTGGCTGAGGGCATGAGAGAATCGCTAGAATTGTTTTCAGGAAAATTGGAGCAATTAGCTGTTTTATCGTTATCCGCAGGGCAGGACATTTCGGAGTTTAATGAGCATTTAGTTCAAAAAATTGCTTCTATTGATTCAGGAGACGGTGTGGTCGTTTTTTGTGATCTTGCCTTTGGGACGCCGGCGAATGTGGTGGCACGATTGCTGACCGATCCTAAGTATAAGGGCAAACTTCAGATCGTCACCGGAATGAATCTGCCGATGGTTTTAGAATATAGCCAATTAAGGGCGGAAACAATTGATTTTAATGATATGATTAAGGTAGGAAAAGATGGTATCATAAATTTGAATGAAAGCCTAAATCTGTGAGGAAAATATAACTGTTAAAGGAACGAACACAATGAATGCTGTTGATATGATAAACAATCATTATGACGAATTAACCAAATCTGAGCGAAAAGTGGCAGACTATATCGTCTCAAACAAAGACAAGGTCATTCACAACACGATCAGTGATTTGAAGCAACTCTTGAATGTTGGCGATGCAACGATCAATCGACTTTGTAAAAAGGTGGGCTTTTCCGGCTTTACTGATTTAAAAATCTCGATTGCTAAAAACAATGTCAAGCTGGAGCATGACAGCTTCAATAACACCGACCTGTTGAACAAAATCAAAGAAACTCTGGATAGAACCCATGAGCTAGTTGACAAAAATGACTATCGTGAAGTCGTGCGTTTAATCGAAGAGAAACGCCATATTTATATTCTTGGCAAAGGTCAAAGCGGCTTAGCGGCAACGGATTTGGAGAAACTACTTTTAAGAAACGGTGTACAATCAACAGCCCTGTTAGATTCCGATTTTCAAATCAATGCGGCAACGGTAATGACGTCAGATGATCTGCTTATCGTTTTTTCTTTAACCGGCAGAACAGCGGATCTGATTGATACGATCAACATTGCTAAAGAAAACGACGTAACAGTTATCGGTATTACCAATTATTTGCTATCTCCTATCGCGAAGCTGAGTAATGTTGTGCTGCAAAGTTCTTATGATGAGTTGTTCAATTCACCTGTACCTGGGAGAATGAGCCAAATGTATATCTCCGGATTGATCGTTGATATTTATGAAAACAATCAACACGCTTCAGAAAGCATCGAAATCAGAGAAAAAACACTCAAAAGAATCATGAGCAGACGAGTAGAGGAGTAAAGGTATTTGTTGTGACTCAATTCCTTTTCTAAAGAAGGATTTCCTACTTATGAAATTCGCAAGGTTTTCTAGGAGCTTCACAAAAGAACTGTTAGAGAATTTTAAATCGGATTTACTTGTTACTACGATTTACAATTAATTACTACTCTTACGGGAAGGCTGTAGCAAAAGTCTTTTTGTTAATCAAAATAATTCGTTTGATATTTTAAAGTAGAGAATACTATAAAAACAGTATTTCATAAATAAAAAGATGATTTCAAATTTCTTACTCGGAAATTGAAGTCATCTTTTTTTTATGAACAGTCTCATTTTTTCGTCTGAAAAAAGGGTCAAACAATATCACTGCTGAAAGAGAATTCCTGCATATTTTTTAGATTAAAGATAATCACTGATAATGGTCCTATTTTGAGGTCGTTTCTCAATTTCTAGGTTGGCGATTTTATGGATTAGAGAGTCTAAAGTGATTCCTCGCATTTCTTCTTCGACTTTCTTTTGCAATCGATCATAATTTTCTGCCAATACTTCCTGAATATTTGCTCCGACGATACAATCCGGATTTGTTTTGGGATCAACTTGAATCAGATTGGTATTTCCTTCAATGCTTTTATAAACGTCTAGTAAAGTGATTTCTGCAGGTGATTTGGCAAGAAGCGGCTTTGGTTTTCCTATCTGGGTAATGATCAAGTTTGCTTTTTTTAGTTGGCTCATAATTCTTCGGACATTCGCAGGATTTGTTTCTACACTTTTTGCGATCATATCACTTGAAAGAAAGTCCGTATCCTTATAAATCTCAATGTAAGCAAGAATATGTATGGCATCGCTGAATTGCATCGAGTATTTCATTTTTTTCGATCCTTTCAAAATTTTCTCTTGACTTATCTTATCATACTACTTATCATTATAGGTGTAAATTATAAAAATACAGCAGAAAAAGGAGTAGATAACATGAAGTATTTAGTAACTGGTGCTACAGGTGGATTCGGCGGATATGCGTTAGATTTCTTGAAGGAAATGGTTCCGATCTCTGATATTTATGCTCTTGTTCGCAGTGAAGAAAAAGGTGCTGATTTGAAAGAAAAGGGTTTTAACTTAAGGATCGGTGATTATGCGGATGCGGATTCAATGAAACAGGCATTACAGGGCATTGATCGCTTGTTGTTTGTTTCAGGAGCGCCAGGTAATCGCCAAGCAGAACATGGGAATGTGGTAAACGCAGCGAAAGAAGCTGGGGTTTCTTATATTGCTTATACAAGTTTTGCTGGAGCAGATAAAGCAACGAGTCCATTGGCTGCTGATCATATTTTTACAGAAAAGCAAATCGAAGAAGCGGGAATCGCGCATACCTTCTTACGCAATAATTGGTATTTGGAAAATGAAATGCCAATCGTTGGTGCGGCTTTGAATACTGGCAAATTTGTTTATGCCGCTGAAGAGGGCAAGACTGGTTGGGCTTTAAAACGTGAATATGCTGAAGTAGCTGCCAAAGCTGTTTCAGGAACTGAATATCCTGCTATTCTTGAATTGTCAGGGACACCAGTTAGTTATGAAGTATTAGCAGGGGCATTGAAAAAGGCTACAGGAAAAGAGCTTGAATTAGTAAAAGCCGGAGATCGCGGGTTTGTAGAAAACTTAGTTGCTAGCGGCTTGCCTCAGCCTGTGGCAGAAATGTTCTTATCTTTCCAATATGATATCAAGAACGATCAATTAGACGTTGTTTCTTCTGATTTTGAAAAAG
The DNA here is from genome assembly GCF_018917525.1 of Enterococcus raffinosus. Lineage (GTDB taxonomy): Bacteria > Bacillota > Bacilli > Lactobacillales > Enterococcaceae > Enterococcus_A > Enterococcus_A raffinosus_A. The sequence continues at coordinate 43,684 of NZ_JAHLOS010000029.1, read as the reverse complement.
CATTAGGTAAGCCGTTGACTAGTTTAGAAGATGGTTTAAAAGAGCTGTTAGGCTAATTGATTGCTGAAACTCCTCAGATTTTGGGGAGTTTTTTACTAATTATAAAAGGGAAGATCGTAGACATGACAGAAAATGAGATGCTCACATGGCTGATCGATTATTTCATTCAAGAAAGTCCTACCTATTCAAAGGTGGAGGTTCCACACGCGATTGCTGAAAAACAAAGCCTCTTTCGCAGTCTAATGAATGTTAGACCGCCAGAACCAATCGGGAAAGAATTTTTATGTGTACAGGATGCCTATTTGAAAACGTGTTTGTCTCGAAAACAGTTGGCTGATCTGACCGATGCCTCAGCGTATACTCCGAATTTGTATTTGTGGCAGGGGGATATTACCTTGTTAGCAGTAGATGGAATTGCAAATGCCGCAAATAATCAATTGCTAGGATGTTTTATGCCTTTACACGGCTGTATTGACAATGCGATCCATTCGGCGGCAGGCGTCCAACTAAGATTAGCGTGTTTTGAGTTGATGCAAAAGCAAGGAAAATCAGAAGAAACGGGTCAGGCAAAGGTGACTGCTGGGTACAATTTGTCAGCCGATTATGTATTTCACACAGTAGGACCGATTATTACGGGTGAAGTGACAGAAGAAGATCAGTTTCTATTGTCCCAGTGTTACAACAATGTATTGATGAAAGCTCAGGAAATGAATTTAGATACGATCGCTTTTTGCTGCATTTCCACCGGTGAATTTCATTTTCCAAATGAGTTAGCCGCAAAAATTGCGGTGAACACGGTTCAAACGTTTATTGAAGAAAATTCCAGTGAGTTGAAGGTCATTTTTAATGTTTTTAAGGATCAAGATAGGGAGATCTACCATGAACAATTACAAAAAATTCAGTGAGGTTTTGGATTTGATTGAAGAAGCAGAGGCGATTGTGGTTGGTGCTGGTTCTGGATTATCAGCTGCTTCAGGGATTACTTATTCAGGCCCAAGGTTTGAAAAATTATTTAGTGACTTTATTTCAAAGTATGGCTTTTTGGATATGTACTCTGCCGGCTTCTACCCTTTTGATTCCTTAGAAGAATATTGGGCGTATTGGAGCAAGCATATTTATTACAATCGCTACACACCGATAGCTGGTGAGCCTTATAGGTATTTACTGCAATTATTAGAGGGCACCAATTATTTTGTCATTACGACGAATGTGGATCATCAATTCCAAAAAGCGGGCTTTGATCGGGAGCGTTTGTTTTATACCCAAGGCGATTACGGGTTGCTACAATGTTCAAAAGCCTGTCATGCCAAGGTCTATGAGAACGAATCCTTGATCAAAAAAATGGTTCAGCAGCAAGCGAATTTTCGGATTCCCTCTTATCTGGTTCCTCATTGTCCAAAGTGTGGAGCGCCACAAGCGGTTCATTTGCGTGTGGATCAGTTTTTTGTCGAAGATGACGGCTGGCATGCTGCACAAAAACGCTATTTAACTTTTTTGGAAGAAAATAAAGACAAGAAGATTCTTTTTCTCGAATTAGGGGTAGGTTATAATACGCCAGTCATCATCAAGTACCCTTTTATGAAAATGACGTATCAGAATAGGCAGGCAAGGTATATCTACTTCAACCAAGAAAAACTGGTGATTCCAAAAGAGCTTGAAGCGCAGACAATCGATTTGCAGGGAGATATCAAAGAAACAGTAAGGGCAATCGTCCATATATAACTATAAATCGGATGTGAGGAGTGAGACATAATGGATCATAAGAAGATGAAATTAGAAGATTACTTGCAATTCTTGAACGAGGACATTCACTCGACTGTTTTTTCAACTGTCGATGAGGATGGGAAACCGAAATCTAGAGTCATCGATATCATGCTAGTAAAAGAGAAAAAGCTTTATTTCTTGACGGCGACGACCAAGCCGTTCTACGATCAATTAATAGAGCGCCCGTATGTTTCGATTACTGGACTGAAGGGTGAAGAATCGATGTCTTCTATCTCAATCACAGTCAATGGAGAAGTCAGAGAGATCGGTACTAATTATTTGGATGAGATTTTCGAAAAAAATCCGTATATGAATGACATCTATCAAACAGAGGAAAGCAAACATGTTTTACGGGTATTTGAACTCTATAAAGGAAATGTGTCTGTATTTGATTTAAGCAGCAAGCCGATTTATCAGGCTGTTTTTGATATCAACGAGTAAAAGAAAAGAGGAACTGAAATGAAGTATGCAGTTACTGGTGCAACAGGGAACTTAGGCAGTCGAGTAGTGAAAGAATTCAGTCGTTTGGTAGATAAAAAAGAAATACTGGCACTTGTGCACACACTATCTAAGGCTCAAGGGATAATCGATCAGGGGATCACCGTGAGAACGGGAGATTATGCCGATGTTGAGGATATGACTAAAGCATTGGAAAATGTCGATTTATTGATCTATATTCCCAGCAAAACTTACGATCTTGTTCAACGTGTGATTGAACTGGAAAACACGTTGGAAGCGATGAAAAAAGCCCAAGTAAAGAAAATTATTTTTGTTAGTTTTTTTGCTGATCAGGAAAAAAATCCATTTGTGATGTCGCCCTATTACGGCTATGCACCAAGACGATTAGCAGGTTCAGGACTTGAGTATACGATCGTGAAAAACTCGTTATACGCAGACCCATTGGTTCCATACTTGCCAGAATTAATTGAACGAAAGAACATTATTTACCCCATTGGACAAGAAAAATTATCGTTCATTTCTTTGGATGATAGTGCAGAGGCCTTGGTGCAAGTAGCTATCAAGCCGGATTTGAGAGATAAGGGACAAACGTATTTGCTAAGTCAGGAGAAAAATTATTCCATGTCCGAACTTGGTCAAATAATGAGTGAAGTGACGGGGAAAACGATTGGGTATCAGCCGGTCAGCCTACAAGAATTCGCGGATATTTATAAGGGCGATGGCGATGGTCAAGAACTTGCCTCAATGTATCAAGGCGGGGCACTAGGAATGTTAAGTAAAAGCACCACGGATTTTGAAACGATTACGGGTCATCAGCCCACAGCTATGATGGATTTTTTACGAACAAATTGGAAATAAACACAAGTAAACAGGATGAAGAGACTACTTAGAAATGGTCTCATTCATCCTGTTTTTGTGTGGAACTAGAACAGATACGTTAGCAGCATAATATCTTCATCGGTAAAATCAATGAAGGATAGATCAACTGCCTGATCAAACTGCTTTTTGATTCGTTGAAATTTCTGATCTGCTAGTCCTTTATAAGCGGGATGATCATTTTGATCAGATAGTTCGTGATCGTTGGTCATATGCTTTTCTAAAAGACAATTTCCTTGAAAAAGAAAGTCGATAATAAGTTTATTCGAAAGCGGGATAGTTAAATCGTTGATGATATTTTTCAAAAGCTTATATAAGACTTCATTGGTTTTAGCTGTATTTAGCCGTGAAAAGAGCTGATTGAACAGTTCATAGTATTCGCTGTTTGTTCGTTCGGCCCGATCATTTAAGGAATCGCCGTCTAAAAATTTCTTGTGTTCATTTTTCTTATTAATAATCGCTGAAGAGACAGAGACGACGCTCATGATGTTTCCATTTAAAATGCGCAAAATATCATAGATATGGGCCATCGTCGGCGGGTAGGTGGTAAAGGTTAAGAGCCGGATTTCCAGTAGGATCTTATTGTCTACATCATTGGAAGGATCATAATCAGTGACTAAGACTGTTCCGCCGCCGCGATCGATTGTTTTTAGATTTTTAGACATCTTTCTGACAAATGAATGAACTTCGCCCTTATCCATCGCTTCTGTTCGTCTGGAGCTCATGGAGAAAATTTCTCTCTTTCCAATCAATTCGTTAAACCGTTGAGCCAAATTTTCCGCGATTGAATTTTCTCTGGCTGAGATCAACATTGGGACTTTGACATCCGTCACTTTTTTGATCCCTAAGATGATCAGTTTCCGGATAAACGTGATCTTTGTTTCCGCTAGCCCTTTTTGATATTTACGTAAGAAACGCTCGATTTTCTTGAGAATTCCGTTTATTCCTTTAAAATTCTCCTCCTGTTTTGGAAAAGTATAGTTCTCAATTGGGAAGCTTCCTTTGAGAATGTCCGCGATCGTTTTGATAACGAAATTTTGTAAAATCGGGTCTTTGATTAACGGTGTCTCTGACAAAAAGTTGAATAAGCGTTTTTCTAAGGTATGCTGATAATCTTGTTCGTTATAAAAAATTAGGTTTGTTGGTAAGGCATTTATCAATTGTTCGATCGTCTGCTTTTCGAGAGCATGCTGGTCGGTTAACCAATTCTCGTCTTGTGTACTGTTCAAGATTTCTAGTGTGGACTGGTTGGATTGGGCAGAGAAGGTGAGTCGTTCTGGAAATTTATCCCAAAAACGTTTCTCATCTCGGGAGCCTTCGACGTTTTGGTCGACTTTCTCGGATAAATGTCTGGTTGATACAAGAATCGTTGTACCGGTAGCGTTCTCCATATTTCGATTGAAAAAAGCTTGAGAGATCGAATATAAGATCTCTTTTTTTATATAGGCAATGTTTGAACTGGCTGAAATGGCCGCAAGCGCTTGAATCACTTTTTTGGTAACCATTATTTCTCGTGAAATTTGTCTGCATTCTGTTAAGTAGATGTTTGAAATAATTTCGACCTTTTCCTTTAACGGACGTTCGCTAAATTTTGGAAAATACCCGACGTAAGGACTGATTTCATAAAATTGTTCGATGTTCTTCATCTGTGGAGGTATCAGCAAAGCCACCAATGGTTGAGCGCCTCCTTCATTTTTATAATAAAAAGAGAGTTCATCTAGTTTTAGCGAAACGTCTGACGCTGGAACGGAAGAATCTAGCTCGATAACCAAAAAGGAAGCCAGTCCGTCTTTTTTTCTTTTCAATTCTGGGAGAATATCCAGCTTATTTTGTTCAGACCAGAGGGCATAAAAGATTTTTCTTGCAGATTTAGATGTTCCTTTGCTTTTGTTTTGTTCAATCAGTTTTTCTAGAAAGAATTTTCTGCCGACGCCTTTTTCGCCTCTTAAAATGATTGTTTTCAGCTCATTACTGGGATAATAAAAGATCGGCAAGACATTTTGTACGACATTGTATAACGAACTATTTTCACCAATGTCTAAAGTGTCCAACTGAAATTCAGACGAACTCAGAACCGATGTTTCATTTAGAAAAAGGTAATTATTCAAATGATCATCTTTTTGAATAGTATGAGGCAAGGATAAATAGGGAAAATTCTTTGTCAAAATTTGAGTTGAAATGAATAAGGTTGGTCGTCCCTTTAGCTTGATCAATTGTTTTTCCTGATGCAGTTTATTCAACAGACGAGAAACATTGGAGCGGTCAATCGCTAAATCAACAGATAGAACCAACGCGCAACATTCTGAAAAATCATAGGTCCCCTGCATGATTTGCTCCTGAGTCAGCTCTTCGATGCGATGGAGTAGTTTTTCCTGCTGAGTTGCCATAATATCCTCCTAAATTTGTTGTATTTATTTTAGAATGCGCTTACACCATTTCGTGTAAAATTATACCACAAAATAATAACTAGTGTTTCTATAGTGTAGAATATTAATATGAATCCTTATTTACAGGCGTTTTAATGTGGTACACAAAAGGTTTTTTTGAGATTTTGACTTGTGGTGTTCGATATGTGATAGTGAAGATGTTCTCAACGAAAGTAATCTTGAATTTACCAGAGAGGAGACGTTTTTCAAGTAGGAGATTACAAACAATGAATAGGAGGAAACAGAAATGGAAAATTTAAAATTGACACGGATCGATTTTCGTTTGATCCATGGGCAGGTAATGACCAGATGGGTAAAGGAATACAACATTAAAGATATCGTGGTGATTGACGACAAATCTGCGAAGAGCCCAATTTTGAAAAAGATACTATTAAATGCGGCGCCATCATCGGTAAATGTTTTTGTAGAATCTATTGCAAGCGCTACCGAAAAATGGGAGAAGAATGAATTCCCTAAGAATAATTTACTTATTCTATTTAAAGATACAAAAACAGCTGCCAAAGCATGGAAAGAAGGAATTAAGTATACCTCGCTGCAAATTGGCGGAATTGAAGGCTCAGGGAACAAAAAAAATATCAATAAAAATATCGTCATGTCAGAAGAAGATGTACAGGATCTGGTTCCTCTACATGAAAATGGGGTGCGGGTCTACGGACAACCGATCCCCGAAGATGCGGAGTATGCATTTGAAAGTATTTTAAGTAAGTTTTAAAAAGGGGATGTCTGTTCAATCAAGGAAATTCTTGTCAAGAACACTTTAATTAAATGATAGATGGCATTCGAATCAGATTTAACAGAACGAAGGAGGAAAAGAGATGGTTCAAGCATTATTAATGGGATTGTTGGCTCTGCTAAATGGGATTCAGTGGCCGCTAAGTTGGTGGCTGATCCGTGAACCGATTATGGCTGGTTTTTGGGTTGGGTTAATCTATGGCGATCCGGTTCAGGGGGGAATTATTGGGGCAACAATCAACGTGGCCTATCTAGGCTGGATTAGTGCAGGTGGCGCGAATGCTTCAGACCTCTATTGGGCGGGGTTATTAGGAACATTTGTAGCAATCCAAGGGGGAATGAGCATTGAGCAATCGGCTGCTTTTGCTATTCCGATCGGGTTATTAGGAAATTATGTCCATGTAGCGTATATGACGCTGGCGTCATTTTGGCCGACTCGAATGGATAAATTAGCCGACAAGGGTGATTGGAAAGGCATTCGCAAGATTCAAATGTTTGGCGGTCCGTTCATTGTGCTCTTCTTAAGAGCGTTACCAGTCTTCTTCATTGCACTTTTTGGAAGCGAGTACATTCAAATTATTATTAATAGTTTGCCTGATTGGGCAATGAACGGTCTTGGAGCAGTCGGAAAAATCTTGCCGGCTTTAGGGATGTCGATGCTATTGAAATTTATGCTTAAAAAGGAACTTATTCCATTCTTTATCATTGGTTTCGCGATTGCGGCGTATACCGGAATGACAGACTTAATGATGTATGTCATCATCGCTGTGGCGATTGGACTATTAATGTTAAAACTTGGCTTTGCGAAAGAAGAGGGGGAAACAGAGAATGGCTAAATCATTAGATAAAAAGGATATCAAACGAGCTGCTGTCACTTGGTGGTTAACATCACACTTAACTTACAACTATCAACGACTACAGGCTGGCGGGATGACGACCGTGATGGGCCCGCTTTTGAATAAGATGTATGAAGGCGATAAGGAAGAAATTACCGATGGTTTGCAGCGGCATATGCTGTATTTCAATACAGAACCTCGCTTAGGTGCTTTTCTACCAGGAATGGTGGTCGCATTGGAAGAAGGGATTGCCAATAATCCAACCGAAGAAATTGATAAGTCGATGGTTACGGAAATTAAAACCGCGTTAATGGGACCGTTAGCGGGAATCGGTGACACGGTCGTAGCCGGATTGTTGAAGCCGATCGTTCTGAGTGTCACATTAGGTTGGGCTTCACAGGGACAAATATGGGGAGCTTTTGCCTTTGGGATCATCTTTACGTTGATGGATTTTGCGATGACATACGGCATGTTTACTCAAGGCTATAAATTAGGGATGGATTCGATTGATCGTTTCTTAGAGGGACCATTCATTAAGAAAATGACTTCCTTCTTAGGAATTGTCGGCCTGTTCTGTTTAGGCGTTATGATCGTTAAATATGTCAGTGTTCAAGCGGTGTTGGAAGTGAAGCTGGCAACGACTACTTTGTCAGTTGGAGAAACCCTGAATAAGATCGTTCCAAGTTTCTTACCACTTGCGTTTACTTTCTTAGCTTATTGGTTGCAAGTAAAAGGGCAAAGCGTAACGCGTGTGTTGCTGGTGCTCTTCGCGATCGGTTTCCTAGGCGGTGCCATCGGAGTATTAGGATAAGGAGATAAACAAATGACTAAGTTGATTATTGTTACTCATGGCCCTTTAGCGGATGCCTTTAAAGAAAGCGGCGCAATGTTTTTCGGTGATCAGGTAGATCAGATATCCACGATTGGGTTGTTTCCAACAAAAAGTCCAGAGATGTTAGAAAAAGAGATCAAAGAAGCTGTCGTACAATCTGGAACGAAGGAATGCCTCATTTTTGTTGATATTTTAGCTGGGACACCATTTAATGTCGTAGCTCTCTTGATTGAAGAGTTAAAGGAAGACTATCAGATTGAATGCTTTGCCGGGGTGAACATGCCACTGGTGATGGAAGCGTTGGCTTCAAAGGATTCTATGAATGTAACAGAACTGACGAATCACATTGGGGAAATGTCCGCTGATACCATTGTTAATCTTCGGCAGACACTAGAAATTTAAAAGGAGCGAATAGGAAAATGTTAAAAGCAGAAAACACGATGCGAATTTTTAATACAGGCATAATGGCCGTTGTCCGCGTAGAAACGATTGAAAGAGGGATCGAAGTTGCGCAAGGGTGTTTGGATGGTGGCGTAGATGTTATGGAGATCAGCTACACCAACAATAACGCTGGGGAAGTCATCCGAGCAATCAAAGAAAAATTCGGTGATAAAATCTTGATCGGTGCCGGCACTGTTTTAGAAAGTACCACTGCCCGGTTGGCAATCATGGACGGTGCGGAATTTGTCATCGCCCCCACTTATGATCAAGGTGTTCAGGAGCTGTGTAATTTGTATCAAATTCCTTACGCACCAGGCTGTACTTCTTATACAGAAATGATGGAGGCCCTGAAAAATGGCGCTTCATTTATCAAAGCCTTCCCGATTTCCAATTATTATGGTCCAAGTTTAGCGAAGGTAGTAAAAGTTCCTGTGCCTCATACGCCAATTTTAGCATCTGGTGGGGCAACGCTGGAAAATCTTCATGAATGGTTTGAAAATGGTGTGGATTGCATTGGTATTGGCGGACTCTTAACTAAAGGTACGTCAGAAGAGATTGCTCAAAATGCCCAGAAATTGACAGCTATAGCCAATGAAGTTCGAGGAAAGTAAGAGGAGAACCAAATGAAAAAAACGGCGATCGTAAACGCGAATAGTTTCGGGAAATATTATCCTGAATACATTACCCAATTAGATCAACAAATCGGTGAAACAAAACGCTTCAAATTTCCAGTAGATATCTCTCCTGAAGAGTTGGCAGCCGAGCTGAAGGATTTCTCTTTCATCATTATTGGGACCGAACCAAAACTACCTAGAAGCTTTTTCGAAAAAATGCCTAAACTTCAATTAGTCGTTCGCTTTGGGATCGGCTATGACAATGTGGATGTTATCGCGGCTAGAGAAAACGGAATTATGGTGTCCAATATTCCAGCGTACATGGAAAGAGACGATGTTGCTGAATATGCCGTGTCTTTGATCTTGTCGGCAGCGAAATTAGTCACTTACACGGCTGAAAAAGTAAAACAAGGCGAATGGGCCAAAGATCGTGGACGTTATTTGGGCCACCGCTTGAACAAAAAAACGATCGGCATTTGCGGCTTTGGAAATATCGGCACACGAGTTGCGGAGATTATGCAGGCATTTAACTGTAAGATCATCTGTTACGACCCCTATCTTTCAGCAGAAGAAGCAGAAAAACGTGGGGGAGAAAAAGTGGACTTTGACGAGTTGTTGGAACAAGCAGATGTTATCTCCCTGCATATGAATTGTACGGCTGAGAACAAAGGGATGTTCGATCAGTCGGCATTTAAGAAAATGAAAGCCAGCGCGGTTCTGGTCAACACCGCTCGCGGTGCTTTGGTGAATGAAGTAGATTTATTTGCGGCATTAGATGCTGGAGAATTTGGCAGCTACGCCACTGACGTTTTAGAAAACGAACCGCCAGTAGCTGATCATCCATTTATGACTCAAGAGAAAATCATTTTGACGCCGCATATCGGGGCGTACAACCATGAGTGTAATGAAATGATGTGTGAAAGTGTGGTTGATGATATCGCTAAAGTCAATGCGGGTGGTGAGCCGAAGCATTTATTGGAGAAATAGTTTGTCGGTCTTCGTCAAAGCGTAAACTAATTTGAATCAAAAATAGCTATTATGAAGCGTCGTTGCTCTTGCTATGCTACCCCTAACTAGGACAAAGAAATAATGAAGTCCTAGTTAGGGGTATTCCTTATGGGTAAAAGAAAAATGAAGTTCAGTGCTGAAAACCAAGTGATGTTTGTAGAAAAATATCTGAATAAAGAAAGTGGTCTAAGTCAGGTAGCTAAAGAAGCTGGCGTTGCTATAGAGACTATTAATAATTGGTGCGTCATTTATGAAAATGAGGGTCCGACTGGATTAGTCGGTACAAGAAAGAACAAGTGCTACTCCAAAGAATTGAAACGTGAAGCTGTTCTTGATTATCTGAATGGGAGAGATAGTTTAAGCTCAGTCGCTAAAAGATACGGCTTAAGAAGTAGAACACAACTTTTAGACTGGATTAAAAGATATACTACTCATGGAGACTTCAAATCAGAAAGCGGTGGAAGTAAGGTGAGTCAAAAAAATTCAATTTAGAAGAACGTATAGAAATGGTGCTCTATTGCATTGCCAACAACTATCAGTTACATTATCGGAAGGAATGAACTCTATTGAGAAAAACATATAATCGTGAATTTGAACTAAAGAACTCACAGGATCTTCTTGAGAAGAAAGTAACTACCAAGAGAATATCTTCTGAAGAATACAACATCTCTCGCCCAACAATTTCTCGATGGGTTTCAGAATATCGTCGATACGGATCTCCAAGAATCGCTTAACAGCTTTACGATGGAGGAATCTAAACCAATAAACTGTTATAGCTGTTCTCATGCGTGAAATGAATTTATGCGCAAAAGGATTTCATCGATGCAAATCTACTTATGGTAGGGCAAAGGCAATCGAAGAAATAGTAAAAGAAAATTTGTTGAATCGACAATTTGAACAGAGCCAAATTGATGCTGTTTGGGTGACGGATATTACCTACATTTCATGTAATGACGGTCCCCTCTATTTATCCACCCACATTGACTTGGCGACTCTTATTCCACGTCGCTACATGGTAGATTCAAACATAAAAAAAGAAATTGTCATCCATCCATTACAAATTTATAAAGGAGAATTGGGTACGGTCATTCATTCCGATAGAGGTAGTCAATATCAGTCTCTTAGCTATCAAGAGCTGTTGACCGACCTCCTGACCACGTCGCGTGTAATTCTTTCGTGCGTAAATAAAGTAGTTTTAGGTGCTATCATTATGAGATCCAATCATCTTAATTTGATGGTTGGATTGTTTTGTCATGAACAAAAAAGGGTAAGTCTCCTTTATAGGAGTAGCAAAAAGATACTGAAATCATGCCGTCGTAGCGTGGTAAAATAATGAAAAAGAGATGACACCATGCTTATTACAAAATCAATGTTACAGGTGAGTTCTTTAATGGTTACTTTGCCTTCAGAGGATGGAGAAAAACCTCAAGAAAACCAAAAATATATTCTGATGACGGGACGATCACGTTAGTTCCAAGGCTTGTAGATCCGTTTGACGGTGGTAATAGTGCGGAGTATTACGAAAAAGATGAATGGGGAGGGAAAACTTTTTAAGAAGAAAAATAGTTTCTCCAAAAAGATGTCCAAAATTTGTCGTAGTCGTATTTAAAAGAAGTTTAATCATAGTAATGAACTGGTGTGTGACGAACAACCAACCATGGCCTTTTTTTATATCTTCCTTAAATCGTGTTGGTGGAGACAAATTCGAATAAAACTTAGTCTGGTATGCGGTGCGTTCTGTGTGCCGCATATTTTTAGTTTTCAAAGATCAGTCCGTTGCTTGCCAATAAAGTCGGGGAGGTATCGGCTCATTTTTTAACAGCTTATATTCAAATGAATGAAGAATGTGTTAGATGGAGATACGGTTTCTTTTTTAGAAAAAAAGCGAAAAGATAAAGTTACTAAGCATGTTTTGTTTTGACAAAATGAGAATTCCTCCTTAGTATAGAGAAGAACGTATTTATACATAACACGAAAATACGCGGCGGCGATTTGTTTATTTCTACGGCTACATTGTTTGAGTAGTCATAAAAAAGCAAATTGCGGCTGTTTTTATTATGAAAGGAGTCTTGTTATGCTATCAAAAATAAAATCCTTGGTGGTTTTGTTTGTCGGAATTAGCTTGATGTCAATCGGGATCGCATTAGCGAAGCTTGCCCAATTAGGTACCTCGCCAATTTCTAGTATTCCCAATGTGATGAGTTATATCACACCACTATCAATTGGAAACTTGACGATGATTTTCATGGTCTTGATGATTTTCTTGCAAATGGCCATCTTACGTGAGGTGAATCTTCCTATTATCCTGCAAATCGTACCAGGTATCGCCTTTGGTGGGTTGATCGATGTCTTTGTGGATGTATTAACTAACTTGGGTTTGCCTGCACTTATGGGGCATTACTTGGAGCAATTGGCGTTTACATTGCTTGGAATGGTAGTGTTGTCTCTGGGTGTATTTTTTGAAGTCAATTCGCGGTCGATTTTGATGCCGGGAGAAGGACTGGTGGTCGCTCTGACCTTGCGTACGAAGAAACCCTTCGGTAAATTAAAGATGTATACAGATTTAACGATGGTGGCAGTAGCGCTAGTGATCTCGCTGCTTTATTTTCAAGGACTTGTCGGGATTCGAGAAGGAACGATCATTGCGGCACTCTTTACAGGTAGATTAGTGACCCTTTATAATCCGTTGATTCCTTGGGTGGATCGTTTTACGACAAAATAAATCGTGCTAAAAAATGAATCTATCGTTCAAAGTATCTTTGAACGATATTCTTAGTAATCGACATTTGGGTCGCCTCCTATGATTGGGTTTGGGAATTGATTTATAAGACAACCAGATGTTTTTTTGTTATGAAAGGGTACTTGGTGTTTTCACTCTCGGAAGCAAACCACTATTATAGAAACGTTTATTCATAGTAATGAGCCGTTGCGTGACGAACAACGGCTCATTGCTATGTTTTTAGATTAGAAAGGCTCGCCATTCTTTTTATAATACCTTCTGTAAAAACAAGATCGTTCCAATAACAATCACAAAACCAATCGTTGCGATGACTGTCAATGATGTATGAAAAATCGGGATGGATAGAACAGTCGCAAAGATGGGTTCGAAGGCGGTCAAAATGCTGGCCAGTGATGACGAGATATACTTCAAGCTAGACAGGTAAATGAAATAAGAAACAGCGGTTCCTAAAATGACTACGATCAAAATATGGAGCAGCGAAAAAAGCGAAAGTTCCCCGGTATAGCGGAAAAATGGCTGGATCAGATTTGCGGGCACACTTCCCAGCAGCATGCCCCAGCCTACGACTAAGAGACTGCCGTATTTTTTTAGCAGATTACGGGGCTGAACGGAATAAAAAGCTAGAGAAATTGCCGAGCCGACACCCCAAAGTAATGAGGCCGGAGTGACTGTCAATTGAGCAATATTTCCGTTAGCGACGATCATGAACACACCAATAAGTGTTATAAGCATCAGCAGCAGGGTCTGTCGATTAGGCAATCGTTTGTTTTTCATAGCTTCATAAATGATGATAAAAAATGGGCCTGTATATTGAATAATCGTAGCGAAGGAGGCACTGCTTAGCTCGATCGTCTTGAAATAGGTATATTGAACGGCATACATACCAAGAATGGAAAAAGTCAGAATTGCTATGAAATCACCTTTTTCTCGAAATGGCGCGAAGATTGAGCGCGAACCCGTAAGTTTGGCAGCAGATAATAAAAGAATTCCCGCAATAAACATCCGAGTAGAAACCAACCATTCAGCGGAAAATTGATAGTCATTAAATAGAATTTGTCCGGAAATTCCGGATATGGCCCATAGTGTGGCTGCCAGTCCCGCAAACAGGATGCCTGTGTTCTTTTCTGCTAATTTCATACAGTTCTCCTTTAACTTACCAATAGTGTTGTGATACTGTATTATAGAATGTTGTTTTCATGAGTATCTATCAGAATAAAGATTATTTTTATCATTATTGTGTAAAGGAGGATGGCAATGTATTTTGAAGTCAATGAAGCTGAGCAGGAGCAGACCGAACATCGAATCGGTGATTTTCCAATAGCGATCTATCATCGTATTCTAGACCGGACTAGAAATGATGAGCTGATGTGGCACTGGCACGAAGAGTTTCAATTAACCTTCGTTCTTTCGGGAACTTTGGAGCTGTCTGTTGGAAAAGAGACGTATCAGATCTATGAAAAGAGTGGGATCATTATTAATTCACGAAAGCTGCATCACGCGATTCCCTTAACTGAAACGGCGGAATATGTGTGCATTGATTTTTCGCCCCATTTTCTGAATGAACAATTGTATCAATCAACCATCAAGCCTTTTCAAGACAATCAGAATTTTGTCAGTTGGCTTTTGACACTTGCGCCTCATCAGCAGGTAATTTTGAAGGAAATCATGGAAGAACCACAAACCTATAACTTTCTAAAAATCTATGAACTGATTCTCAGCTGTCTAAACGAGATCGGCAATTCTCCTGCTTCCTCAGAAAAGAAGGAGGATCAGGATATTTATCAGCTGCTGAAATTTGTCCATCAAAATTTTCAACAGGATCTTACAGTGGCGGCGATCGCTCAAGTGATTCCCATAAATAAAAATAAGTGCACGAGTTTGTTTAAGGCCTACACCAGTCAATCGCCCATGAACTATACGATTGATTATCGATTGTTGAAGGCGAAGGAACGGCTTTTACAAACCGAGGAGACGATCTCTGAAATCTGTTTTGCTGTGGGATTTAATAATTTGAGCTATTTCATCGCAAGGTTTAAAAAGAAATATGGCTGCAGCCCGAAGCAGTTTCGGAAGAGGTTTGGGGGGATGTTGGAAAGAGGCTTGATTTGGAATAGAAAGGGAGATGATGATTTTTAAATCAATGTTTTGATTTGAATCTTTTCTTTTGAAAAGGTTGTTTGATACACGACGCATCCTTCCGAATCCTACTAAACAACAAAAAAATCGTTTATTAAGAAGATAAAGGACTCAATCGGAGTGATCAGGGGGAATTTGATCATTAATGACAACCTTCAACAAGAACATATCTTCAAATTAATGAAGCTAGTTATAAAGGCAAAAGGTGATTTCACAGTGGTTGTTAGTGACGGTTATCGTCTTTCTAAAAGAAAAACTTTGAGAAATCTTCCCAAATTGCTCTGATATTAGAGTTATCAGCGGAAAAATAGAGGTGGTTAAAATATGAGAGTGAGATTGACAGAAAAGATAGCGAAGGATAATTTGAATCAGCAATTAATGCGGGGAATGAAGAAGCTGATGAATGAGGGGCTCCAGATTGATTTAACGCTAGATGAACTATTGAAATTTCCGAAAGTTAACAGAAAAAGATTTCACCAATACTATAAAAGCCAAGTTGATTTTCTTCATTATTAAGAAAATATAGATATGTCTACCCTGAATCGTTGCAAGTATTTCATAAGTTTGTTTTACTTAAACAAATGGTGGTGATAAAAAATGCTCATTAAGCAAATGAGTTATCTAGTAGCTGTGATCGAAAAGAATAGTTTTACTGGAGCCGCGGAGGAGGCGTTTGTCTCACAATCAGCAATCTCTCAGCAGATTCAGGCTTTGGAGGAGGAGTTGGGTGTAGAATTGCTGCATCGACAGCATCGAAAATTCACTGTGACTCCGGCGGGTGAGTATTTTTATCGAGAGGCGAAGCGTTTGCTGCGAGACATCGAAGAGGTTGTACATGAAACCAAACGCATCGGTGAAGACGTGGATACACAGCTGAATTTAGGATATTTACGCGTATATAGCGGTCAAGAACTGCATCAGGCGATTGCCGAGTTTTCCGAAATCTATCCTGAAGTTTCGATCAATATTGTCAATGGCACCCATGAAGAACTTTATCAGGAGCTGCGGCAGAATACAGTAGATGTTGTATTGAGCGATCAACGGCGGGCTTTTTCTGATGATTATGTCAATTATCAATTGATCAAACCGAATGTGTATATCGAACTCTCCGGCAGAAATTCGCTTAGTAAAAAAGAGTCGATCGACATTCAGGAGTTGAGAAATATTCCCTGTATTTTGATTGCCGGCTCGGATCAACAAGCATATGAAGAGGATTTTTATCGTAATACGCTGGGCTTTAATGGAACATTCTTATTTGCGGAAAGTTTAGAAGAAGGACGGATGATGGTCATTGGCAATCGTGGCTTTTTACCGATTGAAGTGGCCGGAACCTTACCTGATCCAGCAGTCTCTGTTAAAAGAATCCCGTTAATGAAAAATAAACAACCGCTGATCCGAAATTATTGTGCGTTTTGGAAGAAGGAGCGGTCGAATTATTATATGGAAGAATTTGCCGAGCTGCTTCATCGGTTGTTTACTAATGAGAAATAGAACGATCAAAAACCTGGAAAAGAGGATAGCCTCTTATTCAGGTTTTTTGCATAAGTAAAACTTATCCAAGTGATTAGTAAGTTGAATTGTTCGAAGGAGTCGTTGAGCCTATACTAATCAGCGTAGAGAAGAAATGGAAACGAAAGGGGATAAATAGTATGGATATGACGCAACAGGCTCAAACGTATCATGAGAAAATGTTTCCGGGCTATGTCTCGGATTTTTTAAGGACAGATCCAGAATTTATTGAGCGGTTTGATAATTTTGCCTTTGATGAGGTGATTGCGACGGTTGATTTGGATGATTCCACACGTTTTATGGCGATTTTGTCTGCTTTGATAGGCTCTCAAAGTCTGGAGGAGTTTAAAGCGATGATTCCGGCAGCGTTGAATTTCAAGGTAACACCGGTAGAGATCAAGGAAATTGTTTATCAAAGTGTTGCTTATTTGGGAATTGGCCGGGTTTTTCCATTTCTGAAGGCGACAAATGAAATTTTTGAAGCAGAGGGGATTTCATTACCCTTAGAAGGACAGGCAACGACAACGATCGATAATCGTATGGAGCTTGGGAGCGAGACTTTAGTAGCTATTGCGGGAGAAAAAATGGAAAATCTTGCGACAAGCGGTCCGAAAGAATCGCGGCATATCAATCGATGGCTAGTGGAAAATTGCTTTGGCGACTATTATACAAGACGGGGATTGACTTTCAAACAACGGGAAATGATCACATTTTGCTTTTTACTTGCCCAAGGCGGGTGTGAGCCGCAGTTAACTTCTCATGCGGAAATAAATATGAGGATTGGCAATGACAAGGACTATTTGATCAAGATTATCTCGCAGGTATTGCCCTATATCGGCTATCCAAGAAGCTTAAATGCTTTAGCATGCGTCAATGCCGCGAAAGAACAATAACTAAAAGTAAAGATGGAGGAAATGACATGTCGAAAACGTACTTAATAACAGGTGTCAGCAGTGGCTTTGGCTATGAAATGACCAAACAGCTATTAGCAAAAGGTGAAACGGTTATCGGGACTGTGCGCAATGATAAGAATATCCGTCATTTGTTGGAGGAATATCCAGATACTTTCTTTAGGAAATTTTTGGATGTAACGGATAATCAGGCAATCAAAGTGCTTGTTGAAGAAATATATCATCATTTAGATGTCGTTGATGTGGTGATCAGTAATGCAGGATATGGACTTTTCGGAGCAGCGGAAGAATTATCCGAGGAAGACGTCGATAAAATCATCGCTACGAACTTAACTGGTTCGATTCAGTTGATTCGCTCAGTTATTCCTCATATGCGTAAACAAGGTCATGGGCGCATTATCCAAATGTCTTCTTACGGTGGACAGGTTGCGTTTGCGGGAAATTCCATGTACCACGCCACGAAATGGGGAATCGAAGGCTTCGTAGAATCTGTGGCACAGGAAGTCGCGCCTTTCAATATCGGAATGACGCTTGTAGAACCAGGCGGAGCACGGACCGAATTTCGTTACGGCTCAGCTCAAGTTGCGCAGCTGATGCCAGAGTATAATGGCAATCCAGCCCATGCCTTTTTATCCATGCTTGATCCAGAAAATGGGTTAGCCCCTGGCGATCCGGTAAAAATGGCGGAACGGATCATTGAAAGTGTCGATCTTGAACCTGCACCACTTCGGATGGTTTTGGGAACTGCCGCTTTGACGAATACCATTGCTACCTTAGAAAAACGACTTGAGGATTTCAAAACGCAAACAGAATTGGCCGCATCAACAGATTTTGCTGAAAAAATGGCGGAATAATTGATGAAAATTTTGATTTTAGGAGCAGCGGGTCAGATTTCTAGAATGCTGACAGAAAGATTATTGAAAGAAACTAACGATGACCTAATTCTTTTTGCTCGAAAAGCAGATCATCGGTTAGAGAACCCAAATCCTGACCGGGTATCAATTATCTCCGGAGATTTCAATGATCACACAAGTTTAGAAGCAGCCATGACGAATGTGGATATTGTTTATCTAAATGATATGAATTTACCTGAGGCAACAAAGAATGTTGTGTCAATAATGAAAAGATACAATATTCCTATGATCATTGGTGCTACGATTTTAGGGATTTATGATGAAGTAATCGGTGAATTTGGCAAGTGGAACGCACGAATGGTGGGGACTACTGGAACAGATCGCCATAAACGATCAGCAGAAATCATCGAAAACTCAGGATTAGCGTATACGTTATTACGATTAACCTGGCTTTATAATCAAGCGGATAATTTAATCTATACAACTAGTAAAAAAGGCGAGCCATTTATTGGTGCTCAAGTCACCAGAGAGGCTGTGACGCAGTTAATTCTTACTATTTTGAACGATCCTACAGAGTATAAAAATACTAGTCTAGGTGTCAGTGAACCAAACACAGACTTTTCCAAACCGTCATTTTACTAAGTAAAAAACATCAAAATTTGAATGGAGCGATAAAATATGAGAGCAACTGTTTTTGTAGAACCAGGAAAAATGGAGATTCACGAGGTGGAAAAACCAGAGATTCAAAACAAGGATGAAGCGATTATTCGAGTAATTCGAGCAAGTGTTTGCGGCTCTGATCTTTGGTGGTATCGTGGGATCTCTGAAAAGAAAAAGGGCTCTTTAGCTGGTCATGAAGCCATTGGTATTGTAGAACAAGTTAGCACAGATGTTACATCTATCAAGGTAGGGGATTTCGTTATCGTGCCCTTCACACATGGTTGCGGTCATTGTGTGGCATGTAAAGCCGGATTTGACGGCGATTGTTTAACAAATTCTGCTGGTGCCAGTAGTTATCAAGCAGAATATATTCGCTACACGGGAGCAAATTGGGGATTAGTAAAGGTTCCGGGACAACCAGGAGATTACTCTGATGAGCAGTTGAAATCCTTTGTAGCATTAGCAGATGTCATAGCAACAGGTTTTCATGCTGCAAAAAGTGCTGAAGTGAAGTCTGGGGATACGGTCGTTGTGATCGGTGATGGTGCGGTTGGTTTGTGTGGAGTGATCAGTGCGAAGTTATTAGGTGCGGAAAAAATCATTGTGATGAGCCGTCATGAGGATCGCCAAAAAATTGCCCTTGAATTTGGTGCTACAGACATTATTGATGTCCGCGGTGAAGAGGCTGTCGCACAAGTCATGAAACTGACCGACACGGGAGCGGATGCTGTTTTAGAATGTGTTGGAACCCAACAAGCCGTTGAAACTGCGATCAAAGTAGGACGACCAGGCGCTGTCGTTGGCAGAGTTGGTGTTCCCCATATTGATGAACTGGATACCAATTCATTGTTTTGGCGAAACATTGGATTAAGAGGAGGAATAGCTGCCGTTACGACCCATGACAAAGCCATTTTACTACAGGCTGTCTTAAATAATGAGATTGAACCAGGTAAAGTATTTAATCGTCAATTTGATTTAGATGAAGTGCAAGCTGCATACGAGGCGATGGATGAAAGAAAAGCGATCAAGTCATTATTACTGATCGGATAAAAGAGAAACTAAAAAATCAGGAATCGGCTATCAAAAGTCTTTCCTGATTTTTTTGTATCTACGTAAACAATGAGAATTATTCTTTGATATCAGTTTGATGATAAATTCGCGTCTCCTCGAGATTGATTGAATTTTTCACTTTAAAGGTATAATTTTTCATATAGTCCTTCGAGAAAAGACAGGCGTAAAGCGTGTTTAAAAGAAACAAAATGGATTCCTCTGTAGAGAAGTTGCTAATTTTTTTATACAGCCGTTCTCTAGAAGAGATACTTAGAATCGTGTCAACTTCTTGGCGAATATAATTTCCGCCATCGCTGGTCAAGCCAATTAATTTAACGCCTTGTTTTTTCATTTGGGGAATGAATCGCATGGGTTCTCGTGAGACATCATTGCCTGAATAAGAAATGATGATGGCGGCATCCTCTTGAGTGAGTCCACTGGCGGCCATACCAGTTTCGCCGCTTTGAATAACCTCAACGGACTTTCCAATGGTGAGCATTTTACGCCTAAAAATCTCCCCTAGTAGGTTATTGGGGCTGACGCCTAAAATAACGATTCGCTGGGACTTTTTAAGGATCTCCACCGCTTTTTTCAGTTGAGAAATATCGATTCGATCCGCGGTATCTTGAATGCTTTCGATTTGTACGGTGGCAATATTCGTGATGATCTCTTTATAATCGCTCGTATTGCTGAAGGGAAGATTAGGGTCAATTTCTGAATAGTGCGTTTGTTCATAGCGTAAATCTTCGATCAGTTTATTCGAAAAATCCTTCCAGCCATTAAATCCAAGGGCTTTGCCAAAACGGACCAGCGCCGATTTAGAGGAATATGTTTTTTCAGCAATTTGATTGATTGAAAACGTATGGATGTCGAGCTTGTTTTCGAGAATGAATTCAGCGATTTCTCTTCTAGTGCTATTTTGACTGACGGTGAACTCTTCAATTCTTTGCAATAATTTCATCTTCGTTGTCCTTTCCTTTTGTTTAAGTGTAAACATTCAACTCCCAGAACTCAACGAAAAGTCGACAAGCGGCAATCAAAAGTTTCTATAAGTTTCGTTCAAAAGTCGATTTGAAAGAAATTAGCTAAACTTAGTGCCAAAAAATTTCGAAAGCATTGAAAGCGGATGCACCTGCTTGTATAGTTCAGTTATCAAAGCGCGCTGAGAAAATCAAACCTATTTTTTAGTAAGAAAAATAAATTAAATCAAGGAAGGGAGCCATTAAAATGAGTGGTAAAAATACAGAGCTAGCCAAGAGTATTGTTAAGCTGGTGGGTAGCAAGGAAAATATTCGTAATCTTATTCATTGCCAGACACGTTTGAGATTTGATTTAGCGGATGAGACAAAAGTAAATATGAAGGACTTGCAGGATCTGGAGGGAATTGCGGGGGTCATTAACAGCGGCGGCCAATTCCAAGTGGTTATCGGTACCCATGTTTCAGAAGTCTATGAAGAGGTTCTGCCGTTAATCGGAAACCTTGATACAACGGATGAAGACTCAAAAAATAAAAACTTTTTGACCTTAGCAATTGAGTTCATTTCTACTTCCTTTAGTCCAATCATTCCAGCGATGAGTGGAGCCGGGATGATCAAAGCTCTTCTAGCATTATTAGTCCTATTCAATGTTGTTTCAAATGAAAGCCAAACTTATTACATTATCAATTTTATGGCGGACGCCGTTTTCTATTTCTTGCCATTTTTCTTAGCTAATACTGCTGCTCGCAAATTAAAATGTAATCCGTACTTGGCGATGGCCTTAGCTGGTGTATTGCTTCACCCGAACTTTGCGGCATTAATTACGGCGGGAGATCCGGTCAATCTCTTTTCTATGCCGGTTCGACTAGTTGGCTATGGCGCCAGTGTTATCCCGATTATGTTGATTGTCATTTGCCAATCGTTTATCGAAAAGTTCTTTAATAAGATCATTCCGAATGCGGTTAAAATTGTTTTTGTCCCAATGTTTACCATTTTAATTACTGGGATCATCGCTCTGGTTGCTGTGGGACCTTTAGGATCCTATGTAGGGGAAATGATCGCTGGCGGATTTAATGCGATTCGCGCTGTTGCTCCTTGGGCCCCAGCGGTGATTGTCGGAACGTTTTTACCGATCATGGTAATGTTTGGGATTCACACAAGTATCGGGCCGTTGGATGTTCTACAGCTGACTTCGGTTGGTTACGCCAATATTTTTGGTCCGGGGGCAATGGTATCCAATATTGCCACGGGTGTCGCGGCGTTAGTTGCTAGCACACGAACAAAGGATCAAAAGGAAAAACAAGTAGCCACTTCAGGTGGGATCACAGCCTTGATGGGCATTACTGAACCTGCGCTTTACGGGGTGGCATTGCCTAAGCGCTATCCATTGATTGGTACCATGATTGGCGGCGGTTTGGGCGGGTTATATGCCGGACTGAGCGGCGCATCACGATTCGCTACGGGTTCTTCAGGATTACCAGCTATCCCGCTTTATATTGGAGAAGATATTTCGAATGTGGTCAATATCTTGATCGCCATCGCTATTACGATGATTACAACGGCGATCGCCACGTATTTATTAAGTATTCGCTTTGAAAAAAAAGAAGCATCTAATGAGAAAACCTCGGCGTCAGTCATCGCGGTGGATTCAATCGTGATTAATAGTCCGATTACCGGAGAGATGTTGGATTTATCCGAAGTGAAGGACGAGGCATTTTCAACTGGAATGCTAGGTCAAGGCGTCGCTTTTGAGCCAAGCGAAGGAAAAGTTGTTGCACCATTTAACGGGACCGTCTCGACCTTATTCCCGACAAAACACGCGATCGGGTTGGTTTGTGAGAATGGCGTTGAGCTACTTATTCACGTAGGCTTGGACACAGTTAAATTGAATGGGAAATATTTTGAAGCCCATGTTCAACAAGGAGACAAGGTCATTCAAGGGCAAACCTTACTAACCTTTGATTTGGCTAAGTTGAGAGAAGAGGGATTTGTCACTCAAATTCCGGTTGTTGTAACGAATACAACGAATTTCAAAGAGATTACCCATGATTCCTTTGGCGTAAAAAACAGCGACAGCGCTGTGTTGACCATCCAGGTATAGGTTAGGAGAGGAAACAATGACATTAGCAAAAAACTTTCTATGAGGCGGCGCGACAGCCGCCAATCAAATCGAAGGCGGTGTGCTGGAAGGGGGCCGTGGTCTAGCGAATATTGACATGATGCCCTGTGGTCCTGACCGTAAAAAGGTCGCGGCAGGAACAATGAAGATGCTTGAATGGGATGATCAGCACTATTATCCCGCAAAAGAAGCCATCGATATGTATCATCGCTATATGGAGGATATCAAGCTTTTCGCAGAAATGGGCTTCAACGTCTATCGCATGTCACTTTCGTGGTCGCGGATCTTTCCAAACGGAGACGATGCAGAACCAAACGAAGAAGGCTTGCGTTTTTATGAAACGATCTTTAAAGAGCTTCATAAGTACGGGATTGAACCCTTAGTCACGATTGCTCATTTTGATATTCCTTTGAATTTAATCAAAAAATACGGTTCATGGAGAAATCGTAAAATCATCGATTTATATGCGAAATATGCTCGTACCGTATTGACGCGCTATAAGGCGCTGGTGAAGTACTGGCTGACAATCAATGAAATCAATATTCTGTTGCATCAACCCTTTGTCGGCGGCGGAATTGTTTTTGAAGAAGGGGACAATCAGGAAGAAATCAAGTATCAAGCCGCTCATCACCAGCTTGTTGCGAGTGCGCTGGCCACTAAGATTGCTCACGAGATTGATTCAGAAAATCAAGTAGGCTGTATGTTGGCAGGGGGAAATAATTATCCCTATACGTGTCGGCCGGAAGATTATCAAGAGGCCATCAACCGTGACCGAGAAGGCTATTTCTTTATTGATGTTCAAGCCAGAGGGAAATACCCGAATTATGCATTGAAGAAGTTTGAGCGGGAGAACTTGAAGATTGTCATGGAACCTGAAGATACTGAAATTCTGGCCTCAGCACCGGTAGATTTTGTTTCATTTTCGTATTATTCTTCTCGGACAGTTAGTGCTCATGCAGAAGATTATGAACAAACCACTGGCAATATTTTTGCGACCATCAAAAATCCTAATTTACCATCCACAGAATGGGGCTGGCAAATTGATCCCTTAGGACTGAGAAACTCCCTAAATCAGTTATATGACCGCTATCAAAAGCCACTGTTTATTGTGGAGAACGGGTTAGGGGCAGTCGACGTGCCAGATGAAAATGGCTTTGTTGAGGATGACTATCGAATTGATTATATTCGCCAGCACATCGAAGCCTTCAAAGATGCGGTGGAAATCGATGGCATTGAGTTGCTAGGATATACCACTTGGGGCTGTGTCGATTTGATCGCTGCTAGCACAGGACAAATGAGCAAGCGGTATGGGTTTGTCTATGTTGATCGCGACGATGACGGCAATGGAACCTTTGACCGCACTAGGAAAAAATCCTTCTATTGGTACAAACAAGTCATCGCCTCTAATGGTGACGATTTGACTAGTGATCGCCTTAAAATCCCAGTGGAAACAAGCATAAAATAATCTATTATAAGTACTTCTATGAGCAGGCTGATTCGTGCTGAATATAGAAGTGCTTTTTGAATTTATGAAGCGAGCCATCAAAATGAGAATAAAACGTACGCGTACGCCTTGCCATGCTTTTAAGGCATAGCCTTATGTAAAGTGGGTATTAGACGAAAGGAAGACGGCGCTGTAGGATAAAGCTATTGAGAGTATAAGCTAAATCTGATCAAAGCGGAGATAAGTGCCTTGGAGATTCAACCAGTGTTTGATGACTGATGATCGCAGGTGTGGAATATTCAAGAAAGAAGAGAAGAACATGAAAAATATATTGATACTTGGCGCAAAGGGCCAAATAGCACAGTTGGTTATCCTCCAATGTATTAAGGAGTCTATATGAATCGAATGACGAAAATGGCTTTATTATCGGTGTCCTTATTAGTTGTTTCCGCCGGTGCAATCGCGGGAAATATTCCTGCCATCGCAACAGCCTATCCGGACATTAACGAAACAATTATCGAGTTATTGACGACATTACCCTCGCTGTTTATTATTCTAACGGTTTTGATAAGTCCTAAAATAGCCAAGAAAATCGGGTACAAGAAAACCGTGCAGATAGGGATTGTTCTTGTGCTTGGCGCCGGGATTCTTCCGGTCATAACGAAATCATTTGCCGTATTGTTTTTAAGCCGTGTGCTCTTTGGGATCGGCGTAGGTTTGTTGAATCCATTGCTTTATTCATTTGCGAGCCATTTATACCATGGAGGAGAACTAGCATCCGTTATTGGTTTACAAAGTGCTTTCGAAGGAATCGGCGGGATGCTAATCACTTTTCTTGTGGGACAGCTATTAGTGATCGACTGGCGTATTTCCTTTTTGGTGTATTTTTTAGCACTTCCCGTTTTACTCCTGTTTTCTTTCTTAGTGCCAGATATCCCGAAAATAAAACCCGGCGCCCCGATAAAAAAGGCAGGCGGAAAGCTTTCTTCAAGTTTCGGCGGCTATTTGCTTCTATTAATAGTGATCGTAACAGTCTATATGTCCGTTACCGTAAAAGTCACTTCGTTATTGATGGACAAGGGGATCGGCGATGCGACAGATGGCAGCAACCTAATCGCTTTAGTCGGGCTAGGCGCCATGCTTGCAGGGATGTTTTTCGGCAGAACCTTTCTTACGTTTAAGAAAAATACGTTGGTCCTCGCGTTTATTCTTTTAGCTGCCGCGATGTTTCTTTTAGCCTTTTCCAAGACACTTTGGCTGACGGCATTGGCGGCGATCCTATGTGGCTTTGCCTTTCGAACATTTATCCCTTATGTGTTTAACGAGATCAATCAACAATCGGGCAATCCAGAGAAAAACACCGCCATTTTACTGATGGCCTTTAATTTCGGCGCAGCTCTCGCGCCAATCTCCATTGCCCTTGCTCAAAGAAAGCTGCCTTTTTTACAGGGGGCCGGCTTGTTTATTGGTGAGGGAATCCTGATTCTTGTGATGGCCATTGTTTTGGGCATAGGGAGTAAAATCGTAAACAGAACCAGAAATTTAAGTATACACAGAAAGAAGGAGATGAAATGAGTAAACCGTATATTGTTTGTCATATGTTAACCTCTATTAATGGAAAAATCAGCGGCCCGTATATGGGATCAAACTATGCCCAATCAGGCAGTCAAGCGTATGAAACAACCAACGATTCCTATCATAGCCAAGCATGGCTTTGCGGCAGGGTGACCATGGAGGAGAATTTCACCCACTATCAAAAACCGGAGTTTGATGAGAACGCACCAGTGTATCCTCGAGAAGATTTTGTCGCGGTTTCTGATGTTAAAATGTATATTGTTTCGGCTGATCCATCAGGGAAAGTCGGTTGGCAGAAAAACAATGTGAATTACGCTGGAAGACCGACGGCGCATATCATTGAGATTTTAACGGATCAGGCGAGTGATAAGTATGTTTCATTTTTGAGAAAACAGAAAATTTCTTATATTTTTGCTGGAGAAAAAACCATTGATTGTTCGTTGGCGGCTGAAAAATTAGGTGAGTTGTTTAACATTAAAACGTTAATGGTTTCTGGTGGCGGTGTGATCAATTGGTCCTTTCTGGCAGAAAAAATCGTTGATGAAGTCAGCATTGTCGTTGCCCCGGTGACCGATGGCGCGACGAATACCAATACTATCTTTGAAAACCAAAGCGAGCAAGAATCGAAGGTGCCGATCGGTTTTAAGCTGGATAAGATTGAGGTAATCGAAAAGGATACTCTTTGGTTAAGATATAAACCGATCAATTAAATAGGTTCATTGACTGAAGCTTCACTTTAAATGGTAGTCTATCTGCAAAGAATCGGTTATCTTCCATCCATTAAAAAATCGCTGAACTAAAGCAGTTCAGCGATTTCTTCGTCTATCACCAGATCAGTAATAAAATCCATCTTAAGCAGGGTTTGAACACTCTCAGCTTTTTCCTTTCCGGTAGCTGCGATGACGACTCGAGGAATTTTCTTGATATCCTGTAGTTCGATTCCCAGCAGGCGTTGGGAGAAGCCTTTTTTTAGTGGGGGCTTTCGGCGGCGATTGCTCAAATGAAATCCATCAATAAAAAATGCACGAAATTGTTTAGTTGACCTAGGACACAGAATGTTCTTGGTCTTTTTTATAGTGACTTTACTCTCTAGGTGTATTATTTATGGTTTTATTTACAAAAACAAACGGAAACGAATAGACGGTTATGGAAAACGTTTTTACTACTTTTGGAAACGAAATATTGAAAAAAAGAAACGGTTATGCTATATTTTAAATCAACGGAGGGGTTATAATGTATTCTGAAATCTTAAAAATTATTGAGGGCGGACTCTCAAATGATAGACAAAAAGTGATAAATTACTCACAAAAACTATCAGAGCATTTAATTGCTAATGGACAAAAAAATATTGGTGATAAGATTACGAAAACGATCAAAGAAAAAAATACAAATCTGACTACATTGGACGGTCTGAGTACAAAACCCTTTGATAAAGAGACAAAGGTAGATATGGTGGATATTTCGATTCCTACAGAAACAAAGGAAACGTTGATTTTTAATGAAATCGTAGAGAGTGAAATAATGGATTTTATAAATTCGTATGTTAGTAGAGACAAATTAATCCAAGCGGGAATTGATTTTAATAATCATCTACTTTTATATGGAAAGCCAGGAACAGGAAAAACATCGCTCGCTAAATATATCAGCCTCCAAACAAATTTACCACTCATAACAGTTAGATTGGATGGCGTAGTTTCATCTCTTTTAGGAAGTACCGCCAAAAATATACGGAAGGTTTTTGAATATGCTTCGCAAAGGCCTTGTGTATTATTTTTAGATGAATTTGATGTTCTAGCAAAGATTAGAGATGACAAGAATGAATTAGGAGAACTGAAGAGGGTAGTCAATAGTTTGATACAGAATATGGATAATTTCAATGATGATAGTATTCTGATTGCTGCGACGAATCACGAGAAATTATTAGACGAAGCTGTTTGGCGCAGATTTGATAAGATCATAAAGCTGGATGTTCCGGACAGTGAACTAAGAAAAGAGTTGATTATTGAGTATTCGACTGTTTTAGAAACGAATTATTCGGATGATCAAAAAAAATTATCTGAATTAGCCACTGTCACAGAAGGGTATTCACCTGCGGATATAAAAAATGTTGTCTTGTCTGCGGCAAAAAAGACATTGATACGTAATGATGAAATATTGAATTACTCTCAACTACTTTACGAGATTTTCTTGCGAGAGAATATTGGGGAAGATTCAATTGAAAAACCAATAAAATATTTGTTGACGCATAAAGTATCTCAAAAAGAAGTCGCAACCGTTTTAAATGTTTCTTTAAGAAAAGTAAGAAATTTATCAAAGGAGGATTAACATGTCAGATAAACATCCGATTATTCGTTTTCAACAACGAGAGATTGATAATGGAGGAACACCTGGAGGAGGAAGTAGTAAAAGACCAAAATGGGTTCTTTCTGGCGAAGAGTTATTTTCCCATAGCCAGGAATTGATCTCAGAATTGAAATCAATCAATCGTTCTTGGGACTTCAATCAAAAAATTGGTATCCCTAAAACGGTAAGAATAGATTTCATTGAGAAAGCGAAAGCGAAGACTCATCAAGCGAAAATCGTGGATCTTTTTTCAGTCAGTGAAAAATTAACTCAAATAGGAATGGCTTCGGAGTATTCAATGATTTTAAAAGTTCCAAATGAGTTTGATATGAATAAGATTGAACTTCGCTTGAATGATACTGAAAAGAATGACATCACGATTTCTGCGATTGATTCAATTGAAACGTTTTTACCACAGGTGGATATTCATAACAGGCAAGAAAGACATAAAATGACTTTCTTAGATTTTCGAAGTTCAGAGACCAATTCAAATGCAAAAAAATACATTCTGGATACTCTGCAGCAAAAGAATATTTCATTTAGTTTAGAAAAATACGGCAACTCAGAAATAATTATTTTCAAAGAAAGCAACCTAGATAAGCTCAAATTTGTTCGAGAACTCCCAATAAAAAGTATTGAACCCTTGGAGGAAACACTGCCTCCCTTTCCGCTTTTAAGTGTAGACTTTTCAGTGGAGGAAAATTTCATTAGTTATGAAAAAGATCGCGCTTATCCTGTTGTGGGACTTTTGGATACAGGTGTTGAAATAAATGATTTTACAAAAGATTGGGTTGTACAAGGAAAGGGCGGGTATTATACCGAGGGTGAACTCAATACAGATCATGGCACATATATCGCTTCTTTACTCATTCATGGAGATAAGCTGAATGGGTTTCATGATTCATCAGTTTCGGGATGCAGAATTGTTGATGTGTCTGTTGTGCCAAAGTTTCCAATAACAGGTCCAGAACTTGTAAGAAATATAGAAAACGCTATCACCAAGAACCCAAATGTCAATATTTGGAATCTATCTGTAAGTCTAGATGCTGAGATTCAAAATGATCGTTTTTCTGACTTTGCGGTTGAATTGGACCGTATTCAAAAAGAAAATCAGGTCTTAATTTTCAAGTCTGCTGGAAATGATGCAGCATTTTATTCAGGTGGAATCGCTGGGAAATTGAGTATTGGCGCTGATAGTGTAAGAAGTATGACTGTTGGCTCAGCAAATCGTGAATCAGATGATTTTGGATTTTCAGTGAAAGATTATCCTTCTCCTTATTCAAGGATTGGTCGAGGCCCTGCAAGCATTATCAAACCAGAAGTGGTCGATTATGGTGGAGATGTTTTCGCATTGAAATCGAATCCCTCCTCTAAAAATGAGTTTGAAGTAATTGGAGAGATTGGTTTTTCTGGGGATTGTGTGGAGGAAAGACAAGTTGGAACAAGCTTTTCTACACCTAAGGTTGCTAAAAAAGCAGCTGAATTAACCATGCTTCTGCAAGAAGAGTTTGATCCATTGTTAATTAAAGCGCTTTTGATTCACTCAGCTGGATATGCTGAATCTCCGATAATTAAATGGGAAGAAAAGCTGAAAAAACTTGGTTATGGGAAACCCAAATCTGCGGATATTATTTTAGAAGAAGATGATTATTCAGCGACCTTATTGCTACGGGGAAATCTCGCCAAAGGTAAAAATATCAATATTATGGATTTCCCATTTCCGAAAAATTTAGTTAAGGACGGGAAATTCAGAGGACGAATAAAAGCTACTCTAGTCTATGATCCACATCTGATCAGTGGATTAGGGGCAGAGTATTGTCAATCTAATTTAAATCTAAAATTAGGGACATTTTCAAAAAAATTCGATAGAGAGGACAGTCATAGACGATTTAATCCGATTGGGCGAGAGGATAGTAAAAATTTGTTAAACACTGATCTATATGCTAAAAACAAAATGAAACAAAATGTTACGTATGGAGTTGAACGGCTGCAAATTAAATACGGGGATAAGTACTATCCAGTAAAAAAATACGATAGTGATTTGAGCGAATTGAGGCCAGCTAATGAAGAGCTTTTAAATTCTGATCGAAATTGGTTCCTATTTTTAGAAGGGCAATATAGGGACTTCGTTACAAAATATTATCAAGCGATCAATAAAGTTCCGAGTATCGACTATTGTCTAATTATTTCAATTATTGATCCCGAAGAGGCGTTGGATGTTTATACTGACACAATTAGAAGTCTTGACCAATACAATTTTGTTCATGAAAATATCATCTCCGAAGTTGATATTCATATTGATAGAGGAGTCGACTTATAAATTTTTGAAACATACGTGAGAATATAGAATTTTTTTGGAAAGGCGGAAAATTTGTGTGTGTAAATAGAACTCCTTCACAACAAACAGGTGAGGGAGCCGAGCCACTATTAAAATCTCGTTTGTCAAAATACGGTTCTGTAAACGAATATAATAATGATTATGGTTTTGATTTTTCATGCGCCATTATATCAAACAATAGCTATACAGGGCAGGAGTTCTATGCTCAATGTAAGGGCACGGAGAAAATTGCTGAAGATAAAGATTTCGTATCGTTGCAACTCAAAACATCAACCGTTCGATTATGGTTTAAAAAAAGGTATCTGACTTTTCTGTTCTATGTTGATCTTGATAAAGAGGATATTTACTGGGTAGCTCCTTTTGAGCAGCTGTCTGAAAAAATAAAGTCTATCGCAGATAATCAAAAAACGATTGTAATAAGGGTTCCAAAAAGCAATCTCCTTGATCGAAAAGAAGAGCGACTTCCGGTAGCGTTTCTTAAGAGCATGGAGACTTTTGATAAATATCTTTTAAACGGCACCCTACTCAAAATTAATGAAGATTTAGCTTTATTTACTGAGAACGATCTCTTTTCTGAGGAACTTACGATCAACGAGGATGAATTGGAAATAATAATCGATTATAGAAATGTCCGTTTGGTGGCTGCCTATCCAAAACATAATCTCTTTTCAAATAAAGGGCAAGGAAATTGTTTAATACAATTTAGCAGACATCTAAAAAAAGCAGAAAATGATTTGACTTTTACTCATGAGCAAATATTGACCATACTTTCTTCTGGAAAAGAGACTGATTTTCGGTTAGGAATGAGAAAATATGTAGGGCTTTATTTAGAAAGATACAATCAGTATTTTGCAGATTTTGGAAACAGTAGGATTTATCTATATCCGCACGAGGTGAGTGATCTATGTAAGGTAATGGATGTATTTATACCAAAATATATTGCAAAGATCACTGACTTTATGAAAAGAATTGACGCGCGTTCTTTTGAACCTTATGGTCATAGTCACATGAGCTATAAATTTATGCAGCTTGATGTACCAGTATGGGAAGCAATCAGAGACTATGTACAAACATACCAAACAGATTATGGCAAATATGAAGACGGGTATGTGTTTACACCAGTAAGTGATATTAATTATATTGGGATAGATGATGAAAAAGGAAGGCAGTTATGTGAGGTTCGCGGACACTACACTCAATCAAAATATAATTCTGAGAATTTAGTTGTAGATGTTGTATGGAGGTGTCTAGATAGTTCAAATTATGGCGGAGCTAATCCAACCTATACCGTTTCTGAGACGTATTCTTACTTTATCAATAAGTTGCTTCCTAAGTTTCTTGTGAATGCTACTGTTACAACGAAAAAATCTTTTTTTCGCTCTAAAAAAGAACTAGTCTATCATCCCAAAACGAAGATTGAAATTGAAAGAATGGTTGGCGTACGCAACTATAAACTTCCGATGAGCTCCAGCGATCGTTCTGAAATATCGAATGTTTTCTTCCAATTATCCGAGTTTTTAAAAAACATGAAATTTTATCCTATCAAGTCTGAGGCACTCAGAAACCTGATGTCACAGTTTGATCATATAGTACGTGAGCAATTATCAAGCTGTAGTGATTATTCTAAGCAATGGTATCGAACTACAAGGGAAGATCTATTTAAATCAATAGCAAAAATAGAACAAGAAAATCAGGAAGCAAGTGATGGATATTTTTTAGCATATATATTTAGAAAGTTTCAGTCAATTATCTGTGAATTTCCAGAAGCATTTGGAAGAGGAAAGCTATCAGAACTTGAAATATTACATGATTTTTCCCAAGTGATTGCCGACTATAATGAACATAAGCTAATTGAATTGTTAACAAATTAAGAGGTTAGAGCTATTCTGATGTATCAATAGATATTAGTTGTTTAAAATAGCGACTATAGGAAGCCGTCAATCAACACAAAATATTATAGAACCGAAATCGCTGAACTAAAGCAGTTCAGCGATTTCTTCGTCTATCACCAGATCCGTAATAAAATTCATCTTAAGCAGAGTGTGGACGCTCTCGGCTTTTTCCTTTCCGGTAGCTACGATGACGACTCGAGGAATTTTCTTGATGTCCTGTAGTTCGATTCCCAGCAGGCGTTGGGAGAAGCCTTTTTTTAACGGGGTGCCGTCTACAGTAAAAATCGTACTGCCGATATCGCCGATGGCGTGTTCGCTTTTCAGCAGCGCTGCTTCTTCTTCGGAAATGTATTTCAATTTTTTATAGGTGGCGGAACGAATAGGGTCGCTGACACCTAGGATCGCAAGGTCGACTTTTTTTCCTTCGTCGATGATTTCTTTGATTAGCTCTGACTTAAGCAGGGTTTCCTTCACCTCTAAGGTATCGGCAATCGCGGGTGCGTAAAAGTAGGAGACCTCGCTATTATATTTTTCAGATAAGACAAAGGCTAAGTGATTGGAGTGAAAACGGACCTCTGAAAGACCGATACCGCCAATTAGCGGCGTGATTTTCAAATGGTTCAAATTTAATAAATTCGCGTGCTCAACGTATTCATAAAGTGTGGAGCCCCAGCCGATTCCTAATTTATGGATGCTTTTTAGCATGGGCTCGATCAGGTCGGCGCAGAGTTTTCCGGCGGCGGCTTTTTTATCTTTTTGGGATTTTGCCGCGATTTTTACATTGTTTAGCTGATATTTTTCCATCAGCCTTTCTTGCAGCTTCAGCAGGTGCAGCTCATTGTGCTGAATGGTGATCTTGACGATGCCTTTTTCTTTGGCTTCGTGAAGCAGTGAAGCCACCGTTGGCCGCGAAATATTCAGCTTTTTGGCGATTTCACTTTGGGTGGCTTCTTCTTCGTAATAGAGAAGCGCTGTCTTCAGCATCAAATTTTCTCGATCAAGCATTTGTATCCCTCCTCGTAACATATGTTCCTACAAAATTATTTTTATACCAAATGATATCCGCGGATTCCGTTGACTTTTCCTCTTAATGATACTACAATTTTTACAAAAGTAAATAGTGTTTTACAAATGTAAAAAGGAGAGGATTCATTTGTTAGTCAATTCCAAGGAAATGCTGTTACAGGCCAGTAAAGAAGGCTATGCTGTACCTGCTACGAACTTTATCGATCTAGATTCGGCCCGGACATTTGTTACGGTGGCGGAAAAATTAAATAAACCCTTGATGCTGCCATTTGCCCAAGCTCACAAAGACTTGATCTCATTAGAAGAGGCGGCATTAATCGGGAAATACTTGGCGAATAAGGCTTCTGTACCGATTGTCTTGCATTTGGACCATGGCGAAGATTTTGATTTTATCAAACAGGCGATTGATTTGGGCTTTACCTCTGTCATGATTGATGCCTCTAAGGAAAGTCTGGAAAATAATATTGAAATTACTAAAAAAGTAGTGGATTATGCCCACCCAAGAAACGTAACAGTAGAAGCGGAATTGGGGCATGTTGGTGCCGGCACCAATTATGAAAATCACGAAACCACCGATTCTATTTACACAGAGGTCAAGGATGTTCAGACCTTTATCGAGAATACGAATGTCGACTCGCTGGCGATCTCGATTGGAACCGCTCACGGAGCCTACAAGGGAACACCGGTATTGAATTTTGAACGTTTAGCGGAAATTAAACAGATCACAGATGTTCCATTGGTTTTACATGGCGGCTCTTCTTCTGGCAACGCGAATCTAAACCGCTGTGCCATCAGCGGCATTGCTAAAATCAATATTTTCACGGATTTCCTAAATGCGGCTTATCAGAAAAATATGAATGGGCAACCAAAGGATTATTTAGAAATGAAACAGTTTTCGAACGAGGCGATGGCCGAAACACTAGAGGCGTGCTATAAGGTTTTCGCGACGAAAAGCGTGAATTAAAAGGGGGAACAACGAATGTCTACTAAAATCAAGTCGCCATTTTTCGTATTTAATCCGAAATCTTATTTATACGGCGAAGAATTACTGAAATTGGCGAAACGTGCGGATGAAATGGCAGCGAAATATCCGGAATGTTCGATCTTAGTCACCGTTCCTTTTGCGGATATCGCCGCAGTGAAGCAGGCGACAGAAAAGGTCATCGTCACCGCCCAGCATATGGATGGGATTTATCCAGGTAGAGGGATCGGACATGTCTTACCGGAATCGATTTATCATGCGGGGGCACGGGCTGTTTTCTTAAATCATGCCGAGCGCCCAATGACTGTCGCTGCGTTAGCTCAGGCTATCAAACGGGCCAAGGAGCTAGGCATTGAAACGATTGTTTGTGCTGATTCTATTCCGGAAGCCCAGGCGGTGGCAATGATGGGGGCGGACGTCATTTTGTGTGAACCGACCGAACTGATCGGAACCGGAAAAACAAGTGATAGTAGCTATATTGAACAAACCAATCAGGCAATTAAAGCGATTGACGAGAACATTTTAGTGATGCAGGCCGCTGGAATCAGCACCGCAGACGATGTTTATCGCACGATGGAACTTGGTGCGGACGGGACTGGTTGTACCAGCGGGATCACAAACGCGGAATCACCGGCAGAGATGCTGACGGATATGATCGAGGCACTGGCAAAAGCATATAAGGAAAGAGGTTAAGCAAAATGGCTGTAAAGCATGAACAATTATCACTGGATACTCAAGCGGGGAAGGTGACGTATCTAGATATTACTCTTCAATTAAGAAAAGCGATCAAAAATTCAGGCATTCAAGACGGCCTATGTGCCATTACGACTCCTCATACGACGTGTTCAGTCATTTTTGAAGAATACGTTCACGACAAGGATTGGAAGGGTGACGAATTTTTACAGGTTGATCAAAATCGCATTTTAGACAAATTAATTCCACGACAATACACCGAGTCTGATTATTTATATCCTGGTCCAGCCCATGTGGAATTTCTCAAAGACTTAGCCGCCAAGGACCCCAATTATCTGCCTGATCCAGTCTCGATTTTAAACGCGGACGCCCACATTAAGGGCTCGTTCTTCGGAGCCAGCGAAACGGTCATTATCAAGGATGGCGAACCATTGATCGGTTCAGTTGGGTATTTGTATTTTGTTGATTGGGATCAAAATCGCGAACGCACGCGTACCTGCAATTTAATGATTATGGGTGAATAAGAAAAGAAGTACAATCGGAGTGAAATAACTCAGGATTGTACTTCTTTTTTTAACTATTTATTTAGTTAGGAAAAAATCGCTGAATCTCGATCGCCGCGGCTTCTGGAGAATCAGAAGCGTGAATAATATTTTCACTGCCGTTTAGCGCGAAATCTCCGCGAATCGTTCCTGGCGCAGCTTCCAAGGCATTGGTTGTGCCAATCATGGTTCGAATGATCCGAATGACTTCTTTTTGCTCAACAATCATGACAACGACTGGGCCTGAGGTCATATAGGCCAGCAGGTCATCAAAGAAGGGCTTGTCCTTTAGGTGAGCATAATGGGCCTTAACTAATGGGACATCGAGGGTTCTTTGCTGCATTTCCTTGATGACCAAGCCACGATCCTCAAGGCGCTGGATAATTCGTCCAATTAGTTTTCGCTTAACGCCATCTGGTTTAATGATTACGACAGTTTGCTCCACGTTTTTCACCTCTTTTTCATCGTTAAAATTTTAAGCAAAAAGCCAAGATGTGACACCTTGGCTTTTTGTAAGGATTCTTATGATTGGTGCTGTAGTTGTTTCAGAGCTTCCCATTTCCAATTTTCAACTTCTGGAATATCCGTTCCATTTTCACGAATAAAGTCGTGGTGGAATTGAAGGGTTTCATCCATTTTAGCTGAGAATGCTGCTGCATCCAAGCCATATGCTGCGTTTGCCGCATCTTGCGCCAAATGGAAGCGATCCATTTCGCTAAAGACACGCATATCAAATGGGGTAGTAATATCGCCATTTTCACGGTAGCCATGAATATGAATATTGTGGTTATGACGATCAAAGAAGATATCCCGCACCATTCCTTCATAGCCGTGGAAGGCGAAGACGATTGGTTTATCCGCAGTAAAGATGGCATCGAAGGCTTCATCAGACAAGCCTCTAGGATCAACATCTGGATGGCGCAGCTTCAAAAGATCCACGACATTAACAAAGCGGATTTTTAGTTCTGGGAAGTTCTTATTCAATAGCGAAACTGCTGCTAATGCTTCTAGATTTGGTTCGGTACCAGCCGCAGCGATCACCACGTCAGGTTCTTCACCGTTGTCGGTACTTGCCCAATCAATCACCTTCAAGCCTTCTTCTACCAGCTCTTCTGCCTCAGCGGCTGAGTAGAATTGTGGGCGAGGGTGTTTACTTGAAACGATTAGGTTGATGACTTGTTCATCCTGCATCGCTTTATCCATGACCGCCATCAAGCTATTGGCATCGGCTGGTAAATATTCGCGGATAAATTCAGGCTTTTTCTCTGCTAAATGGGTCAAAATACCGGGATCTTGGTGAGTATAGCCATTATGATCCTGTTGGAAAACAGTCGAAGTGGCAATCACATTCAGAGCCGGATATTTTTTGCGCCATGAGTGCGCACTGGCTTTACGCATCCATTTAAAATGCTGTGTCAACATTGAATCGACCACCCGAAGGAAGGATTCGTAACTAGCAAAGAACCCGTGGCGGCCAGTCAATACATAGCCTTCTAAAAACCCTTCGGCCTGATGCTCAGATAATTGGCCATCGATAACGCGGCCAACAGAAGATTGCCATTCATCTGTTGCATTCTTTGGTTCTAACCATTGGCGGTCAGTGACTTCAAAGACTTTATTTAAGCGATTTGATTTTGTTTCATCAGGACCAAAAATACGGAAGTTTGTCGGATTTTCGGTGATCATGTCACGGGCTTGTTGTCCGAAGACGATCATATCCTGCGCCATTACCGCACCTGGTGTCGAAGTATCAATGGCATGCTGCTTCCAATCAGGCATTTTCATTGGTTTTGGTTCAATCCCGCCATTGGTAATCGGATTTTTTGCCATGCGTTTGTCGCCTTCTGGAGAAACCACTCGTAATTCTTGCTTGATTTTTCCTTTTTCATCGAAAAGTTCCTCTGGACGATACGATTTCAACCAATTCACTAATTTGTCGATGTGCTCCATGTGTTCAGAATCCACTGGAATTGGGACTTGGTGAGCACGGAAGGTACCCGCGATTTGTTCGCCGTCCCAAGTTTCAGGGCCAGTCCAACCTTTTGGTGTGCGGAACAAAATAACTGGCCAAGCTGGCATTGTCGCATCTTCGGCTTTGCCTTTGCGTGCTTCAGCTTGAATTTCTTTAATATCCTCAATTACAGCATCTAAGGTTTTCGCCATCATTTCGTGAACTTCCTGCGGATCGGTTCCTTCAACAAAATAAGGATTCCAGCCCAAGCCTTCAAAATAATTCGCCAAATCTTCGTTGCTCTTGCGAGAGAGAATAGTTGGATTAGAGATTTTTCCGCCATTTAGATAAAGAATCGGCAATACAGCCCCATCATTTACAGGATTAATAAAGACATTTGAGAACCAACCGCCGGCTAATGGACCAGTTTCTGCTTCGCCATCGCCTACAACTGTCGCCGCAATCACATCAGGATTATCTAAAATCGCGCCAGTAGCATGTGACAGGGCATAACCTAGTTCGCCGCCTTCATGGATCGAGCCAGGTGTTTCTGGCGCAGCATGAGAGGCGATGCCGCCAGGAAAAGAAAACATCTTGCATAGCTGTTTCAAGCCGTTTTCGTCTTCGGTAATTTCAGGATAAATCTCGGTGTAGCTTCCATCTAAGTAAGAGTTGGCCACCATTACCTGACCACCGTGGCCCGGACCTTCGATATAAAACATATTTAGATCATATTTGTTAATCGTCCGGTTTAAATGCGCGTATAAAAAGTTTTGACCAGAAATCGTTCCCCAGTGTCCGATTGGATGAGTTTTTACATCTTCTTTTTGAATCGGACGGCGTAATAACGGATTGTCCTTTAAATACATTTGAGCTACCGAAATATAATTGGCTGCTCGCCACCATGCGTCTACTTTTTCTAAATACTCTGTTGAATCAAAATTGGTTGTCATCGAAAAGCTCCTTTGTGGTAAAATTTACTTTTATAGTTCTAGTACAATATACCTTTATCTTGTGATTTTGTAAACGATAAATTTCAATTTTCTTTTTCTAACTGGAAAATAGTGAGCGAGAAGGTGACGGATCAAAAGTCAGAAATGTGTAAATAGCAACGTTTAGAAGGGCGGTATCTGATTGGATAATCGTTAAAAAATTTTTTATTTTAGAGATTAGTGTTGATTTTATCGGGTTGTCTTGCAACCTCTTTGATCTAAACGGAAGGGTAATGACACATGATATGAACCAGAATCTCTGATGAATAAAAAGAATGGAAAGAGAATACGAACAAAATTTTGAATGTTCAAATTTTCACAATATTGTTGACAATCTTTTTTTATTATGGAATAATGCGAAATTAGATTGATGGTGCGTCTTGAAAAAATACGAACTCGGCCGAGTGAATTCTTTTTTTTAAAGATGTTTGTGATTTTTTTCACCCGTTTTTTATCAAAGAAAGGATGATCGAGTATGAAGGAAAGAAGACTGCAAACCCCGTTCTATTGTGTTAATTCTCAGGTGCTTTGGAAGGATGAAGAGGCCATCAAAAATGCTGTGCTGGTTGATCAAAAGGTCTCACAGCTAGGAATGGATGCCATCTTTACCGTGTGCAGCGAGGATGTCGCCAAAGTGAAAAACGTGATTCATCGCGTCAAACTCGCGATTGATTTTACAGACGCTAAACCTGAAAATTTGAAAAAGCTGAGAGCAGAAGGTGCTGAGGTCATTATTTTTGATGATCTTGAAACGATTTTCAACATAAAAAATATTTTAGAGATAGTCAAAGAACTGAATTATTCCGTCTTAGTAAGAACCGAGAGGCCCTTTGACATTCCTGAAAATGTCTTAAAGGATATTGATATTATCAAATGGAATTTTAGCGATGATCTGGAGGATTCGACTGTGAATGCGCGTTTAAGCACAGAGCAAAAAGACTTTTTAGTGTCATTTAAACATGCGAATCCCCATATCGCCATTATTTATGGAGCAAGGAAGAATATCTCCAGTAATTTGGTCCTAAACACCTTACTGTCAGGCTTGGATGGCTTTGGTGAACTGGGCGGCTATCGAACAACGACTGAAAAACGTTCAGAGATGCTGCATGCGATGAATGATTATAAAAACGTCTTGGATTTCATCAAGTAAATCGAGAAGAATGCTGGTATCAAAGCGTTTGTGAACGGTTCAAAACGAGAATTTTTGTCAAAAGTCCGTCATTTGGTGGGCTTTTTTCTTATTTTTTGAAAAAGATATGGGTACTTTTTTCTAACGAGTATTATTTTATGATAGCAGGCTGCACGTTGCTATCATGTTTAACCGCTAAAGATTTTTATATTTTAGTTGCCATCAAATTTTTGGTGTGTAAATCTCTTGGAAATAGGCGTATGTTGTTGGTGTAGATATCTCAACAAAGAATCATTCTAAATGAAAGGGGGAAAACCATTTGCACGAGTATGGCATCACGAATAAAAAACTGTTTACGCTGTCACGGAAAACAGTCGAAAAACGAATTCGCAAGTTTTATCATGAGACAAAAGATGGCACGGCCACCATCGAAATGTTGATTGCATTACAAGTTCGGGCAGAACTCTGCGAATCAGAATTTAAGAGTGTGTTACGCGGATTAGCGAACTACATTTTCTTAAAAACTCGCTCGACTGCCGCGATGCGTCGCTATTATATTTATTTTACTGATTATTTCGGAAAGAAAGAATGGCAATTATTATCTGCAAAATTATTCCCAGCGCAAACCTATGTCGCTGAAGAAACTGAGCAATTATCGAATCAAATCATTGAAGAACCATTAACCGGATTCGCGGAATCATGACGATGATTCCCAGTCTAAGCGAAGAAAAAATGAAAAACGAAAGAAAGGAAACTAAAAAATGAAAACGATTACGTTAGATGCGGAATTTGCCGACGACATTGGCAAATCCCATCATTTCAAATTTAAACATTTTGATCCGACAAAAACCGCGGATCAAGTCAAAACAGCATTAACCAAATTAACCAAGATCGGCCTGTTTGAAAAAGACGGCGTCGCTCTATTCAAGGAAGTCTTGCGGGCAAAAATGATCGTAAAAGAAGTCCGGACGATCTTTGATGATAAAGAAGAAACTGAGAAACTAGCTAGCGATCCAATGAGTATCACGATGGAAGCAGCTGGCGGAGCACAACCTGTTGTTGCGTCACCTCCTGTGAAGGATGAACCCCAGCCAAAGTCTGTCAAGAAATCTGGAGAAATCCGCTTCCCAGAGGATTTCACCATCACCGAAGAACAACCAAAACCGGGTTGGTTGATCAAAACAATCCAGCTGCCAGTGGGTGTGAAACCGCAGGATATCAGTGAAAATCAAGCCATGATGATGATCATGTCCTGTCTGCCGGCAGGTGTCACCGTGGAGGACCTCGCAGTAGATGAGCAAGCAACGCCAGTGAAGCTGATTATTACGGCGAAATATGAGGAGGAAGCAGAAGAATCAATAGCCTCCGCAAACAAGGAATCTCCGCAGAAAAAACCTAAGAAGAAACGGAAGCGACTACTCAATCGTATGCGCAAACGAGAGTAAACAGCCAAGTTTCCGCCTCATCAAAAAAATCCAACGTTGGGATGAGGCGGATTAGTTTGTGATTGAAAAGATGATAGCAATTTTTAAGCCCGCAAAAGCTGCGGGCTATTCGTCGTGTTATGTTAATTTTGTGGTGAATTCAATAATCAGAATTTTGTGAGTAAAAGAGGTAAGCCCATTGATTTTTGCTGAAAAAGACGAAGAGCGTTTAGAACAAGGAACAACTGATATCTATTTTTTAGTATACGACTGCTTGTGAACCCTCTGGTGGTTCCTTCGAATCAACTTTTTTTCTGCAGAAACATCAAGCATTTTATCAAAACAAGTAATTTTGGACTATCAAATAGTAATTGTCTAGAGTAATGTTTGTGCGCGAACAACTGCCATGATAGTTACACCATAAATATCATCGACACTAGATCCGCGAGACAAGTCGCTAATTGTCTTTTTAAAACCTTGTAGAAATGGACCATAGGCCTTTGCGTTTGCAAATCTTTGTATGGATTTGTATAAAATATTTCCGGTATTTAGGTCAGGAACGATTAAAATATTCGCATTCCCCGCAACTTCACTTTCTTGAGGGACTTTCTTTTTCGCAACTTCTGGAACGATTGCTGCGTCCAATTGGAACTCACCATCAATTTTTAATTGTGAATTTTTTTTCTTCGCTATATTTAAAGCTTCAACTACAGCTTTTGTATCTTCGCTTACTGCACTACCCATTGTTGAATAGGAAAGCATTGCTACTCTAGGTTCCCACCCTAATAATGCCTGTGTTGTATCGGCAGTAGTTAAAGCAATATCAGCTAGTTCTTCTGGATTTGGAGATTGACAAACCCCACCATCAGATAGAACAATTAAGTTTCCTTCTGGTCCATTGAAATGTGGAATTTCCATCAGAAAAAGGCTAGAAACAGTACTTACCTTTTCTTGGAGCCCAACGATAACTTGGCTTGCTAATATAACATCGGAGGTTGTGTTCGTAATCCCGGCAACCATGGCATCAGCGTCTCCTTTATGCACCATCATTGCAGCAAAATATAAGGGCTTTTTAAGGACCCGATTTAATTTTTTTATTGAGAAGATTTGATTCTCTTTATAGAATTCCTCAGCATAATGAGAATTCAGTTCTAGATTCTCGTTTGAGACTAATTTCATCCCTGAAATATCTACATTTGCCTCTTTAGCAGCAGTTATGATTTCTTCTACCGAACCAACTAGTATTGGTTCAGCAATTTTATTATCTAATGCAAGTTTTGCTGCTTGCAAGATTTTTGAATCGGTCGCTTCAGGAAAAACCACTTTCTTAGGATTTGCGGCTGCCTTTTTTTCTAATTCATTTATAATTGTTTTTACCATTTTGATCAGTCCCTTTTCTACTATTAGTGGTGAATTGTTAGTAAGAATGAGCAATAGCAAAGGCAAGAACGTAATCACCATCTGATGAAAATGAAATTTTAAATTCTTCTATG
Source organism: Enterococcus raffinosus (assembly GCF_018917525.1). GTDB lineage: Bacteria > Bacillota > Bacilli > Lactobacillales > Enterococcaceae > Enterococcus_A > Enterococcus_A raffinosus_A. The sequence goes on along the minus strand of NZ_JAHLOS010000029.1, from coordinate 895 downwards.
CCCATTGTTTTTCCCACTTCTCTTATTCTTCCAGAAACTTGTACATATGGAATTCCAGCTTCATTATTAAGTATTTCGATATCTCGAAGGTTAACGTGATTTCCAACTATAGATAGCGTTTTAAATATCGCTTCTTTGCCTGCAAATCGAGTCGCATAATAATGGTTTGAGTTTGAAGAAAAAGTGGCTTGCTTGTGCTCTTCTCTTGTATACGTTTTAGCTAGGAAAATACTATGTTTATTTTCAAGAATGCGATTCACTCTTTTGATATCCAACAAATCTGTTCCTATTCCAATAATCATTTTCAGAACCTCCTCTTATTCAGTAGACTAGCACGAAAATAGTCATTTTAAATACACAGAAAAGGGGATACTGTTTAAATTAGACACTTCGATTGAAAACGTTTACTTTATACACTTTAAAGGAATCTGTTCATTAATATAAGAGAGGGGATTAGTATACTAAAGTCAATAAGAGACAGCTTAAGTTTCTTAACTTAATTACAGGAGATGATTGAAGATGGAAATTAAAGAAGAAGTTACAGAGATGATTATTGATGCTGCTACAAAAACATTTAATGCGGATAAAAGTAAGTTTAATTCGCAAACAAATCTAGAGAAAGATTTTGATGCAAAATCAATCAATTTTGTACAAATCATTGGGGAATTAGAAGATGAGTACGAAGTAGAAATTGATTTCATGGCTTTCAAAAATGCAGAAACGATTGAAAAAGAGGCTGATTATGTTGCGGAATTATTGTAAAAACTAATTTGATAAGTCTAGTGGTAATAAGTCAAGAGTAAAGTAACACGTTTTCTACCCTAAAGAACTGAAAGAAGGTGCACTCAAAAAAGCCTAGCCTAATGAAGCGTTTTCACAGGCTGAGTTCAAAGAG
>NZ_JAHLOS010000028.1 GCF_018917525.1 Enterococcus raffinosus | reverse complement strand
ACTCAAGAACCGTAGGAACTACGGAGATAGCTTGGTAAATAAGAGACACCTCTGTTAGTAAAGAAATACGCTATCAAGTATGCTCTCTTCCCAAGAAGCTCCCACTTCAAGCGTTAAGATCCGATAGGTTTAGCTAAGTGGTGAGTAGTTCACCCAAGAAGCCAGTAAAAATGAATTCACGCAATAGGAATAAGCCCCGTTGAATGCTCGCTTCAAGTGGGCGTGTTCCATTTTCTGGTGAACCAAATTAGAAGTTACTGTCTTTCAACTCATTCAGTAAACAGCAAGAGTTCCTCTTTGGTCCTGTCATAGCTTAGCAACAAGACTGTGCCGTCCTCTTTAGCAAACAGTTGTGTATCATCCGCCTTTGGTAAGGTAAAATGATCGCGATAGACCGTGTTTTTCTTAATTCCCTCTTTGATCACTGTATGGCTATCTGACAACCAAATAACGTAGCCGGATTTTTTTATGAAACGATTCGAGGCAAAAAAAGGACTCATTTTGCCAAAATCAATCTCTTTGCGTTTCTCTGTTTTCAGATTTCTTAAGTAGTAGTGAAATTCTGGGATGTCTTCGTATTCAGCGTCTGGATACTCTTCAAGCTCAGAAGACGAATACGGGAAAACATAGGTGATCAATTCCTCGATTACCCACTCATCTGAATAGGCGAAATAAGCATTTTTAGTATCCGCTTCTTCCTTAGGAAAGGTGTACTTCCTTTCTTTCCTCGTGTCTAGCTCCTGAATCGTATAACTGTCCTCATTTGCGATCAGCTGCTTTGTTCCGCTGTTGCTTAATTCTTTATCATCTGGCGACGGATTATTCAAATCGAAGTATTCTTGATCTAAACGATCATACGCTGCACTGTTTTCAATGATTTCTAAAACATTGTTTGTAGTTGGATCAATCTGCAAAATGAATGAACGCAAATTTTCTTTTGTCGAACGTTCAGCAGTAGGCGAACCATAGCACTTGATATATAAATAGTCGGATGAAAATACATGCTGCGGCACCTTGCTATCAAATTCGATAAATTCTCCGATCTGTTTTTCCGCCTTCAAGTGAACCAATCCATAATAATATTTTTTAGTATAGCTTTCGATCTCAATAATCGACTGTTCGGGGTCAACTTTGAACTCCCCTTGAATGCAGATTAACGCATAATCCCCATAAATATCCTCGACCTCGTAGTTAAGCGAATAACTCAAGGCGGCGTCTTCTTTAAGCGTACGTAATGTGATCGGGACGGATTTTTTAGAGAACGGGTCGACCTTCAATAGCTGATCATCGTTAAAATAGATCAACTGATCTTGATACGATTTAACCCCTGAAAGTCCGACATTATGGGTGCGGATTTGGTCTGTATCAGCAAAACTACTGATATTGATCTTATGCAATTTTAGTCGATGACGATCCTGAACGCTGTACCTCTGCTGAGTGAAAAAAAAGATCCCCCCACCAACCATTAAGACCAGCACGGCTACAATCATTAAATATGTTCGTTTCCCCATGGTAATCTCCTTTAGCATCATGCCAGAATCAGAAAGCTAAGTCCTTTCTGGTCACATTCAATACTAACGTTATTCATCACAAGTGACAATAACTATCATTTTTCTATCTGGAAATTTATCATTTTCCTATTTTTTTGCCAAGCCGCCGCTATTTGAATAAGCCATGACTTTTTCATAAGAACACTCTCCGAAATGTGTGCACGCATTTCGGAGGACTTCTTTTAGCCTAATTGGCTAGTTCTATGGAGATTTTTTTGCAGAAAGCTGCCCTTAATGCCGTTTTCTTTTCTTTGGCTTATTCTTCTGAAAGAGCTCGAGTAGCCGCCGCTGCTTTTTGGTAGTAGCTTTCCTTTTTTGAGTCGCCGGAGGTTCGGTGGCAGGAGCTTCTTTGGACGGAACATGGATAGTCTTGTCCTCAATGTTCTTCTCTATTGATGGAACGGAGCACTGTGCTTGAGATCGTCGCGGACTTTTAGCTGGGGTGCTGGTTTCGGACGTCGCTTCTTTTACTTGTGTTAGGCACGGTGCATCGACAGTGCAGCTCTCTTGCGGTTCTTCTTTTGCAATTTCTAGTTGAGTTTCAACGGGTGCTTGCTGAGGAGTGGTTTGACTTTCGTTTTCTTCGGTTGTTTTATCAAAGATGGTTCTTTCCGAAATTGTCACATATTTTGCACCAACGACGGACGTGAATAGTTTCACCCCGTCTTTTTCAAATAGATCCAAGGTAGTCATTAATTCACACGCTTCTTTGATTTGTTCAGCGGATAGATCTGGATTTACTTCCTTACACGTCCAGCGGTGTTTATTGCCGGCGCCATTTAGGAAAGTTGTTACTAAATTTGTTGTTGTTTTCATTGTTGTTTTCTCCTTTTATTGTTTTGTATTGGTCGTGTCTGTTCTCTCACGAGACTTCAGCTTCAGCAGGACGAAATTTTGCGATTTGAGAATGCAGAAATGTCTTCGTCTGTTCAGTGAAATTTCGGACAGGAAATAGTTTAAGTGTCAATAGGCGCCATTCTTGAAGCATGAAGTAATCTTGAAAGTAATAAAAGAAACGTTTCATTGTGCGTGATACTTTGGTATTCAAGAATAGATGCCGAACAAGCTCCTTTAGAATCTGGGTGTGTTCTTTTGCGCTAAGCTGGCAACGTACTCGTAAGGCGAGAACGTATTTAATGGCTAGTGTCGAATTTTGTGTTTCCTGATAGATATGGGTAATTCGTTTTTCCAATGTGTCAAGTTTTAAACCAAACACCTGTCGATGATTTAGCGTTAAGGTTGTGTCATTTGTCATAGACTTCGCTTTCTCCTTTGTTTGTTTTTTGTTGGGAAAAGTTGTTGCAATGGTTGGTTCTTTCTTAGAGCATATGCTGCGAGTTTGTATCCGTTGTTCCGGCCGTTGAGTACAGAATAGAGCATTTCGTCAAAATAGTTGACCCGCAATTTCGATCCAATCCTTGCAATTTCGAATAATTTTTTACTAGAAACGTTGAATCCACGATTTTATTGCTGGAAATTAGAAGGAAGAATTCGAATTTGACATTTGAATAAAAAAGAAGGACAGCTTGTTCGGTTACTTTTGAATATAAAAAACAAGCTGGATGAAATATCCAGCTTGTTTGGCAGTTAATTCCAATTCTCCCAATGAATGGCTTCAGGAGAGTCGACTAATTGGTCGTAATAATGAAGAAAACGCGCACGTTGATACCGACGATAAATTTCTCCTTTACGTGTCGCGAATAATTGCAGAAGGGGCCGCTTTACTAAGCTACGGGAGAAGGATGTGTTTGGCAGTGTTAAGTAATCCATGGGTGTATCGCCTAGCGATGAAAAAAGGAAGTAGTCCTGTTGTAGCGAGGCCAGGAGACCACATGCCATCTCTGCACGTAAAAGGATATAGTAACGGCGAATCGGTATCGCTAGTACAAAGCCATCAATCAGCTTCGCATAGTGACGACCCTCATGAGTATAAATGTCTTCGATTTTCAATGGATTAATCCAGATCGAATGCGGCAAACCAGATAGCGGGAACAACGAGAAGTAAGGACAAACCCAAGGTAGTTTGTATTTTCCAAAGGTCTCCATATCCGTTAACATCGAGGACAAAATATCATAACTGGGAAAGCAGTACGCGACCGAAAACTGATGCAGAATGGTCAAAGAATTCTGATTGCTGAAAAAAAGACCATTTTCAGCGATGATCAGATTCCCTGATCGATCGGGCAAAGGAACGAGACAATGAATTTCGCGAACCTTCTGGGGGGGAAACGGCATTGCCTTATCCAGACACTCCGCCCATAAATCAGACCATTTTGTGTCATCCAAATAGTTGCCTACGTGCAAATCAAACATAAAAACTCCTCCTGCCTAAGTGTATTTTTTTGTGGTTCTGTTAAAAAAGTACGTAAGAAAAAGAAGGAATCTTTCTGCATTTTTTGAGTTAAGAACAGCAAAGATGCGTTTCTTGTTATTCATCGTTTTTCAGATTTATTCTGGATTCGCTTATTTTAAACAAAAAGAAAATCATAGAAAGAATCGAGGGGAGACAAAAAAGCCTGCTTTCAATGAAGAAAGAAGGGATTGTTGAAATATGTGAGATTCTTTTGTTTTTAAATTGTGTTATTTTTTCGTTAAAAAAATCTTATTATTGTGAATAACAAGAAAAAAATATCTGATAAATGTGCTTTTTATCTAATTTAAGTATTTTCATTACCTGCATTTTAATATATATTAAGATAACAATCAATAGAAAATAATATAAAATTTTATATTTAGTTGTTTCTAAACGTATTCAATTTAATTTATATTATTGAATATCGATTGGATAAAGATATGGGGATGGTCTTTTTACCGTCAATTAAGCCGTCAAAAAAGGAGACTCACAATGCGAAGAGGAGAAAATATTTACCGAAGAAAAGATGGACGTTGGGAGGGGCGCTACGTCAAAGGAAGAAGCTTGTCAGGAAAAATCAAGTACGGCTATGTATACGCTCATACGTTGAAGGAAGTCAGAGAAAAACTGTATCCGTTGAAGATTCAATATCAAACCTATCAGAAAGTTAGAGGAATTTCTTCGATTTACTTTGAAGAATGGAGCAATTATTGGTTACACATGATTCGCTCTGAGGTTAAACCAGCAACATATTCAAATTACTGCTATAAATTGCGAAATTATGTAATACCAATTATCGGAGAAATTCCTTTGAACGAATTGACAGAGGTAACTGGACAAAAGCTTTTAAACGCTCTGCTTGAGAAAAATTTGAAAAAGTCCACTATCCAAGTGATCTTCCGAATTGTCATTCAATGTCTCAATGAAGCAAAAAGAAAATCTCATATTAATGAAAATAGCTTTTCAACAATCAAATTACCAAAAGAGAAGAAAAGAAAGGTTCGAGCGTTAAGTCGGAAAGAACAACTTCAGTTAGAGAAGACAGCCCTAGCTGAAAAAAAGGGGAATGGAATTCCGACAGTGTTATCCTTGCATACTGGCTTGAGAATTGGTGAGATAGCAGCATTACGTTGGAACGATATTGACTTTGAACGAAAGCTGATTCAAATTACTCATACGTATCAACGAATTTCTTTAAGTAATGGCGAACAAAGAACACAATTAGTTTTTGATAGTTCAAAAACGGATGCCTCAATTCGATTGATTCCTATGTCAGACAAAGTGAGAAAAATTCTACTTAGCCAAAGAAAAATATCGAAAGGTACATTTGTTTTTTCAAGCAAAAATAAACCAATCGAGCCACGCTTGTTAACGTATCATTTTCATCGTATTCGGAAAAAATGTCAGCTATTAGATGTTCATTTTCACCAGTTGCGCCATACTTTTGCGACACGTTGCTTAGAAGCACAAGGAGACATTCTTTCGGTCAGTGCATTGTTAGGACATACGTCCACTCAATTAACATTAGATACCTATGCAGACTCACTCATTGAGGCACGAGCCAACGTTATCTATCAAATGGAAAACAAGATCCGCTAAATAATAAAAAAATTCTGTTGCTTAAACAATAGGCTCCCTTTTTTTGCTTTTTTTCAAAAAAACGCTTACTTGTATATATCTTTTCACCAATTCTTCAAAAAGTTAATTTGAAATTAAAAATATGGATAATTCACTTTAAATAACTTTCCATTCGCCGTCAACAGCCGTCGGGGAAACTCTGTATCTATTGATAATACTGATTTTTTACGTATTTACTTGGTTTTCACAAGACTAAGATATTTCTCCCTACCTGCTTGGTGTTATCTCTCAGCTATATTCGAATGATAAACATAGGGATATAATAGTTCGTTTCATTTTTTTTACGGATAAAAATTCGAATCACTTAAAATAATAACATTCCATTTATTTGAAAATCAAAGGAACCTTCTTATCGTTTTTCTCACAGATCATAACGTTCAGAGAACAAGAATTATAAAATGGATACAAAAGTGAACTACTCACCACTTAGCTAAACCTAGCGGTCCTTCACGCTTGAAGTGGGAGCTTCTTGGGAATAGAGCATACTTGCAAGTGTATTTCTTTACTCACAGCGGTTTCTCTTATTTACCAAGCTATCCCCGTAGTTCCTACGGTTCTTGATTATATCTAAGCTAATGCGTGCAAGCGCAGACCTTCACTCAGAATATTGATACTAGCGTTGATATCTCTGTCATGATGTGCATGACAAATAGGGCACGTCCATGCTCGAATGTCGAGAGTTTTCTTCCCGTCTTTGTGTCCGCATTCTGAACAAAGTTGACTAGATGGAAACCATCTATCGACCTTAATGATTTCACGTCCGTACCAGTCAGCCTTGTACTGCAGCTTATTGACAAAACTAAACCAAGAAACATCAGTGATACTTTTCGCTAATTTATGATTACGCAACAGACCTTTAGTGTTCAAGTCTTCAATACAGATCAAATCGTGATTTTTGATCATTTCTGTACTCAACTTATTCAGAAAATCGTTGCGTTGATTCATTACTTTTTCGTGTAGTCTAGCCACTTTGCGTTTTTGTTTTTGGTAGTTTTTAGCATCAAAGAGATTTACGCCTTTCTTTTTGGCTAAAAGTGCACGTCTTGATAATTTGCGCTGTTCACGTTTCAGTTTCTTTTCCATTTTTGCAGTGAATTTATTATTATCAAATGTTTGACCATCAGAAAGAATCGCAAAGTTTGTAATACCAAGGTCAATCCCAATTGCAGAATCGGTTTTAGGTAATTCAATCATTTCTTCTTTGCACAACAAAGAAATATGATATTTTCCACTCGGATGTCGTGATATTGTAGCAGATTTAATCTCACCTTTCGGAAGCCTATGAAGTTTGATTCTGACTAAGGTTTTTACTTTAGGCAGTTTGATAAATTGATTATCCACCAAAGCGACGGTTCCATTTTGATTATTGGTGGTATAACTTTGAACAGGATTCTTCTTACTTTTGAACCGAGGAAAGCCGACAGATGGATCACGAAAGAAATTCTTGTACGCTTTATCTAAATTGAGTTGGGTATTTGCCAAAGCAAGGCTGTCTACCTCTTTCAAAAACGGATAATTATTCTTGTATTTCGCAGGTGTTGGAAAACGCATTTTCTTAGAGGAATCATTCTTAATTTCTTCATAGGCTTTTATTCGATCCGCAAGCATTAGATTGTACACTTTACGGACACAGCCAAAAGACTTAGCAAAGAAAATTTCTTGTTCTTCCGTTGGATAGATTCTGAATTTATAAGCTTTTAGTCGTTCCATCACGTGTTCTCGCTTTCTATTGATAGTCATAAAGCTGAATGCTTGTTAGGGATCAAACCATTATTATCTTCGATTTGTTCGTTGATTTATTATACCAAAAGGGGAACAAGAAGGGAACAGAATCAAAACAAAAAGGCATTCATCACCCACCTATAGAGGATGGGCGACTTCTGCCTATATTAGTTAAAATTATTTAAACATAATATGGATTTATAGGACATAATAAAATTAATTATATAAGTTCTTTGAGTATATATTAAGAAATGTTATCATTAATATAATGATAGAACATTATTTTGTTTTGTGATAATTTTTTTGATTGAGAAGGTGTGGTAATGATGGATTTTAGTTTGATTTTTGAAAATATGCTTAATACACTCATCTATTTAGCGGTGATTATGCTGTTTTTCAATTTGTTGTTGGTTAGGAAACAAAGAAATATCTATGCTTACTTCTTATTCTTCACTGTATGCTTTGGGTTAACCTATCTGCTATTCCTTTTCGATTGGTTTTCGGTGTTGAGAACGGTCGTGATGATTGTTGGTTCACTTGTGTTTTTCTTTAAGGGGACATTTGTAAATAAGGTGATGGCTAGTGCATTGCTGGTCCAATTGGCAGTAATTCTGGACTTTATCCATGCCATACTCATAATGGCAACGATGCCTGTTTTAAAATATGACGCTATGAATGGTTCGGCATTACCTGATATTTATCTCGAACTGGTAGTAGTGATGGTATTAATCGTTTTCAATCTCTTGCGCCGTGAAAAGACGACATTGATTCAGTATTTTGATAAAAAATACATTTTGATCTGGCTGTTGATTACATTGAATTTTGTATTGTTTATTAGTGTGGTGACAAGTTTAGAATTTTCTAGTCAAATGAAGGGGATTATCGCAGCAATATTGGTCTTAACAAGTGGGATCAATATTTATTTTTGCTACTTTCTGGAAAAGACGCAACGAATATTTGAAGAGAATCTCGTCATCACCAAACAGGTAGAGTTTCAAGAGAATAAACTGAAACAAAATCAAGCCTATTTAGAAAAAAACAATCGCTTAATGCATGACATCAAGAGGCATTACTTAGAGATCGAACACGCTTTGTCAGAAAATCAGTTGAATTATGTGAAAGAATATATGAAAGGTGTTTATCAGCAATACTTTGATAGCAGCGGAACAAGATTTACAGGCAACCAAGTCGTCGATAGTATGTTCTTTTCACTAAAAGACCAGTGTGAAAAAGAAGGCATTGAATTAGATTACACTATCCATATTGATAAACAAATTGGTCTGGACGAGAAGGACTTAGCGGTATTGCTGGGAAGTCTGTTTGACCGCGCAGTAAAAGAGGCGAGACAAAGTAGTCATGATCGACGGATCAAGATTAACATGTTGACGAAGAATCATCATGTGGTACTAACGATTGAACATCCAAAGGAAGTAAAACTGGGGTTGCCAACAGAAACTGTGTCTCAATGGGAACACTCACAAATTATCAATCGCATAATCGAGAAAAATTCTGGAATGTATGAAGTATCAAGCGAATCAAATAAAGAGTCAGCAAAGATTGTTCTGCCAATAAGACTAGAAAAAAATGAAAAAGTGGGGAATTAGGGGTTCAATTAAGGCGTGGTCTCGAGAAAGAATAGGAACGTTTGTGGATTTTGAAAAATGTTGAGCAAGTAGATGCACGGCAAATACATAATAAATAATGATAATTAATAACAATTGTTTTTGAGGAATGAAAAAAATTTTTTTGATCTGATAAAATAAATTTATTGCGCTGGTTAATTGAGGGATTAGTTTATATGTATGTTTAATTTTTCTTTTTTAGAGAAAGATATAAATATAAAACGTTTGTGATTAATAAAATAATGTTTATAAATTGAAAAATGGTTTGCTTTGTCCGTTTTAATTAAAAATAAAAAAATGATAATATATATTATGGTAGAAATTATGATTGATTATCAAACTGTTTAGAATATAGCTAGTCTAACAGCAGTTTATTACTTTTTTGAGGATGTGTTTTTTTGATTCTTTTAACAGCTGCAATGAAAGCTTTATCAACGGTGGTTCTTTCTGTTGGATTACTGTTTACTAAAACAAATAGGACAACCATCAATAAAAAACATCTTTTGATTTACTTAATGGTTCTTATCAATGCGTTGTTGATTTTTGCTGGGGTAATGAGTATTGACTGCTCTATGCAATTGAAAGTTGGGGTATCCGTCATTCTAGTGCTTTCAAGTGGGATAAGTTTTTACTATTTAGACATCTAAAGCAGAGAAAATGGCTAATTTCGCTATCAGAGAGTTGAGATCCAACCTTTATTCAATAATGGAGATATGAATAGAGCGATGAATCAGCAGAAATCACTGATTTTTTAGAAAGGACGGGATGTGGATGCCTGATTTTATAATTGTTCTTCTTGACACGGCTAACATGTCGTTAATCACTTTCTTGTTATTTAATTTGCTATTAGTCAGGAAAAATAAAAGTATTTTCGTGTACTTGATATTATTTAGCTTGAATGTAGGTTTCACTCATTTTTCTTATGTCTATAATCTACTGCCGGCTTTTAAGACAGTCGTAATCATGGCAAGTGTAATGTACCTGTTCAAAGGAACAATCCCCAATAGAATATTGGCTGTTGCTTTTTTATTCCAATTAGGAGTGATCCTTGATTTTTTGCATGGATTTGTCGTATTTATCAATCTACCGGTTAATTATCATGTAATGCCTAACGGTCAAGGCAGCTTCATAGAGATACTAATACAACTCATCCTCATAAGTCTAAATTATCTTCGTCGAGGAAAAGAGCCGCTAATTAATTATTTTGACAAAAAGTATGTCTTGGTTTGGCTGTTAATTACGTTAAATGCTTTTTTATCGTTCAGTATTATATCCAGCCTTGAATTCTCCAGTCAGATGAAAGGCTTGATCTCTACAATATTAATCCTTACTAGCGGGATCAATCTCTATTTTTGTTACTACCTAGAGAAGACAAGAAAAATCTTTGAGGAAAACACTGTTATCAGTAGGCAAGCAGAATTCCAAGAAAGCAAGCTGGAGCAGAATAAAGCCTATTTAGAAAAAAACAATCGCTTGATGCATGATATTAAACGTCATTATTTGGAGATTGAGCAGGCCTTATCAGAAAATCAGCTCGATTACGTAAAAGAATATATGAAAGGCGTCTATCAGCAATACTTTGACAATAGTGGCACTGGATTTACAGGAAACCAAGTAGTTGATAGCATGTTCTTTTCATTAAAGGAACAGTGTCAAAAAGAAAAGATTGAGTTAGATTATTCAATTACTATTAATAAGAAAATTGAATTAGATGAAAAGGACTTAGCGGTCATCTTGGGTGGTTTGTTTGATAAAGCGGTAAAAATGGCGAGTCAGACAGAACAAGAGCCTTTGATTAAAGCGGAAATGAGAACAGATCAACACCATCTAGTCATTACCGTTCAGCATCCAAAAGAATTAAAAACGGCTGGAACAAAAGGCATGATCCAGCAGTGGGAGGAATCTCAAATGATTCATCGCATCGTGGAGAAGTATCACGGCATGTATGAAATAGTTGAAGAACCAGAACTAAGTGGAACCAAGATCATCTTACCGATAAGCCTGAAGAATAAAAAATAATGGAGCAAGAACATGATTAATATTTTAATTTGTGAAGATGAAGAACGCTATCGAAATCAGTTAAGAGAGCGACTCATTCATTTATCGTTTGCGATGGACATTGAGATTCGGACTCATGTCTATCAGTCAGCAGAAGAATTACTACAAATGTACGAGAAAAAAGAAAAAGAGTATCATCTATTATTTCTTGATATCGAATTGCCAGGAATGGATGGTATGAGAGCGGCGAAGGTCTTGCGCGAAGAGCATGGTTATGACGGTCAGCTAGTCTTCTTGAGCAGCCATTCTGAGCTGATGCAAGATAGCTTTGAAGTGGGAACCAATCAATACTTAGTAAAGCCGGTTGATTTCGAAGAATTCGAAAGAAAGATTCGCCCAATTATAGCAGCGATCACTAAAAACGATCAGCGAATCACTCTTGAGCTGGTTACTGGCGGTTTTCGGATTGTACCTATCAACAGTATCCTAGCGATTCATTCTAATAACTTAGGGAGAAAAGGCGGGGTGATCGTTCAAACGCAGTCAGAAGAATTTTCTGCCTATGGGAAGATGCAAGAGTTTCTTGAAAAGCTCGAAGCACAGCGTTTTTTCCGTATTCATAAGCAGACCATCATCAACTTAGAACAGGTTGTTTTCTTTGACGGCGACCTTGTAGTGATGACGAACCAGCAGTCCTTAAAAGTCAGTAGAAACGTGAAAAAGAGTTTAAAGGAACAGATCATGAAATTTTTATAAGTTGAATAAAGTAAAGCCAAGCAATTGAAAATTAATTGTTTGGCCTTTTTTTTTACAAAAAAATACACGATAACAGTCAATTTCTACATGATATTTGCAAAAATCAATCAAATAATAATTTTAATTTATGATAAATAATATAATCTGTCTGTTAAAAAATTGAAAAACATAGATCAGATAAAGGAGGGGAAACGGATGGGACCGATTCTACTATTGACTAAGAATGTTCTAGCGGAAGAAGAATTCCAAAAAAAATTACAGCACTTGAATTATGAAGTATTTAGTTCAAGCAGCCTGTTATCAAAGCGAGTCAAATTAACTGACTTCCTACATTTTTTCAATTTATTTTACTACACGATCATCAGTGAGACGATTTCAGATATTGAATTGCAGCAGCTTTTGCCCGTGCTTAAAAAATCTTCGACGATTATTATTCGGAAGAACGCACATGAGCTTGAGAATAAGCCGCAGGACATTCGGCTGAATCTGTGGATCTCGAATGAATCAAGTGTTGAGGAATTGCGAGAGCTTCTGATGGAATCCATTTATAAGGAAACACAAAATCATATGAATCAACGGCAGGCAGTTGGAGAGCATGGGCTTCGTGCGGATGGCAGTCCGTGGCTGACATGGGAACAATTCGATACCCAGCTTTCCTTAAGCTCAATGGAGAAACGAATTCTAAATGAGCTGTATTCAGCCAAAGGAGAGATTGTCCCGCGGAATGACTTATGCGTCCGCATCTGGGACGGCGAGATCACGGATTCGAAGATGGCGATGTTGTCCAATGCTATACGAAATCTAAGAAGCAAGCTGCAAAAAGACGGCTTCACTGAGGATATGATCCGGACACATTGGGGCAGAGGGTACCAATTATCTGAACGCTTCTTTGAAGTTTTTTCAGATGAACAAAACGATACCGAAGAAGTAGAAGAATGCCAGTCAGAGGCGGACAATTACTTTTCTAGTTCATTATCAGAAGGGTATTAGTCAACTATCAAATGGTTCGCACCATTTTTGATAAAAAAATATAGAGGGAAAAGAGGGACCGTATGGGAAAAGAAATCACTTAATCATCTCTACTGATCTAGCGATGTCTTTTTAAAAAAAGGTAGAAACCGCAACTACTACCAAGAAGGAGCAATGAAATCATTCAATGCGCCTTTTTCTTAATTTAACAACAAGGGGGAATCCAGTGAAGAGCTTCAGGGATGAAAACAACCACGCATTACCGAAACAAAATAAGGAACAACAGGAGGGAAAGAGATGAAGAAGTTTTTACGAGGAAAGCTGCCTACAGGATTAGCTTTAGCGGCTATCTTAGCAAATACGTTAATGGCACCTGTGACGACAATTGCAGAAGAAACCACTGGTGAAGAAAAGCAAGCACCAAGGATCAGCCTGCAAAACTTAGATACGGCAGGAAAAGAATCTGTAGAATCAGAAGAAACATTCAACGCAACATTAAGCGGAGAATTTGAAAATGTACAGGATGCCTCAGAAAAGACAGTCACATTTACATTGAATAGTGAATTTGCCTTAGGAGAGAATCCAGTAAGTCAAACAGCAGGAGTGAAAATCGTCAAATTGACCGATTCAAACTTCAGCTTGGATTTCTCAGAAGTTACAGAAGATAAACACTCTTTTGCAGTAGATTTACCATTGACAGCAAAAGTGGACTCAGCGAATGATGAAGCGCAGCTCGTTTTATCAAGTGATTATACACAAGATATTGCGAAAACTTTTAAGATTACAAAAGCGCCGATTTTGACACAACAGGATAGCTCAAGTATAGAGCGAGGGAGTATAAATATTCAAGCCGATGATGGAGTTTGGGCAGCATTTGGTGGAGATAGGGGATTCAAACTGGATTTGCTGGATTTTTCAAGCTCTCTTGAATATTACAATTATGGCACCTGTAACGTTATTGATGGAACTATACAGAAAAGGGAGATTGATTATGACAGGTGTGAAATAAACATAGTCCAAATGAATGGAACAAACACATCTATTAAAGTAGACCCGTCCTTTTATAAAATAGAAAAAGCCTCAGATTATTCAACTACGGGAATGTTTACGGTATTTCTTAATAAAGAATATGTGGCACAGCAAAAATATGGCAATACACCAATTGTTGAAGTAAAAGTTAAAGCCAAGGATGGCAGTGAGTGTATATTAAGATCAACAGGATCTCGTGGTGGAAAGGGTTCTACGGGTATCAAAATAAAAAAGGAATCAGTTGATGGGAATGTAAGCAATATAACATTTGAAGTGTATCTTGATAATGATAATACTCACAACAAATTAATTTTCAGAGGCAATACGAATGCTGATGGAGAACTCATTGTTGGCCCTCTTTTAACTGATGCTATTAATGGAAAATATAGTACATTAACAGTTAAAGAAATTGTACCTGAAGGTTATGAGGACCAACAACCGCAAACACAACAAATCACAGTCGATAGTACTTCATTTGAAGAGTCATTCTTAGTATTTACGTTTGTCAATGTAAGGAAATCGGAAAAAAAAGGTTCTTTGAAGATCACAAAAGTGGACAGTGTAACTGATAGTAAGAAATTAGCAGGCGCAACGTTCAAAATCACGAATACAGATACAAAAGCAGTATGGTTGGCAGAAAGTAAACCAACAGCGTCAAATGGTGAATTAACAATCACAGATATTCCAATTGGTAACTATGAATTGGAAGAAGTAAAAGCGCCAGATGGATACGATCTATCGAAAGAAAAATTAGCATTCAAAGTAACGGAAGGCAATGCGGCAACGCTCCAAACCTTTGATTTTAAAAATACTGAAACCGAAACGCCAAAAGGTAAATTGCAGATCACAAAAGTGGACAGTGTAACTGATAGTAAGAAATTAGCAGGGGCAACGTTCAAGATCACGAATACAGATACAAAAGCAGTATGGTTGGCAGAAAGTGAACCAACAGCGTCAAATGGTGAATTGACTATTTCGGACATTCCAATTGGTAAGTATGAATTGGAAGAAGTAAAAGCGCCAGAAGGTTACGATGTATCCAAAGAAAAACTATCATTTGAAGTAACAGCAGGGAATGCGGCAACGCTCCAAACCTTCAACTTTAAGAATACTGAAACCGAAACGCCATTAGGTAAAGTGAAGATCACCAAAATTGACAGTGTGACTGCTAGCAAGAAATTAGCAGGTGCAACGTTCAAGATCACGGATACTGATAAAAACACTGTATGGTTGGCGGAAAGTAAACCAACAGCGTCAAATGGTGAGTTAACGATCACAGATATTCCAGTTGGTAAGTATGAATTGGAAGAAGTAAAAGCACCAGAAGGTTACGATGTATCCAAAGAAAAACTATCATTTGAAGTAACAGCAGGGAATGCGGCAACGCTCCAAACCTTCAACTTCAAAAATACTGAAACAGAAAACCCGAAAGGTAAAGTGAGCATTCTGAAATACGATCTAGCGGATAGCACGAAAAAATCTATCGCCGGAGCGAAATTCACTTTATACGAAGAAGATGGCAAAACAGAAGTAGCGACTAAGACAAGTGAAGACGGTAAATTATTAGTCTTTGATAATCTACCATTAGGTAAATATGTCTTAAAAGAAACCGAAGCACCAGCCGGTTACGAAAAAGCAAGCTATACAAAAGAGATTGAAATTACAGAAAATAATTTAGAATTAACGATCGAAGTATCAAATAAAAAGCCAGAAGCAAAAGTCGGCAAAGTAAGTATTCAAAAATACGACCTAGCGGATAGTACGAAGAAATCAATCGCTGGAGCGAAGTTCACTTTATATGAAGAAGATGGCAAAACGGAAGTAGCGACTAAGACCAGTGAAGCAGGCAAGTTATTAGTCTTTGATAATCTGCCATTAGGTAAATATGTCTTAAAAGAAACCGAAGCACCAGCCGGTTACGAAAAAGCAAGCTATACAAAAGAGATTGAAATTACAGAAAATGATTTAGAATTAACGATCGAAGTATCCAATAAGAAGTCAGAAACACCAAAAGGAAACGTTACGATCAAGAAGACAGAAAAAGGCGACGATAATAAAGCATTAATCGCAGACGCTGAATTTACGTTAACGGATTCTAAAGGTGTGGCAGTAACGAAGACGACAGTTGCTGGAAAAGAGCTAGTTTTTGATAACTTGGAACTAGGCGAATACACATTAGAAGAAACATCCGCGCCAGCCGGTTATGAAAAACCAGACTTCAAGCAAACATTTGAAGTAAAAGAAGGCACGTTGAGTTTCACCTATGATGTAGAAAATGTGAAGTCAGAAACGCCAAAAGGAAACGTTACGATCAAGAAGACAGAAAAAGGCGACGATAATAAAGCGTTAATCGCAGACGCTGAATTTACGTTAACGGATTCTAAAGGTGTGGCAGTAACGAAGAAGACAGTTGCCGGAAAAGAGCTAGTTTTTGATAACTTGGAACTAGGCGAATACACATTAGAAGAAACATCCGCGCCAGCCGGTTATGAAAAACCAGACTTCAAGCAAACATTTGAAGTAAAAGAAGGCACGTTGAGTTTCACCTATGATGTAGAAAACGTGAAGTCAGAAACGCCAAAAGGAAAAGTCAGCATTAAGAAACACAAGTTAGGCGATGAAGATGAGAAGTTGATCGCGGATGCGGAATTTACCCTAACGGATTCTGAAGAAAATGTAGTTGATACGAAAACAACTAAAGAAGGCGAAGAATTAGTCTTCGACAACTTAGAGTATGGCGAATACACATTAGAAGAAACATCCGCGCCAGCAGGCTATGAAACTCCAGATTTCAAAGAAACCTTTGAAGTGAAAGCCGATAAGTTGAGTTTTGAATACACAGTCTACAATAAGGAAACATCAAAACGAGAAGTCGGGAAAGTCACCATCAAGAAACACAAAGAAGGCGATACAGATAATAAGTTAATAGCGGATGCGGAATTTACGTTAACGGATTCTGAGGGAAATGAAGTAGCGAAGGAAAAAACCAAGGCAGGGGAAGAATTAGTCTTTAATAACTTGACCTATGGTGAATACACGTTAGAAGAAACATCAGCGCCAACAGGCTATGAAAAACCAGACTTCAAAGAAACCTTTGAAGTGAAGGCCGACGACTTGAACTTCGAGTACACGGTCTACAACAAACAAATTCCAGATATTCCAGAAATCTCTACGACTGCCAAAGATAAGGAAACGGGTACCAATGAAGGCTATGCAGATGAAAAAGTAACCATCGTTGACAAAGTGGAATATCAGAATTTGGAAGTCGGTAAGACGTATACGGTCAAAGGTACGTTGATGGATCAAGCAACTGGCAAAGCATTCGTAACCAAAGACGGCAACGAAATTCATGCGAAAAAAGATTTTGAAGCGAAAACGAAGGATGGTTTTGTTGAACTGGAATTCGTCATCACGAATGGCGATCTGAAAGGCAAAACAGTTGTCGTATTTGAAGATCTTTATGACGGAGAGAAAAAAGTAGCGACTCACAGTGACATCAACGATAAAAATCAAAGTGTCGATTATCCAAAAGTCGGTACGAAAGCATCTGAAAGCACGGTTGGCGATAAGATCGTTGTGAAAGACATCGTATCTTATGAAAAACTAACTGTCGGTAAAGAATACACTGTTGAAGGGAAGTTGATGGATAAAGCGACTGGCAAAGCCTTTGAAGTAGAGGGCACAGCAGTTACTGCCAAAGCAACCTTCAAACCAGAAGCGGAAAACGGCACTACCGAAGTTACGTTTGAGTTTGACAAAGCAGCGATCGAAGGCAAAGAAATCAGCTTAGTGGTCTTTGAAAAAGTCTTGAATGCGGATGGCAAAGTCATCGGAACTCACGAAGACTTGAAAGACAAAGACCAAACGGTGGAATTTGGACCAGATACACCAGAAATCGCGACAAGTGCGAAGGATGGCGAAACTGGAACGAATGAAGGCTACGCGGATGAAAAAGTGACGATCATTGATAAAGTGACGTACAAAAACTTGACCATCGGCAAAACCTACACAGTCAAAGGTGTCTTGATGGACAAACAAACAGGCAAAGCCTTTGTGACAAAAGACGGCAACGAAGTGCATGCCGAGAAAGAATTCACAGCAGACAAATCAAATGGTTCTGTTGAGCTAGAATTCGTTGTGACGAATGGCGATCTAGCTGGTAAGACTGTGGTTGTGTTTGAAAACATGTATCACGAAGACGTGGAAGTAGCCGCGCATACGGATATTGAAGACAAAGAGCAAAGTGTCGACTATCCAAAAGTGGGTACGAAAGCATCAGAAAGCACGGTTGGCGATAAGATCATCGTTAAAGACATCGTGTCTTATGAAAAATTAACCGCAGGCAAAGAGTACACGGTTGAAGGTAAGCTGATGGATAAAGAAACGGGTAAAGCCTTTGAAGTAGACGGTGTACCTGTTACAACAGTGACGAAGTTCACACCAGAAGCAGAAAACGGAACAACCGAAGTGACCTTCGAGTTTGATAAGAAAGCGATCGAAGGCAAAGAAATCAGCTTAGTCGTTTTTGAAAAAGTCTTGAATGCAGATGGCAAAGTCATCGGAACTCACGAAGACTTGGAAGATCCAGATCAAACAGTGGAATTTGGACCAGATACACCAGAGATCGCTACGACTGCCAAAGACAGTGAAACAGGCGATCACGAAGGCTATGCGGATGAACAAGTAAGTATCATCGATACAGTTGAGTACAAGAACTTGACCATCGGCAAAACTTACACAGTTAAAGGTGTCTTGATGGATAAAGGCAGCAACCAGCCATTCATCACCCGCGACGGCAATGAAGTACATGCAGAGAAAGAATTTGTGGCAGAATCAACGAATGGCTCTGTTGACCTAGAGTTTGTCATTACAAACGGAGATTTAGCAGGTAAGACAGTGGTTGTCTTTGAAAATCTATTCCGTGAGGACAAACAAGTCGCAAGCCATACAGACATTAATGATAAAGACCAAAGTGTGGATTATCCGAAGGTTGGAACAAAAGCATCTGAAAGCACGGTGGGCGACAAGATCATCGTCAAAGACATCGTGTCTTATGAAAAACTAACCGTTGGCAAAGCCTACACGGTCAAGGGAACATTGATGGATAAGGCAACTGGCAAAGCATTTGAAGTAGATGGCAAAGCAGTGACTGCTGAAACCACCTTTACGCCAGATAAAGCAGCTGGCACAACAGAAGTGACCTTTGAATTTGATAAGAAAGCCGTTGAAGGCAAAGCGATCGCCCTAGTGGTCTTTGAAAAAGTGTACAATGCGAAGGGACAATTGATCGGAAGTCACGAAGACTTAGAAGACAAGGATCAAACAGTCTCATTCACACCAGATACACCAGAAATTGCAACGAAAGCCAAAGATAAAGGAACAGCTGGCAATGAAGGGCAAGCGAAGAAGGAAGTCACGATTATTGACGAAGTATCTTACAAGAACTTGATCGTCGGTAAAGAGTACACAGTCAAAGGTGTACTGATGGACAAAGCAACCAATAAACCATTATTGGCGAACGGCAAGGAAGTACACGCTGAGAAAACCTTCACCGCGAAGAAACCAAACGGCACAGTTGACCTAGAATTTACCTTCGATGGCAGTGCGTTAGCTGGTACTACGGTCGTTGTCTTTGAAACGCTGTATACAGACAACAAAGAAGTCGCAACACATGCAGATATCAACGACAAGGATCAAACAGTCACTTATCCAAAAGTGGGTACGAAAGCATCGGATAGTCTAGTCAATGACAACGTAGTCATCAAGGACATGGTGTCTTATGAAAACTTAGTGGTCGGCAATAAATACACAGTGAAGGGTGTATTGATGGATAAATCAACTGGCTTGGCTTATCTAGTCGACGGCAAGAAAGTATTAGGCGAAACGACCTTTGTGGCGGCACAAACCAGCGGTACAGTTGAAGTGACCTTTGAATTTGCGAAGAGTGCTTTGACGAAGAAAGAGACATTAGTCGTCTTTGAACAATTATTCAATAGTAAAGGCTACTTGATCGCAACCCATGAAGACATCAACGACAAGGATCAAACCGTTGAAGTCGGCGACGATACACCAGGGAAACCTGGTCTGCCAAGTACTGGTACTGGAGGGAAAACACGTACGTATGATTACAGTACGTCAACCTCAAGAGGCTCGTTACCGAAAACAGGGACACAAAACAATCCATTGTTCCTTGTTCTGGGTGTAATAATCATTGGCACAGTGTTGACCATGTATCTTGTATACACAAGAAGAGCGAAAAGAAATCATTAGGAAGTGAACGATCCACCAAGCCCCTTTCAGGTGGCTTGGTGGATTGTTTGGTATCTGGATCTGATGGAGGGAAAAGGATGAAGCTAGTCCTAATAGTGACGAATAACATGGAGAACGAACGGAAATTACAAGAAAGCCTCCAGCGATTGAACTGTGAAGTATTGATTTCCAGCAGTATGGTAGAGCAGCTTTATTATGATGCAGAAGAAATACGCGTTTTTTTAGGTCAGGTTCAGTGGGTAATTGTGAGTGAGACGATTTTAGAGCAGGACTTTCAGTTAATGGCGACGCAACTAATGAGACAAGAGCATCTAATCATTTATCGGAAAGTCAGCAGTCTCTCAGATGTGCTGGAGCAAAAAACATTGCCAAAGGGGTGTCACTGGCTGCCGCAAGATTCTTCGATGGAGGAGCTGCGGGAGAAATTTTCTCAGAGTCTGATTGAAAAAAGAGCGGGTGTAATAAAAGAAGGATGGGAAGAACGACAAATAAAAATCCAAGAACAGGTAACGCAATTTAGCCAAGATTTAGCGAAAAGCGAGTATAGGCTATTTGCCTATTTACTGCAACATGAGGATCAAGTGATAGCGAGGGAGCAACTTTGTCACCTGCTCTGGCAGGAAGGTGTATCGCAATCTCATTCAGCTCAGCTGTCAAATATTCGGCGAATGCTGACTAAAAAACTGGAAAAACATGGGATGAACGGTGTCAAATTATTGACAGTGTGGAGAGAAGGCTATCGCTTGAGATTGAACTGTCCTGCTTTAGTGCAGGAGGAGTTAAGAACAGCTATGAAAAATGAGAGTGAAGGAGCATTCAAATGAAAAAAACACGATTCGCATTGTTGGCGATACCATTATTGTTATTGACTGGCTGCACCCAGAACGGACGGACGGTGGAAGAGTCAAAAGAATCCACTGGAATCTCTTCGACTAAAGTAAGCAAGGAAGAAAGTTCAGAGGAAAGTACCGATGAAAGCACAGAGGTAAGCTCAAAGGATAGTTCGGAAGCATCCGACGAATCTAGTGAAAGCTCTGAAACAAAAAGCAATTCTTCAACAGTATCTTGGGAAGAAGTCGAAAAAGATCTGGAGGAAAAAACAGAGACGGCTTCCTTGGATTTGCTTTATGAGCATGATAAGCCGTTGATCTACAACGAAAACGATGTGGAGGTAAAAGTTGACGGTTATCGCTATTACCAAATCAAGAATTTTACCCGCAACCTGCGGATTCCCTTTGGTGATCAGAATGCGGAAGGAGGAGTGATCCTCTTGGCGGTCACTCTTAAAAATGACACCGATGCAGCAGTTTATTATGGCAATGGCTTTTCCTTTTCCATCACCGGCTCACGCGCTAGTCTGATGCGGACGAAAAATATTCTGACGGATGATATGGAGAGTGATCTGATCCAAAATGATAATGAAATCGGTGCTGGCGAAGAGTTGACGGGCTTTATCCCCTTTGCGGTAGAACCGGCTGAGATGGAGAAGCTTTCTGAGAACAACGAGGCAATCTTAGAAGTGCCGGGAATCTTCACGAAGAAGGGCAGCTTCAAATCGGATGATGCTTTGTTCCTCGGTACGAAGGAGACGGTTCCCTTCGATGCGAAAGGCGAAGCAAAAGCAATAGCCGCTTCTTTCCTTTATAAAGACAAGGTAACCGTAGAGAACATGGGGACAAAACGGCTATTAGTTGATGAAGAAGTTAATGAATCGAAGGAATTTGAAGGCGTAAAAGTCACGCTGGACGGCTATCAAATTGCCGAGTTTGAACCGAATAAAGAGCAAGCGGTACGATTTAATCGGTACGAAACAGGGATTGTCCTACTAACAGCGAAGGTTACTGTTCAAAACAACGGAAAGGAAGCCCTGCAATTTAACGATACCTCCGGCAGTCTGAAAATCGGCAATAAAGGCAGCATTATCAGCCAAAGTGCCTTAGAAGTCAGAGACGGAAACAGCGAGCTGCCGATTGGTGAGACCAATACTAAATATATTGTTGTTCCGATCGACAAGGAATCCTATGAAAAGCTGTATAAGGATCAAGAATTTGTGCTGAATATCAATATTCATGACGAGAGCCACTCGCGGATGAATACCACTGGTGATTTGGAATTTCGCTTTCAGAATTAAGCAAGAAGGGAGAAACAAATGAAAAGAAAAAAACTATGGGTTGTCGCGGCATTGATCATGCTGCTGAGCGGGTCTTTTTTACCTATGTTCAATGTTGGCGCTCAGGAAGTAGAGAGTCCAGCTGTAGAGACGACGGCAACCAGCAGCAGCGAACAGGTTTTGGAGTCTGAAGTTCAGCCGCCTGAACAGGAGATGGAGCCTTCGCAGCCAAGCGAAGAAGAAGTGCCAGCAGAGCAAACGGAAGCACAGCCACAAGCAAATGCTCCACCGCAAGTGATTGAAGACAGTCAGCCAACTGAGGGACAAGCCGCCGCCGAGGTAGAAGCAGAGACAGCTACCGAAACTGTTGCGGTTCAAGCGACTGAAGTAACTGGGCGATTAGTAATTAAGCTTTTTGATGAAGGAAACAACCAGTTGCAATTAGGCAGCGGGGTCTTTCACTTGATTGAAGAAAGCGGTAAATATAACGGCCTGGCTTGGACAGATTTGAATAAGGATACCGTTTATACCGATCTTCCATCTGGAAAGTACACACTTGAGCAGGTCGGTGCGCCGATTGGCTATCTGTTGTCTGGATTTAAAACGACATTTGAAATGAAAGAAGGCGCAACCTATTTCGAATATACAGTCACGAATAAACGTGACACAAATCCCTTACCGATGGGGGAGATCCATGTGATCAGTGTCGATAAAGATGATCCAAGCAAACGACTGGCGGGGGCGACTTTTACAATTGTCAACCGTGCAACTGGAGAAGTATTTCTAGATGAATCTGCACCGACTGATGATAATGGAGAACTAGCGATAAAAAATGTTCCAGCTGGCAACTACATGATTTATCAAAGCGATTTTCCAGAAGGATATACAAGTCCAACGATTCAGATATCATTTTCTCTCACAGAAAAAAATATCGCGGAAAAAGATTTTCCAGAATTTACCTATACTAATATAAAACGTACAGAAGTTGGATTTGCATCAATTGCGTTTTTACCCTCTGATGAAGTGAAACTTATTGCTGGAGGAGAATTCACATTATATGATGCTGATGGAAATGTACTAGAACGGAAAATAACTAAAAATGACGAAGTGCTTTACTTTAATGATCTACAGCCGGGGAACCGCTATCGAATTAAGCAAACAAAAGCACCTGAAGGATACGAGGAATCGACAGAGGAGAAACCTTTATTTGATGAAACTTTCGATATCACTTATCAAGAATTAGCAGTTCGATACACAGTTTACAACAACAAGTTGCCAGGAAAAGCTGATGGGAAAGTCACCATCAAGAATTTTGCGGAGGGTGACGAGTCGGCGACGATTGGAGATGCAGAGTTTACGCTGTATGATGCTGATGGGAATGTTGTGGCGACGCAAATAACAAAAGGCGGTCAGGATTTAGTCTTTGCGGAATTGAGTAAGGGAACCTATCGCATAAAAGAAACAAAAGCGCCGGCCGGCTATCATCAGTCGACCTTCGAGGAAGAATTTGAGATCACTCAAGCGAATAAAGCGGTCGAATACAAAGTCTTTAATAAGAAAATACCAGCCCCCGCTGGTAAATTATGCGTTCAACTGTATACCGAAGGCGATGAAAAAGAAACCATTGGCGGTGCGGAGTTTACGTTATATAACGGAAAAGGTGAAACTGTAGCCCGTAAGACCACAATTGCAGGTGAAGAGTTGATCTTTGAAAACTTAGATACTGGCATATACTTTTTGCGGGAAACTAAAATGCCAGAAGGATATGAGGAACAATTTATCCAAAAAAACTTTGATATCAAGACATCTACCTCAGTAAAAACTATCAAAATCACGAATAAGAAATTGTCTACATCGAAGAACGTCATCATTACGGGAAAAGCTCGCGATAAGAGCACCGGAGGAAATGAAGGCTATGCGCAAAAGGCGAGCACCATCATTGAAGAAGTGAGCTATCAGAACTTGGAAGTCGGCAAAGAATACACCATCAAGACGGTGTTGATGGACCCAGCGACCAATCAGCCGGTACTCGTCAATGGCAAGGAAGTTCGAGTAGAGAAAACTTTTGCTGCCAAAAAACCTAATGGCACGATCGATGTGGATATCAGCTTTGATGGTAGTAGTCTGGCTGGTAAATCGGTCGTCGTAGTTGAAAGCTTGTATCAAGCAGGTAAAGAAGTAGCGAATGATTCGAACATTGCCGCTCCAGTTCAAACCATCACTTATCCAGTGATTGCTACCAAAGCAGCAGGGCAAATGGCGGGAGAGAACGTACAGATCAAAGACACGATTACTTACAACAATCTGGTTGTTGGACAGAAATATACGGTGAAAGGTCAGCTGATGGATCAAGTGACAGGCTTGCCGTATCAAGTCAATGGTAAAAAAGTCGTGGGTGAAGCGAGCTTCACCGCTGAAAAAATGAATGGAACCGTAGTAGTAACCTTTGAATTCGCTAAAAGCGCATTGACGAAAGCTACGACCTTGGTTGTTTTTGAGCAATTGTTCAATGGTAAAGGTAGTCTGGTGGCCGATCATCAAGAGTTGACGGATGCAAATCAAATGGTCAAATTAGACGGAACCATACCAGTGGATAAGCCCGTAAGCACACCAACGGACACTCCAAAAGAGACACCAGTTCCAGCTCCGGCAGAACCAGAATCCGTTCAAACGAGTGATTCGACTGTTATTGGAAAGGTGAGCTGGCGCTATTCATGGTATCGAGGAACAAAAAAATCAGTTAAACCAGTTAAAACAGCCTCAGCTAAGCAGGTCAAAACGTTACCTAAAACGGGCAGTCGTCAGAATACACTTTGGGTTGTTGCAGGTTTGTTATTGGTGGTTTGTGGGGTCGTGATTGCTAGCCGCAGAATCAAATTAACCAAATAGATAGACCGAAAAAGCATCAAATGAGAGATGAGGAATGATGATGAAATATACTAAATGGCTTAGTATCTTAGCTATTGGCGCCATACTTGGATCAACAGCGTTATCGTCGTATCAAGTGTTTGCGGAAGAAAATAATCAGTCTAGCGCAACTTTTTCGGAAACGCAAGCGACCACAGACTCCAGTGGAACCAGCATGGATGCCATAAGTACAGAAAGTTCTGATTCGCCAGCGGTGGCCTACAAGCTAGTGACGGCTGAGGGAAAAGAACTGATTAACAATACCCTAACAGATGCGAATGGAAACAAAGTGACGTTCCAACTTTCCGCGAACAACAAGGTGTGCTATACAGTGACGTTGGCTAAAGAATTTACTTTGAAGGAAGTTAAATTTGTGAATGTCACGACGAAGGCAGCGATTCTGGTCAGTCCAACGATCAGCGGGCAATTTTCGATGCCTGAATCAAATGTCGCAGTCGAATTCACAGTGACCAAAATAAACAAGCCCGTTGAAAAGCCAGTGGACAGCAGTGAGAGCAAACCTCAAACAAGCGAGAGCAGCAGTTCAACCAGTCAAACCGATCAAACTAGCCAAAGCAGTGAGACTGCTCCAAGCAGCCCCAGCAGTCAAACAAATGAAAACAAACAAACAACTCTGAGCAGTGAGGCGCAAACGCCTGCTGCTGAAAGTACTGAAACAACAGCGAGCCAACAGCAGTATGGTCCGCGTGAACCGTCAGACGACGCTGCTGCGACAGCGGCTGATGTAAGAATTCCATCAAATCAAGCGGTGCCAACCTTCAGTAATGAGGTGCAAACAGCGATCGTTCAAGAAGCATATCGTCATCTAGGCAAACCGTATGTCTGGGGAGCGAAGGGTCCGAATGCGTTTGATTGTTCTGGCTTAGCTTACGCAGTTTATGCCAATGCGACGGGACACTATATTGGCGGTTGGACGGGGGATCAGCAATTTGCCGGCACACAGATTCCAGTGAGCGAAGCTCAACCTGGCGACCTGCTTTTCTGGGGAGCGCCGACGAGTGTCACGACGCACGTAGCGATCTATATTGGAAATGGCCAATATGTCCATGCACCCCAACCCGGCGATGTGGTGAAGATCGGCAGCATCAGCAGCTTCGCGCCGACCTTTGCTGTTCGGGTGAATATCGCCGGCTTGCCTGAAGCCGCTAGTTCGTTAGCCAATTCTTATGGCGAGTACAGCGTTGACCAGCCGTTTATCTTTAACAAAAATCAAACGACGGATCAATTTATTGAGAAAATCGGCAAAATATCTCGCGAAATCGGACAAAAGAATGGGATTTACTCTTCGGTGATGATCGCTCAAGCCATTTTAGAAAGAGGTTCTGGTAATAGTGCCCTAGCGAGCGAACCAAACTATAATTTATTCGGCATCAAAGGCCAGTTTAAAGAGCAAGGCGTGACCTTCCAAACACTCGAACAGGATAAAGCCGGTGCGAGCTTCCAGATTACTTCCGAGTTCAGGAAATATCCTTCTTATAAGGAATCTCTAGAAGATTATGCGAAACTGCTCAAAAAAGGAATCGCAGGAAATGAAGATTTCTACAAAGGAGCGTGGAAGGATCAGGCGGAGACCTGCGAAGAAGCAACGGCGTATCTACAGGGACGCTATGCTACAGATAAGCAATATGCCGAAAAACTAAATGCGATCATCGAGGCCTATGACTTAACAGAGTTTGATGAAGCAGATGAGGAATCAAGTGAAGGCCCAGTTATTAATACAGAAAAATCAATGTCTGCTGATTATGATCGTTTGCAGAAAAAGTTGATTCTTAGCGTCATGAAAAATCAACAAATTCCACAAGTGATGTCAGCTAAACAATTTGTTAGTTTATTTAGAGGGGAAAGCTTGATTGCCTTAGCAGCAACAGCAGCTCCAGTAAAGAGTCGCTCGACAGTCGTATTATCGGCTACGGCCTCATTCTATCACATGTCGGGAGGCGGACTGCTGGCAGTCCTTCCGCCAATGGATAGAAACTAAACGAAAAAAGAATTAGTATAAGCAACATACTTCTAACCTTCTTTGCCTGTCTGTTGATGAAAGAGCGAATAAAAAAACAATTGATTTCAAAAAAATGGGATGATTGATATTTTTTCATAAATATTGATTCTCCCTCACTTATGGAAACGTAAGTGATAAATTTGTTCAATGTGTTTTATAGGCTACTGCGTTTCTCGATTATTCTCTGGTATATTAAGGATCATGACTGCTTTTTTTGAATAAATTACTTTCTTATTCGAAAGGATATTTGTGTGGTCTTTTTTTTAGAACATGTGATTAAATTAAAAAAACATGTTGACAGCGATTTCAACGCGTGCTATGATTATTTTGTAAAATAACAAATATCCAATAGGATTCGTTACGGGTAAAGCTGGCAATGCCTAAAGAAAGTGTATTTCTATACGCTCTCTTTGGGCATTTTTTTATTGGATAAATTAAGGAGGGCCATTAGATGAACAATCGGGATCTAGCGGAAGCGATTCTACAAGAAGTAGGTGGAGAAGAGAATATCAAGAGTTACACGAACTGTGTCACGAGGCTGCGTTTTCAACTAAAGGACAATGAAAAAGTGAATCAGCAGGCGATTGATCAATTGGAGGGTGTTTTAGGTTCGCAATTTCAAAGTGGACAATTTCAAGTGATTTTGGGTGGAAAAGTTGTGAATGTCACGAATGAATTTAATGAGTTAGTTAATCTATCAGATGAAAACGGCGGTGGAAACGCTAATGATGGTAAAGGAATTATTTCTAATATCTTAAATACATTATCTGCGATTTTGACACCAGCACTTCCGCCAGTTATTGCTGGAGGGCTTCTTAAAGGCTTCGTCTTTATGTTTCAAAATTATGGCTGGGTAAATCCTGGTAGTGATTCATTAATCTTTTTCAGTGCACTTGGGGATGCGATGTTTTATTTCTTCCCATTCTTGTTGGCAGTTAGTTCAGCGAAGAAGTTCAAAACGAATGAGTACCTGGCGTTAACATTAGCAGGGCTTCTCATGTATCCTTATGCAATTGCTGAAGGACAAACCTTTATCAGATTGTTTGGCGTGATTCCTTTAGCTGTTGTGGACTACAGTGCTTCTGTTTTACCAATTATCTTTTCTGTGTGGTTATTATCGGTCGTAAAACGTTTCTTTGATCGAAAAATTCCTGAAATGGTGGGTATGGTCTTTTCTCCGCTGTTTTCAGTGCTTATTGTAGGTCCGATTTCGATGGCTTTGTTAGCACCATTAGGTTTTTATATTGGCGAGTATCTAGCCGCGGGTGTGAAATGGCTGATTGATTTTTCTCCATGGTTAGCAGGTTTGATTGTTGGTGGTACTAGACCAATTGTTGTTTTAGGCGGAATGCATCACGCGATGAATCCGATTATGCAGCAAGAAATTTCTAGTTTTGGTTCTTCTCAATTGATGGCGATGGTGCTTATGAGTACGTTAGCCCAAGCAACCGCACCTCTGGCTGTCTACTTTAAGGAAAAAAGCTCTAAAGAAAAACAAGTCGCTTTGTCCGCAGCTGTTTCAGGCTACATCGGGATTACTGAGCCTGCGATTTATGGAGTGCTTGCGAGAAATAAAGGAGCTATGATTGCTGCTTGTATTGGCGGCGGTATTGGATCTGCAATTAGCACGATGTTTGGCGGTCAGTGTTTTGGCTTTGTGATGCCGGGAGTCCTTTCTCTTCCTGCATTTATGGGAGAGGGCTTTATCGGGATCATCATAGGAGGGATCGCTTCGGTAGTAGTAACAGCTCTGTTAACATTTGTTTTAATGAATCGTTTTAACAAAGAAGCTGTAGAGCAGCCTAATGGAGAAGTTGCGAATGCTGACTTAAAAGCGGCAATGACCGTACCTTCGCCAATTATTGGCAAATCGCTCTCTCTGGACCAGATTGATGATGCTACGTTTTCAAAAGAAATATTAGGCAAGACAATCGCCATTGCTTCTTCTGATGGGCGTGTCTACGCTCCGATGGCAGCAACGGTAAAGGCAGTATTTCCTACGAAGCATGCGATTGGTCTGGAACTGGACAATGGTGTCGAACTGCTGATTCATATCGGGTTAGACACTGTGACAATGGAGGGAGAAGGCTTTGACTTAAAAGTTCAGCAAGGCGAGCGTGTTGAAAAAGGAGATGTTTTGCTAACTTTCGATAAGGAATTAATCCAAGAAAAGCAGTTGAATGACGCGATTATTATTGTCGTAACAAATACAGAGACATATGATTTTGTAGAAAAACATGAAACAGGGGCAGAAATAGATTTGAATCAAAACCTATTTAGCATAGCCAAATAACTTACTTAAGGAGAAAAAAAATGAGATTAATTGTAACTAACACACTTGAAGAAATGAACGAAGTGGGCGCGCAACATCTTTTGGGAGCGATGCACACGCAACATCGTACGAATATTGCGATTACGGCAGGGTCGACACCTAAAGGCGTATACGATTTGATGATTCCTTTGGTAAAAGACAAAGCTTATTTTGATGACGTTCATTATTATAATTTTGATGAAATTCCGTTTAAAGGTGAGGATGGATATGGCGTAACTATGAGCAATTTGAACAAACTGTACTTTTATCCTGCG
Organism: Enterococcus raffinosus; assembly: GCF_018917525.1. Classification (GTDB taxonomy): domain Bacteria; phylum Bacillota; class Bacilli; order Lactobacillales; family Enterococcaceae; genus Enterococcus_A; species Enterococcus_A raffinosus_A. Next base: position 33,360 of record NZ_JAHLOS010000028.1, on the reverse strand, counting down.
AATGTTCAACGTGAAAATATCCATGTATTGGATTGGACCAATTACGAGACGCAGGATGAACGCATAGCAAAAGATGGTGGATTGGACTTTGTTTTATTAGGAGTAGGAGCAGATGGGCATTTCTGTGGTAACTTGCCTGGAACGACAAAATTCGGTGATTTGACCAGTCGTGTAGATGAAGATGCTACGCCTGATATGGTAGAGGTATTGCTAAATGAGGTTGGCGGTGTGGAAGAAAAACGACCAGATTTCTATGTTACAATGGGGCCAAAGAGTATTATGCAAATCAAAAAGCTAGTGATGATTGCCAATGGTAAAGCAAAAGCAGGCATAGTTAAAAAGCTAGTTGAAGGAGTGGTCTCAGAGGATGTTCCAGCTACATTACTCACTACTCATCCTGATTTTACTTTGATTGTGGATAAAGAGGCCGCAGCACTGCTTTAGAATTTTCTAGGAGGAAAATCCGTGCGAGTAAAGCAAAGATTAAATAATAATGTTGTACTTGTAGAAAATGCTGACCAACAGCAGATGGTCATAATGGGGAAAGGGGTAGGCTATAAAGCCTACCCTGGCAACCCAGTGAATACAGAACTGATTGAACGGACATTTGTCCTTAAAAATGAGGATGAAAACGAACTGGAAAAGGTATCAGTGCTCGTTCGTGAGGTTCCTGTCGAGTACATTGTATTGACAGATACGTTGTTGCGAATAGCTGAAAAAGAATTACATACAGAATTCAAATTGCCGATGCTGGTTTCATTGGCGGATCATATTTATTCAGCGGTGGAACGACAAAAGAAAAATATTCAAATCGTTAATCCGTTATACTGGGATATCAAACAGCTTTATCCTATTGAGGCAAAATTAGGAGATAAAGCAGTTGCCATGATCAATCAAGAGCAGGGGGTAACGCTAGATAAATCTGAAGCAACCGCGATCGCCATGCATTTTATCAGCAAGAGTGAGAACTATGATTCGATCCAACAAGTAATGAACTTTACAAAAATTATTTCAGATATTATTTCGATTATTCAATACCACTTTCAATTTGAAATTAATCAGGAATCTATTGGCTTTTCACGCTTGATTACTCATCTGCAATACTTTTTGATTCGTCAAGTCAAAGGAATAAGGATGATGAGTATCAGTGATGAAATGATGAGCTTAGTCATTCAGCAATATCCGAATTCTTTTCAATGTGCCGAAAAGATTATCAAATATCTTAATGAGAATCAACAAGTGCAAACTTCTTTAGAGGAAGAGATTTATTTGACGATGCATATTGAGCGCGTTCGTACGATGGAAGAAAAGCGATAGAGGAACGCCGAAGTTATGGTGCTAGAAAATCACCTTCGATTTTCTAGCACCATTTTTTATGCGTTCATTGTAAAATATTCCACAAGCATCAAGCTCGAAAAAACAGGGTCTATCTCCTATAGTAGTAAAGGATAAAGAAACAGGAGGAATCATTATGGATTATCGCGTATTACTTTACTATAACTACACAACAATCGAAGAACCGGAAGCGTTTGCTAAAGAGCATTTGGCTTTTTGTCGTGATTTAGATATTAAGGGCCGGATTTTGGTGGCACCAGAGGGGATCAATGGCACTCTTTCAGGAACGAAGGAAGCTACGGATCGCTACATGGATGTTATGCTGGCAGATGAACGCTTCAAAGATACTTATTTCAAGATGGATGAAAGTGAGGGGCATGCGTTTAAAAAATTATTCGTCCGTCCTCGAAAGGAATTAGTAGCCTTGAATTTGGAGGAAGACATTGATCCGCGGCAATTGACTGGAAATTATTTAGAGCCTCAAGCATTTCGTGAGGCTCTATTAGACGAAGACACGGTGGTCATTGATGCTCGAAATGATTATGAATATGACCTGGGGCACTTTCGCGGGGCGATTCGTCCAGAGATTCATAACTTTCGTGAGCTCCCTGCGTGGATTCGCGAGAATAAGGAACAGTTCATGGACAAAAAAATCGTTACTTATTGTACTGGCGGTATTCGCTGTGAGAAATTCTCTGGCTGGTTAATCCGTGAAGGCTTTGAAGATGTGGCGCAGCTTCACGGGGGGATTGCGGCTTATGGTAAAAACGAAACTACCAGAGGCGAGTTATGGGATGGGAAAATGTACGTCTTTGATGAACGGATCAGTGTGGAAATTAACCAAGTCGACAAACAGGTGATCGGCAAAGAATGGTTTGACGGTACTCCTTGCGAACGATATATCAATTGCAGCAATCCAGAGTGTAATCGGCAAATACTTGTTTCTGAAGAAAATGAAGAAAAATATTTAGGGGCTTGTTCGATTGCCTGCGCCAAACATCCTAATAATCGATATTTGAAAAAACATCATATGACGCTAAAGCAACGGGATGAACAATTAGCACGAATTGATCAATAATGAAACTTTCCATAAAATTCTCACTTGAACTGTCTTGACACTTGAGGGGTTTTGGACTAAACTGAAACTCAATTAAGTGTCTTGACATATCAAGGAGGAAAAAATGAAAAATCATTCTATTAGAAATTTGACGATTTCAGCGTTACTGATCGGACTTGGGATCTTGATTCCGATGGTTATGCCGAAAATCGTGATTGGGCCAGCGTCATTTACGTTAGCCAGTCACGTTCCCGTGTTTATTGCGATGTTCTTCTCACCACTAGTGGCGATCGCGGTTGTTTTAGGAACTACATTCGGCTTTTTCATTTCTACTACACCGATTATTGCTTTACGAGCCTTTTCACATTTGATTTTTGCGCTGCTTGGTGCTTATTATCTACAAAAACATCCTGACCTTGTGCTAAAAAATGGAAAATTCACATTAGCAAATGGGCGTTTTCAAGTATTTAATCTAGTCATCGGTCTGATCCACGCGATTGCTGAAATGATTGTCGTCTCAGCCTTTTACTTTATGGGAAATATGCCAGACACCTTCTATTCACAAGGATATATCTATACCGTCTTTATTCTGATGGGTGTTGGTGGGTTAATACACAGCTTGGTAGACTTCAATATTGCTTACTTCGTGGCAGGTGCGTTGTATAAACAATTCAACTTACCAATTTTTGAGAAAGCTGTGAAACATACAAAAGAATTAAATAAGGTAACAGCTTAACCGTGATAATAAATTACGGTTTTTCTTTATTAAAGCTTCAAAAAAACGATATAATTTATAATGTTCAATATTTTGTTTATTATCCTCTAAAAAAAGACCTTTTATTTGCTTAAATTTAAGTTATATTCTATTCATGAGTATTATGAGTAGAAAATGAGGGTATGAGAATGGTTCGAATCTTAGTTTTAACAAAAAATGTATTAGCAGAAGAAGCTTTAACAAATAAATTGCAGCATTTAAATTATGAAGTATTTTGTTCCACCAGTGTTCTCAATGAGATTCAGATGGAAGGACGTGTTTCGAATTTAGTCAATCATTTTCCGATTATCATCATCAGTGAGACCATTTCAAGCTACGAGATGGAATTGATGTTACCGAAACTACGGGAAAATGGTCAAAACATACTGAGAGAAGTTGATCATTCCCTCAGTGAGAAGGAACGTTCATTGTTAGAAGTACAAGGAATAAATGGGATCGTACAAAATAGTGATTCGGTAGAGCTGTTGAGAGAACAATTAGCCGAAGTTGCTACACAATATCAAAATAAATCCTTTGAACCTGTGGTAACGGAAAAGCGTCAGGAAGTAGTCGAAGAAGATCTGGATCTTTCAGCGATGACTCTAGTTAATTTATCGTCATTAGAGCTGCAACTTTTAGAAAAATTACGGAGTCATCCAGGTGAGGTTTTCTCGCGCGATGAGTTATGTAAAAGTTTGTGGGGAAATACTTCCCAATCGCGTTTAGCCCAACTTTCTTCGTTAGTAAAGAATATCAAGTTGAAGCTTGATATTATGGAGGTTGATCACGAGGTTATTCAAACGATTTGGGGCAAAGGTTATCGTTTTCGTAAGAGTGCTGCAATTTCATGCAAGTAAAGCAATGCTGAGAAAGGAGGGATCTTCTTTTCTCAGCATTTTTTTATAAAAAAATTCGAAGTGACACTTTCTTTTCACAAGCTGTGCTAGAATATATCATAAATATTAAAAAAAAATTCGCTCTTCTGTGCATCATTTCCTTTTTTGTGATGGTGGAAATTAATAAAGCTACGTGAAATGAGCGGAAATATTTAAAAAAAAGACATATATTCGTGGAAACAACCTAATTTGTTAGAGTCTGTTTTACATAAAGGAGCGTATACAAGTGAAAAAAAGTGTGATACTTAGTTTGGCGATCTTATCAGCGGTCCTTAGTTTGGCTGCGTGTGGGAATACTAAGAAAGGCTCTTCAGTAACTAGCGACTCAGCAAAATCAAGTGAGTCCGTAAAACAAACAGAGCAGACGTCTGAATCCCAGAAAAAGGAGTCGACAATGAAAGAAACAGTTGATAAAACAATGAATGCCATGACCTTGGAAGAAAAAGTCGGACAATTATTTATGGCTCGTGTACCAGAGCAAAATCAGGTAGCCGATATCCAAAATTATCATTTAGGCGGTTATTTGCTTTTTGACCGTGACATGGAAGGAAAAGGGCAAGCAGAAGTGAAGCAGGCGATCACAAGTTATCAAGAGGCCAGCAAAACGCCAATGTTTATTGGGTCCGATGAAGAAGGCGGTACGGTGAGTCGTTTGAGCAGAAATCAAATCGTTTCGCCGCCCTTTCAAAGTCCCCAAGCGTTGTATCAAAAAAATGGCTGGGATGGAATCAAACAAGACATTGATCGTAAAGCACAGGTCTTTGGTGAATTAGGAATTCAACTAGGGATGTTTCCTGATGCGGATGTCTCAACAGATCCGCAATCCTTTATCTATGATCGGACGATTGGGATGGATGCAGCTGGTACCAGTCACTATGTCAAATTAAGCGTAGAAGAAATGAAAAAGCAAAAGCTGGGTTCAACCATCAAACATTTTCCCGGTTATGGGAATAATCGCGATTCCCATGTGGAAATCGTAACCGATAATCGTTCGCTGGATGAACTGCGTAAAAATGATTTTCTCCCCTTTGAAGCAGGAATCAAGGCAGGTGTTGACAGTATTATGGTCTCCCACAACATCGTTTCTGCAATTGACGGTCAGCGGCCAGCTTCAATTTCAAAACCAGTGCATGACTTGATTCGCAATGAATTAGGCTTCAAGGGTGTGATCATGACAGACGATATGGATATGGCTGGACTTGCTGATTTTATCTCTCAAGAAGAAGCCGGACTGCAGGCTTTGCAGGCGGGAAATGATATGATTTTATCCTCAAGTTACAGCAGTCAGATTCCTTATATCCTAGAAGCGATCAAAAATGGCAAATACAGTGAAGAGCAGCTCAATCAATCGGTGGAACGACTGTTGACATGGAAAGTTGAGTTAGGTTTAATTAAATAAGAAAGAAAAAGGAGGAATTCTTATGTGTGCTTCAATGCGTTTGAAAATTGACCGATTCGCCAAATAATTAACGTTTGACGAACTTTTTGTTTGTTCAAGCGACAAACAAAGGAGCAATGATGGAAAAACAACCGTGGAAAAAGAAGTATTTAACAATTTTATCTGGACAGACAGTTTCCTTGATTGGAAGCTCGGCCGTTCAGTTTTCATTGATTTGGTGGCTGACCAACGAATCAAAATCGGCGATCATGTTGTCTTTAGCAGGACTTTTTGCCTATTTACCTCAAATGTTCTTAGGTCCTTTTGTCGGTGTCTGGCTGGATCGGCTGAAACGAAAATATGTGGTGATTTTTGCTGATTTATTTATGGGGCTTGTTGCATTCGTGCTGTCTATGTGGTTCTTAATGGGACGACCGGGCTTTGCTGTAGTGATCGTGGCATTGTTCTTGCGGGCATTGGCAAATGTCTTTCACACACCCTCGATCCAAGCGATCGTACCATTGCTGGTTCCAGAAAAGGAACTGGTCAAAGCCAACAGCTGGAACCAATTTTTACAATCTGGAGCATTTATGTTGGGGCCGGTTTTAGGGGCTGCAATGTTCGCGGTGATGCCCTTGTGGCTGATTCTACTAACGGACTTGATCGGTGCATTGGCTGCCTCCTTCACCTTGTGGATTGTGGCGGTACCAAATATTGTTCGCAATGATGAACATCCGCAGCATTATTTTCAGGAGCTGAAGGATGGATTCAATGTATTTAGAGAAGATCCGCCGATGTTGGTGGTCATGATTTTTTCCTTTTGCATTATGATTTTCTATTTGCCGTTGGGTACACTATTTCCTTTAATGACAAATGTTCATTTTGGATTATCCGCCTGGTTTGCTAGTATGGTGGAGTTTTCTTACGCGGCTGGAATGATGATCAGTGCATTTCTGATTGGAATGAAAAAGGAATGGCGGGAAAAATTATTAGCAGCACAGTTGTCATGTGTCGGATTAGCCCTTACGTTTATCGGCAGCGGCTTAGCGCCTGCAAACCAAAACGGTTACTGGCTGTTTGTCTTTTTCTGTATTCTGATGGGCGGTGTGGGAAATCTGTACAACATTCCCTTTATGGCTTACCTGCAAGAAACAGTGGCACCAGAAAAACTGGGTCGGGTATTTTCGTTATTCGGCAGTGTGATGTCAGGGGCAATGCCAATAGGTCTGCTGCTGGCTGGGCCCATTTCAGAAAAAATCGGAATTGCCAGCTGGTTTTTGATTTCAGGAATCTTAACACTAATTTTCAGTTTATTATGCTTGATGATTTATCGCCAAGTAAAAAATAAGAGATAAAAATAAGGATGTTACTTTTGAGACGCCGAATATTCGGTAAAGAGGGAGGAGCTGTGACAAAAATCTTGTCACAGCTCTTTTTTCCGAATAAACAGTGTTCTAGATTCTGTCACACTCCCTCCAATCTTAGTATTTTTTCTACCCTGAGCTTTATATCAGCCCTTTTTTCTTTTTTGTACTATGATAAAGATAAAAATAATAAATAATTTTGATTGTCTCAATTAATTGCATTCAAATTATGGATGTAATCAGGTAAAAAGACTGTATATTTTTAACCCATTTGTTATTAGAATATGGGGTTTTTGGTGCGAATAAAGCATTTGACGATTACTGAGAAACAGAAAACTAAAGTTTTTCAATAAACGTATTTAAACCCTGTTCTTTTTGAAAGTAGAAAGTCGAAATTATTTGTTATCCCAGTCTGGGAATAATTTATCGGAAAAGGGAGTTAGGGAAAATGTCAAATAAAAAGACAGTAGACAAATTAATTTATGGATTTATGGCTTTTTTAATTGTGTTAAATTCATTGGTACCTTTGACCACATTTGCGGCGGAATCACCCTTATCAATATTGAAATTGGAGAGTGTCTCAAAAGGACAATCAGATAATATAATAGATCTAAAGATTTCAAGAATAAAAATGGAAGAGCAAACAGTCAAAGTGAGTGCTTCACAAGCAGTTATTGATAAAGCTGAGATAGATCAAAATGGAGAAACGAAGATTCTAAATATTGAAAATGCTCAAAATATTGAAATTCCTAATGATTTTAGTGGTTCAGGAACCATTCATCTTACTGTGAAACAAGAAGCGATAAGCAATCGACAGTTGGATTTTAGCTATCATGATCAAAAGGTGTCCTACCAATTTCCTTCTATAGCAACTGACATTTCTACAACTGAAACTCCCTCTTCCGAAGTTTCTTCTGTTCAGTCAAGTGATCAAGAGTCAAAGAACAATGGTAGTATGACAAGACCTTCTAGTGAAACTAAACAAAGCGCTCAAACTTCGGAGTCACCTAAAGAAAATCAAACAGACAATAAGGTGACAAAAGCTGATACGCCAAGTGATATTCGAACTTACTTTCCAGATGGAGATGGAACAATATTAACGGGGTCTAATCTCGTGTATTTAGATGACAACGGTGAGATTATTGAGCCGCCAGTTCCTGCAAATACGCATGTGCGCATTTTTTATACTTGGAGTATCCCAGAAGATGTTCGATCACAGATCAAGCCAGGTGATTATTTTGATTTCAAGCTACCAGATGAATTGCGTCCAACAAAGCCTATTAGTGGTGAGCTGAAAAATGCTGATGGTGAAGTTTATGCTACCTATACAGTAGACATGGATGGCAATGTCCGCTTTACTTTCACAGAAGAAGTTGAACATCAGAGTGATATTAATGGTAGCTTTTATTTTGAGGCGGAATTTCAGCAGGATCATATTGACGGTCCTGGTGACATTACGATTCATTATCCAGTAGAAGATAATCTCCCTCCAGTTGATGTAGAAATTCGTCCAGATACGGAAAAATCAATTGATAAAAAGGGACATTTTGATCGCACACCAAATCCAAATAGTGTTGAGTGGACTGTTGATATTAATCAATCAATGGAACACTTGTCCGATCCAAAAGTAACGGAAAACTGGCCTAAGGGAATCAATTACAAATCAGTCAAAGTTTATGAATTAGTAATGAATCTGGACGGAACGGTCAAAGAAGTGGGGCGTGAGCTGAGTCCTGACGAATATACGGTTGATGAGAATGGCAATGTCACGGTTAAAGGAGACACGAATAATGCCTATCGTTTAGTGTATCAAACGGATATTGATGATTCCGCTAAACCAGAAAATGGTGGAAAAGTCAATTTTACAAATACTGCAAAACTGACAGATAAAAATGATTCAGATGGTATTGATGCGAAGGCAAGTGTTACAACAACTTATGGGAAACCTGTTGAGAAGAACATGGTTGGATATGATCCAAATAATCAGGTTTTCAATTGGACTATTAAATATAACTATGATGAAAAAACTATTTTAAAAGATCAAGCAACAATTGTTGATACGATTAGTAACAATATGGAATTAGTTGACGGCTCCCTCAAAATTTACCCTATTACCTTTGATTCGAAAGGTAATGAAGTAAAAGGAGCACCTCTGGTGGAAGGAACAGATTTTGAGTTAGTCCCTGATCCAGATGGTCATGGCTTCAAAGTGAAATTTTTACATGACATTGATCAAGCAGTTAAAATAGAATATCAAACAAAAGTGAATGGAATTGTTACAGATCCCACTCAAGTAGATAATAGTGTGTCTACAGGAACAGGGGGGACTGGTGATGACTCTGGGACTGCTCAACAACAAAATGTTATTAAAAAACTAACAGATGTTGATTATTCAGACCATGTCGCTGGCTGGAAAATCACTGTGAATAAGAATCATTATTATATGAAGGATTTAGTTTTAACAGATACGTACTCGCCAATACCAGGATTATCGATGATGACGAAACCAGATGGTAGTTTTGATTTTCAGATTCGTGATGTGAGTCAAAATAAGGTGTTGGAGCAAGGAAAAGACTATGAAATTGAATTAACAAAAAATTCTGAAGGTCAAGAGACTGGATTCAAAGTAGTGTTTATCGGTGACTACAATCCAACTAGCTCCGAATTTGTCATTGATTATCATACTAATTTTGATGTGACACTATTAGATCCAGCAGATCCAACTTTGAATCATTTTAAAAATAATATGCGTGCCGATTGGAAAGACGAACAGAATAATGATCACCACTCTGATGATGAAGAAGATTTTAAACCAGATGATCCTTATCAGTTAAATGCGCAAAAAAGTGGACAATATAATGCAAAAACCAAAGAGATCACATGGACGATTGCGGTAAATTTAAGTGGGAACACGTTAAGCAATGCACAATTAATTGATAAGATGATCGAAAATCAAGTGTATGTTTCTGGTTCAGTCAATATTTTTGAAGCTGAAGTCAAAAAAGACGGAACTGTTGTAAAAAAACAGCCCGAAACAGTTGTTAATGATGATATGAAAAAAATTAATGAACCCAATGATACGAATGATCAGACGTTGAATGTTGATTTTCCAGAAGGTGTCACAACGACGTATCTAATTGAATTTAAAACGTCAGTTGCGGATAAAATTATTGAAGGGTCAAATCACTACGACAATGTAGCTCAATACGAGAATAGTAATAATGAACGAGATGTTACTGGTGAAGTTAGTATTAAAAATGGTGGGAAGTATGTTCAAAAGTCCGGGGAACAGGACAAGAATGATCCTGATTACGTCAATTGGAAAGCAGTGATCAATCCTTCTCAATCAACCATAAGTGACGTTATTATCAAAGATACACCAACTGAAAATCAGGTAATTGATCAACAATCCATTAAGCTTTATGAAATGACCGTAGCTGAGGATGGAACCTTGACGCCGAATTATGATAAGCCATTAGTTTTGAATCAAGATTACACGGTATCAGTAATGACAGATAATGTGACTGGCAAGCAGGAATTGACAATCAAACTGCTTCATAAAATTGATGCTGCTTATCAACTGGAATACCGCAGCTATATTACCTCTAGTGCGAGTGGAAGTAAGGATACCGTTTCTAATAAAATTACTGTAACTGGAGATAATGAACAAGTGGTTTCAGGTGGAGACGATCAAGATGTTGTTGTTGAAATTGATCATAGTGGAGGCTCGGCAACAGGGAAAAAAGGTCGAATAACTATTCAAAAAACAGAAGCAGATGGTAAGACGAAATTAACTGGTGCGAAGTTCCAGCTTTGGAATACAACAAAGACACAAATGCTGCGAGAAGGCGAAGTCGATAATAATGGCACAATCACCTTTGGTAGCTTACCCTATGGGGAATACTTATTGGTAGAGACTCAAGCACCAGAAGGTTTTACTATTTCAAACGACTTGGTTAGTGGACGTCGGATCACAATTGATGAAAAAACATCGGAGGAAAATGCAGCACCACTAACAGTTACCAACGAACGTAGTAAAGTGATTTTACAAAAAACGGACGCAGAGGGAAATCCGATAAAAATTGGGGATAGCATCACTGCTGGCGCACGATTTAAACTCGAAAAACTGAAGCCCCTATCTCCAGCAGGTTCTTTATGGGATGCTGTGGCATTAAATCCTGATCGTACAAATAATGAGGGGATTCTTGAAATCGACAGCTTATCTGTTGGCTTTTACCGCATTAGGGAAATAGAAGCGCCAACCGGTTATGTCGTTAATTCATCACCAATGTATTTTTACGTGTATCGCAATAGTAACAATCAAATTCCAATCCATCGTCTAAATTATTATAACTATCAAGGCAGTGCTCAGTTAATCAAAAAAGATAGCACAGGAAATCCACTAGCAGGTGCCGAGTTCGATGTATTGGATAGCAACGGGAAGAAAGTCAACCAACAGCCGTTAGTTTCATCGGCAGATGGGAAAGTAGCAATAACTGGTTTAGCGCCAGGTAACTATAAATTTGTAGAAACAAAAGCGCCAACTGGATATATTATTAATAGTAAAGAAATACCATTCACGATTGATGAAACGTCACAAGGAAAACCCAAAATGGTGACGACTCAATCGGATGGCTCTCCATTAGAGATGAGTAACTATAAGGGTTCCGTTGAATTTGTGAAAAAAGATAAATCAGGGAAAACGTTGTCTGGTGCGGAATTTGATCTCCTAAATGATAAAGGGGATAAGATCAATCCGGCACCGATTAAATCCAATGGATCAGGAAAAGTACGTGTTGATAATTTAGCACCAGGGACGTACACATTTGTGGAAACAAAAGCACCAGAAGGCTATATTTTGAATGATCGGAAATTTTCATTTACGGTCAAGTCTTCCAATGATGGCGAATTACCTGTTATTGAGCTATCGGATTTTTTGAATTATCAGGGAGCTTTTCAGATTATTAAACGTAATACAGATGGTGAAGGATTAAAAGGTGCAGAGTTTGCACTCTATGATAGTGATAAGAAATTACTGGACAAACGGGCTGTAAGTGACAAGGATGGAACAGTTATTTTTGATCATTTAGCCCCAGGAGAATATTATTATCAGGAAACAAAAGCACCAACGTTGGATGACGATTCTGATTATGTAATCAACCCAGCATTGATTAAGGTTGTTATCGAGAACCATGCGTATGATGATCCGAGAATTCAAGAAGAAGGAGATTTCCAAAACTTCCGTGGAAAAGCTCAAATTACGAAAGTTGGCGATGGTGGGTCAATCGCAGGTGCAGAGTTCGAATTGTATCGTATTGTCAATGGCGATCAGAATTATGTGAAAACAATTGTGGTACCTGAAGATGGTCATTTAGATATTTCTGGTTTAGGTGTTGGTGAGTATGTTTTGAAGGAACGTAAACCAGCGCTAGGATACATTTTGAATGAACAGCCGATTTACTTCGTAGTCAACGAAAATGATGATCAAAACCCAATCATAGACAATTTGAATTTTAAAAATTATGAATCCAGTGTTATTGGACGAAAAGTGAATGAACAGAAAGAGGCGTTAAAGGGTGCTGAATATCAAGTGTATGAAGCAGATGATCAGGACCAGCCTCAAAATGGTCCACTAAAAGTCGAAACGCGTGAAGGGGCAGTAACGGATACGATCGCTACTGATGGTAAGGGGGATATTTATTTCCGAGGTTTGGAGCAGGGGCATTATGTTCTTGTCGAAACAAAAGCACCAGAGGGATATATCTTAGACACCACTCCGCATCCGTTTGATGTTACTGGACAAGTTGGTAAACCAGATAAGGTAAACTTAGGAGACTATGTGAACTATAAAGGATCTGTAGCAGTAACAAAAAAAACGGAAAACAATGAAGGTTTAAAAGGTGCCGAGTTTGAAATTCAGGATACAAAAGGCACTGTACAAACTGTCTTAAATGCTGCTGGAAAAGCGACGAAGCGATTAGTTTCTGATAAAGACGGGAAAGTTTTTGCTACAGGATTAGCTCCAGGGAATTACCGATTAGTTGAAACAAAAGCACCAACGAATTATGTATTAAATACAAAAGTCGTTTCATTCAAAGTTGCCACTGAAGATTTAGGCAAACCAGAAACGATTAAGTTGGATGATTTTATCAACTATCAAGGCTCAGTACGATTACAAAAAGTTTCGGAATCTGATAAGCCATTGGAAGGTGCAGTTTTTGAATTGTATCATGCAGATGGACAACGAGTTGGAGAGTACCATTCTGATCATGAGGGGAAACTGTTCGTTGATCAGCTTTCGCCAGACGATTATTATTTCATAGAGAAGAAAGCACCTGTTGGATATACTATCAACAAAGAGAAACGGAAATTTACAATTGTTTCTTCAGAAGAAAATAAACCAGCTACCATTGATACAGGGAAATTTGTAAATAAAGAAGTTCCAAGTACTCAAAATACGACGAAGTCATCAAAGAAACCAAATGTGGATAGAACAAACAAAAACTATCCAAAAACAAGTGATACTCGGAATATAGGACTAGTGGTTGTAGGAATTATGATTATTGCCATCGTTGGAACTCTCTATGCCGAAAAGAATCGATTGAAATAGGTTAAAAACAAAAAGCTAAAATATGTTTTTAATTTGAGCTAGATCAATGTTCATAAATAGCTCTTCTTCAAGTTTGAGTAGAAAAAATAAAAAATTGGTAACGCATTGGGATCTTGTTAATAACAAGATTAATGCGTTACCAATTTTTTATACCAAGCTAAACGTTGAGATAGAACCTATAGGATGTTTACTGTGCATTAAATGAAGACTATGAATGCGTACTTCTCTAGCTATGACAAAATAGTTGAGTTTTAGATAGAGGGACTTATTAGGGATAGATGCAAGCTGAAGTTCAATGTTTAAGAGTCAGTAATCGCTGTAGAAAAGTTTCTCAATGAGAAGTTGGACTAAATCAAGTAGTAAAGAAGCGGAATTTGATGGAGAGACTATTTGTAATCAATTCCCGCCCGATTAAATCTGATCGTGAAGCCTTTAGGTAACTTATCAAAAATTGGACTTACAAGATTACGATCGAACTGATGATTGTAAAGTGATAGACTGCGATAGGAAATGGAAATAGTTTTTTCTATTTATTATAAATCTACTCTATCCAAAATTATTTAATATAAATGCATGGGATTTTAAATATAAAATAAAAATTTATTTAAAACGTAAATACAGCTATAAAATAGATCGATATAAATGTAAATAAACAAAATGATGACAGAAAATGATTATAAATATATAATATAAAGGCATCTTTTTCGTCTAGAAAAAGATGCCTTTATTTATAATTTGTGGGGGAGTTAGAGACTATATTCACTAAAGAATAGTTACTTAGTCCTGCAAAAAACTAGAAACTATTCGGATCAAACGAAACATATTAACTTATTTATTTGATATAACGAAAACAAATCACAACTTAATTATATATTATTGATTATTAATAGGCAATAAGAATTATTAAAATAATTATATATAAGAAAAATGATGTGTCAGAACAAAGACACGCTTAGCTCTTTTTTGTTTTTAAATAATAAAATAGACAAGAAGTAAGCCGTCTTTTAAGCCGTCAAAAAGAGGAGAAAGCAGTATGAGAAAAGGTGAAAATATCTATCTAAGAAAAGATGGGCGTTGGGAAGGAAGATTCCCAAAAGGTAGAAAGCAGAATGGAAGAATTCGGTATGGGTATATTTATGGAAAAAGCTATACTGAAGTAAAAAAGACGCTTTACCCATTGAGAATTCACTATCAATCCTTACAACAAATTCAAGGCACTTCTGCAGAAACAGTCGAAGAGTGGGCGATGCAATGGTTTTATGAAGTACAAGATGAAGTAAAACCCTCTACATTTTCTAGCTATTATTACAAATTAACAAAATATATCTTCCCATTAATAGGAAAAGTCCCGCTAAATGAGCTTTCACTTGATTTAGGAAAAATTGTACTCAAGAAACTAAATGAACGTTTAGCCAGTTCTACTCTCCATGTCATCTTCAGGATACTTAATAAGTGTTTAAATCATGCAAAAAAAAAGGGGAAAATCAATGGGAATCCATTTACTGAACTTAAATTACCAAAGAGTAAACAGCATAAAATTCGTGCGCTTTCCATGCCCGAACAAAAAAAAATGATGAGCATTGCCGCTAAAGAAAAGAAAGGCTATGGCATTCCCACCTTATTAGCGATGTATTCAGGTATGCGTATTGGAGAAATCGCTGCATTAAAATGGGAAGATATTGATTTTGAAGCAAATCTGATTTACGTTCATCATACCTATCAAAGAATTCCAGCAGTTAGTAGACAAAAGAAGACTCAATTAATTATGGCAGATTCTAAGACTGAAGCCTCTTTACGAGTAATTCCTATCAGCAAAACATTAAAAAGGATGTTAACGAAACACCAAAAGGGAGCAAAAGGAAGCTTCGTCTTTTCAACTAATGGGCATCCATGTGAGCCGCGTTTACTTACGTATCATTTTCATCGCATTCGGGAAAAAGCAGAATTGAAGAAGATACATTTTCACCAACTACGCCATACATTTGCGACGCGTTGTTTAGAAGCTAAAAATGATATTTTATCTGTTAGTGCGCTTTTAGGGCATGCCTCCACTAAAATGACTTTGGACACATATGCAGATGCGATGATGGAACAAAGATATAAAGTAATTGATCATTTAGATAGTTTGCTAAGTTAACACGGAAATAATTAAAAAAACACTCAAATTTTTTTGGGGAGGTCTTTTTTTGTTTTTTAAGAAAGCGCTCTCTTTTTTTGCCGATAACTTATAATTAGATATTTAGTCTCTAATTAAATTTTTTCTAGAAAAAAATTTTTTGTAGAAATGATGATTAACCGTCAATCATCGTCAAAAAGCACTAGAACCCCTTTATTTTCAAGGAGTTCTAGTGCTTTTCTAGTTTTTTGCAGGACTAAGAATAAATTATGTTAGTTATTTGTTGAGAACTAAGGATCTTAACCAAAAAAGTTAACTTATTCGAATCTTGAAAGGAGGTATGTTTATCGAAGGACAGACATACTAATTTTTTATGATTTCCCAATGCTCAAAGAAGAAAGCAATCTTCCTTGAACATTGGAAAAAGGACTATGTGAGAAATTTGGCGGTAACCACTTCTCATGTATCTAGTTTAGCTAATTTAAGAGTAAAAAACAAAAGTAAAGGAGTTCATTATGAAGAATAAAAGAAAATGGATAAGTAAAACAGCAACAACGTTAGGGGTCTTGGCAATCTTAGGGTCAGCAGGCACGGGATTAGGATCAGTGGTCTATGCAACACCAGATACACCGTATATTAGCACTAATGCAATATCTGACAATACATCAGATCGAACAATCACTCTATGGAAATATGAAATCAAAAGTTCGGCTGAATTAGGCGAACGTGGAGATGGGGAGAAATTGGATCCCGGAACTGCTCCTAGTTTGGCAGGAAAAGATTTGATGGGTGATGTAGAATTTGAAATCGTCCGTGTTATTCCTAAAAAGGATTCATCTGGTAACTACTATGCTTTAGATGATCCAACGAAACAAGTAGCTGGAACGCATTATGATGTAGATCCAACATTTACAGCAATTAAGCAAAAGACCGGTGATTATACGACAGGTGCTGGTTTTGGTACGACTACTTTCAATGTTGGTAATGGTAAAGCAGCGGATGGTATTTACCTGATTCGTGAAGTTCCAAATGCCAGTGGTGATTATACGTATACTGATGGAACTGGTGAATCGAAAAAAGTCGCAACACCAATGGCACCATTCTTTGCATATTTGCCACAAACAAAACGGGACAATGAAAATAAGTTAATTTATGACGTTCATGTGTACCCGAAAAATATTGTTAATGATACATCATTGGATAAAACAATTGAGGGACAAAAAGGCTATTCGATTAAAGCTGGTCAGTCGTTCCAATGGGAAGCACAAGTGAAATTGCCTACAGGGCTGTATTTCGAAGCAGATAAGGACATGACTATTACGAATGTCTATGATAAAGATGGAAATAAATTACCGGATTTAGTTGTAAGTGCAGGAGATGAAGTCTATGCGAATCATTTCTATATTCATGATGAATTAAATGAGCAATTACACTTGGATGATGTAGAAGTTGAAGTATACGATGGTTCAACATGGACGAAATTAACTTTGAACACTGACTATACGGTAACAAAAGATGGTGCTGCGGCAACGACAAGCCCGATCTCTAAAGTAAAAGATGGAACAAAGACGGATGTTCGTATTGAATTGACAGAAGCTGGAATGAAAAAAGTCGAAGGTAACTACACAGATATTCGTGCAATTTATCATACACATACGGATGTAGACTTTAATGGTTATATTGAAAATGAATTTGATAGTGGATACTTGATTCCAGGTCAAAAGCCAGTAGATACACCGAGTGAAAATAACCCGGAATATTTTGATGGTGGATTTGAGATTGATAAAACAGAAGAAGACAGTTCGAAGAAATTAGCAGGAGCAGAATTCTATATTGCAACGAGTGAACAAAATGCAAAAGATAAGAAATACTTAGCATCAAACGGAGAATCATATACTTTGAATGATGATGGGACTGCTACACCAGCGTTACCAACAGGAGTGACATTCTTAAAAGATACAACAGATGCAAGTGGACATGCACAATTTGATGGATTGGCACTAGATTGGTACACAGATACTGATGGAGATGGCATTCAAGATGCAGACGAACCAACATGGGCACATGCGGATATTGAAAGAGATTATTGGTTAGTGGAAACAACATCACCCGATGGATTTGAGTTATTGAAAGATCCGATTAAAGTAACGGTAAAATTGGATCCCAAAGATGTATTAGTACATGTAGAAAATAAAGTACAAACTAAATTACCATTTACAGGTGGAACAGGAACAACATTGTTGATCATTATTGCAATTGGGGCAATCACAATTGGTACAGCGTCAATCGCAATTGATAAAAAACGCCGTACCGTTCAATAGAGACGATGAAAGGATGGGCAAGTCATGCAGAAAATAAGGAAAAATAAAAAAATCGCAATTGTTCTTCCCATCATTCTTCTTTTAGGAGTAGTTTTATACCTAACTACTCCTAAAGGAATGCTCTTGAAAGCTGATGATACTAAAGATGTATTAGTAAATGTTTATAGGGATGATAAAAACATCACACAGGATTTGTTGGAAACAAAATCCTCATCTGAACAATTAGGTATTGAATCTAAGGGAGGGCAACTACTTAGATTTTCCGATGTGAATAAGTTTACGATTTCTTCAAAACAAGAAGACCTTCTAGTGAAAAGTATTTCTGAAACGGACTTTAAAGAAGAAGAGATAATTAAGCAAATAGAAGAGAAACAAGAAACTGTTGACGGATCTATAAACTCAACTGATGGATTGAATCAGAATGAATTAATTTATGTCACTAATGGTGAGGGAAAAACTATTTCCACGTATTTAAAAATAGTCCAAAATTCTACAACAAAACTATTTTTTGAAAAACAGGTTCAAGGAAAAGTAGATGTTGGAGTTACTTCTGTAACGGAAAACAAAGAACAAACATTGTTCCAGTTTATAAAGAAAGAAAAAAACGCTTCTTTGCCGACATTAAATGAAGTAGAAGAAAAAGAATTCACCGCTAAAGATTCTTTTAAACCATTAGAGTTTCAAGGGGAACTACCTAGTTTAAATGAAACGGGAGTTAGTGTGAAAACGAAATCAAATCCTGCTGTTGAGGTAACTGGACTACGTCTTAGTGTAACTGATGGAACTAAGGATTTTGACCTTGTAGGAAGTAGCCTCCCGGGGTACGACCTGAATGGTGAAAATGGTGTTGTCAGAACTTATGATTCTGTTGCATATAAAGTGGCATTTTCTATGGAAAGTACCAACCCCGCAGTGAATTATAAAAATGTAAAGTATCGATTAGACATGGAATTACCAAATGCCTATACCATTGCAGCTGATGGTGAAGAGCGGTTCAATGCGGCTGTGATGCAAGGACCAGAAGATTATGGAGAACTAAGAGATGATACGTCAAAAACGAAATCTTCACTCGGTTATGTAGAAGATACTCTGACTGAACCGGGAAATAGTAATATTATTATTCCGATTGTTGTATGTGTCTTTGGTGCAAAGCATGGTCATAATTTACAACCAAATATCAAACTAACTATTTTAAGTGCGGAAAATGAGAAGACTGGTGAAGTCGTTGAGATAAATAAAGAATATGATTCAACTAATGAGACGAATCTGAACGTTCCTCAGACAAAAGTTACAGCCAAAGCATCAATAGAACCAACATTGCATAAAGGTGGTAGGGTCAATCTCAACTCGTTTGTTCAAGGAAGCCCTGGTACAGGAAAAAGTAACGACTGGGATGCAGTAGGATTAGGAGTTACACTTACTTTAAAAACCTTAGTTGGAAGAGCTGTAGGTGATTTCAGAGGAGCGACATTTCCCAGTGGTAACGTTAGCTATTCTATAACTTCAAGCTCTAAGTATAGCGCGACTGATGGAGGAACATTTGCAAATGTTCCTTTCAGTAGTACTGGTGCAAAGCCGGTTAAGCCTATAGCATACTCTCCAGCAACTTCTAGTACTACCGCGTCTAACTGGACCTGGAAAGAATACAATACAGCTGGAAATTCGCTGAAGTTTACAGATGCGTTAATCGATTTGGCGATTCCCAGGGGGAATACTGGCAAACTCTATTTGCAGGAACCTGCCGTTAGTACCAATGAAAAGAAACAGATTGGTGCTTTCAATTCGGGAGATTTTATCACTTTAGCATCGGGAAACTCATTTTTGGTAAGTAATGGGAATTATGCTGCATTGAATAATCCTTATACGTATACTTTAGCTGGAAATAAAGTCTCAGCTAATAATAAAATTTTTTCTAGTGTTAGTATGGTCGTCGAATGGTCTAGAGAATATCTGGAATCAAAAGCTAAAGGTGTTTACCAAACAACAGTAAATATTTCAAGTATCACCTATGAAGGCGAAAGTCACTCTGTAAATACAGAGACTGTGATTTCTGCAGGAAAAGAACCAAGCGGTGCTTATACAACAGGTGTGGGTGTAATGAGATATAACGTCGATAAAGGAATAATAGCTCCTTACGATAGTAGCGGGAACCCACATAGATCCATTTCGGGTGATGGAAAAGTTGAGCAAGGAGCAAGTGATGCATATCTTGGACAGATTGCTTATGCTAATCCTTCAGCGGTTAGGAAAGTAGAAACATTTCTAAGGTGGAATGCCAATTCCTTCAAATATGATCCGACTAGGGAAATGGATTTAACGGCGCTCTCTAAAACGGGCTATGTTGATAAAAGTCAGCTTAAATATGGTATTAAAAAATCTGGAAATATGCCTTCACTTACAAGGAAAGCGAAGAGTACGCTAGAAAATGAATACACTTGGTACAGTTCTTCGACGGCGGCAGTAGCCTCCGGCGGGAAAATAGGAGCAATAAAAGCGGTATCGGTTTTATCGGAGGAGAAAGATTATAGCTTTTATTTTCGGGTCCCAGTAGAGATTATTGGTAAAGCAGGAGCTAAAGATTCGAATGGTGATTCTCATGTAGTAACTATGGATTCGTATTCTTATGATAAAAATGGAACACTTCTAAATCAGATGCCGGCATTGGGTGAAAATTATACTCCATCTACCTTTGATTCATCTGGGAAATGTACTGCTAGCCATAATGGTGGTGGACATTGGGGAGATTCAGTGTTTATCGTACCTTTTGGGATTGAAACAACTACTAATCCTAAAAAAAATATCTATAAGACAAATGAAACTGTGAAATGGAAAGTTACTGGAGAAATCAATTCTAAATTACCAGTGAATCATACTATTCAATTGACCACAACATTACCTAATGGTCTTGCTTATGATGAAGGTTCGGCTGTAGACAATACTGGAAAAAAAATAACTCCAAAAAGTCTTGTAAATAATGCCGATGGAACAACTACCATAGTTTGGGAGCTTCCTAAAC
Organism: Enterococcus raffinosus; assembly: GCF_018917525.1. Lineage (GTDB taxonomy): Bacteria > Bacillota > Bacilli > Lactobacillales > Enterococcaceae > Enterococcus_A > Enterococcus_A raffinosus_A. Next base: position 12,513 of record NZ_JAHLOS010000028.1, on the reverse strand, counting down.
GAAATCCGATGAATTCCGATTTAGCTGAAGTTGATTTTACAACAACAACCATATTAAAGAATCTGACTTTTAATTCTTCACTTGTAGCTGAGCAAACAGTGAAGACAGTGGGAGAGATATGGCTGACAGATGATCCTAGTCAAAAAGATGTAAAAGGAGCATACTTTCGTACTTCTTATGGAAAAGTTCAGTTAACTCAAAGCCAACAAATTATACTTAAAAAAAGTGTTGATAAAGAAGCAATTGAGGTAGGTGAAAATGATTCAGCAGATACAAGCTTAAGTACAGATATTACTTACACAGTTGATTTAACAAACAACAGTTCTGAAAAGTTATTAGATTTAAGGTTAATGGATATCTTGCCTTATCAAGGAGATACACGTGGAACGAATTTCAACGGTTCTTACACAATCAAAAAAGTAGAGATAGCTGATGGGAGTGCGGATATTTATTATAATAATAGTTTAACTTCTGGCTCTGAAAAAACTAATCCAAATAGTATAGATTTATCTCTTTGGTCGAAATTTAATCCTAAGACAGAAAGCATTACAAAAGTTAAAAATGCTAAAGGTTTTATGTTTGTGAAAGACGAAATGGGCATAGGGGACAAACTAAAAATAAAAATTACAATTTCTCCAACAAATCAAATGGCTGGGAACATTTATAAAAATGGAGCTTCAATAAATAACAAGCTTGATCTACCTACAAACAGTAACGTTGTTGAGACAACGGTTTACGGTAGAGATTTTTCTGGATATGTCTGGTATGACGATAACTACAATGGTTTGATTAATTCTGGAGAAGAGCCGGTTGGAAATATTTCAGTAAAACTTTACCGGACTAGTAAAAAAAATGGAAGCTACGTCAAACAATTAGTAAAGGAAAACCTAATAGGTGAGAAATTTATTGACTCTTCAGGAGATTCAAATGTTAAGACAGAATCTACAGGGGCTGATAAAGGCAAATATAAATTTAATAATTTACCTGAAGGGGACTACCTTGCAGAATTTATGGTGGGCGATATTGTCGTTACTCAAAAAATCGCTATTGTAACTAAGCAGTTAGTTGGTAGTGATCCTACGCTTAACTCGAAAGCAGATCCAGAGGACTTTAAAACACCGGAATATAAACAACCAGTCTTGGAGAACCTACCTACATTACTTACTGGAACGGATAAAATTTATAGTGTGACTGATGTTAATGCGGGATTATCTCGTTTATCAAGGATTAAACTTTTTAAGTATGAAGAGGGTTCTGTTATTGATGCTGATGGGGATGGAAAGTTAAGTGATGCCGAAATTGAGTCCAGTACAACACATGCCTTAAAAGGCGCAGAGTTCCAATTGTACAAAGGTAAGAGTGACAATCCAAAGGCAGCGGATAAAATCGGTACTATTCAAGTGACTGATAATTCGGGCTGGTTGGAATTTGATATTAGTTTACCTCCTGGTGATTATACAATCGTTGAAACAAAAGCACCGGATGGATTTGAATTATTAAAAGATCCAATCCATGTAAATGTTCCACAGTACAACTATGTGGCTATTGTGCATGTTTCAGATAAAGGTCAAACCAAATTACCATTTACTGGTGGAACCAAAGCGATGCGAATCATCTTGATTGTGTCCGTGGCTCTCTTGATAATTGGTATGGCCGGAGTATTCTTACATTTTCGACCGATCAAAGTAAGGGGAGGAAACTAAAATGAAAAAACTACGTCGTTTGTTGTTCTGTTTGTTTGTTTCCTTCCTGAGCTTTGGCGGAGTGGCATCTGCTCATGCCGAAGCAGATGCAGCTAAAGATATGGAGAATTCTGGTTATAACATCTACATTCAAAAGTACAAGATTGTCGATTTTGAAAAGATTGCCGATACGTTGCCGTTAGATGGAACGAAAGTCGATCAAGTGAAAGATGCAAATGGCAAAACTCTTGACCCGCTGCCAGGGATGTCTTATGAAATTACGCGTGTCACACCAATCCAAGGAGCATCTGGATTTGAACCTGTTCAAGGGGATGGCGCGTTTCAAACAACGGTGACCACGGATGAAAATGGGCTCGCTCATGCAGGCAACCTTGTTCAAGGGATGTATCAGATTGTTGAGAAGGAACACGCACAGCTTAAAGATGTAATGGAACCCGTTGTCGTTGAGCTGCCGTTTCCTCAACAAACGGGAGAACCTTTGAATGAGGTCTATATCTATCCGAAATCCAGCGTTGTAGGCGACACCCCTAAGGTACCTGTGACAAAGGGACCGGATGGTACGCCAATCGAAGTCGATGAAAAAGGAGAAATTAAGAAGCTGCCGCAAACCAGTGGAAACATTGGAACCGCACAAGTACTTCTATGGATTTTGGCGATGATTATTACTATGGGTGCTTTTGGAATGCTTAGTATTCATCGCAAAAAAGATGTTTTTTAAGAATTGATTGATGCATCATTACTGAAGAAAGAATCTAGGATGCGGACCTATTTTGTATCCTTGATTCTTTCTTTCAAATTGTAACTCTCTATTGGAAAGAAGGACCCGTCATGAAGAAACGAAACAAGCCAAAACGAAAACACTCTTTTTTAAAGATTTTCGCAATCATTATGATCGTTGGCGGCGTGTTGACGCTTCTTTATCCAATTGTTGGGAATTACTTAGCCAATCGTGAACGCAGTCAGGCAGTCTCTGAATACGACGACACGATGAAAAAGATGTCCCAAAAGGAAAAAGACAAACAATGGGCATTAGCCAAAGCTTATAACGAGTACATTTATGCGAAGCAGGAAAATCTTCCCGCAGGAAATCCAGTGGTTTACAACAAGATCATGAAGCAGGGCGATGTCATGGGAACTGTGGACATTCCTGCGATTGATATCAAACAAATGCCTTTTTTTCACGGCACGTCCTTTAAAACATTGGAAAAAGGGTTAGGTCATTTTGAACCCAGTTCAATCCCGATTGGCGGAAAGAACACTCACTCAGTCATTACGGGACACAGTGGGGTCAAAAACCAAGTACTCTTTACGGATATCCGTAACCTAAAAGAAGGCGATTTGTTTTTTATCAATATTCTAGGCAAACGTTTGGCTTATGAAATCGATTCTTTTGAAGAGATTCTGCCAAGCGATGTCGACAAGGTCAAGATACATAAGGGAAAAGACAAAGTCACACTATTGACCTGTACGCCACCGGGAATCAATACGTTTCGACTGTTAGTCACAGGGCATCGCATTGATTACAAAACGGCAGTCAAGAAAAAAGTGAAGAAACGCAATACCTGGAGTTATCAAAATATTGTGCTGGCAACACTAGGTTTGAATATCGCGATCTTTGCGTTATTGATGGGTTTATACCGTCGGTTCATCAAACGATTCCGCTCCGATGATCCAATCATCGCGGCGAAAGCCCGGAAGAATTTGAAACGACTATTTACAGTAACGAAGACGCTCTTCATTATCCTATTCATAACGATGACGGCGGTACTAATCACGGCGATCTATGGCTATCTTCATATGGAACAGGAGCCGGCATCGGCGGCAGTCAATGTCGGAGCGACAGAGGAATTGAGCTCTTATAATATCGACAAAATCCAAAAGGCGAACTACGGGGAGAAACAGATCGCCAGTGTAAAAATCTCTGATTATGCCAAAGCAAAATCGGTGGTTCAAACAACCACCAACAATTGGGGCATCGGAAAGCTCGTGATTCCCGATGTCTCGATTGATCTGCCGATCCTCGCCGGAATGGCCAATGAAAACCTGTTGACTGGAGCGGCGACTTATCGCTCCGATCAACAATTGGGACGTGGAAACTACGTGGTACTTACCCATAATATCTTTGATAAAGATGTATTGTTGCATCGGATTCAAGATTTAAAAAAAGGACAGTTGATCTACACAACGGATTTTAAAAATGTCTATGTCTACGAGGTTTCTTTGAACAAGATCATCGAAGAGACAGAGGTTTCTTATGTGGAAAAAGAGCCGAAAAATGGGATCGCGAAAATTACACTCTTGCGCTGTGAAGGGGACATTGGAACGATCTATCGGCGTCTTGTTCAAGGAAATCTCAAAAGTGTGGAACCGCTGCATGATGCGGAGGACGAGTTGTTCAAGAAACTGAAACTGAAACGAGACGATGGAAAGATTGACGGAACGATCGTGAAAAAAGATCCTGTGTCTGAGCCTGAACGAGTAAGCATGACCCTAGCTGCCAAGATCATTTCTGATCCGATGCAGACAGTTGTTCCGTTGTTCTTATTATTCTTATTACCAATTTTATTCTTTAGTCTGATTTAGAAGGGGAGACGTTCATGAAAAAAATAGTACTAGGTGTTTGTGGGGTTCTCGTCTTTATCGGAGGACTCGCCAGTATACGTAGCGGCGTATTAAAGGCAGGGGAGCTGACAAAAGACTCCTCATTAATCGTAGAAACGGGCACTGTGGAAAGTATCGTTACTATTCCAGAGAGCAGTGAAACACCTGACGAGGAAGGCATTGTTCCTGAAGCAGAAAGTCCTGCACCAGTAGAAGAACAGCCAGCGCAGCCGATAGAAGAGTCGAGTACTTTGCCTGAGCCGTCTGCCAGTTCAGAGTCCGTTCCGTCGTCATCAAAACCGTCAGACACGAGTCCAACTGAGAGCAGTACAGTGGATTCATCGACCAGTACTAGTTCAACAAGTACGAGTACAACCAATTCGACATCCAGTAGTACATCGACATCGAGCACTACGATGCCGAGCAGTTCCACAAAGCCAAGCAATCCGAAACCGAGCCAAACGAAACCAAGCGAAACAACACCGAGTAGTATAGAGCCAACCCAACCGTCTACGAGTCAAGGCTCAAAACAACCGACAAAACCGATGAAGCCAACACCTGTGTCACCAACTACACAGCCAGCACCTGCCACTACGAATAATACAAGTGTCCAGTCGAACGCATTCGTTGCGCCATCTGCACCAGAGGCATTTTCGGAAACAAGTACCTTAAATCTGCCGAGTGAACTGAAGACAACAGAAGTTGCGCAGTCGGATCTGAAGGGTTTTGAACTACCATTGTTAAGCAGTTTTGAAAACCAGGATCACGCGGTTTTGATTTACGAAGGGATTAAGCAGCTTGGAAACGAACAAGAAGAAACCTATAGCGCGGAACAATTAGCAACAGAGATCTATCAGAACTTATTCGATTTAGAAATTTCAGGGAAACCAGAAAAAATGCCAGAAGAAATTACCGTCGGCAGTCTGATTTATCAAAAGAAAAAAGATAAGGATAGTGTACTAGGGATCTATATCGGGAATGATTATTACTTAACCGTTGATGATGTAGAGGTTGAAGAAGATACAAAAGAACGTACATCAATTAATGAAGAATCGGAAGAGAAAGAAAAGAAAGTAACTCAACGACAGGTTATTCTCGAAACTCTTGATCTGGAAGAAGAGTTCTTAGTACAAGAATTGCCGGAAACGGCACTAACAGAGTATGGGAAACAAGTATTGGCAGAGTACCCCGCATCGATGAATTTTACCGAAAATGAGAGTGCAAAGAAGTTTATCGAAACAATTGCGGAAGATGCTCAGAAGTTAGGCCAAGAATATGATGTCTTTGCATCCGTGATGATTGCCCAAGCGTTATTGGAAAGTGGTTCGGGAACCAGTACCTTGTCCCTTTCACCTAACTTTAATTTGTTTGGAATTAAGGGAACTTATCAAGGGCAATCTGTTTCGATGTCCACTCAAGAAGATCGTGGAAATGGAGATCTGTATTCAATAAATTCCGCATTCCGTAAATATCCGAATTACGCGGCCTCGCTTGGCGATTACGTACAACTAATCCGTGGAGGTATCTCTGGCAATGATGGTTACTACAGGCAAACTTGGCGTTCAGAAGCGAAAAATTATCTGCGCACCACCAATGCTTTGACTGGAACTTATGCGACCGATACCATGTATGGTCAAAAATTGAACTCGATCATCGCGCTTTATCATTTGACTCACTATGATCAAGTAAAGACTACAGATGGGAATTCTGGTGTCTTTATCAAAGGAAAGGAAGAAATTCCGGAAGAATATCGAAATCGCATGAAATATCCTGATTACAACGGTGTAGATTATAACAGTTCCGGATCTTATCCAGTTGGTCAATGCACATGGTATGCCTTTAATCGAGTAAACCAATTAGGCAAAACAGTCGATGATTATATGGGCAATGGCGGCCAATGGGCAAGTAAAGGGAAGGCACTTGGCTATGAAGTTAGTCAAAAACCAAAGGCAGGTTGGTTGATTTCTTTTAAGCCTGGTGTAGCTGGTTCTGATTCACGCTATGGTCATGTGGCTTTTGTTGAAGTGGTTCGTCCAGAAGGGATTTTGATTTCAGAGGGAAATGTCTATGGTGGAACAATCATCTCTTATCGAGTAATTGACAATGCTTTAGCCACATCAGATCAGGTTTCATATATTAAAGCAAAGTAAAAGGAGCACCGTGACTTATGGCAACTGTTCAATCACGTCAAACGAAAAAAGAGGAACGTCCACCAAAACGATCCCTTGGGAAAAGTCTGGTACTGACTATTTTGACACTACTACTCTTCGTGGTGATGTACGTTTCAGGACAATTAGTGCGAAGAGAGTATAGTTTCCATCCCATCTCTGGCACGTCAATGAGTCCGGCTCTGACAGAAAAAGACATGGTCTTAGTCAAAAAGCGGCACAAGATACTACGCTATGACATGATCGCTTTTTCGATTAAAGGCGAAGACGGAAAATTTGTGAAACGTGTGATTGGTATGCCCGGGGATACAATGTTTATCCGCAATGATCGGATGGTATTGAATATCGGTGAACATGGGGATTTTGAAACTACTTATACGTTTCAACTTTCTCCAGCAGTTGCCGAAGAGTTTCAAGAATTAACGAAGATCCCTAAAGGAATGTACTTCACAACTGGGGATCATATCGATGTATCGAAGGACAGCCGGACCTTCGGATTTGCCAAAAAGACAGACATTGAGGGAACCGTTCAATTCAAACTCCCATCATTGATAAGAAAGCAGGTGGACAGTGAATGAATAAAAGAATTCTGCTAGAGGAAAAATCATGATAGTCGTACTAAGTGTAATCAGTGCCGGATTCGTTGCTTTGGCCCTTGGTTTAACGATTGTTCGAATTCTATTCGAGAGGCGATTTACCGAAATTCAAAAAGAACCCGATCAAACGTCAATATTTCGGCGAAAGGTCAATCATTTAAGAAGGATCGAACAAGCCCGACATATTCGTTATCTACTATTTACGTGTCTGATGATTGTTTTTGGAATAATGTTCGTTATCGGTTCATTTCTAGTTTTAGTGGATGATCAACAGAATCTAAAGACACAAAACACGGAGATGAAGGAACGAATTTCTCAATTAGAGAAACAACAAACTGCACTTATTGCCAGTATACCTTTAAAGAACTATCCAAAAGAGGGAATCGGACTTAACAAGTATGAGTGGGATAAGTTAGCTACAGAAACTAAAGATTCTGACTTACAAAAACAAATAGAAGCATCGATTTCTCAAACGACGTTTCCTTATTTTGGTTCTATGGATACGACGGTTTCATTGGCTGTGCCAAAAACACTTTCGCTTCAATTGAACGGTCAAACGGATGACGATATAAGTAAGAAAATGGTTCAAAAGAACATTGATGCCTTTGCGAAGGAAGCTGAGGCGATCTATGAATTGACAGACATCCATGTTCGGATGGTTATCGCTGTGGGCAAGGAAAAGAACATTATCTACAATGTAAATTATTCCCGTGAAAATGGTGAGAGTGACTTTAATAAAAAGAATGTTTCCGAAAAGAATCTGAAGAATGATGGTGGGAAGGGCTAATGGCAGAGAACAAGAAAAAGAGAAAATGGCTATCAACGCAAGCCTTGAAGGAATTCATCAATGATATCACAGAAGAGGAATTGAATGCGGAAGAACTGTACAACGAAACTATTCGCATTTCTGATCCTTTGGAGAGGGGAGAAGAAATAGGGGATTCCGAAGAGGAACTTGAAACATTCGTTCAAGAACATGAACAAGATGTTCAAGAAAAAGTTACTCAATCTGAACAACAAGAAAGCAACTCTGTTCAAGTGGGTTTAGAGAGCCGAAAAGAATCATCCGAAGCACGTATCCGTCAGTTAGAAACGGAAAAGGAAGAATTGAATGAAAAATTAGCTTTTGAACGAACCCGTTTAGAGGAAGGACTAAGTGATCGGGATAACCAGTGGCAAGAAAAGTTATCCGAAACAGTTGACGAGAAAACTAAAGCGGAATCGAAGGTTGTCCTTCTCCAACAACAGTTAGAAGAAAAGCAACTAGAGCTAAAAGAAAAACAGAAAGAGTTAACAGAGACAACGGATCGAATCAAAAAAGAAACATCGGGAAAGGAAGCCAATTCGGTTAAACTAAAAGAACTCACACGACAGTTAAAGGAATATCAAACGAATTACCAAGCCGCACAGACTGAAAACGAAGCAACCGAAAAAAAGCTGGGTCAACTCACCACAGAACATGAAGAAGAGCTGGAACGGTTTGATCGGCTAAAAAAGCAATACAGCGAATTGGAACAAAATTACCACCAGTTACATACCCTCCATCAAAAAAATGAGACAAAACTGGTAGAACTTCAAGCTGAGAACGATGTGTTGGATGAATTGCTTGAAGAAAAAGAACAAGAAATCCAAATAGAATTAATACAACTCAAGGAAGAAAACGCGAAATACAAACAAACGATTCAACAGTTACAGGAGCAGGTTGCACAAAAGCTTAAACATGCATTGGAGGAATCACATATGGCAATCGATGAACAAGGCCAACTGCCGGAAGAACACATACAAGAAGAAACAAATGAAGAACTGATCCAGCTAACGACAGAGAAAGAAGCCCTCAACAGTGCCTTATTTGATGCTCATGAAGAAATCGCGAAATTGGAAGAGAAGACGAGCAATTTAGAGCAACTAGAAGCTGAAAAAGAACGCTTAGCCAATCAGTTGGCGGAAGCACAAATCGAGTTAAGTAAGTTGAAGGAACAGAAAGCCAACGAAGAAAGTCTTGAATTGATTCAAGCTAAGAAACAAGTTGACGACTTGATTGATAAAAATGAACGGCTCCAAAAAGAAGTAGTTCAGTCGCAACAGGAAATCGGTGAAGTACTGATTTCAGCGAAAAAGCAAGCAAATCGGACTGTTGAAGAAGCCGAAGTAGAGGCGAAGCAACTGATCAGTTCGGCAGAATTGGAATTAGAAAATATCAGTAACCGAGCGAGAAAGATCTTGATTGAAGTCTCCGAATCCCGAAAAAATGTCCTCTCTATTTATGATGATTTGGAATTCAAAGTAGAAGCGCTCTCGAATGGGACACTGTTAAAAGAGATAAAGAAAAAGAAGCAGGATCAGAAATTATCTGATTATTTTGATTAAACAAGAAACTAAATTAGGAAAAGAGGACAAAGTATTTTGATCATAAATTGGATTAGTGTGGCGTTGGTCATAATAATACTGATTGTCTGGTTTCGGCGAATGCTTATTAAGGTGCAATTACAGCGACTCAATGTCCCACCCAATACACCGCTGTCGTTTCAACGAAAGTTGGAATACGTCAAACAAGCAGAACAAGAAAAGCATGTTTCGGCTCTCTTATACCTAACGATTTTTTTAGCGCTGGGATTATTACTAACCACCTATGGGCTATTTCAGATGGAGGATCAGCTGCACATCGTAACGGAACGAACCAATCAGTTAAAAGACGAGCTCTACACCGTAAAAAAAGAACAAAAGCAACTTATCAACAAAATGCCCATCAAAGCGTATCCCAAGAATGGCATTGGCTTGATGGAGTATCCATGGAATGAATTGTTTTCTGATGAAAAACGAGAAAAACAATACGAGATCGAAAGTGATTTATCTACGAAAATCAGTCCGTACTTTGGGTTATCCACGACGTTGATTGTGTTGGATATTCCGACGCAAACTTTGAATATCGCGTTAGCGGGAGATTCTGGCAGTGAAGACAATCGTGAGCAAATCAAAGAAAACATTAAAGCCTTCGCTAAAGAAGCCAAAGCAATCACAAAATTAAATCAGATCACCTTCCAAATGAATTTGATGAACGATAAAAATAAGAAAAAGACATACAGCTGTACATTTTCAAGAGAAAAAGCAGACGCAGACTTTTCATTGATTCAAGAAGATGAGTAGAAAAGAGGAGAAAAAAATGACTTCACAACAAAAAAAGAATGGTTGGTTTTTTAACAAGAATATCATCGATGAGATCAATTCTGTACCAGAAGAAGTGATGCTTACCGAACAACCAACAGATGTAAAACCAATGGAACAACCAGCTGCTGTTCACCCCAATGAGGTAGCGGAATTAAGACAGGCACTAGCAGAAAAAGAAGAGCAAATAGAACAGGCACGCACAGAAAGTGTACTTGAAAAGCAGCGATTAACCAAAGAAAACGAAAAATATAAACAAGCGCTTCTGCGAACAGGTGAAGAAAAAGCCGAGAATCGTCGTCAGGTTCAAGAATTAGAAGCAGAAGTTCGCCGCAACAAACAAGAGATTCAACGTCTGCAAAATAATGAAGAAACAGGATACTTGAAGGAGCAATTAGAAAAAGCTAAAGAGGAAGAAGAATCTCTGAAAACGACTATTGAAGAGTATAAGCAGCTGGAAAATGATTTGCAGGAAGCGCAACAGCAAATTCGTGAATTAACAATTACGCAAAAAGACGATGCTTATCATCATCAGGAAGACATTCAGAATTTTGAACGTCAGATTGATCATATGATGAACGACTTGACAGAAAAAGAAAGTCTAGTGACGCAATTGGATCAATTGATTGTTGAAAAAGATCAGGTTCTTTTAGAAAAAGAAGAACTAATTCAACAACTGATCGAAGAACAGAAGCATCAAGATTCTGTATTGGAAAGTGAACATATTGCCCAATTGCAGCAACAAATTCATGCGCTTCAAAAGGAAAATAACCAGCTTCAGCAGGAAGCTGTTCAATCTCAGCATGAAATTGGAGAGGTCTTGATCTCTGCTCGTCGCCAAGCCAATCGCATGGTAGAAAAAGCGAAATTAGATGCACAGCGGATCGTCAAAGATTCTGAAGCCGAATTGCAAACAATTCATGATCGGGCTAAGGAAATTTCTTGCGAAGTCGATGAATCCCGTCAAACGATTATGAGTATTTATGAAGAGCTGAAAAGCCGTGTGGATCAATTGGCCCAAAGTAATGTACCGGATTTAGAAGAGATCAAGGGACGGTATGAATATCCTAAGGTTTCTGTTTTATCTCGAAAGGATCACAAATAAAACTTAGAGAATAGGAAAGCCTCGTACATTCGTCGTCTTTCCCGTTCTCCTTTCTACATACATAGTGCTTCAGTCAGTCAAATGAATCATTATAAATAGGGCTTATAGAAAAAGGGGAGATTATCATGAATCAGGTATTGATTCTGACAAAAAATATTTTAGCCGAGCAGGCCATACAGAAAAAATTGCAAGCATTGAACTATGAGGTCTATTGTTCGGCGAGGATATTTGAACAGTCGCTTCGTCGATTAGAATCCTTAGATTTTTTTAACTATTTTCAATACATCGTTTTGAGTGAAACGCTTTGCGAGTCAGAAGTAATTGGAATCATTCAACTCATAAAAAATCATTCTATTCGAATTATTCGTAAAGTAGAAGAAAAGGTAACTGAAAAGGATCACCAATATTTGGAGGAGGAGATGTTGCATGCGATCATCTCCAATGAAGATTCCGTGGATGAACTGCGTGAATGTTTGTATGTACTGAAAAATCATCAAGAATCCAAAGAACCAGCTTACGAAAGTCAAAAATACGTTAAATTTTCTGACAAAGTCTCACTGATTAAACCTAACATCTTGCAGAGAAATATCTCTTCACCAGAAGATAATTATCAATTTTTAGAGGTCTTACATCATTTGTCCCAGACAGAAACAAAGATTCTCTTCATTTTGATTCAAGCTGGAAATAAAGTCGTCACACGAGAAACGATTTGCCATCAAATCTGGAATGAAGAGGTTAATAAATCACATCTAGCATCCTTATCCAGTACGATTACACGGATCAAAAATAAGTTCCAGCAAACGAATTTGACCCATAAAGCGATCCAAACACTTTGGGGGAAGGGGTATCGAATCAATCCAGAACTGTTGGATTGGATTCAGAAAAACGATGCGCTACATACACTAGTTTCGAATGGATAGAATGATAAGGAATAGTAGTCGTTTATTTATAGGACAGTAACTAGCCGGATCTGTTGATAGATTCGGTTTTTCGTAATTTCTCCAATAGTGTGAAACTATCAATGATCGTTATATAGCAGAGTGTAGTTAAAAAAAATCAGTAAGCGTCAGATAGTAAGGTGTATTAAAAGCCCATCAATCCTCCTGTATACTTAAGGATGATTGATGGGCGTGCTTTTTTTATTAATAGTTAGCTTGGCACTTTCTTTGAACTTCCTG
>NZ_JAHLOS010000027.1 GCF_018917525.1 Enterococcus raffinosus | reverse complement strand
CTCTTTGAACTCAGCCTGTGAAAACGCTTCATTAGGCTAGGCTTTTTTGAGTGCACCTTCTTTCAGTTCTTTAGGGTAGAAAACGTGTTACTTTACTCTTGACTTATTACCACTAGACTTTTTATTCCATGATTTCGAGTAAACGCTGAACGATTTTCTCCATCTCCTGCTCGTTGACAGAGCGGATATCAAACTCAATAATGCCATTATTCGCTTGATATTCCCGGGTATAAATCGCTGGATTTTCTTCCTTCAGTTCGGTAATAATCTGTCTAGCTGATTTTTTCTCCAATGCTTTGACACTTGCCCGATAAATGTCTCGTCCTGCACCATCTTGTACGATCTTTGCTTCTAAAGCTGGAATTTGATTCACCGCTGAGATAAACGGAGCCAATCGTTGCTTCATCGCTTTTCCCGATTCACTTCCGTGAGCTAAGTAATCCTCAACTGCTTGGGTAAAACCTAAAACATTGTCTTTCCCGATCTTCATGGATCGACCGATTCCTTTGCTTTGTAACCTCACCCATTCCACATATTGCTGCTTACCGATGATCAAGCCGGCACTAGGGCCTTCGATCGCTTTCGCTCCTGAATAGATCACAAGATCCGCTCCTGCTTGGATATAACTGAAGAGATCTTCTTCAGCCGCTGCATCTATGATCAATGGAAGTCCATGTCTTTGAGCTACTTCAACTGCTTCTTCAACACTCAACATACTTTTTTGAACGGTGTGATGGCTTTTTATATACAAAATCGCCGCTGTTTCTGCCGTCACCATCATTTCCAGATGGTTTGCAGAGCACATATTGGCATAGCCAGCTTCTACAACTTTTCCGCCGCCTTGCTGGATCATGACTTCCACGGGGGTGCCATAATCCACATTGTGGCCTTTTGGAATAATAATCTCTCTTTTCGTGATCTTCGCTGTATAAGGATGATACACGTGATAAAGACTTCCTTCTCCAATTATGGCAGCCACAGATTGGGCGATCCCTGCCGAAGCAGAGGAGACAATTTGCGCATCTTCCGTTTTCAACAGGTCAGCAAGGTACTTCCCCGTTTGAACCATCAAGTCGCTCATCTCAAAGAAATGTTCACCACCAAATCGTTGTGCTTCCAACACCTTTTCCGATACCTTCGATACTCCTAAAATCGTCATTCGCCCAGAAGCATTGATCACTTCTTTTAAACCAAATTTTTCATAGCTAATCATGTTTACACCTTCAATTGTCTTATAATAATCCGAAGAATGAAGCGACGATACTGATCACCACGATCGTACCGATAATAATGCCGTATCTCGGTCCCTTTTTGACCATAAAGAAGTAGATAGCAAATACCGCAGTCAACGGCAACAAGCCTTTCACGATCTGATCAAAAATATCCTGCAAAATAATGGTTGCGCCGCCTGGAACTTTGAATTTCATTGGGCTTGTGATATTTACGTAACTAGCACTTAACGCTCCCATCATCATCATTCCCAAGACGTTCGCCGCATAAATTACCTGCTTGATCTTGCCATCCTTCAATAAGCTTAAAATCGAGTTACGACCTAATGTGTACGATTTATTGATCAACAACCAGCTGATATACATAGTAACTGCGGTATAAATCACAATCGGTCCGATTCCACCAATCGCATTCCCGCTTGATGCCATCGGAATAAAAATCGAGATAATCAACGGCATCACCGCTGCCCAAATAATTGAATCGCCAATCCCTGCCAAAGGTCCCATCAAACCGGTTTTAATTGATGTAATCGCGGTATCGGTGATTGCCGCACCATTGGATTTTTCTTCCTCCATTGCAATCACGATCCCTTGAATAGAAGAACCGATCGTGCCTTCTGTATTGAAAAAGTTTAGGTGGCGTTTCAATGCTTCTCGTTGCGCGTCTTCATCATCGGCATACAATTTCTTGACCGCCGGAATCATTGAGGCACAAAAAACTAAACTTTGCAGCCGTTCGTAAGAGTTGGATAACTCACAACCCAATTGATAAATCCAAAAGGAGCGAGACAATTCCTTTTTGGTAATTTTCTTTTGCTCTAATTGCTGTTCATTTTTTTCTGTCATTTGTTCCATTATGCAGCCGCCTCCTCTTCTAATGCTTTATTCCGAACCAAGAATGCTACGCAAATACCGATAATTGCTACAGCCATGACTTCCGCGCCGAAGTAAACAACCGCGACAAAGCCAATCAAGAAATAAGGGATTAAATGTTTCTTGCCAATCACCATGATGGTCAAGGCAAATCCAAGCGCTGGCAAGATACCACCCATCACTTCGAAACCGTGCATCAACCATTTTGGAATGACATCCAAGATTTGATTGACGATCGATTGACCGAAGAAATTCGCCGCAAATACAAGAGGAAAACGAATAACAAAACCAGCAAGTGCAGGATATAAAAACGCTGCGCGATAAATCCCTGAATAATTTAAATCCTCTGCATATTTGTCCGCCATGTGAACCCATGTTGCATTGATCGTCCGACGAAGCTGATCCATAAATACGCCTAACACACCGAATGGCACTGCCAAAGCAATCGCTGCCTCCGCGTTCATTCCTACTCCTAAAGCAATCGGGATCGCAATCGCCGAAGCTAAAGCCGGATCACTGGGAACATTGCCGCCTGGTGTCGAAGTTACACCCAAATAAACCAACTGAATCCCCGCACCAATCACCATTGCTTCAGATAATTTACCTGTCGCAATCCCTGCAATTAACGCCGCCGAAAGCGGCTGAGACAACATCCCGGAAAAGGTATATCCAAAACGCAATCTCGCAAACCAATAGTACAAACCCATTACAATCGAAATACCTAGAACACCCATCGTTTATACGCCCCTTTTATAATGATTTATATTTTTCAATTAATTTTTGGATCGGCACCGGATTTTCTTCCGGAATCGCTTGGAAATACACATTGATTTCTTTAGCTAACAGCCCTTCTAAAATCGCTACATCCTCTTCGGATAAATTAATATTCTTCACGACATTTTTACGATTAGGTCCACCTCCTAATCCACCCACCTGAACACCTTCTGTGACAATTCCCGCTTCGACCATTTCTTTTAATGTAACTAAATCGGGAACCAGGAATAATATCTTACTACTTTTCGCCGTTGCTTCTTCCCAATAGCTTTTTACCGAATCGGTGCCTTTGATAATCACTTCTACGCCTGGAGGTGCTGCCATTAAATAAATGCTTTGTAAAAACTCATCCTGCTCCAGCTCATCACTGACAACGACGATTTCATTAGCTGCTGATTGCTGCAACCACTTAGTCACCACCTGTCCATGAATCAAGCGGCTATCTACTCTAGCTAACACAATTTTTGACATTTTACTCATCCTTTACTGTTTAATTGGTAATTCCAACAGTTGACAACTATCAACGACCGCCTTGTGAATCTCTTGGGCTATCCCCCGTGTAAAGCCGCCCGTTTCTTGTTTCATTACAGCTTCTAGCAACATCGATGCACACAAGCCTGAAATAGCGACAACTTTATAATCCTTCGACAAACGCAACGCTACATTACTCGGAGTCCCGCCTTTAATATCTGTTAGAATCAATAGATTCTCTTGCCATTCTAATTGCTCAATTTGTGTTTTGACTCGTTCTAAATATTCCGGTAAAGAATCTTCTGCGTTTAACGCCACTTCATGAACATTGCTGATTTCACCAACGATCATCTGAACACTTTTCAACAATTCCAATCCCCAACCATTATGAGTCAAAATTAAAATTGGTTGTTTTACCATACCCTCATTCCTCACTTCCGCTTACATTGTATTCACTTCCCTATAAAGCAATTGCTGTGCCAAAAAAATAACCCTTCAGGAAAAGGGCTATTTCATGTGTTTTACACACTAACTTCAAACAACAATTCATAAATATATTTGACTTCAAGAGGCGGAATGATGACATTGTATGACACTTCGATCGGTCGAAACGCCATTTTGATGACAGATGCCAGTTCTGGCAGCTCCCGATATGACAGTTCATAAGAGGTGTGGTCATATTCCGGATGTTGGATCTGCCGTTCGATCATACAAGCACAATGAATGATGAAACGCAGCAGTCTTTTTTCCTCACTTTTCTTTTTCGTCTGCATACAGATGTCCGAATAAATCTTAGACAATTCGATTGTGATGCTTTTAGGATTTAAAATACTTAATAAATCCGTAATGGCTTCGATCGACAGTCCTTGAATATACTTAGCCGAAACCTTCTTTAATACCGCTTGATTCTCATCTTTGGTTAGATCATAGCCTAACATTTGAAAGACTAACTTGATTCCTTGATCCGACAATAAATTATCCAGCGAAACAAAGGGAATATCTGGAATTTCCGTCTTCACAGTTCCAATGATTCCAACCAGCTTCTCATCTTCATGAACAAAAGAAAGTAAGCGGCTGAGATTCTCCAGCTCTTTTTTCTCAAGTGTAATAATTCGCACATTGGTCAACAATTCCTGCGGAAAGGTATTAAGCAGTAGCTTTTCAATTTTTAATGCTGTACCTAGCCCCGTTAGACAAGAAATTACTAGAACTTTGGAATCCTCAAAATTTCCTTTTCGGCAAATCAGCGCCTTATGATTCTTCTCTTTTAGAACTGGCAATAGGTACTCAAAATTAGTCGATTCATAAATCGCCTCACGAGCGACCTCCAAAAGTGTTAATAGATTGATATTGCTAATCAAAAGTACCTCAATTTGAAATTCTTTACTGACAACATTCCCAAAATAAACTAACGAACCAATATCGACCATTAGGATTAATTTGCTATAACCATTCTCCTGGACGACATGGCGCACCTTATCCAACGTTTCCTCTACCGACTGATTGATCGGCATGTTGACTGAATTCATCAAACTGGTTGAAAAGAGCACATTCGTGTACTCCACCATACTAGAAGCCGTTGCATTTCCATGAGCAACTACCACGATCCCGCATTTTTCATCCAGCTCATAGCGGCGATCCGTGGATTTGGTTTTACGGATGAATAAATCATAAAAAATAATCTCCGTATTGGGCAGTTTTAAAGAAAAATAATCCTCAATATAATGAACAATTTTTTCCGCCAACTGATAATTCTCGATTTTTCCAGAAAAAATATTTTTCGTCAGATCAAAAAAGTCTTCATGTATCTGAGCTGAGTAAAAGACGCTAGAATAGATATGGGCCGCTAAAACATCTTTCAAGTTTTCAGGCAGAAGAACAGCCATTTCTTGTTCGATATATTGAATGATTTGATTGATTTGGCTAAAGAACTGCTCATTAATATCCTGCTCCTCTGAAAATGCTTGATTAAACAGATCCATATCATAAAGCTGATCCAGCTTGTTTTGCATAATCGCAACTGCATCTCTTGAAGAAATATTGACATTCTTAAGATCGGTATATTCCTTTAATAAGAAATTATAAAATCGATCATTCTGCTTATCCTTCACCTGCAGCAACTGATCCACATGATGATAAAAATAATCATGTTTAATGTTGATCCCGCGACTAGGAACGTACTCGTTCAATACGACAATGTTCTTCGTGTCTACAATATTTTCATCTAGCAGACCTAATGGAAGATCAATTTTTAATTCATGGGTTTCATAATCGATGGAATCGAGATACGCCTGAGCACAAATAAATTGGATCTCTGATTTCAGTTCACCAACATTTGCCTTATATTGGGAGAAGACCAAATATTTCAATGTATTATAAGAAATAAAAATATCTTTTTGAATCCCCTGACTTTCCTCCATGAAAAAGGTCAGAATCAATTGGATCTTCTCTTTGATGGAACGTTCAGATAAGCTGGGAATATGCAGACTGACTGGAATTCGACGTAAAAAAGTTTTCAAAAAGGTCTTTTCCAGCTCTTCGGTCGTAGCAAAAATAAATTTGATGGACACATGCCGTTGCTTCTCCGCTTCCCCCATTCGGGTAAAGTACCCTTTATCCAACAAAGTAAAGAGCTTTTCTTGCCCTTCGTTGGTCAAACGATGGACTTCATCTAAAAAGAAAAAGCCTCCATCTGCTAATTCAACCAATCCTTGATGGTCGTTGTCTGCTCCTGTAAAGCTACCTTTTTTATAGCCAAATAAATGAGAAGTTAATAGCTCAGGATTATTGAAATATTCCGCACAGTTAAAATAAATGAACGGTACTTTTGTTTCAGTCTTCGACTCGAAAAACTCATGTAAATGTTCTGCTAATAAGGTCTTTCCAACACCAGATTCCCCTGTCAGCATAATGTTCAAGCCTTTTGGCGGGTATAAAACAGCTGCCTTCAGTTTTTTGATGCTATCTGCTAGACTTCCATCGTAGCCAATGACTTTTGAAAAAGGATTACTTCGAAACTCCTGCTTTAGCTGCTCCTTTTTCTCCATTTCTTGATGAATCTCTCCTTCAAGTTCGGTCAATGAAGCGTATTCATCTTTTCGAGGAGAAAAAGAAAAGGCCTTTTCCAAAATTGAGCGAGCAAAAAATAGCACTGGACGTGATTTCACTTTAATCACCTGATGAGTGCTGGTCAACTTTGATAAGTCCTCACTAACCGCCGTTCGAGCATAATTGCTAGCTGTACAAATATCCTTCACTGTACAGCCATTTAAATTATGGACAGTTATAGGGTGCTGTTGATGAAATTCATACAAGTATTCAAAAATATTATCAATCCTCATAGTTTTCTCCTTCAAAAAGTCGTTAGCTTGTTTTTATCATCTAACGCGCTAGAAAGCAATACGTTTTTTATTGAAGCCTTAAGTCATCCATAAAAACTTTTCATAGATTAACGCTTGCCTAGAATTTCAACCCCTTCATCCCAAACCCAAATCGCCTGATGATCATTGATGATCGCTAATTTTTTCTGTGCCTGATTTTCTTGCACCATCTGCTCGGAAGAGTCCTTAAATTCCCGACTCTGATAATGAGGAACCACGTAGAAATCAACCAAACCCAAGCCAGTGTAATCAGTCAAGTCAGCAGCCTTTTTCGGATCATCCATACTAGAAGAATAACCGATATCTGGACAAGCAACGATCGCACCTGCCGACTCTCCAATATACAGCTTCCCTTTGTTTACCTCCTCAATAATTAGCTGGTCCGCTCCTGTTCGGCGTAATTCCTGAAGCAGGAAAAAGGTATTCCCTCCGGCTACAAAGATGATGTCATTTTTTGCTAACGTTGTTCGAATCTGCTCAAACCTTGCTTGCGAAATTTCTAGTTCCTCTACCTTCATTCCGCTAAGCCGCAAGGCCCATTTGCCGATGCGGATAAAAAAGCCGAGCTTCTCAACTTTGCTGGCCGTTGGAATATAGGTTACGGTCTTGCCCTTCACTTCTTCAACCGATTTCAATAATCCTGAAACGTTTTGAAACAACGAAACTAAGAACAGCTTTCTCATCTACGATCCCTCTTTCCCGTCATATATATTCATTATAGGCGAGAAAGGAAGCGAGCAGCGAAAAAAACTGGCTTCAGACACAAAAGCGTCCAAAACCAGTTTTACAATTAATAATAAACTTCGTCTAAGAAAAGTCCCTGCGCCGGAGCCGTTTCTCCCGCCTCTTGGCGAACTTTCTTTTCTAACACCTCATCGATGATAGTTATCGGCAGTTTTCCAGCACCGATCGCCAAAATCGTTCCCATCAAAATCCGTACCATTTTGTGCAAGAAGCCATTACCGACGAAGGTAAAGTGCAGCATACTGCCTTCACGTTCAATCGTGATTTTCTCTATTGTCCGCGTGGTGGATTTCTTCGTTTTTTTCAATGCCGAAAAACCGATGAAATCATGGGTTCCTAGTAGTTTCTCACAAGCGGCATTCATTTTCTCCATGTCCAGTGTTTGGGGCACGTAAAAACTATGATAGCGTTCGAAAGCGGTTGGGATCGGATCATTCCAAACGTAGTAGCTGTATTGCTTGCCCTTCACGTTATAGCGTGCATGGAAGCGCTCCGGCATTTCTTCAACCTTTTTCACTACGATGTCGCTTGGCAAATACCGATTGAAGAAGGTCAGCATTTCATTACGAGCCATTTCCGAATTCGTTTTGAAATTCGCGACTTGCCCTCTAGCGTGCGCACCCGCATCTGTTCGTCCTGAACCAACAATCTCGATCTTTTCGCCGGTCATTTGCGCGAGCACACTCTCGATCTTTCCTTGAATCGTTTTTTCTGAATCCCCCAAACGCTGCCAGCCTAAATAGCGCTTGCCGTCGTATTCGATCGTTAATTTAATATTTCGCATAGGATCTTGTCCTCCTCTAAAGTTTCACACTGACTCACTGTACCACAGAAGTCGGCGATGCTCTAGTGAAGGAGCACAAAAAGAAGACCAGAGCATCTTAAAAAATGCGCTAGTCTTCGAAAATTAAGCATACGCCATGCTTCGAACATATTCTTTCTTGATCCGCCCTAATGCCTCCAACAACAATTCCCTTGGCATACCGATACTCAAACGAACGAACCCTTCGCCGTCCTGAACAAAATAGCTGCCAACGACCATCGTTAAATTCGCTCGCCGGAAGAATTCCTGCATGTCTGTCTCGTCCTTAAACCACTTGCGAACATCGATCCAAGCCAAGAAGGATGATTCGGCCGACATTACTTTAGCTTCTGGGATTTCCGTAAAGAAATCGTAAACGATTTGCATATTTTCTGCCACATAATCGATCATCTCATCCAGCCACGCTTCACTTTCATTGTAGGCGGCCACAATTGCCGGTACAGCAAAGACATGGGGCGAGGTGATGGAATTTTTTTGTAATTGGTCCAGCAGTGTTTCTCTAATTTGCGGATTCGGGATCACCACATAAGAGGTTTTTAAGCCACCTAGATTAAAGCCTTTGTTCGGTGACAGGCACAAAACACTATGCTGCGCGATCTCAGAATGGGCATTCCAAATCGATGTAAAGGTTTGTCCTTTATAGACGATATCGCGATGGATCTCATCACAAACCAGGAGAACATCGTAACGAATACATAATTCTGCTAAACGAAACAGTTCATCCTTCGTCCAGATGCGACCAGAAGGATTTTGCGGACTGCAAAAAATAAATAGCTTGATCTTATTTTCCTGCATTTGTCGTTCCATATCCGCAAAATCAAGATAATACCGATTGTCGCGATTAATCAGTGAGCTGCAAAAAAGTGTTCGTTGATTATGTTCTACGGCTTCCGCAAAAGGATCGTAGGCAGGCGTATTGATCAGAACCCCGTCACCTATTTCGGTATAAGCCTGCACGATATAATGAAGTGTTGAAACTGTCCCAAAGGTCAGCTTGATCCATTCTTTTTCGATGTATGTCTCATAGCGCCGCTGATTCCAATCAATCACCGCCTGATAAAATTCATCCGGTACATAGGAATAGCTATAGTCGCCGATACTCGCCCGTTTCATGAGGGCCGCTTGGATCGCGGGTGCAACTTCAAAATCAATATCCGCTAAATCCATCGGAATCGCGTCTTCGTCTAAGCCGAATTTCTCCTTTAATACTTCATTGCTCCATTTACGGGCATTGCCTTGTTTGCGGTCGATCACCTTATCCAAATCATACATAGCATTCACCTACGCTCACTAATTCCTTCGTTGTTTGATTCAAGGCGACTCCGACACCGTTTTGGATCACGACATCATCCTCGATCCGCACACCGCCAATCCCCGGCAGATAAATCCCCGGTTCAACGCTCATCACCATATTTTCCTTCAACACCATTTGACTCTTCGGATTCAAGATCGGCACATCGCCGCCCATGCCGATTCCGTGCCCTAATCCATGACTGAAATAGTCGCCATAACCAGCTTCAGTAATGATCTTACGAGCCACCGCGTCGACTTCCTGACCAGTAACGCCTTCACGAATAAAGTCCGAAGCTGCTTGTTGCGCTTCTTTCACTACTTGATAAATCGTTTGTAATTCATTATCAGCCTCGCCTAGCATCACGGTCTGCGTCATATCTGACTGGTAATCATTCAAGACGATTCCAAAATCAATCGTAATAAAATCCCCCTGTTCAAACGCTCGTTTTGTTGGGCGTCCATGTGGCAACGCGCTGCGGGGACCACTGGCAACGATCGGCTCGAAGGCCATCGCTGAAGCACCCTTTTTCAATGAAAGATAATGAATCAACGCTCCTAGTTCATTTTCTGGCATGCCGATTTTGATTTCCGGTACTAATTCAGCAAAAATCTCATCGGTTAAGGCACAGGCATTTCTAATCAGTTGAATTTCTTCCGCTGATTTGATCGCACGGATTTCTTGAAGCTGATGCGACCAAATCTCGACGGCAAATTCTTCCGAAAACGCACGATACTCCTGGATCGACAATCCATTCGGCTCGATCGCTAATTGCTTGATCCCCTGTTGTTGCAGCCAATCAAAAATCTTTGGCAGATAACTGCCCTGCGGGACTTCGAAATTTTCAAAGCCATTTGTTAAGTCTTTTATTTCCTGCCGGTAACGACCATCAAAAAACTGTACCTGTGAAGAAGGCGTGACAACTAGATAGATGCCACTGCCTCCTAACGAGCCAAAATATTTTTTGTTCTCACGGTTTTTGATGATGATTGCGTCCTTCCCCGACTCTTGTAAAAGCTGTTGGATTTTCTCAATTCTCATCTGTAATACTCCAATCTAGAAGTCTAAGTCCAAACCATCCAAAATATCGGTATCGCCTTGGTCGAAGATATTTTTCTGTTCTTTTTTCTTCGCTTCGTCCTTCAACTCATTCCGTTCCATAACCTTGAAGAATGGGACATAGATCGCGACGGCTAGAACCAATTGCAATGCGTTAGCTAGAATAGTTCGCCAATCACCATTTGTTAAAAAGCCCTCTAGGAAAACACCCACATACGGCGGGTCAAAGACTGGCTTGTTCAACCAGCCCCAATGCATAAAGAACATTGGCAACGTTCCAATGATCGCACCGCCAAAGACATGCGGGATAAACATCAAGGGATTCAAAATAATCGGTGCACCAAAGAGAATGGGTTCATTAATCCCGAACAAGGCTGGAAACAGTGAGACTTTTCCGATTTGGCGATAGCGTTTGGATTTCGAAACCAGACAAGCAATGACACAGCCAATCGAGATACCGCAACCCGTAAAGCCGAAGAAGGCACTTGATGCTCCCGCCGTATAGAAATGCGGAATCGGCTGACCTGCTTGAAAAGCCGTAATATTTTCGGCAATAAATGCCACCATGATCGGACGAGTAATCGGACTGAAAACCGATGAATGAATCCCAAAAAAGAAAATCAAACAAATACAGAAATTCAGCGCCAGCACTGACCAAGGATTGTCCATTGAGCCAACCAACGGCGACAAGAAGCGAGTTAAGATCGTCGGTGGAAGTTCTCCAGCCGTTTGCATCAATGCAAAACGTCCGAGGATAAAGGTTCCGCCTACAATCAAAGTAACTGGAATCAGTTCAAAGGATTTGGAAACAAAATCTGGTACCCCTTCTGGCATTCGGATTGTCATGTTGTGCTTCTTACAGAAATTGTATAATTCCACCGTAATCAACGCCACGAACATTGCCGTGAATAACCCTTTGGCACCAAAGTTCGTAATATCCAACAGACCATTTTCATCAAACACAGCAGTCATAAACAAAAAGCCGAATAGCGATAAAGTCACCGCACCAGGAATATATAATTTGTAATGATTCCCCAAATTATAGGAAATCGCCGCACAAGCGTACAATCCGATCAACCCTGTCGATAAGGTAACTGGCAGATTGAAAAGCTCAGCATTAGTCAAAATAAACTGGCTAAAAGAGTTGGACTCCCCCAGCATATTTGGTAATGCTGGCAGAATCGCAAAGAAACTTCCTAAAATAGTAAATGGTGTCATGGCAACCATCCCGGCTTTGATCGCACTTAAGTGTCGTTGATTATCAACTTTATGCGCTAATGGGACGAAGAATCGGTTCATAAAAGCCTCAAATTTTGCGAACATAGTATTCCTCCTCAGATATAATTAAACGACTTGTTTAGCTAGCTGATGTTTCTTATGCGTCACTAACGCAAGCTTCATTACGGTTGCGCCATCCATTTGTCCATAAACATCTTTATCAATCACGGCATAAGGAATGTCTCGCGGTTCAAGAATTGATTTGATAAAGTCGATTTTATGAGTGATTTGCGGGCCAACTAAAACAATATCCCAGCCATCAATTTGACTTTCGATAGAATCCGCCGGAATCGCGGTAAAATCAAAGTCCGCATCGTTCAACTTGGCACTCTGTTGCACTACCTTCCGCATATTTTGCATCAACATATTTGTCGAGAAGCCTCCGGCACAGCATAGTAAAATTTTCATGTTCTTTACCCCTTTATCTTTATTTTTTTATTATTGCAATACTGAAATAAGTGTTTCGATCAAATCACGAGCCAATTGACTGGTCATGTAATGATCTTGTGCGTGAACCATCAATAATCCAACATTCGAAGATTCCACCTCTTCATTCAACTCACGAGAAATTAGCTCCGTTTGAATATTATGGGCTTCTAAATCAAGGCTGCGGGATTCTTCGATCAGTCCCTTAGCCAAGTCATAATCTTTGGTTTTGACACATTTCAGCGCCTCAAAGGCTTTAGCTTTGCTTTCGCCAGCGATTGAGATCAATTGGACGATTTCTTGTTCTTCTTTTGTCATGTTGTTCTATCTCCTTGTTCATATTAATGTAATAATTTTTTTCAAAAATTAGGTTTAGTTTCTCGCCGTATACCATTCAACTAAACCTTTTGTTTCAAAGTTTCGGCTTTAAAAATCTGAACTCTCTCATCTTTTTGACAAACTGACAAAGTTGGACTGGCACCCTTTAAATGAAGTCCACCATGCGGTGATACGTTTCTTCCGTAAAATTTTTGATTAACGCTTCATACAGATCGATCATTTGCGCTATATCTCGTTTATTCACGATCGAATAAGCACAATGTCCGTAGCGAACCGGCAAGATCGTAACGACTGTTGGCTTGCCTTCGTTTACCTTATGGGCTTCTCCGCCATCGGTTCCGCCAGAATTGAACATATCCAATTGCAACGGGATATTTTGACTTTTGGCCGTTTCTTTAACGTAATGGACCATTTCTAAATTCGGTGCTAAGGTTCGGTCAAAATGGGTTAGAATCGGTCCTTTTCCGATTTGCCGCTGATTCGTGTGATCTCGGACGAATTCGGTACTAAAGGTCGCGACATCAATCACGAAAACAATGTCTGGATTGATTGCTTGAACCGCCGTCTTCGCCCCGCGAATGCCGACTTCTTCACTGCTAGTATTGGCAAATTGAACGGTTAATGGCAGCTCAACATTTGCGAAGCGCTTCATTAATTCTCCCATCACAAAGCAAGCCAACCGATCATCAAAGGCTTTTCCAGCGTAGATATCCTTCACTGCGAATGCTTCAAACTCTGTCGCGTAACATGCCATATTGCCGACTTCGATCCCTAAATCGGCCACTTCCTCCGCCGTTGTTGCGCCGATATCACAATAAAGATTTTCCGTTTTCCCATCGCGATACTCGCCATTAATGACCCCGCTGATTTTTTTGCCGTCAAAGGTCGTGATACGGATTTTTTGCAAATGCTGAGCGATTGGTTTGACACCGCCAACCACCATTAAATGAATCAAACCTAAATGACTGATACTGCGCACCATGAAGCCGACTTCATCCATATGCCCGCAAATCATGATACTCTTAGGACTTTGGCCTTTTTTGCTAAAGATCAGACTGCCAAGTCCGTCTGTCTGTTTTTCATAAGGCAATTCTGCTAATTCTGCTAAAATTGCTTGCCGGACTTCTTTTTCATTGCTGGCGATCCCATCCACATTCGATAGATTTCTCAAAAAATCAATGTTCACTCTGCTTCCTTCTTCCTAAAACTCGCTTTAATGTATAGTAAAATTCGTGGTAGTCTTTACTTTCCACCAGTGCGTTGATGGCGGCTGGATGGTTCATTAGCTTGCTCAACTCTTTTGAAATAATTTGATGGATGTCTAATTCCTCCGCCTTTAAAGAGACCATAAAAATGATTCTGGCTTCACGCTCCGTTCCACTGGCTCCTTCTGGCAATAAACAAACCGCCACGCGATTTTCCTTACCTGACATGATTAATGGATGGGGAATCGCAACGCCATGTTGATAAATCGTGGATAAATAATTCTCGCGTTCCATCAATGAGTCCTTATATCCTGCAAATCCGACCTTCGCCTCCACTTGATCTGCCAATGCAATCAAGATGTCAGAATAGCTCCGCTTCTGTTCAATCCGAAACAGTGATTCGGAAAACAAATCAAAGAAAGCCCGTTCGATCGAAAAGTTTTCATCGCTTTTTAGAAGACTAAGATTTTCACTGACCTCCAAATAATCAAGTTCGCTTTGAATCTCACTCATCAAGATCACGGGACAATCTACTTCGATCGTCAGCTCAATAATCGAAAAGATCAAATCCGGGAAATACTCCTGAATCTTCTCTATTTCAAACATCGAAAAAGTCTGAATCTTGGCTCTTGGGAAAATCCGCCGCAGCTTCATTTCTACTAGATAGGCCATCCCGCCGCCAGAGGAACATACGACGGCAATCCGATAAATATTTTCGATCAACGTTTGCTGCCACTTGTGATAAGGAACTGTCATATGGGTCGCTAGGTAACCAACCTCATCTGAAGCAATCTTCAATTGAAACTTTTCCTCCAGCCATTTCGAAAACATCACCGCAAAATTAAAGATTACCGGATAATCCTTGCTGATATCCTCCAAATAGGGATTGCTGAAATTTACGTTCTTTCTTGAACGTTCGATCAATGCCGCAACATGGAGATAAACAAGATCCAAAAACTCATGATCCGTCGAAAAATGCGTGTGCTGCTGTTCATCCATTTGAAGAAAATAGTTGGTGATCTCTTCTTTCAACAATTGTTTATTGCTAAGAATCTCCAGCTTCTTCGTTTTCGCTAATAGACTGGCTTCAAAATAGTCATGAATCGCTTTTTGAGTAGGTGTAGTGATCACCGTTCCTTGGAGAACCTCTGTTAACAAGGAATTCGGTATATCTGCCGTTTCTGACCTCTCTTTAATCAACAGCAGTAAGAATAGTTCTTCTTCCAGCCGACGAAATTCCACATAATCAATTTCCCAGTCGTGACCGCGGATTAAATGATAGAGGTTATCCTTCAACTGTTTTTGTGTTTCAAGAGTAAAGGCGCCCTCCAGTTTTTCCAGCAATTTTGCATTGCCTCTCCTATAACAATCCAGTAATAGCAAAAAACGATTTTTTAACTCACTAATGATGCGGATGCCGTAATGCGCTTTGCGCTCCAAAATTAACGAGCTGCCTTTCAGATATAATTCAAGTTTCGAAAGGTCCTTTTTTATTTGACTGCCGCTAACCAGCAGTTCATTACTTAGGTGTTTCACCGTCTGATAATTTTCATCGATCAACAGTAAACTCAGCAAAGATTCGATCCGATCTTTTTGCATCTCGATCGGAACCTCGGAAAATCCCGATAAAAACATTGAGAATTTTTGTTCATCCGAAATAACCAAACGACAACCCAGCTTTGGAGATTTTTCAATAGTAAAGCCTTGCTGTAATTCTGATAGCTCTTGCAGATCATTGCGGATCGTCCGTGAGGAAACACCAATCATTTTTGCCAACTGATCGATTTTCAAGTAGTCGTGCTCTCTTAATGCCGTCAGTATTTGTACTTCTCTCATCCTCACCTCTCCTTTTTTTGCAAGCGCAATCATTTACACATTTAGTATAGGAAACCCCTTTCAATTAGAAAAGTTGAACTTTTTCCACTCGACGATGCAAAACGTGTCCCTTTTAGAAATTGTCAACTATCGGACCTACACCAGTGTATGCGCTTTAAGCATTGTAACAAGTGAAAACCTTCCTCACAATGAAAATGAAAGATTCGATATATTAAATAACCCCATACTCAACAGTGCTGAAAGAATCTTCTCATTTTGCTTAAAATATAACATCTCATCTCTCACTTTTTTGTGCTGAAGAATTATTGTACAGACTTTAAAAGTTCCAGCTTAAATCGTGTGTGAGTTTGTTTTTTTATAAAAAGTTCAAATCCTTCACTTTTTGGAAAAGAATTATTTTTTCCAACTTCATTGAAGCGAAAAATTCAATGGCCTATCAACAAGCTCTTTTTTTACAAAAAAACTTAAGTGAACTAACTACTCAGTACTTGGTTTTATTGATATAATGAGGAAAGAAACGAGGAGATGACATGCAATCCGCTGTATTATTAAAAATAAAGTCATTAGAATCCAGCTTTACTTCTAGTGAACACGACATCAGTAAATTTGTAATTGAAAATCCTGAATATGTTATTTCAAATACCATCACAAATTTAGCCAAAAAGACCAATACTTCGGAAGCCAGCATTAATCGCTTCAGTAAAAAAATTGGTTTTAAAGGGTTTAATAAATTTAAGATCGCATTGGCTCAAAGCATGACTCATCTGGAGGATCAAGAAAAGTCCTTCGATGAATCGAACTTGATCGAATACGTGACGCTTGATTACCAAAAAATGTTAACGAATACATGCGCGATGCTGGATGCTCAAGACATTGAAGATGCAGCGTCGATGATCACACTCAATCGCAAAGTATTCATTTTATCGATCTATAATACTTCCTTTGTCAGCAAGGAATTTGCCTTCAAACTGCGTCAATTAGGGATGGAAGTCACGACTCTAAAAGAGAACTTAGAAACACAACTGGCGATTGAAAACATGAGCAGTGACTCGGTCTTGATCGCAGTCGTTCCATCAGTCATTACAAAGGACATCATTCCCTTCTTGACGAAAATCAAACGAAAAGATGTCAAAACTATTTTGATCTCAAGCAATGATAATCCGAAGGTCAGCGATATGATCGATATTAAGTTCATTATTCCAGATCACATGTCCGCGAATAATTCACTTGTACTGACCAATTCAGTGATGATTTCTTTAGTGTTCGATATTATTTTTGCGACGATTTTGCGAGATAATCGCGGGTTGCGTCAGCGAAAACTAAGCAGCGATACGATAATTAACTCCTATGAATCCGCTGATTCGGCTATTTATGAATGGTAACAAAAATACTCAACCAACTGTTTAAAGTTGATTGAGTATTTTTTATGCTTGATTGTCTTCACTAAGTACTTTTTGAGCTAATGCGAAGTTTCCAATAGTAGCACTCGCGTTATCTTTGAAATTAGAAGTAACAATGAAAGCTTTCAAATCCGGTACAGCCACATAACCAGCATTAATTACTTCAAACTGTCCGCGAACCAGCTCCATCAACCTTTCATTAATGACTCCCCCGCCAAAGATTATTTTGGATGGCGCAAAATTTACTTGCAGGTCATACGCTAATTGCGCTAAGTAGTAGGCCTCGATAGTCCAAACAGGATGATCTTGCGAGAGCTTCTCGCCACAGATTCCCGTGCGCTTTTCAATACTTGGACCAGCGGCAACTCCTTCAAAACAATTTCCGCCATGATAAGGACACACACCAGAAAAATCGAAGTCGGCTTCGTGACGTTGAATAAACCCATGTCCAATTTCTAAGTGAGTCGTTCCGCCGACAAATTGATTGTTTTGGATTACCCCAGCACCAATTCCAGTTCCGACAGTTACATAGACACAGGAATCAACCTCTCTAGCGCCACCCATAGTATACTCGCCATACGCACTTGAGTTTACATCAGTGGTCAAAAAGACTGGTTCTGAAAACCACTCTTTGACCGACTGAATAAAATTGAAGCCCTGCCAAGACTTTTTAGGAGAAGCTAATATTTGTCCGTAAGTTGCTGAAGTTTCGTTGATATCTACTGGACCAAATGTTCCAATGCTCAATGCGTCAACTGGATGTTTTTCAAAGAAAGCTTTCACTTGTGCCATTGTTTTATCAGGTTCCTTGGTGGAAAAAATATTTATCTCAAGAATCTTGAACTTTTCATTTCCTACCGCACAAACAAATTTTGTTCCACCTGCTTCAATACTTCCAAATCTTTTCTCTGACATCTAATCTTCCTTTCGAAACAAACAGCTAGATGCTTTCGCATCTAGCTGTTTGTCTAGGTTCTTTTTAAAGCGTTAAATTGGTCGTATTCTTCTTCGATATCTTTCATCGATAATTGGTTTATTTTTAGTAAATACTGATAATCATAGAAGCTGGGTAAATGACTTAATTTCAACAAGTGCTTCGCAAAGGCGTTAGCCGCTATCTCACTTGTTCGACGAATATGCGCTTTTTGAGAAAATACTAGAATTTTTGCACTCTCGATCGGCGTGAACTGGTCATAAACATGATTTTCACTTCTTTCTTCTAAATAATGAAAGTATTCATGGGCTAAAATGATTCGCTTCATTTCTTTTAATCCCAATTTGTTTGCCTCTGCCAATTGAGCAATTGATTTCTCATATAAATAAACGAGGTTATTGCCTTTTCGATCCGATTCAAATTGCGCTCGCATCTGCACTTTATAGAAAACACCATCATGTTTTTCCTCTTTGATCCTGATGGCACTTTCCGCGTACAATTCAAAGATATCCTTTGATTTTAATTGTGAAACGAAACTTTTACCGATTTCCAAAGATTTTTCAAGATAATTCCAGATATCTTCTACGGGTATCTTATGAAACAGCATATCTTGCTTCAATTCCAAATAAGCTAAAAATTCGTCTGAAAAATAATCCATTGTTGCTCCTTTTTATTTATACGCTACTGCAATGACTTCTTCATTCGTATCTAAATTTTCTGTCTCAACATCCATGATCGATGTTAATTGTTCCAGCGTCTGCATTCCAGTCAAGTCTAACATTTTTTCTCTAAAGAACAAGAATACTTTTGGAATCGTTGCATTGGCGTCTGAATATATTGTATGTTCGTCAATAAAAGAAAGAAACTCTTTATCAGCTTGATTTTTTGGGAATTTAAAATAATGAGCGTTGCTGTGTTTGAATCGAACCACTCCCTCACGGTCAACCACACAGACATTCGTGCGCTTGCTCTTGAAGAAGAGTTTCTTCTTGATGACCATTGCATCCATCAGATTCCAACGCCCTACTTTTCCAGCACATTTGATACTATTCGTATCCAGCCCTAAAGCTTCTGAACTGATTGTTTTCAGCTGATCTTCTGTCACTTCCGATGCACCCAAACTCTTTTGGCGTAGTTCAGTTGCACCTGTAGCGACCGCACGAACGATATTACGTTGAGTATCGATCTCAATATTGACTTCGACTGTTTCCTCATTGGCACCCGATTGAATGATTTTCTCGATAACATCTGCTCGGATTTTTTTAATGTCGCTTTCGCTTGGATTCGTGATCGAACGTTCGATTTGTTCACGAACCATCGCTAATGCGACACCGATTGTTGAAATGTATGGCGCATTTTTAGCTAACTTCCATTTATAATCATAATATTCTGCTAATGCTGGTACGACGATCGCACCAGATCCGCCACCGCCGACTAATGTAATGAAGTTACGATCCATCTCGTATTCATCAATCAAATCATTAATGACTGGTTCTAGTTTTTCCATTGCAAAATTCATGACTTCTTTTGCGGCATCTTCAGCAGATATTCCAAGGTAAGCTCCTAATGCATCCCACGATTTTTTATTCGCTTCAGCATTTCCTTGGGCGTAATCATCTTCGGGAACATAGCCTAATAAGTTCGCCGCACCTGCTAATGTATACGAGTATGCATTGCTCTTTGTTCCTTGAACAACGACATATTCATTTGGGTCACCTTCACGTGGAGAAACAAACTCGATCATTGGATCGTCTAAGTTCTTCACATCAGTAAAGCATTCGTATTCTAAACCAGCGATGTGGGCACTACGCGGACCGACATCCACGATTTTTTTATCTTTCACACGGATCATACTTCCACCCGCAACCGCTAATGTGCGAACATCCAATGAACGAAGATACGTTTTGTGTCCACCGACCTGGGCGTATTTGATCATTACTTTCCCGTTCTTGATGACAGAGATATCGACACTGGTTCCACCAACTTCAAAGAAAATCCCGTCACTGACTTTTTCATACATCAATGCACCCGCAACACCTGCAGCTAAACCAGATAGCATTGTTAAGATCGGGCGTTGGCGTACTTCATTGATACTCATTACCCCGCCGTCACAGCGCATGATCATTAGACCTGATTGGATTTTTGTATCTAAGACTGCTGATTCTGTCATATTGGCTGTCTGCATCATTTTCGGAATCAGTGAAGCATTCACGACTGCTGTCCGTGTCCGCATTTTCAAGCCGTAAAGCTGAGAAATCTCATGGCCTCCTGTCGCAAACAACTTTTCTTCCTGTGCCTTTTGGATCACACGCATTTCATTTTCAGGATCATCGACAGAATACGCTTCACTGGCAACGATTACCTGACAATCTTTATTTACCAGCTCATGAATACTTTTTTCAACTTCTTGTTCGGTTAATTTTGCCGAATCGACGAAGACATGTTCAGAGTGCAAATACTTATTGGGTGCTAACTCAATATGTTCGATTGACGTTTCTTTTTTCGCAGTACGAGCATCCATTCCGGTACCCATGCCGACAATCCCAACTTTTGCTACATCTCCCTCAAGCAATGCGTTCGTTGCTTGGGTAGTTCCGTGTGCGATGAAGATCACATCTTCGGGTGCAATATTATTTTCACCCAAAAGCTTTTGGATGATTTTTACGATTCCTCTAGCTACTCCTTCTTCATGAGTAGTCGGTATCTTTAATTTTGCAATCACTTCATAGGTTTCGTTATCGATCGCCACCGCATCTGTAAAGGTACCGCCGACATCAATCCCAATTCTTACTTTTTTCCCCATTTTCTTTACCTTCAATCTCTTATTAATATAGGAAGAACGAAGCGACAACTAAACCAACGAAGGTGGAAACTGCTACCCAGCCAATCGTTTTCTTCATTACTTCATTGACATCTGTCTTGATAAAATCTGACACCCAAACATTATGGGAATTGGTTGGATCACAAACAGATTGCACGTTACTGTCTAAACGTAATGCGACCATCGCAGCGATTGGATTCATTCCGCCTGCAACTAACAGGGAAATAATCCCACTTCCTAGTCCCCAAACATTTAATGGTCCACGATAGATTGCCAATGGCGAAAGAAGTCCAAAAATCAGAACGAACATCAATTGGTTTTTAGGAATCATCATAGAGATCGCTGGTTGTAAAATAGTTGATACTTCGGCAGACATGACTGCATTCAGTAGCATTCCAATACCGATCATTAATCCAGCTGCTCCAGCAACTTCTTGGATTCCCTCAACAAAAGCACTGCTGACAACATGAATCGGATTTTTAGGTGTACTCAAAATCAAGGTCACGATAATTCCAACAATAATTGCAGCTACTAATGGAACCTGGAAAGCAAAAACTAGAACAACTGGAATGACCGGTGAGATCAAAGCAATACTACGAACTTGACCATTTCGTCCTTGTTTAGTAGGCATTGCCCAAGCTTTGCGACGCTTTCCGCTGAATTTTACATAATAAACGATCATAATTACTGAGATAATAATCAGCGGTAATCCGACCATCCATGAATACGAAGTAACTTCACTTAAATTCAAACCCAATACGTCAATATAAACAGCTAATGTTGATACAGAGAATGTTACACCGATGCCATTCGCCAATAGTAAGATAATTCCACTAACCATTGGCGAAAGTCCCGCTGATATCATGATGGGAACAATAATTGTACCAACTAAAATCACCATACCTAGTCCGTTACTTGCGGCAAAAATCACAGAACAAACCGCTAAGAATGATAAGGCGATGGGCAGTGCTCGATCACCGGCCATTTCTGCCGCCTTTTTTATAATTGTTTCAGTAACTCCAACTTTAGATAATACTTTTCCGAACAATGATCCAAAAATCAAACCAGAGATTGCAGTCGACATTCGCATCGAACCAGCTTCTAAAACATCTTTCACAATTGTGAATTGTTCTGGATCTTTTGATATCACTGTGATTCCCGCAATTAAAGAAATCGCGATAGCCATAATCGGTAAAGCTAGAATCGTTGGAACCTTTCTGGTCATCATCAAACCAACTAAAATAAAAAATACTAACAATATTCCCACTAACTGTACTGTCGCCATTTTTTTCCTCCTAGATTTCGATAAAGCTCTTTTGCTCAATCAATTTATTTTGTAACACTTTAATATCAATATCTCCAATCGCCTCATTTTTTGACACAGCTATTGCTGCTGCTGTTCCGGCTGCTTGTCCTAATGCGGTCATCGTTGGTGTCGTACGTATCGCCGCTTGTGCCTCAAAAGAGGCTGAAACACAACGTCCTGTTACAATCAGGTTGCTGATTTCATTCGTAATCATGATTTCATAAGGGATACGATAATAGCTGTCAAATACAGATTTATCAAATTTTTCATGAGCGACCTCTTCGGTTTGATTAGCATGTACGGAAACTGTTCCTTCACCCTTTGGATTATGAATATCTATTGGGTACCCTGAGTGAGCGATTGTTGATTTAAATGGTTTGTTTTCTAAAACATCTTGGTTCGTCAACGTGTACTTGCCTTTGATCTGTCTCGTTCCGCGAACACCAACACTTGGTCCGCTATAAGCGATTTTCGCGTTTTCAAAACCTGGTACTGATTCAACTAGGAAATAATACAATTCTTCGCATTGTTTGCGACCAATCATCTCTGCTCGGGTCAGACCTTCAGCAGATACACCGCTTTCATTGATGATCCGTGAAGTGTTCATGATAAATTCTCCTGGCACATTGGTCTCAAAGAAAAGAATATCTTCTCGTGGAATGCTGATCCGACCTTCTTCTTTGGCTTTTTTAAATTCATCATCAAAACCAACAAAAGATAAAATTTCTGTGTTTTTCATGACATCTAAATCCCTGTTCAGGCGTGGGAATTTCACTGGATCATTTAACACTGCCTCACGAAGTTTTTGTGTATCAACACCATAGACCTTTAGATTCATCGTCATCGGCTGCATCGCATTGTCTGTTTCCCGACCTAATTGGAATGGCACTTCAGACATTACTGCTAGATCGCCATCACCTGTCGCATCAATAAATACCTTACTTGAAATGTGACTAATTCCATCTTTGTTAACAATTGATATATTTTTGATTTTGCCAGATTCTTTTTCTAATCCGATTAAATAGGTATGGAATAAAACATCTGCCCCTGCTTCACTGACCATCTCGTCCAAAACAATTTTCAACCCTTCAGCTGAAAATGGTGTTACATAAGAAATGTAGTTTGTAGAATCTAGCACATGTCCGGGTGAATAACCGCGTTCAACTAGACGCTCGACCATTTCTTGTCCCAATCCTAAAATAACTTGTTTATCTCCAGCAAAATATGTCATCATCGGACCAACTCCGTTTGCTGTCAATGTCCCTCCAAAGTAGCCATTTTGATCAATAATTAATGTCTTTGCACCGTTCCTCGCAGCGGCGATCGCTGCAAATGCGCCTGACATCCCTCCACCAACTACAACTACATCATAATTTTCCTTCAAAATATTTAAATCCAAAATAATTGCAACCCCTTTCTGTTTGCGTTTACAAAAACAATAATACATTATTTTCAAAAACTGTCAATACCTATGGAAATTTTTTTCAGATAAAGTTATACTGACAAAAAGGAGGTATCTGATGTTTCAATTATCCTATGATCACATTGATAAAAGCGTAGTTTTTACAAAAATTTCGCTAAAAAAAGAGTTAGAAGTGACCTTTTCAAATCTTGGCGCTTCTGTTTTCGAAATATCATTTTCAGATAATCGCAACAATATGGAAAATATTTTAATGGCTCCGCCTAAAGATATTTGGTTGAATAATAGAACATTTGCTGGAAGTATCGTTGGTCCTTTAGCTGGTCGATATGAAGTAGGCCAGACTACTCTCGAAAAGAATCGACCGCCAATTCATTTTCATGGAGGTTCTGATGGCTGGGATAAGGTGATTTGGGATCAATCGATTACAGAAAATGATGATTCTGTTACTGTATCTTTTAGTCACTCAACCATAGATTATGAGGCTTTAGTTATTTATATCATTGACAGGAATTACAATCTAACGATGGAAATTTTGGTAAATCCTAAAGTTACAACTTATCTTAACCCGACAAACCATATGTATTTCAATTTGAATGGTTCAGCTTTCGTACCTATCACCAATCACCTTTTTAAGCTTGATTCCGCTTCAATCTTTCATGAAGAAAACGGCTTGATTAAGTCTGCTGATCCTTTGAATGTCCCAGAACATTTTGATTTTCAAATCCTGAGCAAGCTGGCTTCATTACCAACGTTCCATGGCATTAATCACACATATCAGCTTTATAAGGATTACTCCGGGGTCTTGAGGCATCCGACAAACGGGCGTCAGATAACTTTTAAGACATCATTACCAAGCGTCGTTATTTATACATTTAATGTTGCACAAGAAAATTTCTCGCATAATAATAAACTCTTTCCTATTTACAGCGGGATAACCTTTGAAACTCAATATCCGGCAAACAATTTGGAACTCGTGAAATTTGGGCAAACACACCCTTATCACTCCCGAACAACTTACAGCTTTTCAATCATTGACGAAAAAAATAATATACGCTTAGCGTAGCAGAGCTGACCGATTACACGTTGGAAAAATTATTCGAAAACCAATCTTGAAAGATTGATTTTTGCGATTATAATTTGCTCTGTTGACACCTACAAACTATTATCGAATACTGATACTTGGACGGTCACTGTTAAACTGTTATCGCAAGGAGTACTCGCTTTTGTTCCACACAACATTGTCAAACCTTCAATTTTCCCAAGATATCTGATTGAATCAGCTCAAAACGTACATCTTATTCGCAAAAAGAGTACAATCTGTTGGAGTTCTATTCGAATTGCATATTTTCTCTAAAAAAGTTTAGAATCTTTACTTATCTACATCAGAAATTACTATTGAGCTCGAAAAAAAACTGCTCATTATTGAAGATGAGCAGGTTTTTAGGTTTGAATCAATTTTAAAGAAAATAACAAAACTACTCTACCTTCTGATTTTCCTTAACAGAAACGTAGTAGGGGAGGGATTTCTAACTCATTCACTGTAATCAACCCGAAGCAACACTTTTCCCTTCGGATGTCCTTTTGCGACTAACTGCAAGGCTTGATTAACATCCTCTAGTCGAAAAGTGGTCGGATCTACGGCTGGCACGATATTATTTTTCTCGATAATACGGCTGATCTCCTTCAATTGTTCCCCATCAGAACGAACGAAGATAAACCGGTATTTGACACCTTTTTCTCGGGCTTTTTTATCGAATTTCTTTCCGGCTAATCCAAAAAGAAGTTGCTTTGCTTTTGGCATTCCTTTATCAATCGCAAACTGTTTGTTTGGACCTGCAATCAAGCTGACCATTTTCCCTCCCGGTTTGATAATCGAGAGTTCTCGGTCGAATTCCTTTTCACCTAAAGTATCAATCACAAAATCGACTGGTTCTAATAATTCCCAATAGTTCTCCGTCTTATAATCTAAATACTTGTCTGCACCAGCTGCTAATGTCCGCTCCTTTGCTTCGGAGCTGCCTGACACGATCACAGTCAGCCCTAGATCCTTAGCTAGTGGGATCGCCATTTGTCCGAAGCTTCCTGAACCTCCAGGAATAAACACGGTTTGCCCAGCCTTCGCTTGCAATTCCTCATGCAATGCTTGATACGCGGTCAAACCGGTCAAAGCAGCGGCGGCTCCAGTTAAAAAGTCTAAATTCTTTGGTAGATGAGCAATTGCATTGGCATCTACTGCCACATATTCCGCAAACGCACCGATACTATCAATGGGTAACCGACTATAGACCTTCTCTCCAACTTGAAAGTCTGTGACATTTCCCCCAACTTTTTCGATCACACCAGTCAGTTCATTTCCTAAAGTCAATGGCATTGGATAGTCCTGTATCAGCTTGACAGCGCCCGTGATATTCAATATCTCTAAAGGATTGACCGCTGCTACCTTCACCTTTACTAAGACCTGATCGTCAGTAATCGTCGGTACCGGAACCTCCTTCACGTTTGTCTGTAAATCTTTCGTGTATTTCTCTATTTGGACTGCTTTCATAATAATTCTCCTTTTCTAGAATGAACGTTCTAATTAATGTAAAAATAGTTGTCTCGGCGATTTGCCAAGACAAGCGTTAGCTAATTGATAATACTTAATGCCAAATCAATTGATTGATAAATTTTTTCCGGATCAGTGGCAACCTTGGCATCTACACGTACTCCGAGCCAAATGGTATGTAAGTAATGAGCCGCATTTTTTAGCGGCAATGTTTTTGGAATCTCACCCTTTTGCTGTCCTTCAACTAATAAGTTGTAGATATAGTTCTCACTTCTGTTAAATATCTCATTGATTTTTTGACTGACCTCTTCATCGATCAAAGCCAATTCAGAAGCTGTATTTACGATCAAGCATCCAGCGGGTTGATTCTCATCTTGTTCTAGTGTGATCGAGAGTAAACGACGAATCTGCCCTTGGACTGATTCATCCGAAGAAACTCGCTGCGTAATTCGTTTGGCTAGATTATCTTCGTACAAAGCAAGACTTTTTAAAAATAGCTGATGCTTGTCACCGAATGTGTCATAGATACTCCGACGATGAATGCCCATGCGATCGACCAGCTCCTGCATAGAGGTTTTTTCATAGCCTTGTTCCCAAAATAGGTTCATTGCTTTCGTCAAGACGACTTGTTTATCAAATTCTTTGGTGCGAGCCATAATTCTCCACCTCACTTTCGAGAATGATCGTTCTAATATTAACCGATGTCGCTTTGTTTGTAAACCGATACGAATGAAAAAAGCAGATCTCTCGTTTTGAAAGATCTGCTTTGTGTGAATCTTATTTTCCAATCACCATTCTTCTGGTATACACTGCTTGTCCCGAATGCATCACGGCATCATCAATCGCAGAGACGATCCGAACTTGGCGAGTGACTGGCGGATTCCAGTTGGTATCGATCACATCATCCATACTATTTTCATCGACATTTTTCAAATAGTCTTTGGTAAATTCGATACTGGCAGTTAAATAATCCAGAACCAATTGACGATCGGTCACAACCACTTTCGCTGCTTCTTCAGGCGTGTGTCGATAATCCGGTGTATCGTCGGGCAAATCCAAAGCAAATTTTTCTGACCAACCGGCACTTGTCCAAAGAAAATCTGTACCGTTTAAATCAGAAATCTGCATGTCCAATTCCCGGGCTGTATGCCACATTAGCCAAACCACTGATTTGATCAAAGGCGCGGGCATTTCATTGGCCTCGTCTATGGTCATCTGGTCAAAGGTATCCACAAAACGTTCCTGCGCACGATCCAGCATTTCTATCGCTAATTCCGTGTTCTTCATCTTGAATCCTCCTCATTCATTCTCTACTTTCACTTTACTACGAGGCGTTTCGATGAGCAACTATCCGAATCCTATAGCGCGAATAAATACCTGATATCCTTAGCGAATTGTTTTGTTTCTTCGACAGTTTCAAAACGAATTTGAAGCTCTTGATTTGGCAGCTCCACGATCACTTGCTTATTTTCAGACTGCAAAACAATCTTCTCGTGGGGGAAAAAATCATGAGTAAACTGATCCAAATCAAATTTCGGATGGATGATCATCACACCTTTTTGATAGAAAACAACCGGTGTTTCGTCAGTCGCTTCGACTAAGGTAAAATTCATCAATTCCTCCTCGGAAAGTTGTGAATCAATATAGGCTTGCAGGATCAAAAATTGTTGAGCTGAGTCAAATACTTCTTTAAATTCGCTCATGATTTACTCCTCAATCAAAATTGCCGAAATGCCAAACCCTGCTAAGATACGCGCAGAAGTATAGGTGTTCAAGCCTTTTCTAAAAGTAATATAGACTTTGCGATCTCTTGGAATCTCATTGATCCGATCCCGCAGTTCATTCATGGGAATATTTTTCGTTGCTTCGATACTGCCGGATGTTGCTTTATCCGGTTCACGAATATCCAAGAAAAAGGCATTCGCTAAATCTTCTGCTGGAATATCTGTGACTTTGATCGTCTCTACCACATTGGTCATTTGATTGATCGCTACGTAACCTGCGATATTCAATGGATCCCGGGTGGTTGAATACGGCGGTGAATAAGGTAATTCCAAGTCAGGCAAATCAAAGACCGTCAGATTGCCGGTGATCGCAACGGATAATTCACCCATTCGCTTATCGACCCCTTTTTCACCGACGGCTTGGCCGCCTAAGATTTTTCCGCTGGTGGCATCAAAAATAATTTTTAGATTCAAGCGAGTTGCGCCTGGATAAAAATAGGCATGATCAAACGGCGTCACAAAAATCGATTTATAATTGGTAATCCCTGCAGCTTTCAACGCATGCTCGGTCATTCCTGCATAGCTTGCGGTGTAGTCAAAGATTTTCGCTACCCCGGCACCGATATAGCCGCGATAGCGCATCGGTGTACCGTTAAGCATATCCGCCAACATATGACCTTGACGGTTCGCGGCGCTAGATAACATGCTAGAGGTCGCTAATCCTGTCACCAGACTGGTTGTTTTGATAATATCGCCAATCGCGTAAATATCTGGAACGTTGGTTTCTAATTGATCGTTAACGATGATCTGACCATCATCGGATAATTCAATACCGGCCGTTTTTGCCACCTCATTATTTGGTGCTACACCAGTCGCAAATAAAATCAGATCTGGGTTAAGACTTGTGCCATCAGATAGCACGACTTCTTTTCCCGCCTGACGAATTTCTTCCACGTGAGTACTCAAATGAACCTGCAAGCCCTTTTCGATTAATTTATCATAGATCAGATCGGCAATTTCTTCATCATAAGGAAAAGCCACCTGCGGCAATTGATCGACTAAGGTAACATCCATTCCCCGATGTTTAAAGTTTTCCGCTAATTCTAAGCCCATGACGCCCGCGCCTAAAACTAAAACATTCTTAGGATCGTGAGCATCCATATAGGCTTTGATATCCGCTGCGTCTGTAACACTGCGTAGGACAAACCCATTTTCCGCTTTATCTGCGCCTTTGATTGGCGGCAGGGTTGGGCGAGCACCTGCGGAAATTACTAATTTATCATAGTTCGTTGTTGATTCCTCACCAGTCCGCAAGTCTTTGACCACCAATTGCTTCTTATCCGAATCGATTGCTTGGACTTCGTGCTTCGTCAAAACATCGATATTGTTTTTTACTTTCAGCGCTTCTGGTGTCCGTTCAATCAATGAATCCAAGTCCTCGATCACTCCACCTAAATAATATGGCAACGCGCAGCTAGCGTAAGAAATATTTTCTCCCCGTTCATAAATCACGATCTCGTGCTCTTCATTCAAACGACGCAAGCGTGTGGCGAATGAAGGTCCGCCTGCTACTCCGCCGATAACGACAACTTTCATAGTAAAAATCCCCTTATACAATCAAATATAGTCATTCTTTTCTGATAGTACTATTTTTTTAAAAGACCAGCAAAGAATTGTTCTTCCGGCAATAATAAAAGACCAACCATCTTCACGGATGATTGGTCTTGATCTATTCTTTTTGCAGTTTTAAGGTATTTTTTGACTTGCCGTTTTTCATTACTTCTAACTTTAAATGGTTGCGGTCCAGCTTAGTCACCTGATACTCTACCGTATTCCCATCATCCGTCATAATGATGCGTTTCTTATTAGAATTCACCGTTATTCGAGCTTGCTTTAGGGCCAGAGCACCTTTACACTTGATACTCCAATTAGTAAAGCCTTTGTTTTTTGCTTTGAATGAATAGTCAACTGACTGATTCCTCCAATCTCCCTGCAGCCAAGCAGAATTATTCAGCGTTGATCGTTGAATGACAGTGAACAAAAGAAGAAAGGCCAAAACCGCTATAGCCGCGGCAATTTGTTTTTTCCATCGGACTAGATAATTCACAAGATTTATTTTGATTTCTTGAATAATTGAAATACTCACCTTATGAATCCTCCTCCATTCAGCTTTTTTCATTTTCTACATTTAGATAGTGAAAATCGTAACATAATATTTTGGAGGTGACAAACTCTTTTTGTGTTCGTTTATTTTACCGGATGAATTAAAGAGGTTGTGGCAGAAGT
This sequence comes from Enterococcus raffinosus, assembly GCF_018917525.1. Classification (GTDB taxonomy): domain Bacteria; phylum Bacillota; class Bacilli; order Lactobacillales; family Enterococcaceae; genus Enterococcus_A; species Enterococcus_A raffinosus_A. Next base: position 32,855 of record NZ_JAHLOS010000027.1, on the reverse strand, counting down.
GGTCAACTTCAAGAAATTTCGGCTTATTTCCGAATGCTAGTTCTGCTTAGTGAAACTTAGCAGTAACTGTATGCGGAGCTTGCGTAGAAGAAGCTACTTCTGGAACACCGAATATTCGAAAACTGGAGCTGTAACAAGACCTTTGTCACAGCTCCTTGCTTATTTTTAATCTGCTACATTTTCGTCAATAATTTTTACCGCAGCACGGACATAGTCAGAACAAGGACGTTTTCCCAGCAGCTTGGTGCAATAAAGCGAACCGCAGGCTCCTTCAAAGTCCTGGGTCATTTCCACCATCAACTTGCCAGCCTCATCGTCTTTGCATTTAGCAGGATCAGCGTTTTCTGGTGTCCCCTTCAAATAATTAGCTACTATATAGGTCCCGGCTAGAGCACCGCACAACCCCTGATAATTGCCGCCGCCGAAACCTGTCGCAAGCTCATTTGCTTTCGCTTCAGTAATCCCCAACTCCGTACAATAAGCACCGACAACCGCTTGGCAACAGTTACGACCTGCTTGAAAATAAGTCATTGCTTGTTCTTGATGATCCATCACCTGTCCATCCTTTCACTCGATCACTCTAAAGCTGCTTTACCAATGTAATACAAGGTACGCCATCCTCGTCGTAGGGCTTTCCCACGCTACAATATCCCAAACCTTCGTAAAATCCGGCCGCTGTTAATTCCGCGTGAATAATTAGTCGTTCAATCTGCTTTTCCTTTGCCAAGGCTTCCAGCGAGTTAACGACACCGCTGCCTAATTGCTTGCCTCGATAGTCCTTCAAGGTTGCTACACGACCAATCCGGGCAACACGTTCATCCTCTTGTAAAAAACGAGCCGTCGCCACTGGAAGGGCTTCATCAAACAGCACACTGTAAATCGTATCTGGTTGATCCTTTTGATCAAACTCATCAGATAAGGCCAAGGATCTTTCTAAAACAAAGACCTGTAGGCGGATATAGCTGCTGGCCGCTCGCAAATGAACGCCATTCCCTACTTCGATTCTCAAATTGTCCATAAGCCCTCCCGTTTTCCTTCATTATACTATTTTTTTGGGTCTTCTTTGAGCGGTAGTCCCGCTTCTTTTAAAAAGGGGGACGGCTCGGTTGCTTTATTATTGACCGTTTTAGGGTAGGTCACATAGAGGTTTTCCTTCGCGCGAGTGATGGCAACATACATCAAACGACGCTGCTCTTCGATTGTAGTAGGCGGAGCAGCTTCTTCCTTGGCCTTCTTCAGATCACACTCAGCTTTTTTGACTGTATGATGGTTTGGCAACGCATCTTGGTACACCCCTTTGATGAAGATATTTTTCTTACCTAGTCCTTTACTAGCGTGAATCGATAGCAGATAAACAGCATTCAATTTATCCTGATCGTAATCATTCAGGCGTTTTTTCATCCCTTGATTTTGCTCACTAGCCTGCTGGTAAGCTGCCAAAAGTCCCGGCCAATCGCCAGCTGCCGTTAATTCTTTGTTCAGCCAGCCGGCTTCTTCTTCACTCAACTCCTTTTTGAATTTCGGTGTCGAAAGTAAGGCAGCTGATAACGGAGCAAGCTCTAACTGTTTACCTTGATAAAACAAATAGATTTGCTTAAAGAATTGCTTCGCTTGATTTTGAGCTGCCTGAGACAGCTTACGCTCACTGACTAAAAAAGCGACGAGATCATTAATCTTGAATTTATTTTGATTGAATAATTCCTCGCTGAATGTGGCGCTGGCACCAAATTTGATGAAATGATAAAAGGCGTATTGCTGGATAATTTTTTTTAGTGCTTCATTTTTTTGCTGAATCGTCGTGGCTGCCGCCAGCATGTCCAATTGTTGAAAAAGGGTTTTGAACAAGGGTAAACCGAAGATTCCCAGTAAATCATCATTGGTTGGCGTCACAAAGGGAATTTTTTGTTTTTTCAGTTGCTTCAATAATGAACGCAATTGCACCCGGGTTGGGTACAGGACCATCGTCTCCCGATAATCAGGACTGCCATCTTTCAGCGGCGTATTTTTCGCCAGTTCTTGGATTTTTCTTCCAATCCACGCGGCTTCTTCCTCGTCATCAGAAAAACCAATGGCATAGCAGTCATGTACCGTTGTCGTTTTATTTGCGATCATCGTTTTTTCTAAACGGTCATGAGCATTGTGTTGAATCAGTCGATTCCCTGCTTCGACGATCGGTGCCTCCGAACGATAATTGGTCATTAATTTCAAGGATGTTTGCTGATACTCTTGTTCAAACGCTTTGATATAGCTCGGTTCGGCTCCGCGAAAATAATAAATACTTTGATCGTCGTCTCCAACGATAATCAGTTTTCTTGAATTTTTCTCTTCAGCCGTTTTGTCAGGGGGACAAATCAACGCCACGATTTGTTTTTGCAATGGATTGATGTCTTGAAATTCATCAATAAATATATAGCGGTATTTTTCCTGTAAAGAGTTGCGTGCTGCCTCGTCGTTTTCCAAAATCAGCTTGAGATTGTACAACATATCGTCAAAATTAATAAATTGTTCCTTCTTTTTCAACAGCTCCAACTCAGCCAAAAATTGTTGAAAAACCACACTCAGCTTTTGATTTAGCAGAAGCTCCTCCTGATCAAAATGCTGCGCAACAAAATCCACCATCTCCTGATCGGAATACCCCATATTCCGCCAATAACTAATCCGGGAAACAATCGGACGTTCTTCAAATTTATCGAAATTATACAAGCGATATTTTTTGATCAATTGATTGACAGTTTGATAATAGTGCTCTTCGTCGATCGTGCCTACGATTCCCCACTGCTTCGCTGCGGGAAATTGACGGATTAACTCATTGTACTCGGCATTGAACCATCCGTGAAAGGTTTGAACGCTGATGCGGGCATAGCCGCCCAAATAGTGATTGACCCGCGCTTCCATTTCCAGCTTCGCCTTGCGAGAAAAGGTGCACATCATGATCGTCTTAGGATCAACGGAATTTTCCAGCACTAAATAAGCTGCTTTGGCACAAATCGTCTGGGTCTTGCCGCTTCCGGCACCAGCAATAATCCGTAAATGCGTCTGCATCGGAAAACGAATCGCTGCCAGCTGATCTTCACTAAAGGCATGACCGCCATTTTGAGCGACCAATTGCTGCAGGGTATCTTGATCCTTTCCTGCATTTATGTCCGCCTCGATTAAATCGGATTTTATGTAATTTGAAAGCTTTGTAAGCATCTATCAATAGTCCCTTCTATGTAAAAAAATCATACCTGTTCATTATACCGAAATTCCAAAACTTTGATAGTGATTCCCGTATTGCATAAGAAAGGCTTCGCGAACTCGCTCAGCTTTTGAGCACCAGTTAGGTACTGTTCCACATCAGCTCTGCAAGCAATCACTGTGTGTCTCAGCAATAAGACCAAAATATTTCTAAATTGCCAAGAAACACAGTGATTAAAGAGAACTGATGTTGATTGGTACCTCCTCGGTGCTTCTCAAATTTCGAAATATTTTTGCTTATTGCCGTAAAGCTAGTTCGTGAAGCCGGACATGGATATACCCGCTGTAAAGCGATTCATTCATGTGAAAGTTTTATATTTTCCTTATAATTAAAAAGGACTGGATAAAGGAAATTATCCAGTCCTTCCTATGATGCCTATTTCTCTTTCAAGCGCTCAACTAATACTTCGCTAGATCGAAAGTTTTCTTTTCGATAATTTAGGGGCGTTATTCCGGTGATTTTTTTAAAGCTGCGAACGAAATAGCTTGGCTCCACATACCCGAGAGCATCACTGATTTCACCTATTGACCAATCCGTTGTTTCTAATAATTGCTGCGCCCAATAAACCTTAAGCTTGCCGTATATTTTACTAAAGGGTTCACCAAACTCCTCTTTTAATAACCGGCTTAAATGACTTAGCGAAACGTTCGTCACAGTCGCCAGTGTGCCCAGATCAATATGGCGTTCCTTGTTTTCAAATACCAGATCAATCGCCGGCTGCAACACCGTATTTTTAGCTAAATAGACCCCGTTAGACTCCTGTAATCGATTCTCCAGCTTCGAATGCTGAATATCGTTTTGGACAATTTCCAAATCCAGCGCATTTTTTTCAATTGAAACCTCTCTTTTTGTAAGCCGCAGTGTCTGCTTATAAGCCTTGATCAAGTAATCCTTCTTAATTGCTTCACTGACGATATACTCGCTGATCTTTTCAAGCATCTCAGCTGATTTCCGCAAATCCTCTTTAGTAAACGTTGGATACTGAGCTATTAAATCCTGATGCTCTTCTTTAAACGTTTTCAAAAACGCTTGATTTTCTAGCTGCAAAACCTGCTCAAGCTCCTCTTGCCCCTCTTCTAACAAGATCTCCCCTGCCATGATCGCTCCTACATACCGACTGTCAATCATAATCGGGATCGCCATATCGACAATATTGAAATGGCAACGATAGATGAAGGGCTGTCCTGTCCGAACCGCCTCTAATCCGCCTCTCGAATCACATTTTTCACAATGAACCGAGAGCTCCGGATGGCTGCGAACCAATTGACAGAATGGCTTTACTTGGCTGTGCTTAGTAATCGGCTTTCCCCGAAAATCGACTAAAATAATCGCTAAATGCGTGGCTAGCGCGATGCTCTCCTGCACGGACTCCCATTTATTTAAATCTAACACCTGCTCAATATCAAATTGCGTATCACTCACATACTCACCTCTCGAATGCATTATAGAACTTTTCTGTAAAATCACAAAATAATTCTATTTCGCAAAATAGATCAATTGATTTATATAAGAAAACGGTAACATAGTTCAATGTATTTTTTATGATAACGCTTTATGATTAGCCTGTAAATAAAACCAAGGAGGATTCATCCCATGAGAAAAGCACTGATTTTACCAACAAAATACGTTCAAGGAGAAGACGAATTACTAAATTTAGGTTACTTTGTTTCAACCTTCGGCAAGAGCGCCTTATTGATCGCCAATCCCGATGATGTCAAACGCGTTCGTCCACAATTAGACGCGACCGCAGAAAAATTCAATATTTCATTTATTGAAGGCGGATTCAATGGAGAAGTAACTCGTGAAGAAACCCAACGCTTGCAAGCCATCGCCAAGGAAAAACAAACAGACTGCATCATCGGCTTAGGCGGCGGCAAAGCGATTGATGCGTCAAAAGTCGTCGCTGAAGGTGAACGATTAATTATTGTTCCGACGATCGCCGCTCAAGATGCGCCTACTTCACATTCTGCCGTTCTCTATCATGCTGACGGTTCTTTTGATGATTATGCGTATTTCAAGCAAAGCCCGAGCGTTGTCTTAGTCGATACGAAGGTTATCGCTAAAGCACCTACTCGTTTTCTTGTTGCCGGAATGGGCGACGCACTATCGACTTACTTTGAAGCACGAGCTACTCACAATTCCTATTCTCGTGTCAACGCAAGCTTGCCAATGGGCTCCCGTGAAGGACTAACACCTCCTGCCAGCGGCACCTATGCCGCATTAGCTATGGCAAAGCTTTGTTGGGAGCACCTGCAAGAAGACGGTTTGAATGCAAAAATCGCCTGTGATGCAGACTTAGTGACTGAATCCTTGAATAAGATTGTTGAAACCAATATTTTGCTTTCCGGCTTAGGTTTTGAAAGCGGCGGTTTAGCAGCTGCTCATGCAATCCACAATGGCATGACCGTGCTCGAAGGAACGCACCATTATCTTCACGGCGAAAAAGTCGCCTTTGCAACATTGGCACAGCTTGTTTTAGAAGATGCGGATACTGCTGAAGTTACTGCCGTCATGGACTTTATGGCAGCAATCGGTCTACCGCTCACCTTAGCCGATCTTGGTGTAGACTCGATCACCTTTGAAGAAGCTCTAGAAGTCGCAAAAATCGCTTCAATCCCTGAGGAATCGATCCATTCAATGCCCTTCCCGATCGTGGAAGAAGAAGTTGCCAACGCCATTATCGTTGCCGATCGCATCGGTCAAGCTTACAAAGAAAAACATCACATGTAATTGAATTATCCAATTACTGGACGAAGGAGCACCTTTTTATGAACAAAGCAATTCTATTAATCTCTCATAGTCAAAAAATCACCGATGGTATCAAAGAAATGATCGAACAAATGGCGCAAAGCGAGTCGCTGCAAATTTTTTCTTTGGGCGGTACCTCTGAGGGTGAATTAGGCAGTGATCCGACGAAAATTGTTGATGCTGTAAACGAAGCACCGTCAATCGACAAGTTTTTCGTCTTTGCTGATCTTGGCAGTGCCGTTTTAAGTGCAGAGTTGGCTTTTGATATGTTGGAGGAAGCTCAGCAGGCCAAATATGTATTGGTCGATGCACCACTAGTCGAAGGTGCCTTTGCGGCTGGTATTACCGCAAGTCTCTCTGATGACTTCGAGCATATCCTAGCGGAAGCACAGAATGCTCCTAAGAAAGGCTGGAATTAAGATGAAAAAAATTATCAATGAACCGCAAAATATTATTGAAGAAATGCTAAGTGGGATTGTCAAAAGCTATCCCAGTCTGGTCCATCGAGTCGACGATTCGCGTGTTATCGCAAAAAATGATGCGATGAAGCAAGTCGGTCTCGTGTCTGGCGGCGGAAGCGGTCATGAACCGGCTCACGCTGGATTTGTTGGTAACGGTATGCTTAGCGCGGCTGTTTTAGGAGATGTCTTCACTTCACCAACGCCCGACCAAATCGAAATGGCGATCAATGAAGCAAACCAAGGCCAAGGCGTACTCTTGATTGTCAAAAACTATACTGGCGACATTTTAAATTTTGAAATGGCAAAAGACTTAGCGGAAATGAACGATATTCCGATTGAAATGGTGGTGGTAGACGATGATATCGCCGTTGAAGACAGTACCTACACAGCCGGTAAACGTGGCGTGGCTGGAACGGTTTTAGTTCATAAGATCCTTGGGGATGCTGCTAGAAATGGCGCAACGTTAACTGAACTAAAAGAACTTGGTGATCGTGTGGTAGCTGCGACGAAAACTATCGGGGTGGCCTTAAAAGCTGCGACCGTTCCCGAAGTTGGTAAACCTGGCTTTGTTCTCGCGGAGGATGAAATTGAATTTGACGTGGGAATCCATGGTGAGCCAGGCTATCGAAGAGAAAAAATTCGTTCTTCAGAAGACCTCGCAAAAGAAATGGTTGGAAAAGTGCTTGCTGCCTACGATCAGAAACCAAAAGAGATTGGGGTTTTAGTCAACGGCATGGGCGGAACACCGCTGATGGAGCAGTTCATTTTTATCAACGATGTCCTAACTCTATTAGGACAAGAGAATATTCACGTTTCCTTCCATAAGGTCGGCAATTATATGACTTCGATTGACATGCAGGGACTGTCACTAACCTTCATTGATTTGGCTGACGCGAATTGGCAAAAAGCCTTGAAGGCTGAGGTCGCTACCATCTCTTGGTAACAAGCCGACTACTAAAAAGCAAACGTTGCAACGTTTGCTTAACATTGAGTCTATGGCCTAAGAATCAGACTTATAATTAAGGACACTAACACAAATGAGGAGTAAGAGCATGAACATAACCGTAACAGAAATTCAGGATTGGCTGTCGGATTTTGGTCAGTTGATCGAAGAAAATAAAGACTATTTAAGTGAACTCGATACGCCAATCGGTGACGGCGATCACGGAAACAACATGGCGCGAGGAATGAATGAATATAAGCAGGTTTTTGAAGCAAAGCAGCCCGCAACAATCAGCGACACCTTCAAAATACTATCCATGGCTTTGATTTCAAAAGTCGGCGGCGCCTCGGGTCCATTATATGGCTCGGCCTTCATGAACTTGACCAAAGCAACGAAGGATATCACCGAAATCACGAGCCAAGAGCAATTAGGAGAGCTGCTAGAAGCCGGCTTAACCGGTGTTCAAGCGCGAGGAAAAGCCCAACCTGATGATAAAACGATGGTAGACGTTTGGGATTCAGTTGTTCAAGCGCTCAAACATTCCGAATTAACCAAAGACCGCATTGAAGCCGCGAAGGAGCAGACAAAAGAAATGCAAGCCAAAAAAGGCCGTGCTTCTTATTTAGGTGAACGCTCCATTGGTCATATTGACCCTGGTGCTGCTTCAAGTGCGCTGCTTTTTCAAGCGTTGCTGCCTTACCTCTAATTACTAACGACTTTTAATAAAGCATCCCCGCCAAAGGATCTGGCGGAGATGCTTCGTTATGGGGATGCTCCGAGCAGTTTCAATCGCTGCTACCAAAACTTGTGTAAAAAGAAATCGACATCTTCTTGATTTGGTCGTTGACGAACTTCACTTTTTTCATTTAGGACGAGAATTTCTTGTTCCTCAAAGGTGTATTTAGGCCATTGAACCTCGACCTTTTCTCCCTGATTTGGGTCACCTGAGACGATAAAGTTCAGCCAACGATTATGCAGCTCTTCTTTAAATTGCGCTTTTTCCTGTGTCAATTCAATCTCTTTAGGCACAGTATCAAAAACGAAAAAGAGCTCCATCGCATGAGCGGTTCCTAATCCCTGCTCATCTAGTTTCGGCATATCTAAATCAAAGTTATAATAGTAGACATTCTTCCCTTGCTGCGCCATCTCATTGGCAAAACTTTCACTGCCTATCCGCATAGCGTAATAGAAGACATCTCTAGCTCGCTGTGTCGCACTATGCGCATCGTCTACTGGATATCTTGTCAACACTTCCTCGGCCTGATCGCCAAAGGTCCAGCGAATCATCTTTTGATAGTCTTCCTCACTGACACCTTCAGGAGTAAACATCGTTCCTTCATCTGTGTTATACCCGGCTAGGAGATCGACTGAATTATAATTTCCATCTTGCAATGCTTGATAAGGATTTTCCAGAAGAACCTTTCCGTCAAAAGTCGGCCACAAGTTATAATCTGTCACGTTTGTAATATCAATACTAAATTGGCTCTCCTTTGCCAATACTTGCGGATCGAGCTGCTGCGCTTCGGCTAATGTTTCAATCCCTAAGTGTTTGCGAAAAGCCTCTGCAGTTTCTAAGGCCTGTTGTTTATCACCTGTGCTCTTAGGAACGACCATCGGCTGTCCCATGATACCGCCGCTTTCCATGATTGCTCGCTGGAAAAGTCCTTTGGCTAAGGGGCTCATCACTAAATTCGAAACACTAAAGGCGCCTGCCGACTCCCCACTGATCGTAATATTTTCGGGATCACCCCCGAACGCCGCCACATTCTTTTTGACCCATTCCAAGGCCTTAATCTGATCTAGCGTGCCTAAGTTTCCGACATTTCCATACTTTTCAGTGACCTCTGGAAAAGATAAATTACCAAGCGCACTCAAGCGATAAGGAATATTGATTTGAATCACGCCGTCCTTGGCAAAACGTGTGCCATCATACATTGACTTCGCAGGGCTTCCTTGCGTATAAGCACCTCCATGAATAAAAACTAAAACCGGCAGCTTCTCTTTTTTTGGTTCAGCGGGTTTCCAAAGATTCAGATAAAGACAATCTTCATCGTAGGTAAGCCCCTCATCCTTTTTAACAACCTGGACAGCTGAAGGTCGAAATTCCGTACACGCCAACGTCTCCGTCCATTTTTCCGGATCTTCAGGCGGCAAAAAACGTAGCTCATTAACCGGAGGTGCGGCAAACGGAATCCCTTTAAAACTAATAACATCCTCCTTTTCCTGTCCTTTGACTGGACCAAACTTCGTATCTACCACCAATGCATCTTTCTGATGATCCTCTTTTGTAGCGGGAGCATCCTCCGTTTTCCCACAAGCCGAAAGCAGCAACAGTGTCGCAGTTGCACCAAACCACAGCCATTTTTTCTTCATAATATCCTCCTTTTTAGATAATAAGGGCGACTCATAAACGTACAAATGAAGCAGTCAGTATTTTGTCTCTCAAGCTTATTTTAGCAAATAATGGGAGGTTCCTATTAAGCTGAAACAAACACAAACTTTATAAGTTTTAAAAAAAAGGATTAATTGCGGAACAAAAGTCAGAATCAATTATTTTCAAAATTTCAGATCAAAAAAAAGAACCTCCGATTTCTCGGAAGCTCTTTGTCTAATCCTTATGGATGAATATATTGTAAGCCAGCTGCGCTTAATGTCGCAGTATTTGGTCCAGTTGGTGTTGGGAAGCCCATACCACCTTGAGTAATAGTGATTGTATTGTTTGACGCATTGTATGATTGAACATAGGCAACGTGTCCGTATGATGGATCAGCATTCCATGTTCCAACTGATTGACCTTGTGCGAAGACAACGATCGAACCAGCAGCAGGTGTGCCATCTACTTGGAATCCATCAGCAGCAGCTGAAGCACCCCATTGACATCCGTTCCCCCAGTATGTTCCAGCCCATGGTGCCACGTTTTTAACATACCATGTACATTGACCTACTGCATACATGTTGCCTGAACCAGTGTGATCGACTTTGTTTCCGCCGGTACTTGCAGCAGGAGCAGGTGTTGGTTCTGGTGTTGATGTTTCAGTTGTGCTTGATTGCTCAGTTTTTTCAACTGTTGCAGAAGATGAAGTCGAACTTTCTTCACTGGCACTTGATGATGCTTCAGTAGAAGAGGCTGTTGAACTTTCTTCCGTTGCTTTTGCTTGTTCTGCAGCAGCTTTCGCTTGAGATTCTTCGAAGGCTTTTTGAGCTTTCGCTGCTTCTTTCGCTTGGCGTGCTTCTTCAGCTTTTTGAGCTTTTGCTGCTTCTTCTTGTTCTTTCAAGATGCGAGCTTGTTCTGCTTTAGCAGCTTCTTGTTCTTTTTTCAATTTAGATTTATCTTGTTCAGCTGTTGCTTGTTCTGCAGCATAGTTTGCTTTCACAACATTCAATTCAGCCTGTTTGTTTGCAATTTCATTTTTTTGTGCTTCTAATTCTTTTTGGTTTGTTTGAATTTCAGCAACCTTTGTTTCATTGTCTTTAACCTTTGCTTCAACCGCTTTTTCATCGGCTTTTTGCTGTTCCATCAATGAATGGTTCGCCTTCACCATGGTTGACATTGCTTGAACACGCCCAATGACATCTGATAATGAATCTGCTTCTAAAACAGCAGAAACATAACTAGAAGCTTGTCCCTTTACTTGGGTATCGCGTGCTTGATTTTTAATGACTTCGTTACGTTTTGCGATACGTACTTTTAAAATGGCAATTTTTTCTTGTAATTTCATTGTATCTTTATTTAATTGATCTTGTTTCGCTTCTAAGTCTTTCACTTTTCCGCTAACTGTTGCAATTTCGCTTGTTAATTCATCAATTTGTGATTGAACACCAGATTGTTTTCCTTGTAATTCACTGATCTTTTGATCTTTTTCTTGGATCTGTTGATCGTAATTATCTGCTAGTGCAATATTCGGTACTGCTGATACTGCGATTGTGCATACCAACAATGCTGATAATAAACTCTTTTTCACTAATTATTCCTCCGGCTATTATGTAGATTTAAAATGTTAGATCGCATAACGTCAGATGTAATTCTACCATAGCGATATATCATGCATATAAAAGAAATGTTACAAATACATTTCAATAATATTTTTTAATTTATTGAATTAATATAAAAACATTGATATACCGCCTCCTAAACGAGATATCCAGCTAAATCGTTACTCTTTCGTTTTATGCTAATCGTATATATACACTTGAAAAAAGTGAAAATAAACTCAAACTAAGGTCGCGAAATGATTATTTATTGATCACCAATTTACTAAAATTAACGGAATAATCCCTTCTTCTTATGTACTGAATTTGAAAGCACTAGGCTTAATTCTTTGGTTCTATGCGCTTTTCGACTAAACTATATTTATATAGAAGAAAGATCGAAAAAAGGGGGAAATGTTATGCGTTGGCGTGGGGATCGGCAAAGTTCGAATGTGGAGGATCGGTCAGGCAGCGGGCGACCCGTCGGGAAAATAGTGACTGGCGGCGGAATTGGTGTCTTTTTGATTGCGATGATCGTCTTCTTTATATCCGGTGGGGACTTAAGTAGTGTTACCGATACTTTAGGCGGTGGAATCACACCAGCTACATATGAAACAGAAAATGTTTCTTCAAAGGAATATACGGAGCAAAAAGAGTTCGCTGCTGTCGTCTTTGCTCATTTAGAAGATTATTGGAATGGGGAATTTGAAGAGCTGAATGAATCCTATCAAAATCCAAAGCTCGTCTTGTTTACAGATAGTGTCAATTCGGCCTGCGGACAAGCTAGCTCACAAGTAGGACCATTTTACTGTCCGGCAGATCAGAACGTCTACTTAGATCTGAGTTTTGCGGATGAATTATCCAATAAATACGGCGCAACAGGTGATTATGCCATGGCCTATGTCATTGCCCATGAGGTGGGACACCATGTTCAAAACGAGCTGGGCATCTCTGCTCAATTGGATAAGATCCGCAAACGCGTTTCGGAGACTGAGTACAATAAATATAGTGTTCGTTTAGAGCTTCAGGCCGATTATTTAGCCGGATGCTTTTCGAAATATCTAGCCGGTGAAACCTATCAAGGCCAACCGATTCTAGAAGAAGGCGACATTGATGAAGCTATCACCGCTGCCAATGCGATTGGCGACGATACTCTGCAAAAAGAATATCAAGGCTATGTTGTTCCCGATAGCTTTACACACGGAACTAGTGAACAGCGCATCAATTGGTTCAAACGAGGATTTAAATATGGTGATTTAGATCATGGCGATACCTTTAATGAAAAGAATCTCGATTTATCAACTGCAGCCTAAAAAAATCGTAGACTTAAGCTATGGCCCAAGTCTACGATTTTTTTGTCTAGTATTTTCACATTTTCCTGTTTGAGAAAAATGAATCAAAAGTTCTCTAAACAGAAACCTTCTATTAATAATTAAATCTGTCTTTTCCGATAGAAATACAACGCGCCTGCCAGAACAACAATCACGAGTCCGATATAAGGTAGAATCTTCAACACTTGTTCGCCAGTTTGCGGCAGACTACCTCCAGAATCATAACTGCCCCCGTCATAGGAGGTACCGATACTACCATTACTAAAGGTATCACCTTTTGTCTTAGGCAGTTCAGGATTGGTCTTCTTAACCGTCACTGTTTGCGCTTCATCGTTGATATCTTCGTGAGCTCCGATCAGGTTGCCCTTCGTATCAAATAATTTTTCAAAGACTACTAACGTTAAGTCATTTGACAATAGACTACGACGGAAAGTAAAGGTCATTTCGACAGTACCTTTACCTGTGTCACTAGCTACAAAAGTCGCTTGACTTTCAACTTCACGCCCCATGATTGTGAACGGCGCATTTGCGTCCTTCATCATAAGTTTTCCACGAACAGTATAGCTTTCACCTGGAATCAAGTTTTCATAGAAGATAATATCCTTGATCACCACATCTTCGTCACTTTCACTGCTGATTTCAGCAGCTTGTGTCCCTACTTTTGGATAATGAACCGATTGATCCTTATCTTCAATATCCGTGTGAGCGGCTACTTCTTTTTCTTCCTGATACAAGGTTTCAAAGACTACCACTGTTTTACCAGCTAAATCACCCTTCGTGATCTTGAATTCCAATTCGATCGTACCATCGCGTTTTGTCGCGGTGAAGGTCTTCTCTGCATGGACCTCATTACCATCACGAGTGATGAACGGTTTATTGGTCGCTTTGTCCATCAAGACACCTTTGACCGTATACTCTTTGCCTACGATCAAGTTCTTGTAGCTGACTTCATCGACAACTGTTACTTCATCGTCTGCGAAGCCTTCATTTGTACCTGTCTCTTTGTCTTTGGCTTTGGTTGAAACTTGCGGTTGACGAACCGTTTGCTCTTCATCTTCTATATCCTCATGTAGACCAACCAGTTTGCCTTCAACGTTGTATAGTTTTTCAAAGACTACTAGCACAGTCTCTTCTGTTAGATAGCTGCGGTTAAACTGGAAGGCTACTTCGACTGTACCGCTGCCAGATTCAGAAGCGATAAAGGTCGCTTTACCGGTCACTTCATTGTCTCCTGCCATAAACGCTTTGCCAGTTGCTTTGTCCATCAAGGTACCAGTAACGGTATATTCCTTGCCAGGAACTAAGTTTTCATAAGAAACGATGTCCTTGATGATTACTTCTTTATCCGTTGATCCGGTTGTTTCAGAAGCTTTCGTGCCGACCTTCGGATAAGTCACAGTTTGTGCCTCATCTTCAATGTCCGTATGCGCTGCTACTTCTTTTTCATCGTGGTAAAGTGTCTCAAAGACTACCACTGTCTTGCCTGCTAAGTCGCCTCGTTTAATATAGAATTCTAAGTTGATCGTACCGTCTGATTGTTCTGCTTTGAAGGTTTTCTCGGCATGAACTTCATCGCCTTCTTTTGTCAAGAATGGTTTGCCGGTCGCTTTATCCATCAAGACTCCTTTGACGGTGTAGTTCTTACCAACGATTAGATGTTTATAAGACACTCGGTCCACGATCGTTACTCGTTCATTGGCTAATCCTTCATCCATTTCGGTATCTTTATCGATGGCATCCGTTTTCACTTCAACCTCAGGCTTCACTTCGACAGTCTGATCTTTATCTTCGATATCTTCGTGAAGACCAACTAACTTGCCTTCAATATTGTACAGTTTTTCAAAGACAACGAGATTTTTCGGATCTTCTAACGCTTTGCGATCAAAAGTAAATTCAACTTCCACTGTGCCAGTCCCTTTTTTATTTGCTTTAAAGGTTGCTTCACCAGTGATTTCTTTATCGTCTACCTTGAAGGCTTCGCCCGTTTCTTTGTCCATCAAGACACCAGTTACTTTGTATTCTTTCCCTGGTACTAAATTGTCATAAGAAACGATATCCTTAATCTTCACAGTATCCCCATGGACACTTGTTTCAGCCGCTTTTGTGCCGATATCTGGGTAATTAACGGATTGGTCTTTGTCATTGATATCCGTATGAGAACCCACTTCTTTGTCCTCAACATATAGCGTCTCAAAGACAACGACGGTTTTACCAGCTAGATCCCCTTTAGTTAAGATAAACTCAAGATCGATCGTGCCATTTTGTTTTTCCGCAGTGAAGGTTCTTTCTGCATGAACTTCTTTGCCTTCTGTTGTCAAGAATGGCTTGCCAGTCGCTTTGTCCATCAAGACACCTTTGACTGTATATTCTTGACCAACATTTAAGTTCTTGTATTCAACCGCGTCAACGATTCGAACTTCTTCTTTGGCAAGACCTTCATTCATTTCAGTGTCTTTATCAATCGCGGTCGTCTTCACTTCAACTTCCGGTTTGACTTCTACGGTTTGGTCTTTGTCTTCAATGTCTTCGTGAGTGCCGACTAGAACACCCTTGACGCCATAAAGTTTTTCAAAGACAACTAATTCTTGGTTTTCCTTCAGAGCACTACGTTTGAAGGTGAATTTCACCTTAACAGTGCCTGAACCTGTCTTACTTGCATGGAAGGTTGTTGAGCCAGTCACTTCTTCTTCATTGACTAAGAATGGTTGACTAGTCGCTTTGTCCATCAAGACGCCATCGACCTTATATTGTTGTCCTGGTTTCAGATTTTCATAAGAAACGATATCTTCCATTACAATAGTATCACCATGGATAGATGTTTCAGCAGCTTTCGTACCAACCTTCGGATAGTTGACTGATTGGTCTTCATCCTCGATATCCGTATGAGAACCCACTTCAACATCTTCATGATACAACGTTTCAAAGACAACAACTGTCTTACCTGCTAAATCCCCTTTGGTTACGACAAATTCAAGGTTGATCGTGCCATTTTTCTTCTCAGCAACAAACGTTTTTTCTGCATGAACTTCTTTGCCTTCAGTCGTTAAGAATGGTTGATTGGTCTTCTTGTCCATCAAGACACCCTTAACTGTGTATTCCTTACCGATTTGCAGGTTCTTGTAAGAAACTGTATCAACGATGATTACTTCTTCTTTAGCCAAACCTTCATTTTGCTCGGTATCTTTATCAATTGCTTTTGTTTCAACTTCTGGGAAATCAACCGTTTGGTCTTCATCGGTAATATCGGTATGAGAAGCAACTTCCTTTTCATCCAAATACAACGTTTCGAAAACAACGACTGATTTGCCTGCTAAGTCACCCTTCGTAATCTTGAATTCAAGATCAATCGTGCCGTTTTGTTTTTCGGCTTTAAAGGTTTTCTCAGCGGTAACTGTATTACCATCTGTCGTCTTAAATGGTTGGTTGGTTCCTTTATCCATTAAGATTCCTTTGACAGTGTATTCTTTACCTACAATCAAGTTCTTGTAAGAAACGGTGTCGATGATCGTCACTTCTTCTTTGGCATTTCCTTGATTTTGGCCGGTTTCCTTGTCCTTAGCAGAAGTTTTCACTTCTGGCGCAGGCTGTACCGGCACCGTCTGGTCTTCGTCGTCGATGTCTTCATGAGTCGCGACAACTTTGCCAGTCGCTCCGTATAAGCGTTCAAAGACAACTAATTCCTTGTTATCCTTCAAGGCACTGCGATCAAAGGTAAATTTCACCTTAATGGTTCCTTTACCTGAATCTGGTGCTTTAAATGTCGTTTCGCCAGTCACTTCTTTTCCATCAGCTAAGAAAGCATTGCCCGTTGATTTATCCATCAATTTTCCATGGACAGTGTATTCTTTTCCAGGAATCAAGTTTTCATAAGAAACAATATCCTCGATAACTACTTTATCTCCGTGTATACTAGACTCAGCGGCTTTCGTACCGACTTTAGGATAAGAAACGGTTTGGTCATCGTCTTCTATGTCAGTATGGGAGCCCACTTCTTTGTCTTTGTTGTATAACTTCTCGAAGACAACAACAGTTTTACCTGCTAAATCTCCTTTAGTTACCACAAACTCTAATTCGATCACGCCATTTTTCTTCTCAGCTGTGAATTTCTTCTCGGCATGAACCTCTTTGCCTTCAGTTGTTAAGAACGGTTTACCGGTTTCTTTGTCCATCAAGACACCCTTGACCGTATATTCGCGACCAATAATTAGATTTTTGTAGGTTACTTGGTCTTTGATTGTTACTTTTTCTTCAGCATTTCCTTCATTGGTTCCAGTACCAGCATCAGAAGCGTTCGTTTCTAATTCTGGGTAGTTCACTGTTTGATCCTTATCTGTGATCTCTTCGTGAACAGCTACTTCTTTCTCACCTTCGTAAAGCTTTTCAAACACGACAACCGTTTTTCCGCGCATGTCTGTTTTCTTCACCACAAAGGCCAATTCAATCGTGCCATTTTCTTTGTCTGCTTTAAAGGTTTTTTCAGCAGTTACTTTCTTACCATCAGAGCCGACAAACGCTTGCCCTGTTGATTTGTCCATCAGCACACCTTTGACTGTGTACTCACGTCCGATAACTAAATCTTTGTAAGAAACAGTATCAATGATCGTGATTTCTTCTTTCGGTTGACTATTTTCATCTACCGCATTTCCTTCATTAATATCTGAATCTTTGTCTTTCGCACTTGTTCCGATTTCGATTTTAGGACGGACAATCACATTTTCTGTTTCTTCACCTTTTTTACCAGTGTGAACTAAGTTGCCTTTGTCGTCATAAAGCTTTTCAACATATCCGTAAGAACCGACTTCTGTTGGTGTAAACGTTCCAGTCTTGTATTCACCAGAAGCACTGACCTTGATCTTTTCAGAAGTCCAAACGATATCTTTATCGGTTGCCTTATCCGCATTCGCGAAATCATTGACTTTGTCAGAGAACTTATACAGATCAACGATCACGTAGTAGCCATCTGGTACAGTCGTTTCTAAAATGATGGTATCGTAGATTGGTTCGCCTAGATACGTATCATTGCTTGAGGCTTTTGTATGGATATTTACCTTGTGAACGTTAAAGACTTCACCCGGATCACCATGTTGACCTTCATAGATAACCTTACCAGTTTTTGTATCAACTACTTTAGCTACCCAACCATAGGTTCCTTGATCTGTAATGCGGACATCCTCTAAGCCGTAGCCCTTCACATTTGATTTGTATTCGCCATATTTCTTAATTGGCATCCCCTTAGAAGATTTAGCGATTTCTTGAGGGGTTGAATAATTGAAATCATTGGCTTTGTCGCTGTATTTGTATAATGTGAACGTCACTTCTGCATTGTCACTTGATAATGCTTTGTTGACATGCAAACTATCATAGACAGGAATGGTCGAGAAGACATTCTCTTCATTTACTTGTGTGTAAAATTCTTCTTCACTGCCAGATGGCACATGGACCGTTTCAGACGGAATACCATAGTCGGTTTGGAACTTCGCTAGACGCCCAGAGTCTGAGCCGCCAGTTACAACGATCGTATACCAACCGGCCTTGTCGAAGGCTTTGAATTCAGTCGTACGTAATTCACCAGAAATCAATGGTGCTTTTACGACATCAAAAACTTCTGCCCCAGCAGGAATTTGATCATCGCGAATTGGTTTTGTTGGACTGTAGTACATCGTAAAGGTCGCAGTCAGATCTTCTTTCGAATCTGCGCCGGTTCCCCAACCATCGGGTAGATTGTAATCGCCATTTTTATCTGGATCACGATCCTTACCTGTTAATTCAGGATTTTTATTGTTCCAATCGTTCAAGTTTCCTTTTCCATCGATCGGCAATCCCCACATCCCAGGAAGATCCAGTACTTTAATCGTGTCATAGATTTGGGCACCCACGGTACCAGAGGCATCAGAAACAGTTGTTTCAACATTTGGCTCCCATGGAGCCACGACGTATTCATCCGCGCTACCAAAATTTGAATGCCACTCTTCTGTGTAGGTGGTAGACTCAATTTCTTCTACCCAGACATACCAGCCTTTTTCAGTGACCTCAATCTCAGGTGTAGTAAAAGTACCATTCCCATTAATTGTTGTTGAAACAGTCCCCGCAACTTTTGAACCAGCCGGTACTGTCGTACTGCCGCCATCGTGTTGATTTGGACTTTGAATGAAGTCTGGCTTCGTTAGATAGGGTCCATATAACGTACTCTTAACCACTAACTCATGCCCATCCTTGTTGCCAGAAACCGTTAATTTATCGGCTACTTTTCCGCCTTTCGGTGATAATTGCGCCACAGTTGTTTCGGTTTTTACTTCTGGCTTCCATTTAGTGATTGATTTTTCATTATCGTCATTAAATGGTGCTTGGAACCCTTTAGAAAAATGTTCTTGGTTGGCTTGATCTGCCACAACAACTTTTAGAACTGGATAGTAAAAACCTGGCCCAGTCGATTTATGCTGAGATGTGACTGTGTAATCACCTGCTGCGGTCACTGTTTTTGTATCGCTTCCGATATAAGAAACATCACCCGGCAAGCTATTCACGTCAAGCTTTTGCGTACCATAGTCGGTTAATGAATAATACCAGTCGATTTGGAATTTCACTGGCACCTTATCATTCGTGCCGATAATATTTGGCCAATTGCCTTCTGCTAAAGAAATACTTACCTTATCTTCTAAATTGTCGCCTTCTTTAACTTTGACCTTAGAAACGGTTGTTCCTTTCACCGCAAATTTTTCAATGACTTTGGTTTTTTCATTCTCTTCATTGAATTTTGCTTGGAAACCTTTTTCAAAAGCATCTGGTGTATTTTGTTTGTTTTTATCTAATTTTAAGACCGGATAATAGAAGCCTTGCTTATCTGCCACATTGGCAGAAGGAACATCCTTAACTCCAGGAGCATTAACTGTAAATGTATCCGTATGGGGAAGCTTTGTTACATCCGCTGGTAAATTATTCACATCTAGTTGTTGATTGCCGTAATCTTTTGCCGAGTAATACCAGTCGATTTCAAATGAAGCCGGTACTGGCGTTTGGGTATCAACGATCGTTGGCCATGCCTTGCCGCCTTCGACACTGATAGTTACTTGATCTGACAACTGTTCCCCGATTTGTACATTTTGTTTTGAAACTGTCGTACCAATCGGTGCAAATTTTTCTTGCTCTTTTGTAAATTCAATACTCGCTTTAGCTTCCTTGCTTAAGCCATTAGCCGTATAAGCAGTGATCATATTTTGACTGTTTGACCAAGCATAACGCTGCATTTGATGTCCTGGCAGCTTAGTCACTTTCGCCGTAATATTCAATGGATTTCCAGCTGGACCTTGATTAGCCGTATAGTTATCTAATTCAGCGATACTATTTAATGAAATCGTTCCAGAACTTACGCCTGTTGTTTTATGAACAAATTGACCACCCGTCATGCTCATTTCTAGCTTTCCGCCAAACAGTCCATTCAAGTTAAGGTTCTTCATATCCTTACCGGCTGCTGATTTAAGCGATAAATTCATATTCGCTTTCTTTTGACCAGCAACTTCAGTCAAATTAAGGGATAAGGTATATGGTCCATAATAATCTCCCGCAGTTGCTCTCACATTATCATGCTGATTTTTTGCTGCGACAGCTTCTGCATCTCCTCTATTTAACCAATAATTGAATCTTGATAGAAATTGATCACGCGTTGTTGTAGATGTCTCTAATTGTGTGTGTACAAAGTAAGACATCGCCGCATGATTTGTATGATTAGCAGGTGGTGCTGCAACCAATACATGATACATGAATGCGCCAATTGCTGCCGCATTCGATGAATCCACTGACTTAGTAGCATTTGTAAAATTAGATGATGGGCTTACATATTTACCAGATTCCGTACAAAACATAAATTTGTTTCCCATCGGCTCATTTCCACCAGTCGCATAGGAAATCGTCCGAACATCTCCTGCACCTCCTTCAAACATATACCCGTAGGCATTTTGTCCATATCCAGTATTGCCTCCTGCGGTCTTTGCCTCGACAACCAGCGATAAACCATTGAACCCAAATGACGACACAACCATAAAAATAGCCGCCGTAATTCGAGTCATTTTCCCAAGAATCTTACCAATCCTTGTCTTCATTTTCTTGCACTCCCTTTCCTTCTCGCTCCTTTTTATCACTCTTTTGCTTCATTCCCCCGTTAAGCGTCACCTCCTCCCTGGTAACTTACTTAAACTCTAATGTATGACCATAATTTCTTGCTTTATACCAAGATCATTTTCAAAATGATCAAAAAACTCTTTATTTAATCGATAGCCTTTTCCCCAGAGTGTTTGAATCGCCACATGACCAAATTCATTCTCTAGTTTTTCATTTACTTTAGAGACAACTTTTGACAGGCTTGCCAAAACTGAAGCATTCGGTTCTTTCCCCCAAATCTGACGACTAAGCTCTTCCCTGGAGACGATACGATCGCCCGCTTGAATTAAATAGTAGACAATCTCTTTTTGCTTTAGCTTTAAGGTCAAATCAGATAATTTTTGTTTGACACTAAGTTGCTGATCCTGTTCTTTCTTTTGAATTGCCAAGCGGGATATTTCCACAATCTGTAAAGTATCTCTAAGATTCTCCAAATTTGAATTCACAGGAATCAAGGCATCATAATTAGTCTTCATTCTTTCATCACAATCAACATCAATCACACGACGAAAAAGTTTAAATCGGCCGTTAGGCAACTCCTTTATCAAATCCTCAATTTCTTTTTCAAACAATGTTTCACTGAAAATAATCCCTTCAAATTGTGTTAAAAATTGTTTATTAAACGTTTCTATCCTAATCATTTCAAGCAGCTTGCTCGAGCAGTAAACCTCATTTCCTAGTTGTTTCAATTGATTTTCGAAATTTTCTTCATATAACGGAACCTTAGTTAAAACTAATAATTGCATTATTATCTCCTTCTCTTCATTGATTTTTTGTTCAAGAATGATTCTTTCTAAATATAAAGATCCAAAAAATTAAATAATTATAAAAAATAAGAATATATCGATAAAATTATTATAGTGTATAGTTAATTTTAAATCAATTATTATTTATACAGAAATTTATATCGTTATATGATAACTACAATTATTAATTAATCGCCAAAAATTACGGTATAATTAAAAAGAGAATTAAATATTTCTATCAATAAAATTCAATATATTAAAAAGAAATAGCAGAAAAGTCCTTCTTCGCAATAAAAAGCTACCACCTTCCTTAAGATAAATTTTCAATTTACAGGAGACAACAAAAAAAGGCATTCTTTTTAGAACGCCTTTTCCTACAATCATTATTCGTTTATTACCTATCAGAAGAGCCTTCACCGTACACTAAGCACACGAACGATATTTTCAACCGTTCGTTCCAAATTTATTTCGCCTAAAGCCAAAGCCTCTTCCAGTGAGCCAGCTTTAGCTAAAATGCCAAAAATCGCCGTGATCCCTTCCTTATACAGCACATCGACTTGCTCGCCGATAAAACCAGTACAAGCAAAAACTGGTTTATTGTATTTCTTCGCGATTTTTGCCACGCCATAGGGAGTCTTGCCAAATTTTGTTTGAAAATCCATTCCACCCTCACCAGTAAACACGTAATCAGCATGTGCAATCTTTTCCTCTAGGTCGGTCAATTCAATGACTAAATCAATGCCAGAATGCATCTTCGCTTCTGTAAAAACTAAAAGTCCTGCGCCTAATCCGCCAGCGGCTCCAGCACCAGGTTGTTCTTTTATCTTTATCTCTAAATCTCTTTCAATGACCGCCGCATAGTGAGCCAGCGCCTGATCCAACTCTTCAACCATCAATGGTGTGGCGCCCTTTTGCGGACCGAAAACAACCGAAGCCCCCTTTGGACCTATCAATGGATTGATCACGTCGCTGGCAATAATGATCTCCGTATCCTTAAGCCTAGGATCAAGCTTAGTCGTATTGATCTTAGCTAATGCCTTTAATGCTGCGCCGCCCAGCGGTAATTCATGGTTGTCTTCATCTAAGAAACGAGCGCCCAACGCCTGTGCCATTCCTGCACCGCCATCATTTGTCGCGCTGCCGCCGATTCCGATAATAATTTTCTCAACGCCTTGATCCAACGCTGCTTTGATCATTTCTCCGGTACCATAAGTTGATGTAAGCAAAGGATTTCTTTTTTCTTTTGCCAATTGTTCGATGCCGTTAGCTTTAGCCATTTCTATTACAGCTGTTTTTTTATCGCCCAATAGGCCATAATAGGTCAAAACTTTTTCCGGCGGCAGCGGACCAGAAACGGTCACTTCGATTCTTGCGCCCTTGCTGCTGTCAATTAACGCATCAACCGTCCCTTCTCCTCCATCTGCCATTGGAACGTGAATGACTTCGGCCTCGGGAAACACATTGCGAATTCCTCGTTCCATCGCGTTACAGGCTTTTTTTGCAGTCATACTTTCTTTAAAAGAGTCTGGAGCCAAGACAAATGTTTTCTTCATGATAGTTCCTCCTCATAGTGATTCCTGAGCATCCTTTTAAAAAATGGTTGTACTTATCGATATTCAAGTTTTCTCTGGTGAACGTTAGAAAACTTGAATTTATAGTTTTCTACTTTCCCTCATTAATAGCCATTGGTTTGACTAATGCTTCATCAGTTTGCTTATCAGACACAGCAGACGATCTTATCTTCCTTCGTAATTTGAATACTATCATGCCCTAAGTGTTCTTGAATACCAAGAGATCAAATATTTTTCGCTAAGCACAGCTACATGTCAAAAATTCCCAATCATATTTTGACATGATCTCTGCTTCCGCGATTCATCGCTTTTTTCATCTTTTGAATATATTCCCACTGCTCTGTTTGATTAGATCATGCGCTCACTAACATCAGCCATTTCGTCCTTCAATTTTCTTGCATAGAATTTGAAACAACAAACCATTAAAAACTCAAAACATACCGTATACGATTGAAATCGAACCATTCGCGGTATAAGTCTTAACAAATCATCTTCAACTCACTATTATTATTCTTAAAAAGGGGAGAAAAAAATGCGGACGTCGATTTTTTTAGAAACAAAAAAAGGGCCAGTTGTTATCCAAGCGACTGAATTACTATATATCACTATAGATCCTGTGAAAAACCATACGTTATGCTTTGTTACTAAAGAAGAGAAGCATTATGCTTCAGGCGACTTAAACGACTTCGAAGATACAAGTCAAAGCTGGCTATTTCGTTGTCATCGATCCTTTATCGTTAACCTGTATATGATCCGAGAGATTAACAAATACGATCGAAACATTTACTTTTTAGAAGATCATTCTAACAATAGTTGTCCCTTTTCCAGAAGAAAATATGCTCCATTAAAAGACTCTCTTAAAGATTTTTTATTAGCCGAACAAGAAGTATAATTGATCATGTAGGAGTAATTTAGCCTATTCACGTTTTTTCGTTGTAGTCATTAAGCAAATACTTTACAATCGAAAAGTAACACGAAGTTACTCAAAAGAGGTGAAAAAATGACACATACCTTCACGTTTTTCTTATTAAGTAAGATCCAAGCAAAAAAGTATATGACAGAAGATGAATTTGAGAATGTTGCCTATTCATTGGAAATCTTTTTGATTAATATCGTCAAGACTATTCAGGTTTATGTAATCGCTTATCTTTTAGGTGTGTTATTTGAAACATTTATCATGAACGTACCCTACGTTCTTTTGAGGTGGCATGCTGGAGGTTGGCACGCGAAGTCAACTACCAACTGTTCGATTTTTGGAATCACAACATTTGTTGGCATTCCATTTATACTTCAAAAAATGGATTTTAGCTTATCTTTCTTTTGGATGACGATTCTTTCCCTCGTGATCCTATGCTGCGTCTTATTATACGCCCCAGCGGATACTGAAAAAAATCCCTTGGTTAGTGTAAGTGAACGTAAAAGAAAACGAGTATTTTCTTTCTTAAGTGCTTTGTTAGCTATCTTCATAGCTGTATTTTTTGTAAATAACGAAATAGGAACATTAATGATCACCGGGTTATTTGTGGAAATCGTCATGATTCATCCACTGTTTTATAAATTAAATAAAAGGAGCTATAAAAATTATGAAAACTATCAAGTACAACCGTAATCAATTTCTTAAAAACATTTCTAAAATTCTTGTTGCGGCTTCAATTGCATTGCTGACTTATCCCTGCATTATTTTCGGCTATGAACCTGAAAATCCAAAATTGAAAAAGATGACTACCAAAGAATAAAATGGAAGTTTTGATACTTTTCTTATTAACTTTTATAGAAAATATTTGTCAACTATTTATCTATTCTAACTTAATAAGAAAAAAGGTTTCGTTCAAAATGGCTATTTCTCTTCCTATACTATCTTTTATAGGATACTTACTTTTGAACTACTGGGTATTCGTCGTACCGATTTCTTACTTTCTTATTATCGGAAAAATTATTAAAAGAGATTCTAGCAACAATATGATATGGTTTTACAGTATTTACTCTACCTTCTCTTATGCTGTATTCGCCTATTCTATGAATGCTACCATTCTCTTTTTTATTGGAGAAGACACCTTTACCCAATATATGTATCTGATAAATATGACGATATCACCCATTTTTTCAATGATATGTAATTTAATTTTATTGCGCTTAATCAGACCAAGTGTTTACTTTTTAGAGAAGTATAAAGACAATTGGAACCAATTTTTTCTTCTGTTTATAAATATCCTACTGACACTATGTTGTATCATCCAATTTGGCAATTATTGGATAGAACGATATTTGATAAAAGACGAAAACCCCATCCGAAAATATCTGATCGCTATATTCATCCTAGTCATCGTCCTATTGGTAATCTATTTGAACATCAAAACTCGTCAGCTGGACAAGCAGCGCATCCAACAACTAAAAGACAATCAGTTGGCTGATTTGACCTCTTATGTTCAGCAAATCGAAGCAATGTATAGTGAGCTTAGAAGTTTTCGTCACGATTATCATAATGTGCTGATCAGCTTGAATCAGAGTATCAAAACAAAGGATTTGTCTGTGATTGAAGATACGTATACGCGGATATTGGAAACAGAAGGTATCGTTTTAGATGATGAGCATTATGCACTAGGAAAATTGAACAATCTGAAGACTCTACCGATAAAAGGGATATTTTCCACCCACATTATTCAAGCGTGGCAGAAAAATATCCCTGTCCATTTAGAAATTGAAGATATTATTCAAGATGAACCGATTGAGGTTTTAGATTATGTGCGCATCACTTCCATTTTATTAGATAATGCGATTGAAGCTGCTGAGGACGCTGAAAATCCTTTTGTAACGATTGTCTTTTTGAAAAATAAAAAGGAAAAAGAGATACAACTTACTATTGAAAATTCCTGTTCTGATGAACCAATTGATATCGTAAGAATCTTCGATAAAGATTTTTCAACTAAAGGGAAAAATCGTGGTCTAGGTTTAGCCACGATCCAAACAATTCTTCAAAACTATACAAATCTTTCATTGCAGACAGAATATCAGGATGGTGTATTTCGACAAATTTTGATGATCAAGGAGGAAATCCCACGATGAACATTTTTTTATTAGAGGACGATATCATGCATCAGCAACGTTTAGAGCTAGTCATTCGTGAAATCCTTTTAGAAAAACGTTGGCCAGCGAAATCGATCGTTACCACTGCAAGACCAGAAACTCTACTAAAAAAAGTTCAAGAAACCGTTGATCAAAACATCTACTTTCTCGATATAGAAATCAATGGAGAAAAGAAAAAAGGGTTAGAAATCGCTAGTCAGATTCGGACTATGGACCCTTATGGAGTGATCGTCTTTATTACCACTCATTCAGAATTTGCGCCAATTACTTATGCTTATAAGGTTTCTGCTTTTGATTTTATTGCTAAGGACAGTCCCATTGATACTATCAAACAGCATGTAGTTGACTGTTTTGAGAACCTTTTAAATAACCGAGCTAGTGAAAAAAAAGAAGAAACGTTCTTTTTTAGCAATCAGCACAGCAATTTCCAAATCCCCTTCTCTGACATTCTTTATTTTGAAACAACTGAGATTTCTCATAAACTGCGGCTTATTTGCAAATCTCGTTTAGTCAATTTTTATGCGACACTTGGTGAAATCGAAAGTTTGGATGAACGTTTCTTTAAGGTCCACCGCTCTTTCGTCGTCAACTTAGAAAATATTGCACAGATTGATCGATCAGAAGGTGTAGTTTATTTTGATCAAAATCATTCCTGTTTAATCTCTCGCAGAAAAATTAGACCCGCCCTGGAGAAAATGAATGCTATAAATCAGATTTTTCAAAAAAAATAACCTAAAAAAGACAATCAGTAGTGTTCACCATTGATTGTCTTTTTTTTGCCGATTTTTGGTCGATAGACAGACGCATTATTCATATTGACCGTAAAGCTGTTCCCTTCACCACCACAGCAGAAAACTAAAAATAATAACCTGTATGTATTAATAAATCAGTTAAAAAATTTCATATTAAGCAAGTACGCGTCTTAACCAAAACACAACATATCGTATGCATTTTAGCTAATAACACAAATTTAATACAATATCTAGTCTTTTATTTAATTTTTTTTAGAGCTATGATGAACTCTCAAAGAAAAAGATTGGTGGTAATATTTATGAAATTAGCAGTTTTTTGTGGCGTATGCTATGGAAAAGAAGCAAAATATAAAGAACTTGCAGAACGTATTGGCGAGTATATCGCTGATAAAGGATTGGACTTAGTTTCTGGCGGCTCAATCAGCGGTTTAATGGGAGCAGTAAGCAATGGTGTTATCAATAAGCACGGGAATGTGACCGGAATTTGCTCTCGTGGATTCTTTGATGATGATCTTTCTCGTAAAGAGATCAATGAATTTATTTTTACTGAAACAATGGATGAGAAAAAACAACTTCTGATCAATAAATCAGATGCCTATTTGATCTTACCTGGAGGACTAGAAACACTGGAAGAATTATTTCATTTACTGAGCTCAATCGCCATTGGACTTGTTCCGCCAAAACCTATCGCTATCCTTGATATTGACGGCTACTATCAGTCCTTGATCGAATTTCTGATTAAGGCTTCAAATGAAGATTTCATTGACTATCAAGTAATCAAACACATATTGATCTCAGACGATTACCAATCATTGATCAATAAAGTCTGTATCGAATTATCTGAGATGGGAGTTGTTGCCTAATGAAAATTTATTTAGCAGGGCCATTTTTCTCTAAGGAACAAATTTCTCTCATTCACTCAGTGGAAAAAGCCTTGAAGAACAACCCAACTGTTACCGAGTTTCATTCTCCACGTTTAGACCAAACATGCGAGTATGAAGCCTTCACACCGGAATGGGCAAGCGAGACCTATTTTAAGGATATGCATCATATTGAAACAGCCGATGCTATCGTCGCTATTTTAGATTATGAACACGAAATTACCGACCCGGGAACCGCTTATGAAATCGGAATCGCAACGATGCTGAAAACACCAGTTATCGGCCTGCTGACGGCTGGTGATACGGTCAACATCATGTTGACTGAATCTCTCCATGCTTTCACCAAACACGTAGCCGAGATCGAGCGTTACGATTTCAATAAATTGCCCAAATCACCTTACTTGGGAAATTACATTTAATCCGCTTGATCATCACACACCTATAGCTTTACGAAGGGTTCAACCTCAATTACGAGGCTGAACCCTTCAGTGATTGATCGTTTAATTCTAGAGCTAAAGAGCAGTCTCAAAACTGACTACCATTAGTAAACTCAATAAGGTGATAGATCGGACATGGAAAGAGCAGTCCTACAAAAAGAAACAAGAAATACTGAAATTCCCTGTATAAATTTCTCTTAATCCTCAAGCAAAATAATTGCTTTCGCTTTTTCACCCCGTATACTAATAGCTAAACTAAAAAAGCAGGTGATCTTATGTATGTTGTCAAAGTCCTACATGGTTACATTGGTAAAGAAGGTCAGCGCACCCGTGAAAAAGACCCTGAGAAGCTTCTGTTATTCCCAAACAAACAAGAATCCGATCAATTCGCTGAAAAAATCGGCGGCCGGAGTAAGCACCTTTCGAAAATCCGAAAAGATTGAACGACATATCCTAGCCAGGATACGTCGTTTTACTTTTGGAATAGCTCTTTCTTTAAATCATAGACATAAATTAACTCATCGTAATCCTGAGTCAAATAAGCAAAATCCAATTTTTCAAGCAGCTTTATCGAAGCTTTATTTTCAGGGTGAACCCCTGCTTTGAGACGACTATAGCCTTGCTTGCTGGCCCAACAGATCAATGCGCGCACGGCCTCTTGTGCATACCCTTGTTGCTTAAAGTGAGGATGGATTGTATAGCCAATCCAACAGATTGTCTGCTCTCGTTTTAAGTAAACATCACCGATTAACTGACCTGTAGTTCTATTAATGATGGCGTATTGTCGTCCATTATTCAGAGATTGATTCAGGAATAACTCTTGTTCATAGCGTTCCTTCGTCAGCCCTTTAAACCCCTGATAACGCATCCATTCAAGGTCGTTTCGATATTCCATGAAGGCATCAAGCTCATCTCGTTGAAAGGCTCGAATCGTGCAGCGTGCTGTTTGTATATTCATAAATATTGCTCCTCTAAAACTTAAATCATAGTATGACTTACTAAAAAGTTGGCGATTCATTTTCTATTTTCTACGAATCTGAATCCGTTGGCAATTTTCTCGCTCATTATGTAAAAGGAAGTGGTCCTGCTGAGCAAATCAATTCGTATTCATCCGTTTCCATAGTAAGGTAGATATATAAATAATTGAAGGAGGACGTATGTATGCCTTGGAATATGAATGATTACCCAGCCTCAATGAAAAACCTAGACCCATTGATTCGAAAAAAAGCCATTGATATCGCGAATGCTCTGCTAGATGATGGTTATCCAGATGATCGTGCAATTCCGATTGCCACCAGTCAAGCAGAAAAATGGTATGACAATGCTTCTGCCGCAGAGAAGAAAGATTTTCAAAAAGCCAAAGCGCCACAAAAAAATGATTCTCACGAGCATGATAAAAATGCGAAAAAATTGATGAATGCGGATGTTTCAGTCAAATATCAAGAAGATCATTGGATCGTTATTTCCGAAAAAGCCAGCCAAGTCAGTGATACCTTCGACAAAAAGGAACAGGCCGTAGAACGGGCGAAGGAAATTGCGAAAAATAAAAATTCTTCGGTGAAAGTCTATAAACAAGACGGCAAGTTGCAGGATACGTTTGATTATTCTGAATAACAGTAAAGAAGCAGAGCCAAATACTAAGAGATGTCTTAGTATTTGGCTCTGCTTCAAACTTTTGTTAAATTCTTAAACCAATACGAAACTATTTATTATTAACCTCTTTCCAGACGACTTCTGTCGCTTGGATATCTTTGTTAAGCTCCTTACGATACTTTTTCATAATAGCTTTTGCTTCGGTAGTGGGTGTATCTCCAGATAACTTTTCATAAGAAAGATCATTCTTTTCACTTTTTTTATAACGCAAAAAGAAGTTTGTGTCTTTTGGAACATCTAGATTCGTTCTTCCCGCTGGTTCATAAAGTGCTACATAGATATAATCCCCATCTATTCCCACATGGAAGGAGCCCCCTTTATACGTATGGACTGGAATATTCCCATTGTGTAATGGTTCAAGGTAACGAAGATCATGTGCTTGAAACGTATAGTCACCTTTTTCCAGATAGTTATTTACCTCTGTGTGCTGCCAATGGGCTAGATTTTTATTTTTGGTATAAACCGCACTAAACCAATAGATATTATATAGAACAAATACTGCTAGTAAAACAATCCCGATCCTTTTAATAATTTTGAAATACTGCAAGCTTTTCCTCTCTTTAACAATCGTTTCCATGATCACCGGCTCCTCTTTGATTAATTGGTCTAAGGAAAGATCATACAAATTACTTAGATAAACTAATTTTTCGATGTCAGGAAAGGTTCTCCCTGTCTCCCAACTTGAGATCGTTGCTCTAGAGACATTCAGTTTCTTTGCAACGTCCTCCTGAATGAATTCTTTAGCTAATCTATGTTTTTTTAATCTTGAACCTATATCCATAATTTCTCTCCCTAACCTATTCTCAGTATAGCTCACTCGTTGCTTTGTTCTTGTCTATGAATTGTGTCATAGCCGGTTTGCTACAATTCATAGCGTTCATATTTAGGATAAAATACGCACTTTTATTATAGCAGTATCTATTATGCAATAATAACAAGAATGGAAAGAATTTGTTCTCCGAATAAAAAATAGTTATTTTAATCCCCTATTTAATCTTATTGAATGAAGCGTATTTTGGGTATGGAAAAGCGTCTCGCGATCCTATACGCATTTTACATCGATTTTCTTTAGGTAAACAAAAAATTGCGAAAAGTGTCCATAAAACTGGACACTTTTCGCAAAAGATTTTAAAAATAGCCATTTCTATATTCTCCTTCTTCTCCTAACTTTATACTTTTGCTTGTAGAGACGTAATTACGCATTTACAAAAAAATTGTATCAAGAGGAGGAACTATTTATGAAAAAGTTAGAGTCGTTTGATTTTTTAGATGATAAGCAATGGTCACCGCAATGGGAAGAGTATCTGCACGATACGTTGTTATTTGTCCCCTCAAAGGTTCAAGAGATCCTGTGCATCACTCGGATCCCCGATACTAACGAGATTTTGATTGTTGCGGATAATGGTAGATTTATTAACAATAAAAGTATTCTTATGACATTGCATGCCTTTGCTTCTGCCCATTGCTACCCCGATTATGCCATCATTTCCCGCAGCCTCAAAAAACTCAAGCTATTCGGACAATATAAAATCCCTTGGTACTATCAGAACTTCGCACTCTTCCCCCTTGAAAAGTGCCGAACAAACCATCTGGCTCAATCCATTAAAAATTCAAGATATCTTCAAACACGAAGGACAGTATTATGTCGAAATGATTAACGGACTGATTCTACTGCTTCCGATAAGTAAACGACGAGTTACGAAACATGCCGAAATTGCGACATTGCTTCTAGCTACTATTTCACGTGGAAACTTTCATACCACTCGACCTGGCACGACCCTACTTGATTTCTTAGACCTGCCGAATACGCCCTTCGCCAATTACTTAAGCAAACGAAAACTTCTGCAAGAATTTATCACCCCTATAGGTATGCTAAACTGTTCAGAAACCGATTGGGGATGTATCAACAGGTATATCTTCATATTTCCCATCTTTCATTACTCCACTCATTAGGTGTTTTCGAATTAATGAAATCACATCCCCATCTTTGACTATGTAGGAGTTGTTCTTCATTAGTTCATCATGATGAACTGTATCAAAGAAGCGTTCCAAGTCGATATCCACTAACCAGTTGTAGCCATCATTCATTTATTCCATAGTTTGAATGATCTCCAACTCACAACTACGTTTCAATCTGAATCCGTAACTGTTTTTTTTCATTGTTTTTTAGTATCACTAATCTTAAGGCTTGAAATAAGCTGGTAATTTGAGCACGCAAGTCTTCTTTGTGCTCTCTCAAATAGGCTTTCAACTCTTGGACGGTAATCCGGTCTACCCCCAATAGTTCTTTTATTCCGATAGACGCGCTTATAGGATTAGTTCATGTTTTCATTACTCAAGATTTGATCTAAAAGTTTCACACTCGTTTCCTTCTCTTCAGTTATATTTGCTAAACGTATCATTCCTAACGACACTAAGTTTTCAAATTCTTCATCAGTCATATTTCATCCATTTTGGTACACTTAGGATTCCTAAACATACCACAAGAGTTAGCTAAAAAACTAACCAACTATTTTTAGAACTAAAAGATTCGAAACTCTATAGCTGAAGTTGGATAGAGACTTTATAAGTCTATCATTTACAATGATTTACATCACTTTTAATTTCTAGCAAATTAACATCTGGAAATTCAAATTTTGAAATGCATCCTATATTCATCCCTCTCTCTCCTATTCTACATAAGAACAATTACCTTTTGCTTAATAGATTGAGACAATCTATTGAAGGGCATTATATTTTTTTTAATACAAATATTATGGAGTTAGATTCCCAAATTTCAAGTGCAAGTTAGCCACTTATTGAAATTCATGTGTTATTCAATTTTATTCTCTATTTAGCAGCCAACGATAACTTTGATAATTCTGCTAATAAACACTCGCGTGGAGTG
>NZ_JAHLOS010000026.1 GCF_018917525.1 Enterococcus raffinosus | reverse complement strand
CACTCCACGCGAGTGTTTATTAGCAGAATTATCAAAGTTATCGTTGGCTGCTAAATAGAGAATAAAATTGAATAACACATGAATTTCAATAAGTGGCTAACTTGCACTTGAAATTTGGGACTTCTTTTCAATATGATAAAAATAGAAAGAAATTTAATAGGGAATGAATGTCTCCCGTGGATTATCCAAAACCGCTATAAAGCTGATGACTTCTGCAAATGTTTATTTGTGGAATCGTCAGCTTTTTTTATTTTGAAAGGAATGTGAATATGAAGATTTATTTGACAGAGAAAAATTATTTAATCGAAAAAATGAAATTGTATTTCTTGGTAATTATGATTTCTTTATTTATGGGGGTGATTTCTCATTATTTATTATTCGCACTAAGTTTCGTATCCGCTTATAGAACGGATCACAATGTATTACTCCTGTTTTTACCAATCATAGGCTTACTTACAGCTTACGTTTATGAAAATTTTGGTAGAGGATCACAGAAGGGGAATAATTTAATTATTGAGAGTACGCAAAGTGAAATTGATGTTCCTCTTCGCATGGGATTCTTTACATTTATTTTTACGATATTGACTCATTTGTTCGGTGGTTCTGCCGGTAGAGAAGGTTCAGCCGTTCAAATTGGAGGAGTCTTATCCAATAAGGCTGGAAGAATGTTTGGTCTGAATATGGAGATGAGAAGGCAGTTGATCCATGCGGGAATCAGCGCTGGTTTCGCATCTATATTTGGGACGCCGCTTGCTGGAGCTTTCTTCGGCATGGAAATGGTCTATATCGGAAAAATAGAACGATCCTCACTAATATATTGCTTTTTTGCTGCTTATTTTGCGAATTTCATATCTATTAGTTTAGGCACGATACATGAGTTGCACAGAATTATCAATATGCCCTCTGCTAGCTTCAAAGTGTTGCTTATTATTTTTCTGTCTTCTGTATTATTTGGGATTTTTGGACATCTTTTTGCATGGATGGTTCATACCTTGAAAAGTGTTTATAAGAAATGGCTATCGAATTACCTACTAAGAGCGGTCATTAGCTCCATCATTTTTGTGGGATTTATTTTTCTGTTTTCTGGGCAAAAATATGAAGGCCTCAGTTTAAATTTAATTAATGATGCTTTTGCTGGCAAAGCTTCTATCTTAGATCCAATTTTGAAATTATTTTATACGTCATTGACGTTAGGTGCCGGCTTTCAAGGGGGCGAAGTCACACCGCTATTCGCCATCGGTTCGACCTTAGGGAGCAGTCTAGGTTCACTGACTGGAATATCCCCATCCTTCTTAGCAGCATTGGGTTTAATTTCAGTATTTGGGTGTGCGGCGAATGTTCCTATTACTACTATTATGTTAGGAATTGATTTATTCGGGGTGGAAGCATTACCTTATTATGCGATTGCTTCTTTTATAAGTTACAGTGTTTCTGGTCATCAGGGAATTTATACTTCTCAAACGGTGAGTGAGGCGAAACACTTCTTTTTGAAAGATCAAGAAGGATACCGACTTAGTGAGATTGCTGGAAGGAAAAGAAAATGATATGGAAAAACGAATACACCTCGTACCAGGTTGGTGTTTAAAACACTATGAGATTCCTATTATGGGAATGGGGAAAAGAACCGTTCGAATAAAAGTGGAGAAGGGACGGGTTCGTTTAGGTCACCATATTTTTGATATTCAAAACGGTTCGTGGCATGAACATCCAAAAGGAAAACCTAGTTTATATCTATTGGATGAAGGACATGAATATATTCTAGATTTTCATATTGATCATCGGCATCAACGTCAAGATAGGCTGTTTCTAGCGAATGAACAATCTCTACGGTCTGCCGAAATTAGTTATGAGCTAATAATAAGAGAGTAGTGTAAAGGAGTTTTCATGTTCGTTAATGGGGGGCTTGGTTTTATTAGGAGAGTAGTATTAGGAAGCATAGCGTTTACCTTCGCCAGTTGGTTTTATTTTTGTAGGTATTATATTAGGGCCTTTCGTACTAGATTTATTTAGCTCTGAATTTCTAAACATTAGTCCAGATTAAGAGGAATTATCTTGATCATTATTTAAACTTGGGTAGTCTTATCTCTGAACCAGAGGAATTAAAAAAGCCGGATATCCAGCTATTTTAATGTGCTTTGTCCAGCAATCACCGAAGTTTTTCGCTGTTATTAATCGCTTATCACAAACAAGCCTAATGCGTTTATTTCGCTTCTTTTCTCATCTTAGGGTAGAATTTTACCATTGAAAGAAGTTTTGAGGTGTGTTTATTGAATAAGAAAGATCGAACGGTACTGATTTTTGGAAGGATCGCTTCATTTCTGTCGGTGATGATGTATGTTTCATACATTCCACAGATCATGAATAATTTAGATGGAAATAAAGGTAATCCAATACAACCATTAGTAGCGATGATTAACTGTATCTTTTGGGTCATTTATGCTACGATGCAGAAGAAAAAAGATTATCCAATTATTGTTGCGAATATACCAGGCATCTTTTTAGGAGCCATTACATTTTTCACAGCGATAATATAGCATAGAATAATTTACAAAGAGTATTTTAAGTAGAAATTTCTGCTTAGGATACTTTTTTATTTTGTATTTAGGGGAGGAGGATTACAAAAAACAATCTTCCTTTTACACATTTTTGTTTATCTTTTCATCCGAATCATTATGAATCTTATAATAGTTTTGTTTTATTTTTAAACTAACCAAAAAATCGCTTTATTTTGAATAATTATGGAAAAATCGTTTTTGCAAAGTCCGTTGTTTTCCTATGTAGAAAAGGCTAGAATGGAGGATAAGAATATCAATTTTTAGCTGGAGGATAGAATGAAAATTATTGTTTTAGGTGCTGGAAAAGTCGGCAAATCGCTGACTCAGCATTTGTCTGATGAAGACTATGATTATGATGTGGTTGTCATTGATTTACATGCTGAAAAGGTCGAGGCAATCGTCAATCAGTACGATGTATTAGGCGTTGTAGGCAATGGGGCTTCTTATGATATTTTACTGGAGGCTGGCGTTAATGATACAGACATCATTATTGCAGTGACCGAATCGGATGAGTTAAATATTTTGGCTTGTTTAATGGCGAAAAAAATGGGGGCAAAAAATTCGATTGCCCGTGTACGAAATCCAGATTACTTAAAACAGCGTTCCTTTATGCGGGATCAGCTTGGGATTTCTATGATCATTAATCCGGAGCTGGAAGCTGCAAATGAGATTCGTCGGATATTGTTGTTTCCTTCGGCGTTTAAGGTGGACACTTTTGTTGGCGGCAAGATCGAAATGGCGGAGTTCCGTTTACGAGAAAATGCGAAATTGATCAATGTGCCGTTAAATCGCTTGTATAAGATTTCAAAAACGAATGTATTGATTTGTGCGGTACGCAGAAAAGATGAGCTGATCATACCTGATGGCAATACGATCCTTGAACAAGGTGACCGTATTCATGTGATGGGGCAGCATCGGGATTTGGTCCGTTTTTGCCATGATATTAATTTATTTGAACAAAAAACAAAACGTGTCATCATTGTCGGCGGTGGACGAATCGCCTTTTATTTGTCGCGCCAACTTGTAGAGCAGGGAATCGAAGTCAAGATTATCGAAAATAATCCGAAGCGTTGTCTAGAGCTTTCGAGAAAACTTCCGGATGTGACGATTATTGAATCCGATGGCAGCGATGAGGAAGTGTTGATCGAAGAAGGCATCGAGAATGTAGATGCGTTTGTCGCTCTAACGGGTTTAGATGAAGAAAACATCGTGATTTCTTTATATGGCAAACAAATGAAGGCAAAAAAAACCGTCGCAAAAGTTACCCGGACAAATTTTATGGATGTCTTAGATCAATTAGAGATTGATAGCGTGATCTCGCCCAAGAATATTATTGCTGGGCATATTCTACGCTTTGTCCGCGCAAAGAATAATAAAGACGAGGATGGTGGTGTCAGAACATTGCATCGCTTAGTCAATGACGAGGTGGAAGCGATGGAATTTGTGGTGACACAGCAAACCTGCTTCTTAAATAAAAAGGTTTCTGAGGTTAATTTGAAGAATAATACGTTGATTGCGGCGATTTCAAGAGAACGAGGTTTTGTCATTCCGAAAGGCGACACTCAGATTCGCTTGAAGGATCATCTGGTCGTCATAACAACCAATCGGAAGATTTGTAATTTAAATGATCTGGTAAGGAAATAATGGTGGATCATAATGAATAAAAAAATGGTTCTATTCACATTGGGAAAACTATTAAAGGTCGAAGCGGTTCTGTTGCTGCTTCCTTTAGTAGTCTCCTTCATTTATCAAGAGCATGTCGGCCTTTCCTATGCGATCGTAGCAGTATTTGTTTTCTTGATTGGGTTATTAATGAGTCGAAAGCTTCCGAAAAATCGTAACATTTATGCTAGAGAAGGTTTCTTCATTGTTGGGGTCAGCTGGTTTCTTTTATCGGTTTTTGGTGCTCTTCCATTTATGCTTACTGGGGAGATTCCTTCTTTTACGGATGCATTCTTTGAAACTGTCTCTGGTTTTACTACGACCGGCTCATCCATTTTATCCAGCTTAGATGGTTTAAGTCACGCAAGTCTATTTTGGCGAAGCTTTACCCATTGGGTCGGTGGTATGGGAATATTGGTGTTCACTGTCGCCTTTATTCCATTAGCTTCAGGACGTACGATGCATATCTTGAAGGCGGAGATGCCTGGTCCAGTTATTGGAAAATTAGTGTCTAAGGTTCGAGTGACTGCTCGGATTCTTTATGTGATCTATGCCGCGTTGACCTTAGTGCAGATTATTTTACTGATACTCGGTGGTATGCCAGTTTTTGACAGTATTTTAAATTCATTTGCGACTGCTGGAACAGGCGGATTCTCCATGTCCAATGAAGGAATTGCTGTTTACAACAGTGCGTATATTGACGGTATCATTACTGCTTTCATGATTCTCTTTGGAATCAACTTTAATCTGATTTATTTCTTTTTGATCGGAAAAATTGCTCCGGTATTAAAAAGTGAAGAATTGCGTGGCTATTTAGCGATTATTGCGGGATCGACGCTTTTGATCACGCTCAATATTGCTTCACAGTATCCGTCTTACTTGAAAGCATTTCGTTATGCGGTGTTTCAAGTGGCCTCAATTATCACCACAACAGGCTTTACCACCACAAATTATGATAATTGGCCGATGTTTTCTCAAACGATCTTACTGCTATTAATGTTTATTGGTGCTTGTGCGGGATCGACTGGTGGGGGAATCAAGGTGTCTCGGATCATTATGCTATCAAAACAGGCTATCCAAGAGTTGAAAAAAATGATCCATTCTCGTAGTGTAACGACCTTGAATTTTGAAGGAGAAGCGATCGCTCCTAAAACGATCAGTAATGTTTATTCCTATTTGGTCCTTTATCTATTAGTTTTTGCGGTCTCATTGCTAATTTTATCTTTGGAAAATCTCGATTTTCAAACAACCTTTTCTGCTGTCGCAACCTGTATCAATAATGTTGGCCCAGGATTTAAAGCGATAGGACCAACAGGAAACTTTGGTTTTTTATCGGATTTTTCTAAATGGACGCTTTCCTTTGCGATGCTAGCAGGCAGACTGGAAATTTTTCCGATTCTTTTACTTTTTTCAAAATCACTTTGGAAGAGTTAATGGTCAAAGAGCTTGTGTTAAAATCTTATCTCGTTTTGAGGTAAGATTTTTTATTGTTCATGAGATATTGAGGTAATAAATTAATCGAGTCGGATTTTTAGTGACTGGCAAAATCCAATAAAAATTTGGCTCTTTCTTGGCAAATGGAAAAATAGTTCCCCGAATAGACGCTTTGATGAAAAATAAATTTTCTTTTTTGTTTTGAAAAAGAACCGAAGTTATCTTCTATTATAATAGAAGAAACACAACAAGAAAAAATAAAACGTCAAAGAAATAGATAAGAAACTTAAATATGTTTTAAGGTCAATAGGTAGAAATTCCCAAAAATTTTCATTTTTCAAAAATATAGTGTATTATTTTATAGCGAAATATTTGACATTTTAATAAAAACTATAGATGATTGATAATATGGAATACACTAATAAAGAAGGTGACTGAATGGAACGACGGATTGACCGCATTTATCGCTTTGTTTCAGAAAATGCAAATGTAACGACAAAAGATGTAGCGGATTCATTGGATATTCAACGGACAAATGCCAGTAAAGATTTAAATCTTCTTGTTAAGGATGGTCATTTAAGCAAAAGTGAAGGAAGACCTGTTCGCTATTTTGTTTCGAGCCAGTCAGTAGCAACGTCGTTTGACGCAGAAGTCCCTCAGACGCACACACGTGTTGTGGAGCCGCCGGAGAAAAAGATTCTAAACAAAAATACCGGCAATGTGTTCACTCAAATCATCGGCTCTACTGGAAGTATGCGCAATGCAGTAGAACAAGCTAAGGCAGCAATATTGTATCCGCCTCGCGGATTGAACTGCTTGATCACAGGCCCTACTGGTTCGGGGAAAACCTTTTTTGCCCATGCCATGTTCCAGTTTGCTCAAACAGAAGGGGTAGTGGAAGCGGATCGTGAATTGGTGGTTTTCAACTGTGCAGACTATGCAAATAACCCAGAATTATTGATGAGTCACCTATTTGGTTACGAAAAAGGCGCCTTTACAGGTGCAGATGTAGAAAAAGACGGTCTGATCCAACAGGCCGATGGCGGCATGCTATTCCTAGATGAGATTCACCGTTTACCGCCAGAAGGTCAAGAAATGATCTTCTACTTTATGGATCATGGAACCTACAGTCGGCTCGGTGAAACCGGTAAGAACCGGTTTGCGAATGTTCGAATCGTGGGAGCAACAACAGAAGATCCTCATTCAGCATTATTAGATACCTTTGTTCGACGTATCCCGATCAATATTCAAATGCCAGCCTTTGGCAGTCGACCAGCGGCTGAGCAACTGGATTTAGTTCGTGTGATGGTAGCGATGGAAGCCAATCGAATTCAACGGAAAATTACCTTGACAGAAGATGTTGTGAAAGCCTTATTAGGCAGCGTTTCTTACGGGAATGTTGGACAGTTGAAATCCAATGTGCAATTGATTTGTGCTCGCGGATTTATGAATCATATGATGCAAGAAGAGATTCACATTACTCTGAATGACCTGACTGAAGGAATCAAAGCAGGATTAGTACAGCTTTCCGCTGATCGAATCAAATCAACGGATATCTCACCATATCTTGAACCAGAGATGGTGGTCACACCTAATGAGATTGACGAGTTAATCAAAACAGACACCTATGAATTGCCCTATAATTTATATGACATCATCGGTGATAAAGCGGCGTTGTTAAAGACAGAAGGCTTAGATCAAGAAACGATCAATCATTTTATCTCTACAGATATCAATGTTCATTTGAAATCATTTTACAAAGATCATGGCTTTACTTTTGATACGGAGACTCGACTGACTGAGTTTGTTGATAAGCATGTAATTGACGTCAGCAATAAAATTGCCGCTTTAGTTAGTGAACGATTAGATACACATTTCCAACAAAACTTTATTTATGCTATGAGTCTTCACATTTCTTCCTTCTTGAAAAAAATTCATGTTGGGGAAACGCGGGAGACAAATGCTAATATTCGGGAAATGGCAAAGGATTATCCAACAGAGTTTGCAGTAGCCCGTGAAATTCGTCGCTTAGTTGAAAAAGAATTTCAAGTAGATATTCCCGACAGTGAAGAATACTATTTGACCGTTCTGCTTGTTTCCTTACGAGAAGATCAGTCTTCAGGGAAAATCGGTGTCGTTGTGGCAGCTCATGGAAACAGTACAGCTACTTCAATGGCTCAAGTCGTTCGTGAGTTATTAGATGTAACGAATATCATTGCCGTTGATATGCCGCTAGACATGCATCCAAGAGTCGCTTATGAAAAGATGCGTGAAGCGGTGACTAAGATCGATGAAGGCAGTGGAGTACTGATCATGGTAGACATGGGTTCATTGGCTACCTTTAATGAAGAAATTCAAAAAGATACTGGAGTTGAAGTTTGTACACTAGATATGGTCACGACACCGTTGTTGATCGAAGCTGCGCGGAAATCAAGTGTATTGGGCTCAGGAGTAGATGAGTTGTATGAATCGTTACAAGGCTTCCGAGGCTATGGCCATGTCATGCCGGAAAAAGAAGAGCCACAGGAAAAACAAGCAATTTTAGCCATTTGTGCTTCTGGTGAGGGGACTGCCCAGCGTTTGAAGGAAATCATCGAACGTCCATTGCAACAGCGGAATTTAAAGCATATCGACGTATTAACATTAGCTGTTGCAGATATTAAAACAAAGGTTCCTGTGTTTAAAGAAGAATACAAGATTTTAGCAACGACAGGAATCATGGATCCAAAAGTGGGTGCGCCCTATATTCCAATGGAGAAATTTATCAATCAAAAGGCGG
This sequence comes from Enterococcus raffinosus, assembly GCF_018917525.1. Lineage (GTDB taxonomy): Bacteria > Bacillota > Bacilli > Lactobacillales > Enterococcaceae > Enterococcus_A > Enterococcus_A raffinosus_A. Next base: position 56,856 of record NZ_JAHLOS010000026.1, on the reverse strand, counting down.
ATCAAATTTTAGATGAGCTATTATTAGAAAATGATTTATCTGAGCAAGAAGAAGTCGTGCTTGATGCAAATAAAGCGCGGGAATTGTGTATCAAGTTTATGGAGGAAAGCTTTACCTTTATTAACCCGAATAAACTGATTGATCCGCTGTGGCGTTTAGCAAAAACCATCATTACTAGTGAGGGAGCTTCTTCTGAATATGCCTTAATGGTGAACTTCGTGATGCACATGGCTGGAACGATCGAACGAGGGATTTTGCAGCAGCCGTTGAAAATTGATGAGGAGTCCAAACGGATTTATCAAAACGTTACAGATAATGTCGTAATGAATCGTGGGTTGAATGAGCTAGAAAGTCAGCTTCGCATCACAATCCCAACATCAGAGCGATACTATATTTATCAATTGCTTAAGAATAATGAAGAAATTAGCGTATAAACAATACACAAAAAAGGATACAGTATACTGTATCCTTTTTTTGTGTATTGTTGAAAAGGCGATAACTAAAGAATTATTTGCTAGTGTATTTTGGCACGGTACTTGCTCTATTATAGATGAGTGCCTGTGTAATACTGTACTCAAATAATGTAGCACAAGTCTTTTAGCATCTGAGCCTTGTAATTGCAGGAGGTGGTGGGATGGTAATGGATATTCGACTCACTCGGATCGATGATCGTTTGATTCATGGTCAGGTAGCGACAGTTTGGTCCAAAGCAACAGGGATCGAACGAATCTTAGTAGTTAGCGATGAAGTTGCGAACGATGAGTTGCGTAAGTTTCTCCTAAAACAAGCCGCGCCACCAGGAATCAAGTCCAATGTCGTCACAAAAAGAAAACTGGTTGAAGTGTATCAAGATCAATTGTTTGATGGAATGAAGGTCATGCTGTTGTTTGCTTCTCCGCAAGATGTAGTAGAGGTCGTTGAGGCAGGTGTTGATTTGAAATCGGTCAATATTGGCGGTATGCGATTTGGCGAAGGAAAGAAAATGATTACTAATTTTATTTCTGTGGATAGTAAGGATGTTGAATCGTTTATTGATTTAATGAATGCAGGGATTGAATTAGAAATTCGTCAAGTACCAACAGACCGAAAGACAGATCTGATGCAATTAATCAAAAAAGAAAAGATGCTGCAATAACTTAATTTTGGTTACAGGTTTTTAGAACTTATTTATATTTTTGAGCTGTAACAATAATAGTAGGAGGTATGAAGATGGTAGGAATTATCATTGCTAGTCATGGTGAATTCGCTAATGGTATCTTGCAATCCGGGGCGATGATCTTTGGAGAACAAGAAAATGTCAAAGCAGTAACTTTGATGCCGAGTGAAGGACCTGATGATGTTAAGGCAAAAATGAAAGAAGCAATTGCCTCTTTCGAAAACCAAGACCAAGTTCTATTCTTAGTCGATCTTTGGGGTGGAACGCCTTTCAATCAAGCCAATAGCTTGTTTGAAGAACACAAAGACACATGGGCAATTGTTGCCGGTATGAACTTACCAATGGTTATTGAAGCTTATGCTTCACGTTTCTCAATGGAAACAGCGCATGAAATCGCTGCTCACATTTCTGGAACAGCTAAAGAAGGCGTTAGAATTCGCCCAGAGGAATTAGAGCCAGCTGAAGCTGCACCAGTTGCGGCAGCAAGCAATCAACCGACAGGTGCGATTCCAGAAGGAACTGTACTTGGAGATGGCCATATCAAGTTTGTATTAGCTCGTGTGGATTCTCGTTTATTACATGGACAAGTTGCAACAGCATGGACGAAAACAACAGGTCCTAGCCGGATCATCGTTGTTTCAGATGCAGTAGCTAAAGATGATCTTCGTAAGAGATTGATTGAACAAGCTGCTCCTCCAGGTGTTAAAGCAAACGTTATCCCAGTTGATAAAATGATCGAAATCTCAAAGGACCCTCGTTTCGGAAATACAAAAGCGTTGTTACTATTTGAAAATCCTCAAGACGTATTGCGTGCTGTTGAAGGCGGCGTTGACATTAAAGAAGTCAATGTTGGGTCAATGGCTCACTCAGTTGGTAAAGTCGTAGTAAGTAAAGTATTATCAATGGGTCAAGATGATGTTGATACTTTTGAGAAATTAAAAGCAAAAGGAATCAAGTTTGATGTACGTAAAGTACCAAATGATTCTAAAGACAACATGGATGAAATCCTTAATAAAGCAAAAAATGAATTGAAAAACGCTTAAGCAACATAATTAACTTAAATAGGAGGGCTTATAATGTCTGGTATTTCAATGGTATTAGTAGTAATCGTTGCCTTTCTAGCAGGTATGGAAGGGATTTTGGATGAATTCCAATTCCATCAACCGCTAGTAGCATGTACATTAATTGGTTTAGTAACCGGTAATTTAGAAGCTGGGATCGTATTAGGCGGCTCACTTCAAATGATCGCCTTAGGTTGGGCAAACATCGGGGCTGCCGTAGCACCGGATGCTGCATTAGCATCTGTTGCATCTGCAATTATTTTAGTTTTAGGTGGTCAAGGAGTTAAAGGAGTTTCTTCAGCTATCGCAATCGCTGTTCCTTTGGCTGTTGCTGGTTTGTTCTTGACAATGATCGTTCGTACATTGGCTGTGCCAATTGTTCACTTCATGGATGCTGCGGCTGAAAAAGGCGAAATGCGCAAAGTTGAAATGTGGCATATCATCGCTGTATGTATGCAAGGTGTTCGTATCGCGATTCCTTCAGCTGCATTATTAGTAATTCCTGCTGACACTGTACGTGGATTCTTAGAATCAATGCCTGCTTGGTTAACTGATGGTATGGCTATCGGTGGTGGTATGGTCGTTGCCGTTGGTTACGCTATGGTTATCAACATGATGGCTACAAAAGAAGTATGGCCATTCTTCGCAATTGGTTTTGCTATCGCAGCACTTTCTGAATTAACGTTGATCGCACTAGGTGTTATCGCAGTTGCATTCGCTTTGATTTACTTGAACCTACAAGAAAGTTCTGGTGGTTCTTCTAATGGTGGCGGAGGCAATACTGGTGACCCACTTGGCGATATTTTGAATGATTATTAATCTTGAAGGAGGAGAAATAAAATGGCAGAAAAAATCGAATTAACAAAAAAAGATCGTTTAGCCGTTGCATGGCGTTCTACCTTCATTCAAGGATCTTGGAACTATGAACGTATGCAAAATGGTGGCTGGTGTTTCGCAATGTTGCCAGCAATCAAAAAATTATATAAAACTAAAGAAGACCGCACATTGGCGATGCAACGTCACTTGGAATTCTTTAATACTCACCCATATATCGCTTCACCAATTATCGGTGTTACTCTTGCGCTTGAAGAAGAACGCGCAAATGGCGCTCCAGTTGATGATGTAGCTATTCAAGGGGTTAAGGTTGGTATGATGGGACCTTTAGCCGGTGTTGGTGACCCAGTGTTCTGGTTTACTGTACGTCCGATGTTAGGAGCCCTAGGTGCATCATTAGCGTTAGCTGGAAACATCTTAGGACCAATCATCTTCTTCCTTGCTTGGAACATTATTCGTTGGGCATTCATGTGGTATACACAAGAATTTGGCTACCGTGCTGGTTCTAAAATCACTGATGACCTTTCAGGTGGTCTATTACAAAAAGTTACTAAAGGTGCATCCATTCTAGGTATGTTTGTTTTGGGAGCTTTAGTGCAACGTTGGGTAAACGTGAAATTTACACCGGTTGTTTCTACTGTTAAGTTAGACAAAGGTGCTTATATCGAATGGGACAAATTACCTGCTGGTGCTCAAGGAATTAAAGAAGCTCTTTCTCAACAAGCTTCTGGTCTTGCTTTAGATAGTTCTAAAGTAACTACTTTACAAGATAACTTAGATTCATTAATTCCAGGTCTTGCTGCACTACTATTGACATTACTTTGCATGTGGTTATTGAAGAAAAAAGTTTCTCCAATCGTTATCATTCTTGGTTTGTTCGTAGTGGGTGTTGGCTTGCACGTTTTAGGTGTAATGTAAAAAAGTCACTCATTAATGAAAAATGCTCGGGCTTGCCCGAGCATTTTTTGCTTAATAAGAGTAAAATAAAGTATAATGATTCAGTAGATACATATAAGGAAATGGAGTAGGTCTAATGGTTCAGTCAATCAATACAAAGGTCGATTTGACAATCGATGCTACCTCGTACTTAGGTGTCGCAGATTATGGGAAAATTATGATTGGTGATAAGGGATTTGAATTTTTCAATAATCGAGATGCAAGAAAGTTTGTTCAGATTCCTTGGGAAGAAGTAGATTATGTTATTGCTTCTGTCGTATTTAAAGGAAAATGGATTCCACGTTACGCGATACAAACGAAAAAGAATGGCACTTATTCTTTTGCATCAAAGGAGCCCAAAAAAGTGTTAAGAGCAATACGTGAATACGTAGATCCAGATCATATGGTTCGATCACTAGGATTTTTTGATGTTATCAAACGTGGAGTACGAAACAAATTTAATAAGTAAGACAAAGTCGTTTATCTATGAGATAAGCGGCTTTTAATTTTGGCACAAACTTCTGTGCCAAAGCTCTATCTTCTATTTCTTGAAAGCGGATACCGCAGGATATAAGATGAATATGTAAACGAAATCATTTCATATTATTTCTAAGGAGGAAAAGGAAATGGAAATGCAAGCTACTGGACAAAAGGGTGGACTTAAAGCAAAAGTCCAGCGTCTCGGAAGTCATCTGTCAGGGATGGTTATGCCAAATATTGGAGGCTTTATTGCTTGGGGTGTGATCACCGCATTATTTATCCCAGATGGCTATATCCCAAATGAACAACTGGCTACATTAGTCGGACCAATGCTTTCTTATTTACTGCCATTATTAATCGCTTATACAGGTGGTAGCATGGTGCATGGACAACGTGGTGCAGTTGTTGGGGCAATCGCAGCAATGGGTGTCATCGTTGGATCGGAAGTACCCATGTTCATTGGGGCTATGATGATGGGACCGTTAGGCGGTTGGTGCATTAAGAAATTTGATGACGCTTTCCAAGATAAAATCAAAGCTGGATTTGAAATGTTAGTCAACAACTTTTCTTCTGGATTAATCGGTTTTGCATTAGCAATTGTTGGCTTTTATGCAATCGGACCAGTTGTTGGCTCATTAACAAATATGATGGCGGCTGGTGTTGAAGCAATCATCAATATGCACTTGTTACCACTAGCAAATATCTTTATCGAACCAGCAAAAATATTATTCTTGAACAACGCGATCAATCACGGAATTTTAACACCATTAGGAATTGAACAAGCAGCAGAAGCTGGAAAATCAGTTCTGTTCTTATTAGAAGCAAACCCTGGACCAGGTCTAGGAATCTTATTGGCCTTCACTTTATTTGGTAAAGGTGCGGCGAAATCTTCTGCACCAGGTGCGATCATTATCCAATTCTTAGGTGGGATTCATGAAATCTACTTCCCATACGTAATGATGAAACCTCTTTTATTCCTAGCTGTAATGGCGGGCGGGGTTGCCGGAACATTCACTTTCCAATTGTTAGGTGCAGGTTTACGAGCAGCTGCTTCTCCAGGTTCGATCATTGCGGTTATGGCAATGACACCACCTAATGCTATCTTTGCTAACTTAGCCGGAATTGTTGTTGGATGTGTAGTTTCATTTTTAGTGGCTATGATTATTATCAAATCGGACCACAATGAAGAGGATGATCTAGCAGCGACTCAAGCAGCTGTAGCTGATGCTAAAGCTCAAGCAAAAGGACAAGGCGCCGTAAAAGCGGACAATCAAGAAATGTTCGGCAACATCAACAAGATCATCTTCGCTTGTGATGCCGGTATGGGCTCAAGTGCGATGGGTGCTTCAGTATTACGAGACAAAGTGAAGAAAGCTGGATTAGGATTACCAGTTTCCAATTCAGCAATCAACAACTTGAGTGATGATCCGAATGCTTTGATCGTGACGCAAGAAGAGCTGCATGATCGTGCAAGTCAAAAAGCACCAAGCGCAACCTTTGTTCAAGTAGAAAACTTCATGAACTCTCCACGTTATGATGAGATCGTGGAACGCTTATCCGCAGAACCAACGGGTGACAGCGAAAAAAAGCCTCTGACAGATGATGTGGTAGAAGGCTTAGCGGATTACTCAAAGGTCGATCACATTATCTTTGGTTATGATCAAACAAAAGGCTCATCGAATATGGGTGCCACGATTTTGAAAAAATTATTGAAAGACAATGGCTTAGAGTATCCTGTGACCGTTGAACCAATCAGTACACTGAGTGATGCAACGAATGCTTTGATCATTACTAACAAAAATGAAACGTTAAAAGCAGAACAGCAAGCGCCAAGTGCAGCGCATGTGCCATTGAACGATTTAGTTGCTTCGGAAAAATATGACAAGGTCATTCAAAATTTAAGGAAATAAGTGGTCTTTTATCCAGAATCGTATTACTCTTTAAGCAGTGGGGATTCTCACTGCTTTTACCCTTTTGAAATTATTGGAGGAGATACTGTGTATTTTTCGATTCGCGAAAAAAAGATACTTTCCCTTTTATTAGATTATCCCAATGGTATTACACCAGAGGAATTACAAGATATTTTACAAGTCAGCAAACGAACGGTTTATCGAGAGATTTCAAGTATTGAAAAGACGATCAAATCTCAAGATATCCAGATTATCAAACCTCGCGGCGAGGGCTATCGCATTGTGGGGGAAACCTTAAATCTCGAACGCCTGCAGCAGCAATTAGGCGAAAAGCAGGCGGAGCTCTTTACAGATAATGTGCAGCGTCAAAGTGCAATTGTTTGTTCCTTATTGTTAATGGATGAGGAGGAGACGATTGAAGGCTTGGCGATCGACTTTAAAGTCAGTCCGGCAACGATTACTTCTGATTTAGCAACAATTGAAAGAAGTCTGATTGATTATCGTTTAGAACTGCAGCGTCTCAAAGGGCGCGGCATTCGGATTGTTGGGCGTGAAAAGCAGCGACGTCAATTATTGAGTAATTTGATCTATAACGGTGTCAGTGAATTCGACTTTTTTCAATTTATTGATTCATTAGATGAGGAAAAAAAGACGACGGATAACTTCTTCTTGAATTTATTGAGTCAATCGGGTTTATTATTGGCACGGACAATCTTTGAACAAATATCAAAGCAGGCGTTTGAACAGGTAACGGACAATCAGCTGCAACGCGTATTGATCCTGCTAGCTTTATCGATTGATCGAATGTCGCAAGATCGATTTGTAGAGGTCGAGCAGGAAAATAAAGCCAAACCTGAAAGCATGCAGATCGCCAGTCAAATCATGATCAAAGTCGCGACGACGATTAAAAAATCGATTCCACCGCAAGAAGTTCGTTTCTTCGCTTTTCAATTAGAGGGCGTGAATTATAAGAAGCCGCAAAATATTTTTATCGATAGTTTTGACGTGGAGCTTTCCTATAAGATCAAAGAATTGATTCGTTTAGTCTCTGAAGAGATCGGTGTTGATTTTCGCAAAGATGAACAACTCTTTAATGATTTATCTGCCCACATGTCGGCAGCTTTGAAACGGAATTTGACAGTACTGCAGGGAGCCAATAATCCCTTGTTGCAGAAAATTCGTGAGAAGTATCAGGACCTGACGACAGCGATTATTAAAGAATTGGCGGTTGTTTTTCCGGATCATCAATTCACTGCTGATGAATTAGGCTATGTCGTGATTCATTTCGCTACTTCTCTGGAGCGTCATCCAAGTGGTCGAGCGTTATCTGCCTTAGTCTTGTGCTCAAGCGGAATTGGTACGGCGCGAATCTTGGAAAGTCGAATTCGTAAGTATTTAAACGAGATTGAGAAGGTCCAAGTGGCAAAGATTTCGGAAATGAATCAATTGGATTATAAAAGTTATGATCTAATTCTAGCGACGGTTTTTTTACCAGGTTTCAATTTACCATACAAAGTGATTTCTCCGCTGTTGTTAGAGGATGAGATTCAAGAAATCAAAGAATACATTCAGACAGTCCATCCAGACAAGGTCAATGAGATTATCGATGAGCCGGAACAAGAGCCAAGCGAAGCCTTTGATGAGATTTATGAGACGATGCGGATAGCAAATAGTCTATTGCAAAAATTTGATGTTAAACAGATAAACACAAGAGAAACGATCGAGCTGACCTTAGAAGAGATTATTGATCAGCTGCAAGGAACGATTGTCACGGATGCTAAAATCGTTACAGACAAAGTAATCAAACGATATTTAGTGGCACCGATTGGCGTTCCTAACACAAATTTTGCCTTGTTCCATTGCGCGGATGCGCATGTCAAAGAACCATTATTTACCATTTATGACTTAGATCAGAAGTTTTTGATTCAAGGAATGGATAAAAAAAGCATTGAGTTGACCCGAGTATTATTACTGTTAGCTCCCGATCCAATGCCAGAGAGTCAACAGAGTTTATTAGGAAAAATCAGCAGTTCGGTCATTGAAAGTGATTTAAACACAGAAATTTACAAATTTGGGAATAAAGAAATCATCTATCAGTTGTTGAGTTCTTTATTTGTGAAAGAGATTCGAGAAAATTAGCGATAGCTTAGAAAAATCGGAGGGAATAAAAATGGAATTACAACCAGAAATGATTTTATTAGACCAAGAATTTGCCAACAAGGAAGAGGCGATCCGTGCAAGCGGGCAACTACTAGTGGACGCTGGTTGTGTGGAAGAAGGGTATGTCGATGCCATGATCGAAAGAAATAAGCTGGTTTCCGTATATATGGGCAACTTTATCGCGATCCCTCATGGAACCGATGAAGCGAAACGCTATGTGAAGAAGAGTGGTATTTCAGTGATCCAAGTTCCAGCAGGTGTTCATTTTGGAAAGGATGACACGGAGGATGTAGCAATGGTATTATTCGGAATTGCCGGGATCGAAAATGAGCATTTAGATATATTACAAAAAATCGCGATCTTCTGTTCAGATGTTGAAAATGTCGTTAAATTAGCAGATGCAAAAACAAAAGAAGAAGTCATTGGCTATCTTCAGGAGGTAGAATAGGATGCAAGCAACACACTTTGGTGCCGGAAATATTGGACGTGGATTTATTGGTGAAATTTTAGCGAAAAACGATTTTTCTATCGATTTTGTTGATATCAATGAAACGATTATCAATGCGTTGAATGAACGAAATGAATATACGATTCAGCTAGCCGATGAAAGTCAAAAAGAAATTCATGTCTCTAACGTAGATGGATTGAACAATCAAAAAAATCCAGAGGCAGTCATTGATTCAGTCAGCAAAGCGGATATCGTTACCACTGCAATTGGGCCGAATATCTTGCCATTTATCGCAGAATTGATTGCTAAAGGAATTCAAAAACGTCGCGCTGAAGGCAACACGGCGGAGTTAGACGTCATCGCCTGCGAAAATATGATTGGCGGCAGCCAATTTTTATTCGAAAAAGTCCAAAGCTTCTTGTCAGCCGAAGATCTAGCATTTGTGGAACAATACATCGGATTCCCCAATGCGGCAGTTGACCGGATTGTGCCGATCCAACATCATGAAGATCCACTATTCGTATCAGTGGAACCCTTCAGTGAATGGGTGATCGATGCGACGCAAAGTAAAAACAAAGCCTTGTGCCTTGAAGATGTAGAGTACGTAGAAGATTTAGAGCCATATATTGAACGGAAGTTATTCTCAGTCAATACTGGACATGCGACGGTTGCCTATACTGGAGCATACGAAGGCTATCAAACGATTGATGAGGCGATCGCCGATGAACGTGTACTAGAAAAATTACGTGCAGTTCTAGGAGAAACGGGCGAATTACTGATCAATAAATGGAATTTTGATAAAGAGAAGCATTTTGCTTACATTGATAAGATTGTTAGTCGTTTCGAAAATAAATACATTTCGGATAGTATTAGTCGTGTGGCGCGGACGCCGATTCGTAAATTGGGCTTTGACGAACGGTTCATTCGTCCGATTCGTGAATTGAAAGAACGTGGACTTGGGTACGACAATTTAGTAGATGTCGTAGCGATGGTTTTGAACTACGATGATCCGAACGATGAACAAAGTGTTGAATTGCAAGGGCTGCTAAAAGAGAAATCAGCAGCCGAAGTGATTCAGCAAGTAACTGATTTAAAAGACGATGAGTTAATCGCTGAAATTTCGGCAAGATATCACAAATAGCTTCTCCTTCCTCCATTGCGATAAATAATTGCGGTGGGGGATTTTTTTATTTATAAAGAAATTTTGTTTCAAATGGTGCGTTAAAATGATCTTTTTCTAAATTTACAAATGGTTTTTTTAGATGATTTTTAGAAATCACATCATTTTAAACAGGCTCTGTCCGGTGTATAAGGAAACGTTAAGAGCTGATAGTATCGAAATAGTTCGTGTTTTTGGTGAAATCCTCTTGATTCTTTCTTTTTAAAAAGATATTATAGACAAGTCGAGAAATTTCATTTCATGAAGCGCTCGAAAAAGTTAAGGGGACAATTTTTTGAGAAGCAATATAGGCTGCTTTTCAAAAGCAATCACAATAAGGGGGAGTCAGATGACGACGTTTGCTGAGTATTATCATCATTTGAAAGCATTTACGGAGGATTTATTTTTACATCCTGAATTAGGCTATAAAGAACATCGCACATCTGAAAAGGTAATCGGAGAGTTAACGCGGATCAATCCATCGGTTGAATTTTCGAAATTTTCAGAAACTGGGATCAAATCATTTTTATCAACAGATAAGAAACGAACGATGGCTTTTATCGCGGAGTTAGACGCGGTTTATGCACCAACCCATTTTCAGGCGGATGCTGAAACGGGAGCAGCGCATAATTGCGGGCACTTTACGCAAGTCGCAATCGCGTTGGCTTTATACGATCATTATGTTAAAACCGAGAGTTATAAAGAGCTAGACTTCAATCTGTGCTTTATCTTTGTACCAGCAGAAGAATATTTAGATCTGGATTTCCGCAAGGAGCTTCGAGATGCTGGCAAAATCCAGTTCTTAGGCGGTAAACCAGAAGCAATGTCCTTAGGGATTTTTGATGATATTGACTTTGGTGTCTGCGTTCATGCTATCGGGGAGGTATTTGAACGGCCGACGATTGAAGTGAATTGTGATTTAGCAGGATTTTTGTACAAACGATATCATTTTTCGGGAAAAGCGGCTCATGCTGGCTTTGATCCTTTTTCAGGTATCAATGCCTACAGCATGTCGACGTTGTTCAATACAGCGATTGGGTTGAGTCGGCAACAATTTAAGGATACAGAATCGATTCGAGTCAATCCGATCGTAATGGACAGTGATATGTCGACCAACGTGATTCCAAATCATATTACTGTGGGAACGGATTTACGTTGTAAAACACTGGAATATATGCCAGAAGTAGCGCGTAAGCTTGACCGCGCTGCGCAAGGAAGTGCGTTTGCTTTGGAAGGTGAAGTGACGATCGAAACGGAGATGGGCTATCTGCCTTTTGTTCAGGATCGCTATCTAAACAGTTTTGTGGAGCGGACCTTTGCGAAGTTTGACAAGATTCCGGATATTATTGACGATCGCGGTGGGATCGCTGCAGCTGGTGATATTGGTGATTTGGCATTTATGATGCCTTGTATCCAAATCAGTTATGGGGGATTTGAGGGGACAATTCATGGGGATGATTTTAAAATGATCGATCCAGAATTTGTTTTAGAGACCTTCCCAGAATTTTTATCGGAGGTCCTAATGGAAATGTCTGGTAATTTGGATGAAAGCCAATTTTATCGTCGTTCATTTGAAGAATATAAAGAGTTAATTGATTCAATCGGAGGGAATGTATGAAAAAGCAATTAGTGTGGTTAGTTGGTTTTGTTGTGGCGGTGGTAACGATCGCAGAATTGATCGGGATGCAATTCATTACGTTAGGAAATACGACTGTTACTGTTTTGCCGTTAGTATTTTCTGTATTGTTGGCGATGCTGTTTGGATTACCAGTGCTTCGCAAAGGATTGGTTGCTAAAATTTATTCAAAGGGCAACATTCAATTTTCAGCAAAGTATTTATTGTATATCATGCTGCCGTTAATGGCACGATACGGGGCTGATGTAGCACCGAGATTGAAGGAAATACTGAGTGTTGGCTGGGTTTTCTTATTCCAAGAATTGGGGAACGTGGGAACGGTTCTTATTGGTCTGCCAGTAGCGCTTATGTTAGGCTTGCGTCGGGAGGCCATCGGAGCAACTCTGGGTCTAGGTCGGGAAGGCGAGCTAGCGTATATTTCTGAAAAGTATACGCTAGATTCTGCCGAAGGACGCGGTGTATTATCACTTTATTTGATTGGTACATTATTCGGGTCGATTTTCTTTAGTATTTTTGCGCCGATCATGGCGGGACTTGGTTTCGATTATCGCGCGTTAGCCATGAGTTCAGGAGTCGGCTCTGCCAGCATGATGACGGCGGCTTCATCTTCTTTAATTGCCTTAATGCCTGAAAATGAAACGACGATTGCAGCCTATGCGGCGGCAAGTCAATTATTGACCAGTTTTTTAGGAACCTATACGATGGTCTTTATTGCAGTGCCATTGCAGCGTTTCATGTACAACTTACTGACAGGAGGATCACGCCGTGGAAAAGAAACAGTCTAATGAATATATTAAGATTTCACTCGTATTATTGTTAAGTATCTGCTTGATTTTATTTACACAGGGAATCAAATTACTTAAAAATCCAGCTTCTACTCCAATTACCTTTAATACAATTCAAGGTTTAGTAGTATTGTGGGCCTTTTCGATGATCGGCGTATTTATCTCAACGCTAGTAAAGAAAACCAATATCAAAGTTTTAGCTGATTTTCCAATCTTAGGCTGGGTGTCCTTAACCTCGTTGTTCTTCTGCCTGCTTTCTGATTTTTTTGTTCAGGCGATCGCTGGTGTTGATTTCTTATCGATCACTACGCCGATTTTAGCTTTTGCGGGTCTTTCAGTGGCGGATAGTTTGATGGATTTACGGAAAACATCTTGGCGCGTTGCGATTGTTGCTGTCTTTGTTTTTATTGGGACCTATCTTGGGAGTGCGATCATTGCACAGATCGGATTGCTTTTAACCGGAAAATAAAAAATCTCCAGAGCAGAGAAAATTCTGTTCTGGAGTTTTTTTGTGGAAAAGGCTTTACCTTCCCGAAGAAATTGATGATAATAGCTTTAAGCAAGAACAGTAGAAAAACTTAATATTTTGGTCTAGACTTTCTTATTGTAAAATTCGTTGATCGGTGTTAAAATTGGTGTATACCAAATTGATAAAGGAGCGTTTAACCATGAAAGTAATTCGTGTGAAAGATGCCAACGAAGGCGGAAAAAAAGCATTTGAAATCATCAAAGATGGAATGGAAAACGGCGTAAAAGTATTAGGACTAGCAACAGGCAGCACTCCTGAAACTTTATATAAAGAAATGACGACTAGTGATTTAGATTTTTCAGATATGACTTCTGTAAACTTAGATGAATATGTAGGATTAGATGGATCAGACGAACAAAGCTATCGTTTCTTCATGAATGATCATTTATTCAACAAAAAACCATTTAAAGAAACTTTCGTACCAAATGGGAAAGCAGAAGATTTAGAAGCTGAATGCAAACGTTATGATGGTGTGATCGCTGAACATCCACTTGACTTGCAAGTATTAGGAATCGGCCGTAACGGACATATCGGTTTCAACGAACCAGGAACACCATTTGATGTCACTACTCACGTGGTTGAATTAACAGAATCAACAATCGAAGCCAACAAACGTTACTTCGATAAAGTAGAAGATGTTCCGACTCATGCATTATCAATGGGAATTGGTTCAATCATGCAAAGCAAAAAAATCTTGTTGATGGCTTTCGGTACAGATAAAGCTGATGCAATCAAAGGCATGATTGATGGTGAAGTAACTGTTGATCTACCTGCAAGTGTTTTACAAAACCATGCTGACGTAACAGTGATCATCGACGAAGACGCAGCAAGTAAATTATAATTGTATTTAATAAAGTGCCGAGGAAAATTCCTTGGTGCTTTTTTTCAGTTCTGCTTTTCGCAGGACTAAAGCTTCAAATCTAACTATCAATGTTTGAAGATAAAGAAGACAAACTGTTTAGCAGAATGATATGCGAAGTGAGAATCAGCTTCATTTTTCATGGGTTTCGAAAAATGAATTCTGGCCTACGAGCTAGCTGTCAGATCTGCTTTTACATAGTTCTTAGTATTGACTAAGAAACGTATATACGATTTGAGATTAATTCCGTAACCGTAACAATGAGTCAGCTATTTTGCTGAGTCCTCCCCGATGGTATACTTATTTTAAGGAGCGTGAACGTATGAAGAGGTGCATTGTTTTAACTGGAATGGTTATCTAACGAAAAAAAGGAGGAGAGAACTATTCCAGTAGAAAAGCTTTACCCTAGAAGTAATGATCATGAAACGATTTATCTACAAGCAGCAATTACGCGGCCGACGATTTCGGTTGGGGACTACACGATTTATAATGATTTTCGCAGCGATCCCTGTAACTTTGAGAAAAATAATGTCTTGTATCAGTATCCGATCAATCATGATCGTTTGATTATTGGCAAATTTTGTTCGATTGCTTGTGGTGCGACCTTTATTTTCAATAGTGCGAATCATGCACAGTCAGCTCTTTCGACCTACACTTTTCCTTTGTTTTATGAAGAGTGGCAGTTAGACAAAGAACAGGTGACTTCGGCTTGGGACAATAAAGGCGATATCGTGATCGGAAATGATGTCTGGATCGGCTATGAGGCGACCATTTTATCTGGTGTTCACATCGGAGATGGCGCGATCATCGGAGCAAAGGCGGTAGTGACGAAAGATGTTCCGGCCTATAGCGTAGTTGGCGGTGTTCCAGCAAAGGAAATCAAACAACGATTTGATTCGGAAACGGTTCAGAAATTGCAGCAGCTTAAATGGTGGGATTGGCCGGATGAAAAAATTCGACAAGCAATCCCCTATTTAAAAAATGGTGAGATCGATCAATTGTTTGAATAAGCAGTACAAGCTCAGTCAATTGTACGGCTGAGCTTGCTTCTTTTTCTTCCTTTGGCTATAGTGAACACTAGAAAAGTTAGGCGGAGGATTTAAAAAATATGCGTTTAGATAAATTTTTGGCAGAGGTCGGCTTAGGCAGCCGCAAAGAAGTCAAGCAGTTGATCAAAAAGGGTCAGATCAAGGTGAATCAGCAAACTGAAAAATCAGATAAAAAACAGATCGATCCAGAGAAGGATCAGATTGAGTACCAGGGTGAAATCTTGCATTATCAAGAGTTTTACTACTATTTATTACATAAGCCGGCTGGTGTCGTGAGTGCGACAGAGGATAAGCATGATCAGACCGTGATGGATCTATTTTCACCAACTGATTACCGCAGTGATCTTTTTCCAGTGGGCCGTTTAGATAAAGACACTGAGGGGCTGTTGTTAATTACCAATGACGGTAAATTAGCTCATGAATTGCTGTCTCCAAAGAAGCATGTAGAAAAGGAATATTTCGCTGAGGTTCAAGGCGTGATGACGGCCGAGGATCAACAGCGTTTTGTTGAGGGAATTTTGTTAGATGGAGAAATGACGTTGCCAGCAGAATTATTGATTGATGAAGCAACAGAAAATAAATCAAAGGTACGAATTATTTTGCATGAGGGGAAATTCCATCAAGTCAAACGAATGGTTAAGGCCTGCGGGAAAGAAGTAACTTATCTAAAGAGAATTCGTATGGGGAAGCTTACCTTGCCTCAAGAGTTACTCAAAGGGAACTACCGACCATTGACAGAGGTTGAATTGAAGGGATTAAAAGGTTAAGCGGCATTCTTTTTTTGCTGCCGTGCTATACTAAAGTAGAAGAGCTTTTCAGAATGAAAGCCAAACTGAAGGGGTGGTGCACAGATGGATTTGAAATTATCCGTTTATGAAATTATGCTGCGACTATTTTTAGCTATGATCATGGGTGGTGCCATCGGGATTGAACGAGAATATAAGAATCGACCTGCTGGAATTCGAACGCATATTTTAGTTTGTATGGGAGCGACGATTATTGCGTTGATCCAAGTGGAAATTGCTGATCAGGCCTTGCGTTATGCAGCGGCGAAGCCAGAATTTGTCGGGGTGGTGCGAGCAGATGAAGCGCGTCTAATTGCGCAAGTCGTCAGCGGAATTGGTTTTCTCGGTGCCGGTACAATCATGGTCAGCAACCGTTCGGTTAAAGGGCTGACAACAGCAGCTTCGATCTGGGCAGGTGCTGGTTTAGGAATCGCCATCGGTATGGGCTATTACACGATCGCTATTTGCAGTTTTGTGGGGATTATTTTGGCTTTAACAGTGGTAAAACGAATCATCAAAATCAATGCCATCAAAAAGCTGGAAATTCGTTATATCCATCGTGAAGCGACCAAGGAATTTATTATGAACTATTTTGAGAGTAAAAAAATCGAAGTAGAGGATGTCGATTTTGACGTTGATTTCATGGACGATTATCGGATTTATACGAATGTCTACACGATCGACTTGCCGCGTGGAATGAATTATACGGATGTGATTGAGGACTTATCCATGTATAAAAATATCACGAAACTACGCATGATCAATGTTTAAAATGGAGGATAAAATCATTTTGCGATGGTTTTATCCTCTTTTTTTGCCTAAAGTAGTATTGTCAGGGCTCCTGTTCATTGATAGAGTTAGAGGTAAGAGTAATCAAATGGGTGTATTTGGTATATTAGGAGGAAAAATGGGAAAAATTCTTTTATTAGAGGACGATCAAAATTTAAATAATGGGATTCAATTATGTTTGACTAGAGAAGGGTACGAGGTCACGACTTGTTTAGATATTACTTCGGCTGAGCGGGCATTCGAACAAAATGAGATTGATTTAATTATCAGTGATCTTTCTTTGCCAGATGGCAGCGGCTTGGATTTTTGTCAGAAAATTCGCGAACAATCGAATGTCTTGATTTTGATGCTGACTTCTTATAATCAGGAACACGATATTGTGTCGGGCTATGTTCATGGCGCCGACGATTATATGACTAAACCTTTTAGTTTGATGGTCTTGGTTTCAAAAGTGCAGGCGATGATGAAGCGAGTCGTGCGTAATCAAGGACAAGAATTAATATCTGGGGAATTATCTGTTTCTTTGACGGAAATGAAAGTGAAGCTTCAAGGAGAGCTATTGCCTTTAAGTAAGACGGAGATCCAATTGCTGGTGCTTTTCATGGAAAACCCGAAACAAATTCTTTCAACAGATCAGTTACTTGATCAAATCTGGGATACTAAAGGCGAGTATGTTGATACGAATACTGTTTCAGTTAATATTAGCCGGTTGCGGCAGAAAATCGGTAAGGAACGAATCAAAACCGTTCGGGGAGTGGGGTATCTATGGATCAACGACGTTCAAAAAAAATAATTTTGGTTTACGTGTTGATATCTATAGGGTGCTTTGCACTGTTTATCGCTCAAAATCTTAAAATGTATTCGGAAATCGAGCAGGATCGTCAAGCGACTTTAGCACTGTTAGTTAAGGAAGCTAAATTTTCAGAGGCAGCGTTGATCAAGACTTTTAAAGTAGAAAAAAACTCTGAGTTGGCCAACGAGGGAGCTTCCTTAGAAGGTAAATATAGTTTGGTTGATAAAATGGATCATCCACGCCTACTACGGACACTCTTTATTAGAAACCTACAAATTTTCACACTTTGTTGGTTGTTGATTTCGTTAATATTCTTTTGGCAATTGAATGAAAAAATAAAACTTCAAAAAAGCTTAGAGAAGATATCCAAAGAGTATCACGAGAATTTGACTCAAAATGAGTTGTTACTGCAGCGGAGTCAGCGTGAGGAGGGAAATTTGAAATCCAGTGTTACGGATATCACGCATCAGTTAAAAACTCCGGTGGCATCATTGAAACTAAGTTTGGACATTGCACTTTCGGACCAATATGAGGAGCAGGAGCGGAAAAAGTTTGCCGCACAAACAGAAATTCAAATTAATAAGCTAGATATGATGCTGGACGGACTGGCAAAAATTTCACAGTTGGAGACTGATCTAATCCAGTTACAGCCACAAAAGCTTTCCCTGCAGCAACTATTAAATAAAGCGGTGAACAGCGTTATCATAAAAGCAATCGAAAAGGAAATTGAGATAGAGGTGGAGCTTTTAGAGGATACGTCAGTTTGGGTTGATAAAAAATGGACATTAGAGGCTTTAGGCAATGTATTAGAAAATGCAGTCAAATATTCACCAAGTCAATCCACGGTAAAAGTCAAAGCTTCGCTACTAGTGACTTACGTTTTAATCGAAATCATCGATGAGGGACCGGGTATTCCAAAAGAAGAACAGAATTTGATATACCAACGTTTCTATCGTGGAAGAAATAGTGAAGCTATAGAAGGTTCAGGGATCGGTCTATATTTGACACGGAAAATCATCGAAGGACAAGCAGGAACTGTGATGGTAAAACGTCATCATCCTCGAGGATCAAATTTTCAATTAACGTTGCCATTACCATAGGTGCTACACCATTCTTACTGACTTACACTAAAGCTAAACCGAATGGATAAATCTGTTCGCTTTTTCTTACAATTTTGTTATGTTCACTGAAAGAATCCTGCAAGGATTCTTTTTTATACTAAGAGTATAGAAATGAGAGAAAGAAGGAGTAAAAAATGATTTTAAAAATTCGGGATTTGGTGAAACACTATAACGATGGGAGTTCAATTGTGAAGGCGGTTGACCATATTGATCTGGAAGTAGAAAAAGGCGACTTTGTTGCGATTGTTGGGAAATCTGGTTCTGGAAAAAGTACGCTGTTGAATTTGATGGGGGCATTGGACCGTCCTGATTCTGGACAAGTCATTATTGACGGTAAAAATGTTTTTCGGATGAAGGATGAAGAGTTAGCGGTGTTTCGACGTCAAAAGATCGGCTTCATTTTTCAAAACTATAACCTGATTCCATCGTTAAATGTTTGGGAAAATGTCGTGTTGCCGATCGGTTTAGACAATCGGAGGGTCAACACAGCCTTTATAGAGGATTTGCTGAAGACGATTGGCCTGAATGATCGAAAAAAAGCCCTGCCAAGCATGCTATCAGGCGGTCAACAGCAACGTGTCGCTATCGCACGAGCGATCGCAGCTGAGCCAGCCATCATTTTAGCGGATGAGCCGACTGGTAACTTAGATACGAAAACAGAACTAGAAGTAATGTCGCTATTAAAAAAATCAGTTGAACGCTTTGGTCAAACCTTGATTATGATCACTCACGATGAAGGAATTGCTCAAACAGCGGACCACATCGTCCACCTTGAAGACGGGCGGGTGATTTAAATGAAGATGATCAATCGGGTGGCTTTGGCCAACACGAAGTATCATAAAGGGAAAAATCTGCTTTCCGGGATCGCAATCATTTTAACTAGCGTCTTGGTCTTCTTGATTACATCAATCGGTCTCGGTACTGTGAATGTACAAAATGCGGCAGTCAACAAGGTTTATCCAACATGGCACGCGATGTATCGTGAAGTTTCTGAAGAAAATATGGAGAAAATTGCTCAACATGATGCGATTGAAAAATATGGCTTACGTCAAGATGTTGGACAATCGATTCTCTCAAAGAATACCTCTATTTTGATCAGTTATTTAGATGATGGTGCGCAGAAATTAACGAAGCAGGAGTTTGTGGCAGGACACAAGCCGGAAAAAGAGGATGAGACGGTTCTTTCGAGAAACGCATTGAAGAAATTGGGGTATCCAAATGCAAAGATTGGCGATAAGATTACTATCCCGCTCCAGCTAACAGAAGCAAATGGGATCGGTTTGGAGCAAGAAATGACGTTTCGCTTAGCAGGAATCACACCAGATGTAAAAATGCAGACACGTGAAAAAATATACTCGATGCTGGTTTCAAAGGAATTTATGCAGAAGAACATTCCAGCGACTCAACGTGATTATCGCATGATGATTCGTTTAACGACGGAGTATGCAACTTCAACAGATGCGATCAAAGAGCTAGTAAAAGAGATAGGTAAGAAATTTAGCGTCACTGAAGACAATATCGTAGAAAATAATGACTACCTTTTTGCAAATTATGTGGATCCTAACTTCTATACCGGAATGGCGATTATTATTGGAATTATCCTGGTTGCTGGCGCATTAACCATCTATAGTATTTATTATGTTTCGCTGATTAATAAAGTTCAAGAATTTGGGAAATTAGCGGCATTAGGCGCTACGAAAAAGCAAATGCGTAAAATTATTTTAAGAGAGAATTTAATCGTGGCTGGAATCGCGATCCCGATCGGACTACTTTTAGGAATCGCTTCTGTCAAATTTGTCTTCTTCCAACTAATGTCAACGATCAAAAGCGAAGTAGCTACGACCGAGGTAATGCGAGAAATTCTTGCTAAAGGTGAGGTGTCTTTGATTGTTCCTTGGATCATCGGAATGACCATTGCAGTGACTTTATTGACAGTCATTCTAGCTTCCCTGAAGCCAATGCGTCAGGCAAGTAAAATCATGCCAGTCGAAGCGATGCGCTATACTGGTCAAAAGCAAAGCAAGAAAAAACAACGAAAAGGTTTTACGGAATTAAATCTTCAACGTTTGGCTAATGCCAACCTTTCAAGAAATAAAAGACGTACATTTATTACAATCTTTTCATTAGGCTTGATCGGTGTTCTATTCGTCGTAGTTTCGACAGTGTTTAGTTGTATGGATCCAGCGGAGATTGCACGAAATACGATTGCTGAAGAGTATAGCTTGAGTATTGATTCCTACAGTGGAGATAAAATGCGACCTGAACGCGATTGGAGAAAAGTTCAGCAAAATAATCCATTGAACACTGACTTGATTAATCGAATCAAAAAAATGGATGGTGTGGAAAAGGTAGAAGCCTTCAAATCGATTAGTACCGAAGTTTTAAGTCTTAAAGAGATAGGAACAGACAAACCGGTGCGTGCTTCTATAGGTGGTATTAACCAAAGCCAAATACGTCAGATCAACAAGGGTATCGAAAAAGGCAGTGCAACCTACGAAGCATTAAATTCTGGAGATAAGATCGTAGCAACTGGATATGTGTTGCGAAATTACCCGGAACTTTCACCTGGCGATACTTTAAACATTAAGTTTTATGATGGCGATCAGAGCTATGAGAAAAAAATGACCTTGATCGCTTTAGGTGATTTTCCAGAAGCAATCAGTGGCTACGATACCTTTTTAATGGGGAATGAAGCATTACAGAAGCTTTCAAAAAATAATTTGAATTATCATCTAAGTATTAAGGTCGCAGACGATCATGTCAAAGAAGTAGGAGAGGCTTTGGACGCTATTACAGAGACCAACGATCTGTTTGAAGTGCAAAGTTATCAAGAAATATTAGATCAATGGGAAGGAACACTACAGATGATGACCGGTGCAGGTTATGCGATTCTTCTTGTCCTAGCAATCGTTGGGATTATGAATTTGATCAATACGACCATCGACAGTATTCTAAGTCGTAAAAAGGAGCTCGGAGTAATGCAGGCGATCGGTATGTCAAATCGTCAAATGAAGCGTATGCTCCAAACAGAAGGACTGGTATATGTTGGAGGAATTCTTCTGTTGGGCATTGGTATAGGGAGTATTTTAGGTTATCTGGTTTATGTCTACGCAGAAAGTAATGCCTTACTGCAAATTAGAGTCTATCAGTATCCACTAGTTCAAGTTCTGTTGATGGCAGTACTTGTTATCGCTGTTCAACTGATTCTGACCTATGCAACGACTACGATTGTTAATAAAGAAACAGTCATCAAACGAATTCAAGCGTCAGAGTAAAAAAAGGCTGCCAGCAAGAAATTGCTGACAGCCTTTTGCTTTTATTCTAAACCAATCAAATAATCATCATCATTCATGGCTTCCACTTGACCAAGCAAGTAGCCATTGCCGACTTGTGAGAAGAAATCATGGTTGCTAGTTCCGGTGGAAATCCCGTTCATAACGATCGGGTTCACATCATCTGCGGTATCTGGAAAAAGTGGGTCCATGCCTAAATTCATCAATGCTTTATTGGCATTGTAGCGCAGGAACGTTTTGACTTCTTCAGTCCAGCCGATTTCATCGTATAATTCTTCGGTATAACGTTCTTCGTTTTCGTACAATTCATACAATAAATCGTACATCCATTCTTTCAAACGTTCTTGTTCTTCTTCTGTTTGTTCATTGAAGCCGCGTTGGAATTTGTAACCAATGTAGGTTCCATGAACCGATTCATCGCGAATGATTAATTTGATGATCTCCGCTACGTTGGCTAATTTATTATTTCCTAAATAATAGAGTGGCGTATAAAAACCAGAATAGAAAAGGAAGGTCTCAAGAAAAACACTGGCGATTTTCTTTTCTAATGGTGTGCCGTTTTTATAGATTTCATTGATTCGTTCAGCTTTCTTTTGCAGGTATTGATTGGTGTTGGTCCATTCAAAAATTTCATTGATTTCCGTCTTTGTATTTAAGGTACTAAAAATCGATGAATAGCTTTTCGCATGAACAGATTCCATAAATTGGATATTGTTCAAGACCGCTTCTTCATGCGGCGTCCGAACGTCTTTGCGTAATTGATCCATTCCGCTTTCTGATTGGACAGTATCTAATAAAGTCAAACCGCCGAAAACATAGCCGACCGTTTTTTTCTCTAAATCGGATAGCTTGCGCCAGTCGTCTAAATCATTAGACAACGGAATCCGTGTATCCAACCAAAATTGTTCGGTTAATTTTTCCCACGTCGATTTATCGATGACGTCTTCGATCTCGTTCCAGTTAATGGCTTCATAGTAAGTTTCTGCCATGGATATTCCCCCTAAAGTATTAATTTACGCATAACACGACCTCTCGAACCGAAGTGCGAGAGGTAATGATCATTAGATTACACAGCTTTCACATTGATTTGAACCGATCTCTTCGGCATCATCGGTGAAGGTCCGCACGTAATAAATGGATTTGCAGCCTTTGTAGAAGGCGTAGTTACGCAAGATATTCAAATCACGTGTGGTTTGTTTGCTTTCTGTTTTCCATTCGTACAAGCCTTCAGGAATTTCCGAACGCATAAACAAGGTCAAGCTCATTCCTTGGTCAATGTGTTGTTGCGCAGTTGCGTAAACATCAATGACTTTGCGCATATCCATATCGTAGGCAGAAGTATAATAAGGCAAGGTTTCATTATTCAAGTAAGGTGCTGGATAATAGATCTTACCGATTTTCTTCTCTTGACGTTCTTCAATCAAACGAGTGATTGGGTGCAAGCTGGCACTTGTATCATTAATGTAAGAAATTGAACCATTTGGTGCTACGGCTAGACGGTTTTGATGATATAGACCATCTTTTTGAACGGCTTCTTTTAATGCTTGCCAATCTTCAGCAGTTGGGACAAAGATATCCTTGAAAATTTCTTTGACTTTATCTGTTTTAGGTACAAATTCGCCAGTCGTATATTTATCGAAATACGAACCGTTTGCGTAATCTGATTTTTCAAAGTTATGGAAGGTTGTCTTGCGTTCTTTTGCTAATTCATTGCTTTCCATTAACGTCCAATAGTTTAGCAAGGTGAAATAGATATTGGTAAAGTCGATCGATTCTTCTGAACCGTATTCCATCAAATGTTTTGCAAAGAAGCTGTGTAAGCCCATCGCACCTAATCCGATCGTGTGGTTCAGCTTGTTTCCATTTTGGATCGAAGGAACAACTTCAATATCTGACTCATCAGTAACAAAAGTCAACGCACGAACCATTGTCCGAACAGATTGACCAAAGTCAGGACTTTCCATCAAGTTCACGATATTGGTTGAACCAAGGTTACATGAAATATCCGTACCTAATACATCATATTCTTGTCGTCCATTGATAGTAGAAGGTGTCTGAACTTGTAAGATCTCAGAACATAGATTACTCATGACGATCTTCCCATCAACAGGGTTCGCCCGGTTCGCTGTATCAATATTGATGATATATGGATAGCCAGATTCTTGCTGCAACTTAGAGATTTCATTTTCTAAATCGCGGGCACGAATTTTCTTCTTGCGAATATTTGGATTTGCGACTAAATTATCGTATTCCTTCGTAATATCCACGTAAGAATAAGGCACACCATATTCGCGTTCGACACCGTAAGGGCTGAACAAATACATATCTTCATTTTTACGAGCCAATTCATAAAATTTATCTGGCACAGTCACACCAAGGGAAAGAGTCTTCACTCGGATTTTTTCGTCGGCGTTTTCCTTTTTGGCAGATAAGAACATTTCAATATCTGGATGGAAGACGTCTAAGTAAACAACCCCGGCCCCTTGACGTTGACCTAATTGATTTGAATAAGAGAAGCTGTCTTCGAATAATTTCATGACTGGAACGACACCACTTGCGGCTCCATCATACCCTTTGATTGGTGAACCTGCTTCACGCAAGTTGGACAAATTGATACCGACACCGCCGCCGATACGTGATAATTGCAAAGCGGAGTTGATTGAACGGCCAATGCTGTTCATGTCATCGGTTACTTGGATCAAGAAACAAGAGACCAATTCACCACGCCGTTTGCGTCCCGCATTCAAGAAGGACGGGGTAGCGGGTTGGTAACGTTGATGGATCATTTCATCTGCTAAGGACAAAGCTAATTTTTCATCACCATCCGCAAAGTACAAGGCATTAAAAGCAACACGATCTTCATAGCTTTCTAAATATTCCGTGCCATCATTGCTTTTCAGCGCATATTGCGAGTAAAACTTATACGCCGCCATAAATGATTTAAAAGTAAAGTTTTGTTCAGCTAAATAGGTATAAAGTTTTTCAATAAAAGCAGGCGTATATTTTGCAAGAAACTCTGCTTCTAGAAAATCTTCTTCTATTAAATAGTCGATTTTCTCTTGTACAGAAGAAAATGCATGGGTATTTGGTTCAACATTTTCTTTGAAAAAAGCGGTTAATGCTTCTTTATCTTTATTTAGTGGAATCTGTCCATTCACTGGACGGTTGATTTCATTGTTCAACTTGAAGTAAGATACTTCACCTAGGTCTTTCAGGCTCATCTCGTCACATCTTTCTATATATAGTGTCTGTATATTTCCAATCATTTAAAATCGAAGGAATGAATCGTCATCATGGATTGATTTATTAATATTCCAACAGATAACGTCAAAGTTCGTTTTATTGTCTGAATTTTTCTGACGTAAAATTTAGAAAAAGCTCATACATATAACCATTCCATAAAGTTTCTAGAACAGTGACTCATTTACTAAGCAAACTGTAAAAATTGGAACTGGCAATAAAGAAAACTTTGCAATCATGGATCGCAAAGTTTCGAAAAAGCGGTGCTCTAGAAGCAATTTCTTCTACGCAATAAGCCGAATTATTCCAAAACATGTAATTTTGTTTTAAGATAATCCTTCTTATTCATGAAGCTAAATGCTTCTGCCGCGTCCTCTTAAATTACGCTAATGCTTTTAATTGATCTGGACGGAAACCGATGATGGCTTGTTGTCCGCCGAAAATAACTGGGACACTTTGGAAACCTTGATCTTTTAGAAAACCTAGAGCTTCGGGTTCATTGTCGATATTGACCTCTTCGAATGAAATATGATTTTCAGTTAAATAACGTTTTGTCATTTTACATTGCATACAATTATTTTTTGAATAGACTTTTACCATAAGACTACCTCCCTTGATTTCTACAATTACTAGTATAAAAGATGTAGAGAAAAAGTCAATCGTTAAACACCATATATTGTGTTGGTAAAATATTGGTATACAACTCTTTGTGTTTTTTGCAAAAAGATTGAAAACGGACAGTTGCAAAGAAAAATCCCTTTACAGAATTGGAAAATCCGTTATACGATGTTTTTTTACGAGAAAAAAGTTTTTTTAATAACGAAAAAACAGTTTTGTAAAACAAATAAATCAGTAATTGTCAAACAAGTTGCTCAGAAAAAAGCAAAAATCTTCGACCATTTATTGACTTTGCGCTCAAATGAAGCTATTCTTAATGAGAAAGATTCTCATTATTAATTAGATGTAGAAGTCGAACAGTAAGGTGGAGAAAAATATGACAACTTTGGCAGATGTTTCATTGAACCGTGTCGTTCAGATTAGCGAAATGCCTTTAGAAAATGATTTAAAGCACCGATTACAAGACTTGGGAATGATTGTCGGTTCAAAAGTTGCCCTCGTAAATCATTCTGGCGATAATGGCATCATCCTATTACATAATACACGATTGGCTTTATCCCAGTCTTTACTTAATCAGATACTTGTGAAGGAATTAACGGAGGACCAAGAAACCTGGGTCTCACTCGATCAATTAAATGCAGGAGAAGAAGGCATTGTAGTGAATGTTCACGGCAGCGGGTCAATCAAACGCCGCTTGATGGATATGGGATTAACAAAAGGCACCGCGGTAAAAGTTGTCAAGCTGGCTCCTCTAGGTGATCCAATTGAACTTCGCGTTCGTGGATATGAGCTAAGTTTACGAAAAAGCGAGTCAGAGATGGTGATCGTATCGAAGGAGGCAGAATAAATGGGTAAGATACATATTGCTTTAGCAGGAAATCCTAATAGCGGGAAAACAAGTACCTTCAATGTGTTAACCGGAACCAACCAATTTGTAGGAAATTGGCCAGGTGTAACGGTTGAACGTAAAGAGGGTATTTATAAGAAGGATTCTGAAGTAAGTATTGATGACTTGCCAGGAATTTATTCGTTATCACCCTACTCTCCAGAGGAAGTAGTGGCTCGAGACTATTTACTTTCGGGTACGCCGGATGCCATCATCAACGTTATTGATGGGACGAACCTGGAGCGTAATCTTTACTTAACGACTCAATTGATCGAAACAGGGATTCCAGTAGTGGTTGCTGTGAATATGATGGATATCATCAAAAAAAGTGGTAAGCAAATTAATCTAGAGAAGCTTGCTTATGCCTTAGGTGTTCCAGTTGTAGGGATCAGCGCGTTGAAGAACTGGGGACTGGATAAGGCGGTTAGCGAAGCCCTTCATCTAGTGAAAAAAGGAGTAGAGGAAGTTAATTTTCCTCACTATGATAAACGTTTAGAGGCAGCACTAAGTGAAATAGAAGAGGTTTTAGGCAGTACGGTTGTTGCTAAGTATAGCCGCTGGTACAGTTTGAAATTATTTGAGCGAGATGAACGTGCGCAAAAAGACTTAAATCTGAGTCCGATTCAGGAAAAAGATTTGCAAGAGATTATTAAGATCACAGAGAAAATCTTCGGTGAGGATGCGGAAAGCTTAGTTATTAATGAGCGCTACAATTTTATCACCGATTTGAAAATGTTATGTGTTATTGATGAGGATCAGTTTAAACTATCAATCTCAGATAAAATAGACCGAATTGTAACCAATCGTTTCTTGGCGTTGCCAATCTTTGCTTTAGTGATGTGGTTGATTTACTACATTGCGATTCAAACGATTGGTGCGATGGGCACCGATTGGGTGAATGAGAATTTATTTGGCGATATCGTGCCGAATTTTGTCAGCTCGACCTTGCAATCATGGAATGTTGCTGAATGGATGCAAAGTTTGATATTAGATGGAATCATTGCCGGAGTCGGGGCTGTTTTAGGCTTCCTGCCACAATTGATGGTGCTTTTCCTATGCTTGGCGTTGTTAGAGGATTGCGGGTATATGTCTCGAATCGCGTTTGTTATGGATCGAATCTTCCGTAAGTTTGGCTTGTCTGGAAAGTCATTTATTCCTATGCTGATTGCGACAGGTTGCGGAGTACCTGGTGTCATGGCTAGTCGAACGATCGAGAACGAGAAAGATCGTCGAATGACTGCGATGCTGACAACCTTTATGCCCTGTTCGGCAAAATTACCGATCATTGCATTGATTGCCGGAGCGTTCTTCCCCAATAGTAGCTGGGTAGCACCGTCCGCTTACTTTGTCGGGATGGGAGCTATTGTCTTATCAGGAATTGCGTTAAAGAAAACCAAACTATTTTCAGGCGATCCAGCACCATTTATTATGGAGCTTCCGTTGTATCATATGCCTAGAATCGGTAACACCGTGAGATATACGTATGATCACAGTAAAGCATTTGTGAAACGTGCTGGCACAATCATTTTTGTTTCTAGTATCATAATCTGGTTTATTTCCAGCTACAATTTCTCATTACAGTCTGTAAATGAAAATGATAGTATTTTGGCTGCTTTAGGCGGCTTGATTGCACCATTGTTTGCTCCTTTAGGTTGGGGAGATTGGCGCGGAGCCGTTGCTGCTATTACAGGGCTAGTGGCCAAAGAAAATGTGATTGGGACCTTCGGAATTTTATATCGTCATGCTGAGGTAGCAGAAAATGGTGTGGAAATCTGGAAATCCTTGCAGGCAGCCTATACGCCAATCGCCGGTTATTCATTCTTAGTCTTTAATTTATTGTGTGCGCCATGTTTTGCAGCAATTGGTGCGATTCATCGCGAAATGGGTGATATCAAGTGGACTTGGCGAGCGATTGGTTATCAATGTGGACTGGCTTATGCCGTGAGCTTCATTGTTTATCAATTCGGACATGTGATGTTCGAAGACGGTAAAATCGGTATCGGTTTGATTCTAGCCGCTGTAGTACTTGTTGCAATGATTTATTTCATTGTCAGAAGACCAGTGAAGCAGACTCCGACAATTACCATTGAAGAGATCAAAGAGGTGAAAGAATGGCAACTATAATTTTAAGTATTATTATTTTCGGTGGTGCCGGCGTGATCGTTTATCGACGGATTAAAAATGGCAGTTCATGCGAAGATTGCGATAGTGGCTGTCCGGTAAAGGAAGAACAACATAAGCATTAGCATTTCAGAACTCGGTGAATGTCACTGAGTTCTTTTTTTATGCTTTTTTTAACGTACACGAGTTTTAACAACGCTTCTTTAAAGCATGTTTTCTTTATAAAACGAATCTATTGCGTTAATTTATGTAGCAAAGTTGTTGACAACTGTTCGGTACCGAACTATAATAGCAAACGAAATAAATTTCGGTACCGAACTTAATGATAAAAAAAGGGGATTTTTTAAATGAGTGAGTTTACTAAAGATTTGATGCGTCAATTACGTTTTATCAGTTCTGCCAGTAACGCTTTTATGAGTAAAAGACAAAAACTAACGGGGCAGCAACGTGTCTTAGCAATTCTAGCAAGGGAAGACGGCTTGATTCAAAGTCAGCTAGCCGAAATTTTAGATATTCGTCCAAGTTCCTTAGCAGAGCTGATGAAGAAGATGGAAAAAGGCGGCGACGTATTAAGAAAAGAAGAAGAGCACGATAAACGAATCAAACGTGTCTTCTTAACCGAAAAAGGAAAACAAAAAGCCCAAAAATTAAGCCATGTCGGCGAGGATATGAGTGAAGCCTTCTTTGCCGGATTGACGGAAGAAGAACAGGGAAATTTCAGCGAGTACATGCAAAAAATCTCTGCCGGCTGGCAAGAGGAATTTCAAAAGCAGGCGGGTCGCTTTGTTGATCCAATGGATCGTCTCCGTCAGATGCAGGCGATGCGTGAACAGTTCGCTGAAAATTGGCAAGAGGATTGGCAAAATCTTTCGCGGGAAGAGCAGCATCGGATGCGACATCAAATGCAACGTGAGATGCGAAATGCATCACGAGATTTTTCCCGGAATTTCAATCATGATTTTCAACGGAATTTTTGGGGAAATCAGAATTTCTGTGAGGACCCACGAAAAACGCGAGGTCCAGAAGACACTGAATGGGAAGATTTTTAAAAGGATAAATTTAGCGAGACTCTTCTATAAAAGGACTCGCGATTATACGTTTGGAGGAACCAACAATGGATCGGGATATGAGTATGGCGCCTGAAGAAATAGTGAAGGGCGATAAAAAGAAAAGCAACTATAAATTAAAGGATTTTTTGCGCTTGATTCTGAGTGTGAATCCTAAAAAATCACTTTTTGCGATTGGCTTATTTTTGAGTTTATTAACAAGCGGCGCAAGTTTAATCGTTCCGCAATTGACCAAAGGCTTGATTGATACAAGCAAGTTAGCGCAAATCGATAAGACCATGCTGATCGTATTAGTCTTAGCTTTTGTGGCACAATTAGCCTTCGGTGCGATTGGAAGTTTTCTACTGCGTTATGTTGGTGAGAGTGCTGTTAAATCATTACGAGAAAAATTATGGGGGCATTTACTACAGATGCCTGTTGGTTATTATGATGACCACAAATCAGGAGAAAGCAGCTCGCGGCTGGTGAATGATACAACAGTCATTAAAGATTTAGTCGCAACGCAATTTCCTAATTTTATCACGGGTGCGATCCAATTAGTTGGATCTATGATTATTCTATTTGTAATGGATTGGAAAATGGCGGCGATGATGTTCTTAGCAGTGCCGATCATGGCGTTGATTATGATGCCGATTGGACGAATTATGTCACGCTTAGGTCGGCAATTGCAGGCGGCAACCGCGGATTTCAATGCAGAAGCCAGTGAAAAATTATCTGAGATTCGCTTGATCAAATCTAGTAATGGTGAAACATTTGAAAAAAACAGCGGCGGTTCATTTATCAATAAGATTTTTAATTTAGGAATCAAGGATGCGAAGGTCGAAGCGATGCTCCAGCCAATCATTACCACCGTCATGCTGGGTTTGTTTGTTGGTATCTTAGGATATGGTGCTGTTCGTGTTCAAGCGGGGACACTAACGAGTGGACAACTAGTCGCTTTCTTGTTGTATCTATTTAACATCATGATGCCGGCAGCTAGCTTTGCAACGTTCTTCTCGCAAGTACAAAAAGCCATGGGTGCGACCGAACGAATCGAACAAATCTTGAAGACGGAATTAGAACCGATCGAAACAGGTAAAGCAGTAGATGTGGCAGGCAAGACAATCAAAGCGGAAAACCTTTCCTTCCATTATGTAGCAGATCGTCCAATTTTAAAAAATGTGTCCTTTGAAGCGAAACCAAATACTGTGATTGCTTTTGCTGGACCAAGCTGAGGCGGGAAATCCACCATCTTTGCTCTGTTAGAACGCTTCTATCAGCCAAATGATGGAACAGTTAAAATTGGAGATGAATCAATCGAAGAACTTAGCCTAGCAAATTGGCGGTCACAAATCGGATATGTTTCGCAAGATAGCGCCGTTTTTGCTGGGAGCATTCGTGAGAATTTGCAGTATGGGTTAGATCGACCATTAACAGAGAAAGAATTGTGGCATGGATTAGAATTAGCCTATGCCGATCAATTCGTTCGCGATTTTCCTGATCAACTGGAAACAGAACTGGGAGAACGCGGGGTGAAATTATCCGGTGGACAAAAACAACGAATCGCCATTGCTCGAGCATTTTTACGTGATCCTAAAATTCTGATGCTAGATGAAGCAACCGCTAGCTTGGATTCACAATCTGAGGAAAAGGTTCAGCGAGCGTTGGATCAATTGATGGAAGGGCGGACAACATTAGTAATCGCTCATCGTTTATCAACGATTGTGGATGCCGATCATATTTACTTTATTGAAAAAGGTGAAGTAACTGGTCATGGAACGCATAGTGAGTTAATTGCCAGTCATCCACTTTATGCGCAATATGTGCAAGAACAAGTGGTAAATTAAAAAGAGCGTGTCAAAACTTTTTATTATAAAGTTTTGACACGCTCTTTTCGTTTATTCGTAAGTTGGCATTTTTTCTTCGTATGCAGTGATTTCATCTTCATACTGCAGGGTGATGCTAATATCATCTAACCCATTTACCAATTTTTCTTTCCAAGTCGGATCAATTTGAAAAGCATAGCAGGCTTCGGCAGTCCGTACTTCTTGTTTTGGCAGATCAATCGTAATCGTCTGATCCGCAGGAATTTGGCTAAGAATTTCACGGATACTTTGATCCATACGAATTGGCAGCAGGCCATTTTTCAAAGCATTCATATAGAAGATATCGCTATAGCTGCCGGTGATGACTGCTTTGAAGCCGTAGTCTTGAATGGCCCAAGCCGCGTGTTCCCGGGAAGACCCGGATCCGAAGTTTTCACCAGAGATTAAGATAGTTGCGTCTTTTCGTTCAGGAGCGTTTAAAATAAATGCAGGATTTGGTGATCCATCTTCTAAAAAGCGCCATTCATCAAAAAGATGTTTACCAAAACCAGCTTTATCGACTTGTTTCAAAAAGCCTTTTGGGATGATTTGGTCAGTATCGATGTTATCATTCATTAGTGGAACAGATTTTCCTGTATAAGTCGTAAATTTTTCCATTAGATGACCTCCTTGCGGCTATCGACAAAGTTTCCGTGAATGGCTGCCAATGCGGCCATTGCTGGACTACAAAGGTGTGTGCGAGCATCTTTGCCTTGGCGTCCTTGGAAATTTCGATTAGATGTTGAAGCACAATGAACACCAGCTGGTACTCGGTCAGGGTTCATCCCTAGACACATGGAGCAGCCAGGTTCGCGCCATTCAAAACCAGCCTCGATAAAAACTTTGTCCAATCCGATTTCTTCAGCGGCTTTACGAACAGGTCTAGAACCGGGAACGACGATGGCTGTAACATTGTTATGAACTTTTTTGCCTTCCACGATTTTAGCTGCTTCCTGTAAATCAGACAAGCGTCCATTTGTACAAGAACCAATAAAGACATAGCCGATTGGAATATCTGATGGGGTTTGTCCAGGTTTTAGATCCATGTAATCGTAAGCTTTTTGCAGATCTGGCGATGTGATCGCTGGGAAGGTTCCGTCAAACGGAACACCCATTTCAGGATTGGTCCCCCAAGTAACAAATGGCACCAATTCACTGGCATCGAGTGTCAATACTTTATCATAGCGGGCGTCTTCGTCTGTATAAAGTTCTTTCCAATCATTGATTGCTGCTTCCATATTTTTCGGTGCAAATTCGCGACCAGCCACATAATCGAAGGTCTTTTCGTCTGGAGCGATCAAACCGATTTTCGCGCCGCCTTCAATCGCCATATTACAGATTGTCATACGCTCTTCCATTGAAAGATTTTCAATGGTTTCTCCACAAAATTCCGCCCCGTAGCCTACACCAAAATCTGTCCCGTATTTTGCTATCAAGGCCAAAATGATATCTTTTGCGTAAACGCCTTTCGGCAATTTGCCAGTGACCTTAATGCCCATATTTTTCGGTTTGTTTTGCCAAAGCGTCTGAGTGGCAAAAACGTGTTCTACTTCGCTAGTACCGATGCCGAAAGCTAGTGCGCCAAAAGCGCCGTGAGTTGCGGTGTGTGAATCCCCACAAACAATTGTTTTGCCAGGTTGGGTCAACCCTGTTTCCGGTCCAACCATGTGAACAATCCCTTGACGATCACTGCCGTTGTCACAAAGCTGGACACCAAATTCTTGGCAATTGTCTCTCAAGGTATCGATTTGTTTTTTCGCCACTAGATCGGTGAAGTTAAAAATGTCTTTAGTCGGAGTGTTATGATCCATCGTAGCAAACGTCCGCTCAGGATGACGCAATGTTCGGCCGGCTTCACGAATTCCTGCAAATGCTTGAGGCGAGGTAACTTCATGGATCAAATGGAGATCAATGTAAAGCAACTGCGGGGCGCCTTCCTCGCCATGAACGACGTGACGATCCCACAGTTTATCAAATAGTGTTTTTCCCATAATTATGCTTCCTCCAATTCTTGAATCACAGCGTTCGTAAATTCGGCTGTCGTTGCTTGTCCACCCAAGTCATGAGTAAAGATCCCTTTAGATAGAACTGTATCGCATGCTATTTCAATTGCTTTTGCTGCTTGCTCTTCTTGGAATGATTGGCGTAACATCATCGCCACTGACAAAATCATTGAGATCGGATTTGCGATCCCTTTTCCTGCGATGTCTGGCGCCGATCCATGAATCGGTTCGTAAAGCGAAGGGCCGCCATCGCTGTGACTTGCACTCGGCAGCACACCTAGCGAACCTGGCAGTACTGATGCTTCATCACTCAAGATATCACCGAAAAGATTCTCCGTTACGATGACGTCAAAGGCTTTCGGGTTTTGGATTAATTTCATCGCCGCTGAATCAACGTATTGATGCTCTAGTTGACAATCAGGATATTCTTTGGCAACTTGCTCCGCGGTTGCCCGCCATAATTTACTAGAAGCAAGTACATTCGCTTTATCTACTGAGGTTACTTTTTTATCGCGACCTTGAGCGATTTTAAAGGCTGAATGCAGAATTCGTTCGATTTCTTCCTTTTGATAGCGTGCCGTATCGTAAGCCATCGTATCGGTCAATTCCCGAGGTTCCCCAAAATAAATACCGCTGCTCAATTCTCGTACAATAATTAAATCAGTACCTTCAAGAATTTCTGGTTTTAAAGGCGAAAGATGCAGCAGGGCAGAAGAAACTGAGACTGGCCGAATGTTGGCGAACAAATTTAATGCTTTTCTCAAAGCTAGTAAACCTTTTTCTGGTGTATCCTGCATTTTTTCCCATTTCGGACCGCCGATTGCTCCTAAAAGAATCGCATCAGCGGCCTGACAAGCAGTGAGTGTTTTTTCTGGAAGAGAAGCACCAGCTTCATCAATTCCTGCACCTCCAAAAGGAAGCTCTTCAAGTTCAAATGTATGTGTACATTTCTTTTCGATAGCTGCTAGTACCTGTAACCCGCTATCCATAATTTCTGGTCCAATACCGTCACCGGCTAAAACAACAATTTTACTATTCATGTATCTGCTCCTATCTCATATTAAAGTATTCATTTTTCCAAAAACGAAAAATGAGTCTGATCATCGCCACGTATACTATCCAACTAAACGAGACGAAAAAGAATTAACTGTTTTATTGATGCTAAGCCGCGTGCCAAGAGCTCTGCGAAAAGTTGGACTAGCATCCTATCTCAAAATAAAGTTTTCATTTTTAGATTTCAGTTTATTTAACTAACCATTTTGTTTTAAATGATTACTGGCTTGAACGTAAGCTTTGGCTGATGCATGAAGGACATCGAAATCAACGCCGATTCCGCGAAATTCATTGTTGGTTTCTTTATCTTGTAGGGTTACGCGAACTTCAGCTTGAGCGTCCTCACCACCAGTTAATGCCTGAATTTCATATTCCGTCAATTCTGGATCTTGCTGGAGTAATTCGTCGATCGTATTATAAATCGCTTGGATACTACCTGAACCAATTTGAGAGGCGACTTGTATTTCGTTTTCTTCATTAATAATAGAGACAATCGCTCCTTGATAGCCATTCGAGCTGTATTGAACTTGAACATCCGCCAGCTTGTATTTTTCGGTTTCTTCTCGATATTGATCTGCGAGCAGGGCGATTAAATCCTTATCAGTAATTT
Source organism: Enterococcus raffinosus (assembly GCF_018917525.1). Taxonomy (GTDB): domain Bacteria; phylum Bacillota; class Bacilli; order Lactobacillales; family Enterococcaceae; genus Enterococcus_A; species Enterococcus_A raffinosus_A. The sequence goes on along the minus strand of NZ_JAHLOS010000026.1, from coordinate 21,631 downwards.
GTTTCTTTTTATCTGCTAATGCTTTAAAGCGTTTGAAAGCTTCTTTGCTATCAGTGTCGTTTAATTGATATCCCAGCTCTTCCAATTTAGCGTTAAAAGCATGACGCCCCGATAATTTTCCAAGTGGAAGAGAATTTTGATTGACGCCTACTAAAGTCGGGGTAATGATCTCGTAAGTCTCTGGATTCTTCAATACACCATCTTGGTGAATGCCAGATTCATGCGCATAGGCATTATCGCCGACGATCGCTTTATTTTTGGGAACCGGAATACCAGAAAGGCGTGAAACCAGTTCACTGGTTCTTTTTGTTTCATTTAATACAATATTCGATTCGCATTGATAAAAGTCCTTGCGGATCGCTAATGCCAAGGCAACTTCTTCCAAAGCCGTGTTGCCAGCACGTTCGCCGATTCCGTTAATCGCACCTTCAACGCGGTTCGCGCCATTTTCGATTGCAGCTAGTGCGTTTGCGGTAGCCATTCCTAGATCGTCGTGACAATGGGAAGAAAAGGAGATTTCTCGCTCACTTTCAATATTTTCGATCAGTGATTTAAAAATCGCGCCATATTCCGTCGGATTCGAATAGCCGACAGTATCAGGTACATTAATAATAGTAGCTCCAGCATCAATGGCTGTTTGTACTGCTTCTAATAGGAAGTCTTTTTCTGTTCGAGAGGCATCTTCAGGAGAAAACTGAACTTTTTCAAATAAACTGCGTGCATAACTGACATGCTCTTTAATAGAAGCAAGAACTTCCTCTCGAGTCATTTTTAATTTGTACTGCATGTGGACATCGCTTGTTGCCAAGAATACGTGAATTTGCGGATCAACGGCGTCCTTTAGGGCTTCATAAGCACGATCAATATCTTTTCTCTGACAACGTGCTAATCCTGTTACTGTCATATTCTTTACCTGACGAGCAATACTTTGCACTGCTTCAAAATCACCAGGTGAAGCAATCGGAAATCCAGCCTCGATGACATCGACTCCCCATTTTTCTAATTGAAGAGCAATCTGAACCTTTTCTTTCGTATTAAAATTTACTCCCGGTGTCTGTTCACCATCTCTTAATGTGGTGTCAAAAAATTGAATCTTTCTCATTTTTACTCCTCCTCAAATCAAAAACGGGTATAAAAAAAGCACTCCATCGGAAAAGAACCACTTTCTTTTCCGATGCAATGCGAATAGGGACTTTATGAAATGATTTTCAGAAAGTCCCAGCTATAATAATAAAGTTGCGTTGAAAGACCTATTTGATTTCATCATGGCAACCACCCGTTTATTGTCAGAATTTTTTAAAAATTGTTGTATTCATCGTATAAAAAAAGAAAAGAAAAGTCAATATGATTATGAAAAAAAGATTAGAATATTTTCTAATAAAATTATACGCCGATGAATCTTTATCGAATGAAAAGAAACTCTCCATACATCTAGAAAAATTTTATTACTATATATGGACGTTTAATTATCTATCATATGCATGTCACTAAGCAAGAGCAGAACATAAAACAGCAAAATGATTTTAGTATGAAAAAAATTTTTTAGGAGAATTGCTGATTTTACAAGAATTATTAGGATTAATTTACAAAAGAACAAAAAATATTAGAGCATTTGGAGCATATGGTTTGATTTATTAAAAACAAATGATTAAACTACTCTTCATATTCAGAACTTCATAATTATTCTGAAAATTGAATCAAAAGGGGAAAAAGATATGAGGAACAAATTTGCATATGGTATTATCGCGATTTGCGGGCTCGCATTGGCGGGTTGTTATGGAGGCAAAAGTGCAACGACTGATGAGAGCAGTTCGAGCACAAAAGCCAAGGACAACGGAACATTCAACTTAGTGGTCCAACAAGAAATGCCGACAGCCGATCTGTCAGTCGCAACAGATACAATCAGTTTTACTGCACTAAATAATGTTTATGAAGGAATCTACCGTCTAGACAAAGACAACAAGCCTCAACCAGCTGGCGCAGGCGAGAAAGTGAAAGTCAGTGATGACGGCAAGACCTATACTGTTAAATTAAGAGAAGATGCTAAATGGTCCAATGGTGACCCAGTTACAGCAAAAGATTATGTTTTCGGCTGGCAGCGTACCGTTAAGCCAGAAACCGCTTCAGAATATGCGTATCTTTTTGAACCCATTGAAAATGCAGCGGATATCTCTGCTGGCAAAAAAGCTCCAGAGGAATTAGGGATTAAAGCAGTTGGTGATTATGAATTAGAAATCAAATTAGCAAAACCAACACCTTATTTTGATTACTTGTTAGCCTTTCCTTCATTCTTCCCACAAAACCAGAAGGTCGTGGAAGCAAATGGGAAAGAATACGCAACTAAGAGTGACAAATCTGTTTACAACGGACCATTCACGTTAGAAGGATTTGATGGACCTGGTACTGATACAGAATGGGAATACAAGAAAAACGATACTTACTGGGATAAAGACGAAGTCAAACTATCTAGTGTGAAAGTCAATGTTGTAAAAGAATCATCTACTTCGTTGAATCTATTTAAAGATGGTGAAGCCGATGACGTCATCTTGTCTGGGGAATTGGCACAACAAAATGCCAATGATTCTGCCTATAAATCATTTAAAGAAGCACGAACAAGCTATCTTGAATACAATCAACGAAAAGCAGATTCACCATGGAAAAACGAAAACTTACGTAAAGCTGTTTCATATGCTATCAACCGTAAATCTTTAGTGAACCAAGTATTAGGTGATGGTTCAGTCGTATCAACTGGGTTAGTGCCATCAGGTATGTCAAAAAATCCTAAGACTGATGAAGATTTTGCTAAAGAAGCTGGTAAATTAGCTCCTTATGATAAAGAGAAAGCAAAAGAATATTGGAATAAAGCCAAAAAGGAATTAGGCATTGATAAACTATCATTCGAATTGATGGCTTCTGATACGGACTCATCTAAAAAAGTAATTGAGTATATTCAAGGCGTTCTGGAAGACACGTTGCCAGGAATGACCGTGAAACCAACACCAGTGCCATTTTCTGTTCGATTAGATCGATCGAATGCCGGAGACTTTGATGTTTTACTTGGTGGTTGGGGTGCTGACTATGCCGATCCATCTAGTTTCACTGATTTGTTTGTAACAGGAAACTCTTACAACCGTGGACGTTGGAGCAATGAAGAGTATGACAAATTAGTTGATGATTCGGGCAATAAGGATGCTAGCGATGAAGAAGCTCGTTGGGATGATTTACAGAAAGCTAATGAGATCATTTCGAAGGAATCCGGTGTTGCACCGCTTTATCAACTATCTGAAGCTCATTTAGTCAACGAGAAAGTCAAAGGCATCGTTCATCATCCTGCCGGCGCTTCATGGGACTATAAATGGACGTATGTTGAAAAATAGCATTAGTTGAAAGAAGCGTTTCAAGCTGCACTCTGAAGCGTTGATGATAAATAAAGAGAAGTTGGAACGAGTAACGTTCCAACTTCCTTTTAAATCAATGTCAATAATGCGCAGATGATCGAAGCTAAAATTAAAATAGCTGCAATGATCAACCAAAAAGAATAACGTCCTTGTCCAACTTGTGATAAAGACTGAAATTCTGATTTTTTCTTTTGTTTTCTACTGAAGGCTTGATGCATCGAATGCTGAAAGTGGTCGAAGAAGCCTGAAGAAAAAATCCAAAACAAGATACCAATAATTAGAAATGGTAGTCCAATTAAGAAAAATCGGTTAGATAAGGTTAAAAAAGTAAGTGATCCTTTCAAGATCGAGTAGATCGTAATGATCACCAACAATCCTCCGCCGATTCCAATGGGAAATAATTTATTTTTCATACATACAACTCCAATAGTTAATAGCAATTGTGAATCAGATAAACAGTTATTCACAATGTCTTTCTACTCTAAACCATAATAAAAGTAGAAGTCAAAATATAAGAACGGAACATCAGACTTATTTTAGGAGGCACCTCATGGGCAGTTATTTGAAATATTTTTTAAAGCGTGTCTTTTTTATGTTGATTACCCTATGGTTGATTGCTACCATCACATTCTTCTTGATGCAATTATTACCAGGGACACCTTATACCAATCAAGAACGCTTAAGTCCTGAAACGATTGCTATGTTGAATAAGCAAGTTGGTTTAGATAAACCAGTGATCGTTCAATACGGGATTTACTTATCAAACCTCGTACAAGGAAACTTCGGAATTTCCTTCCAGTTTAAAAACCAAGCAGTTGCAGCATTGCTAGCCGGACGAATCGGACCTTCATTGCAATTAGGTTTGCAGGCGATCATTTTTGGAACCTTCGTCGGAATTGTTTTAGGTACCATCTCGGCTATGAAACAAAATTCATGGGCCGATACTGCTTCAACTTTAGTAGCGATCTTAGGACGTTCGATTCCTAACTTTGTTTTCGCTGTTTTCCTTCAGTATATTTTCGCGATGAAATTACAGATTTTACCAATTGCCAAATGGGAAGGGTTTGCTTATACGATCCTGCCAACTCTAGCGTTAGCTATGTCGCCGCTAGCCGATTCGGCTCGTTTCATACGAACCGAAATGGTGGAGGTTTTGCATAGTGATTATGTTGAGCTAGCTCGTGCAAAAGGCTTGAGCCGTTGGGAAATTGCGTTCAAGCATGGACTGCGAAATAGCCTGATTCCCTTAATGACTCTATTAGGACCGTTAGCCGTGGCGCTAATGACTGGTTCGTTAGTTGTGGAAAATATTTTCGCAATCCCAGGTATCGGGGAGCAATTCGTTAAATCAATCATGACCAATGATTATCCTACGATCATGGCAGTGACGATTCTTTATTCGTTTATGCTAGTCTTTGTGATTCTAGTCGTCGATCTACTTTATGGATTGGTCGATCCTCGAATTCGACTATCAGAAGGGAGCAAGAGCTAATGGAAATGAAATATCCTTCAATCGTTGATATTCCCGCTGATGAATTTCAACCCTTACAAAAAAATACCGAAGAGGAGCGCGAGGAGATTGCTGCACCCTCACTAAATTTTTTACAAGACTCATGGCGCCGCTTGAAGAAAAATAAAGCGGCAGCCATTTCGATGGTACTCTTGGTCATGATTATCGCGATTTCGATCCTAACGATTTTTGTCTCGCCGCATAATCCAAGTAAGCAAAATGTTGATTATATTAATTTACCGCCACGTGTTCCAGGTTTGAACATCAACGGACTGAATGGAAAAACCATGGTCGCTGGCGAGTTAGTCGATAAATACGCTCAAGCAGATGTACCCAATAATGTGAACTACTTTTTAGGAACAGATGGCCTAGGTCGTGACGTGCTAAGCCGTTTGTTTATGGGAACGCGTATTTCACTGTTGATCGCCTTTATCGCCGCACTTTTCGATATAACGATCGGTGTCGCTTACGGATTGATTTCTGGAATGCTAGGCGGCAAAGTGGATAATGCGATGCAACGTTTCTTGGAAATTCTTTCAGGGATTCCGAACTTAGTTGTCATGATCCTGATGCTGGTTGTTTTTGAACCGGGAATTTTCTCGATCGTCGCTGCCATGGCTATCACGAACTGGATACCGATGGCGCGGATTGTCCGAGCCCAGACCCTCAAGCTGAAAGATCAAGAATATGTTTTAGCTGGAATGACTCTGGGTGAATCAAAATGGAAGATTGCCTTCAAGCATATCATTCCAAATATCTCCAGTGTGATCATTATTCAAATGATGTTCAGTATCCCAACCGCAATTTTCTTTGAAGCATTCTTGAGCTTCATCGGGTTAGGCCTGACACCGCCATCTGCTTCATTAGGTACATTATTGAACGATGGGTATAAAACCTTCTTGTATCTGCCTTACTTATTATGGATTCCAGCAGTGACGATTTCACTGATCATGATTTGTTTCAATTTACTAGCCGATGGTCTACGTGACGCATTCGATCCGAAAATGAAAGAGTGACGATATTATGGAGAAAATTTTAGAAGTAAATAATTTAAACATTTCGTTCGACACCTATGCCGGAAAGGTTCGTGCCATTCGGGGTGTAGATTTTGATTTGAATAAAGGAGAAACGCTGGCAATTGTAGGGGAATCAGGCAGCGGAAAGTCTGTTACCACCCGTACGATCATGCGTCTGCTTTCCAGCAATGCGACTATTGATGAAGGCCAGATTCTTTTTAAAGGCCAAAACATCGTTGATAAATCCGAAAAAGAAATGCAAAAGATTCGCGGACGTGAAATCGCAATGATTTTCCAAGATCCGATGACCTCACTTGATCCAACCATGACAATCGGAAAGCAAGTTGCTGAATCATTACGCAAGCACAAAAAGGTTTCAAAGAAGGAAAGCTTGAAGGCGGCATTGGACTTATTGAATCTAGTAGGAATCCCTGATGCTGAAAAACGTTTGAAAAATTATCCTCATCAATTTTCTGGTGGACAACGACAACGGATCGTGATCGCTATCGCTTTGATTTGTAATCCAGAAATTCTAATTGCAGATGAACCAACAACTGCTCTGGATGTAACGATCCAAGCACAAATTTTGGAATTGTTAAAAGAGATTCAAGAAAAAATCGAAACCTCAATTATTTTTATCACCCATGACCTAGGTGTCGTGGCAAATGTGGCCGATCGTGTAGCGGTAATGTATGCGGGTAAAATTATCGAGGTTGGTACCGCCGAAGAAATTTTCTACAATCCGCAGCACCCATATACTTGGGGCTTGCTTGGATCAATGCCGACGCTAGAGAGCGAGAATGATCGCTTATACGCAATTCCGGGCTCACCTCCCGATTTATTAGATCCGCCAAAAGGAGATGCGTTCTACCCTCGTAATGAGTTTGCGTTAAAAATCGATACTGAAATGGAACCACCATTTTTTGAATTATCTGAAACCCACAAGGCGGCAACTTGGCTACTTGCTCCGCAAGCGCCTGCTGTGACACCTCCAGTTGAGATTCAACGACGTTGGGATATTTTCCGTAAGAAACAAAACCAATATTCCGCTTAACTTTAGCGAAGAAAATGGAGGACTAAGATGGAAAAACGATTACTAGAAGTAAAACATTTAAAACAGTATTTTAATACTGGCAGTAAAAATGAAGTTCGTGCCGTCAACGATGTGAGTTTTCATATTAATGAAGGGGAAACATTTGGTTTAGTAGGAGAATCCGGTAGTGGAAAGTCCACTACTGGTCGAACGATCATCCGTTTAAATCAAAAAACAGACGGAGAAATACTTTTTGATGGAAAAGATGTAACAAAAATCCACGGGAAAGCAGCATTGGCTGAGTTTCGCCGTGATGTTCAAATGATTTTTCAAGATCCATATGCTTCTTTAAATCCGCGAATGAAAGTCAAAGATATTATTGCAGAAGGGATCGATGTTAATGGTCTAGCTAAAACGCCAAAAGAAAGAGACAAGATCGTGAACGATTTGTTAGAAACAGTTGGTCTGAATCCAAGTCATGGGACACGCTATCCACATGAATTTTCCGGGGGTCAACGGCAACGTATCGGGATCGCACGCGCATTAGCAGTCCGTCCACGTTTCATTATCTGTGATGAACCAATCTCGGCATTAGACGTTTCCATCCAAGCGCAGGTAGTAAACCTGTTGCAAGATTTACAGAAAGAACATAATCTGACTTATCTATTTATCGCTCATGATCTCTCAATGGTGAAACACATTAGTGATCGAATCGGAGTAATGAACAATGGGCATCTGTTAGAAGTCGGAACAAGTGATGAAATTTATCACTATGGAGTTCATCCTTATACAGAAAGTCTGCTGTCTGCGATTCCGATGCCTGACCCCGATCATGAGCGTCAACGTCGTCGGATCAAATACCAGACAGAGCCGCACGATGGCAAAGCCCGCTCACTGCGGGAAATCGCACCGGGTCACTTTATCTATTCTTCTGAGGATGAAGTTGCCTATTATAAGAAAAAATTGCAGCATTTGAAAAACGAAAAAGCCTTAGCTGTTTAAAAAAAGCCAAAAAAGAAAGTAAAATCAGGTCTTTTTCAAAATGAGAGTAAAAAGTTGATGACACAAAAGTGGGCGGCCAGTAACATCTAAAGTTTATAAAGAGAACAATCATATTTATACCGAAGTACTGACTGAAGTTAAGGAAGAAATTCTAGTGAAAGATAAATCGTCGCTGCTGAAGGATAAACGTAAGCCCAGGAAGATGTTCCTGACTTGAGAACAGGATGAAAAATAACCAATTCATTTTGTATGAATAGCAATTTTTCTAAAGCAGCAAATTACAGGCATCTCAAATTTAAAAAAAGACTTTCAGTCGGTATAGTTTTATTCTCACGTACAAATAGAGCTAGAAAGTGAATCTCAGAGTACCTGTTTTATTTTTACTGATAAGGGAAAATAGTTAGCTTATTAAAAATAAAAAAGGCGACACATTTGATCTTGTTTTTAACAAGAGTCAAGTGTGTCGCCTTTTTTTACTCGTATCTAAATTTGAAAAATAACAAAAAAACCGTTACAAAAACTTCTTAATGTGTGAAGTCCATCGATCGTTCTTTTAAAAACGAATACGTTTCTTCAAAAGTATCAAGCCTGAGACAAAGAATAATCTGGCACCTAGGATTGTTAAAGAGAGCGTAGGTCGTTCTCCTGTCTTAGGGTATTCTTTTTGAGAAGAATAAAGCCAATGTTCGAGGCCAGAGAAGAGCCCGTTAGCTGCACTCAATTGATCCTCTGCGCCGCTAAGGTGATTTAAAATGTGTAACATTTCTTCGTTTGTGAAGTGACGTAATGGCAAGTAATCAGTCTGATTTGAATAAAGGATTGGCAAGTAAGCTTATAATTGATCTACATTATGTTGAGATAAATGTCATTAAGAAGTTCGTTTACGATATCAGAACTAGTTTCTTGGTATAAGTTAAAACAGTGATTTACTGATGAGAACGACTTTAGCATAGACTCCTCATAGTATAGGAAAGAATATTCGTTTAATTATTGACTAATGGTAAATAGCGAGGATTGTTTTGAAAAAAATCGACAGGAAAAGTTAAGGGAGAAAGAATGTTTAATCAGCGATTGGTGATGGTAATCAGGTAGTAATATCTAATACATTTGACGATTTGAATATAAACTAAATGTGGATAATATGCGCGTAAACATTATTAAAATGATTTTAAATATGATAAAATAATAAATGTTTAATGATCATAATGGTTATTATTTTTTTTGAGGATGAAAATAAACTATTGCTGTCAGAAATGGAGGGAGATAAGCATAATTAAAAAAACGCTAGTTTCATTTTTTTGAAAGCGTTTTTAACGAAGGGGGATTTTATGAGAGTTCATTTGTGTTGTTTACTTCTAGCAGAAATGAGAAATAATGACTGAAGGTGGGAAGAAGAATGAAAAAACAAAATATTGCTTTATTTTCGGCGACTCTTGCAACAATGGTAGGCTTTGGATTATCGAATTCGACAGAGGTTCAGGCCGATTCAAATGACACTATCACTCAAGTAAACTCGTCATCTGCTGAAAATTCAAAAGTAGCGATGAAACAAGCAATAGAAACGGCGCAATCAGAAGTAGATATTGCGCAAGAAGCAGCAGATACTACTCAAACACAAGCAAATGCTGCAAAAGAAGCATCAGATGCATCAAAAGCGGTGGCAGACGCAGCACAAAACGAGGAAACGATCGCAAAAGAAGCCGTTGATAAAGCACAAGAGGCAGTATCTGAAGCTGAAAAAGCAACACCAGAAAAGATTGAGCAAGCACAAAATAGTGTGTTGGAACAGGAACAAGCGAATGAATCGATCAAAGAGGATATCAAGAAAGACCAAGAGGCCGTTGAATCAGCAGAATCAGAGGTGAAGACGGCACAAGAAGCTGTTAATACTGAACAAAAAGCGGTTGAAAATGCTCAAACGGATTTAGATAAAACACAAGAAAAGGTTGATGAAAAGCAACAAGTAGTGGACGAGGCACAAGCTATTGTTAATGGAGACGGGGCCGCCGAGGCTAATGAAAATTTGGACAAAGCGAAGGAAGAACTAGAAGCTGCGAAAAACACTGAGGCTGAGGCCAACACTGAGGCAGATACGGCCGCCTCAGCAGAAGAAAGTGCTCAAACGAATAAGGACACTGCCCAGACCGCGGCGAATGAAGCGAATGCTGCTGCGGACGCCGCTGCAAAAACAAAACAAGAGACAGAGGAAGATGTCAAAAAAACACAAAGTGACTTGGATAAGGCAAAATCCGAAGCCAATGCAGATTTAAACAAAATCGTGGTAACACAAGAATATGTAAACGCGCTAAAAGCATATATGGCTGATGGTAGCGAAGCAAATAGAGAACGACTTTTAGCTGCGGATGCTGCGGCTTTAAAAACAAATGCGAATTTTCATTCAAATGAAGCGGATCAAGCCATCAAGATTAATAGTCAAGCGGATATGACGATGGAGCTTTTAGAAGAATTATCGATTTTTGCAGCTCGCTTAATTAATTCTGTTCGCCAAGAGTTTGGTATGAAAAATGTGACAGTTTCTTTAGGATCAATGAAATTTGCAGATGAAATCGCTAAAGCGTATGAGGCCGATGATTGGAGCGGCTTTAGTGGGCATCATAATGATGCCATCAATCAGGCTGCAAAAAACAATGGGCTGTTAGAATATCCAGATGGAAATCTATACGAAAATCTATATTCATATACTTCTAGTTCAATGACTTCCGATAGTTCTTGGAATCTCAATAAAGCTGAATTGAAGAGATTGATTTATAATGCAATGTTGAAATTTTTATATGGAGATAGTGGAAGTAACTGGGGGCACGCTAATAGTATTACGGGTCTAATGTATGAGAATTCTACAGATGAATGCTATTTTGCAGTATCATTTTCCAAAGCGAGCTACCCATCATTTTCTGCTCACTTTGGAATTGTACCAGTTAATTACTATATCAAGGATGCAACCAAATTCGATACAGAAGCAATTGACATTCCTGACATCAATGATGGTGATACACAAGTTAAGATTGAAAAATTGACACAAGAATTAGCAGATAAGAAAAAAGCTGCAGAGACTGCGACAAATAATTTAAAGGCTGCACAAACTATGGCAAATGAGGCAAATCAAAAACTTAAAGCAGCAGAAACTGCTTTAGAAGTGGAGCAAGCGGATAGTCAAAAAACCAAGGATAAGCTATCAGCAGCAACAGAGGCCGTTAAGACGGCTACGACAAAGGTTGAGAAGGCACAAGCAATCGTAGACAGGTTTAATTCAGATGTAGAAACGAACCTTAGAGCATTGGAGGATGCACAAAAAGAGTTAGTAGATGCAAAGGCAGAAGAAGAGTCGCAACAGAGAATTCTTGACAAGGCACAAGAACAATTAGACAAAGCAAACGAGAATTTAGTTGAAGCGAACAAAACCTTGATCACTGTTAAAGAAAAGTTGGCGGCTAACGAGAAATTATTAGTAGCAGGCGAAGCAGCACTATCTCAAAGACAAGCTGAAGTAAAAGATTTAGAAGATGCTTCAAAAACTTTATCCGATGCAAAAATTGCCTTAGAAAAAGCAAAAGCTGAGTATGAAGCCGCTCAAAGAAAAGCAGAAAGTGCCAAGGATGCCGCTGATCATGATGTGAAAAACTATGAATCCTTAAAGGCTGAGGCAGAAGCAGCAAAGAAAAAGTTGGAGGCAGCTATAGAGAAACTAAAGAGTCTTCAAAATTATCTTGATCTAGATGAAGCAATTGATTCTGTTAAAGACCAGTCAAATAATCAATCAAACACAGGCACTCCGATTATTGCTGATGAGTCAAAGGGAGCTTCAAAGAGCCAATCACAGATAATAAATTTGAAAAGTTCATCAAAAATGCGGGATCGTGAAGATAAAGGAATCGCTTTAGCGACACCTATCATCAAATCGAGTTCGATTTTGCCTCAAACGGGATTTTCTAAAAATCCTAAGTTGTCAATTCTAGGAGCACTTCTAATTAGTCTTTTAGGAACATTAGGATTTGCAACGATTGATAAACGAGATCGTCGTATTATTAAATAAAATAAACAAAAGGATTTTTTTTTAGGATTGAAATAACCGCCCCTAAAAGTTAGACAAAAGCTAACTTTTAGGGGCGGTTTAAGTTTAAATCGGATAAATATTATTTTGACGTTTATCTTAGTGAAAAATTTATTTTTCATTGATGTTGTGCAATTATCCAAATTTTGATTTATGGGACGACCTTTTCATTCACATCAAGACTACTTCTAGTTATCCCAGCCCTTTTTGATGAAACACAGTTACTTTTAAAGTAAAAATCTTCCATATGCTTGTCAAGCTAGTCCATGAAAACACCTACTTTAATTTTTAATGCAGATATCAAACACTAGAAATGAGAACAGCAACAACTTTTTGAGAAAATCAGCTGCTCAGAGCCTACTAAAAGGATTTTGAGCAGCTGGTTTTGATTCAAGTAGTAGCGGACTAATTAGATACGAAAGCGTCTCTCTAAAAGAATAAAACCTGAAATAAATAAGCAGGTAATCCCGATGATCGATAGTGCAAGAGTATTTTTTTCACCGGTTCTAGGATATTCTTTTTGGGCAGTTGCTTTCATTTGTGCGTTATTGTTTTGCATATTTACAGGGATTGAGTTTGTTCTTGGAATAGATGCACTATTTCCAACAACAGAATTAAGCGATGTTGACAGACTAAAAATTGGTGTAACTGGTCTGATTGCATTTTCTTCTTGAGAATTATAAAGCCAGTGGAGAATACCTGAGAACAAACTATGTTTCTTACTTAATTCTTCTTCGTAGCCGCTGAGATCATTCAAAATTTGAAGCAGTTCTTCATTTGTAAAAGGTCTAATCTGTAAAAGACCTTCTTTACTTGAATAAAGAACTTGCAAGTAAGTTTGTAATTTATCAATATCCTTAGCCAGTTCATCAGTTGTGTCATAAAAAATAGAATTAAAAGATAGAGCTTTTTCAACATCTGACCAAGAGATTACCTTATCTCTATAAACCATTTGTAGAACATGAACATAAGCACTCCAATCCATGAACATAATATCGTCACTGTAATTCGCGAACAATTTGAAGGCGTTCTCTAATTCTTGGTCTGTGTAACCACTCAGCTCTGATGGATCTATTTTAAATTTTGATTTGGTCAATATTTCGCGAATTTGCCACGGGTATATCCATTCAACAATAAGGTATTCCTCTTGAAAATTTAGAACTGGTTTCGTTTTTTCAGCTATTTCTTTAGGATCTATTTTTTTAGGAGCGGCTGATAGTGCTCTGTTTGCTACAACTGCTGGCGAGATAGTTGTCTTTTCTTCAAGGTTTTCAGAATTACTTGTGGTTGATTCAGTCGTTGTAGAATCCGTTAGTGCTTCATCAGTTGCTGACATTGCTTCATCGGTAGAGACATTATCAATACTGGGTGTTTCTTCAGGAATTGCTACTTCACTTTCAACTGTTGGTTCATCCGAAGTCTGAGTTTCGCTAGCAGTAGGTGCTTGACTTTCATTTGCGCTATCTTCAGGTATGGATGTAGATTCGACAATGAGTTCTTGGTCGAGAGTCGTCATTTCATCAGAGATATTCTCAGAAGTATCTGCTAGAGCAGCAGCAGGAAAAATCAATACCAATAAACTAAACAAAACTATTTTTTTCATGAAATCACTCCTTATTCTTAAATACAACAACAAAAAAATCTTATAATGTACAAACCAACTTAAATAATTTTCGACCCTTATCAAATATAAATATATCACATAATTGTTATAAAATATCTTTTTATGTTAATAAAATATAGATAATTAGAGAAAAAGCCACCGCGTACATTTTAGTTAAAACGTCAGAAAACGTAAACTATGTACCGGTGGCTTATTTTATATTTTAAATAGAATTGAAATTTTTGTAGTCATAGTGACGAAATAGGATTCATCCTCTAAAACGTAAAGAATGATCCTATTCTTAATTAAAAGGCTTAAGATATAGTTGTTTGATTGAGACATTTCATCCTAAAGATACATCTGAAAACAAAAAAATGCCACCACGCACATTCTTTTCTAAACTACCGAAGTAGCCAAGAATGCACTGGTGACGTGGGTTTGGCACCCAATGGGCCGTGAGGGGCTCGAACCCGCGACCCGCTGATTAAGAGTCAGCTGCTCTACCAACTGAGCTAACGGCCCAAACAAAGTACTTTCATATGTTAGCACTGAGAAAAAAAAATTGCAAGAATAAACTAAAAAAATTTTGCTAAAAGTTTCTTCAATTATCTAGTTTTCAAAACTATATTGTATAATTTCCGTAATTTTGATAAAATGACAATGAAAGGGGTGTAAAAATGGAAGATACTAAGCTCAGATCTTGGGCAGAGGGATTAAAAGAATTACAGTTGCCTCGCTGGGAAGAATTGCCCGAACTAGAATTATATATGGATCAAGTTATTACTCTAGTTGACCGATATTTATCGCCACTGATCGAAGATGAGAAACATCAACTTTTATCTAGTGCGATGGTCAACAATTATGTTAAGCATAAATTAGTACCACCGCCAGTCAAAAAAAGATACAATCGGAATCATTTGGCATATCTAATTGCGATAACCTTATTGAAACAAGTTTTTGCAATTCCAGATATCAACGAATTGATTCGTATGCAATTGGCGATCAATGAACCGAAGGATGCTTATAATAGCTTTTGTGCGGTACAAGAAGAAGCATTGCTGCAAGTGGCTAAAATCGTTTTGGGTGAAGATGTTCATTTGACTCGTAGAAGCGATGATTTTTATTATTTGGCGATGGAAAGCGCTGTCGCTTCATTCACACAAAAAATGTTAGCTGAAAAAATCATTCAATTGGATAAACAGAAAGAAGGCGAAAATGATGAATGAGAAAATTGCGATTTTAGTTGATTCTGGGACGGATGTTCCAAAGGAAGTTATAGATAATGGCCCTTTTTTTATGGTACCATTACGGATCATTTTTAGTGATCGAGAATACCGAGATGGGATTGATATCAGTTCTGATACTATTTTTCCATTGATCAAAAAAGAACTACCAACGACCTCTTTACCTGACGGAGAGTTGATTCATAAAGTTTTTGATGAAATTAAAGAGCAAGGATATACACATGTAATCATCGTAACGATTTCTAGCGGATTAAGTGGAACGTACAATGCCTTGCGAGTGCTGGGTGAACATTATGAAGGCTTAGTCTTTCAGTCAATTGATACAAAGAATGTCGGGATCGGTGCGGGAATTTTAGCAATCTATGCTGGTGATTTAGTTAAACAAGGGAAGTCTTTTATGGAAGTTATCTCGGAAGTCGAAAGTAAGATTCCGAAAACAAAAATCTTTTTCAATGTTGATACATTGGAATACCTGCAAAAGGGTGGACGGATTGGATTAGTTTCTTCTTTATTAGGCAGTGCCTTGAAATTGAAGCCGATCATCTCATGTAATTCAGATGGCATTTACTATACCGTTGCAAAGGTACGAGGATTAAACAAGAGTATCGACAAAACACTTCAGCTAGTAAAAGAGCATGTTGGTAATCACAAGCGTTTTAATTTAGCAGTAACGCAAGCTGATGCCTTGGAAACAGCTGAGAAAATTAAGCAACGATTACAAGAACTATTTCCTACAGCCGAGAATATTTATTTCGGGAAAGTCTCACCGGCATTGTCAGTCCACACGGGCCCTGGCTCGCTGGGCGTGGTATGCCAAGTATTGGATTAGTGTGAAGGCGTAAGTCTCTACTAGAAATTCCGGGATTAAAGATGGGCGTGTGCTCATCTTTTTTATTATGGCTTCAATAATTGAATATTTTATCTAGTTTTTCTTAAGTAATAGTTGTAAAAGATTCGTCGTCTGTTTGAAAAGATGAAACAGCTTTGAAATTATTGTATAATGGTATGGCGTACATACAATCTTATAAAGGTATGAGGTGACTCTTAGTGAAAAAAATTCTAGTAGTTGACGATGAAAAGCCGATTTCGGACATCGTGAAATTCAATTTAACCAAAGAAGGCTACGAAGTCTTTACTGCTTATGACGGTGAAGAAGCCTTGGAAAAAGTCGAAGAGGTCAATCCAGATTTGATTTTATTAGATTTGATGTTACCTAAAAAGGACGGTTTGGAAGTGGCTCGTGAAGTACGCAAGACCCATGAAATGCCGATCATTATGGTTACGGCTAAAGATTCTGAGATCGATAAGGTTTTAGGATTGGAATTAGGGGCGGACGATTATGTAACTAAACCGTTCTCTAATCGTGAATTAGTGGCCCGTGTAAAAGCGAATTTACGTCGGGGTGGACAGGCTCCAAAGGAAGAAGAAAATACAACGCAAAGTGATTTAACGATCGGGGACTTAACGATTCATCCAGACGCTTATATGGTAACCAAGCATGGTGACACGATTGAATTAACTCATCGTGAGTTTGAATTGCTGCATTACTTAGCAAAACATATTGGCCAAGTGATGACTCGTGAACATCTTCTACAAACTGTTTGGGGCTACGACTATTTTGGTGATGTGCGGACTGTAGATGTGACTGTACGTCGTCTACGGGAAAAAATTGAGGACAATCCAAGCCATCCAACCTATTTAGTAACAAGACGTGGCGTAGGTTATTATTTACGCAACCCTGAACAGGAGTAAGTATGGAAAAGAAAGTCCGTTTTTACCGATCAGTCAATTTTAAGATTGCCTTTTCATTTATTCTAATCTTACTGATATCAATTGAGATCATCGGGGCCTATTTTATTCGTGGACTTGAAAAATCAACGATCGAGAATTTTACTAAAGAAATGAATCAAAGAGTAGCATTATTGAGTACAACACTTGGTTCAACTATAGCGGAGGATAGTGAGAATGAAGCAGATCAGTTGCAACGTCTCTTAGAAAATAATTCCGCAGCCGATATTAAGGAAATGTGGGTCGTAGACGACAAAGGAATCGTTTTAGCTACAAATGATGTAGGACAAAAAGATTCTATCGTTGGAAAGCGAAACGAATACAGTGATATCGACGATTTTTCAATGAAACAATACGTCACTTTGGATGACAATAATAAACGGGTATATATCAATGTTCAACCTATTCAGTCCCCGACCGGCGATTCGGCTGTGATCGGGGCTCTTTATGTTAAGAGCGATATTGAACAGAAATACTCGGAAATCGGTAATACTGCATTGATTTTCTTCACTGCTTCTTTGATTGCAGGGTTAATTTCAATTGTTGTGGCATTATTGGTGGCGCGTTCCATTACAAAGCCGATCAAGGAAATGCAAAAACAAGCAGTACGAATCGCACAAGGTGATTATTCAGAAAAGGTTGATGTTCAAGGACACGACGAATTAAGTCAACTGGCAGAGACCTTCAATAAACTATCTGATCGGATTGAAGATGCGCAAGATACGATGGAAGCAGAGCGAAATCGTCTAGATAGCGTTTTAACCCATATGACAGATGGCGTTATCGCTACGGATCGTCGTGGGAAAGTTATTACTATCAATGAGATGGCTTTGTCCTTGTTGAACACCACGAATGAACAGGCAATCGGTCAATCAATTTTAACTTTGCTGGATTTAGAAGAAGAGTATACTTTACGAAAATTATTAGAGACACCGGAAGAAATTCTGATTGAACGTTCAAAATCTGACTCTGAGGAAGATCGCATGACGTTACGATCAGATTTCGCCATGATCCGTCGTGAATCTGGTTTTATCAGCGGTTTAGTTGTTGTTATCCATGATGTCACTGAACAAGAAAAAACGGCGGAAGAGCGTCGTCAATTCGTTTCGAATGTCTCTCATGAACTACGTACGCCTTTAACTAGTGTTCGTAGCTATTTAGAAGCATTAGAAGAAGGAGCGTGGGAGGATAAGACCGTCGCGCCAGAATTTATCCATGTGACTTTAGGGGAAACAGACCGTATGATTCGTATGATCAATGATCTATTAAATCTTTCTCGCATGGATTCTGGAGCACAGCAGATGGATCTTGAATTGGTTAACTTCAATGAACTAGTCGATTATATTTTGGATCGTTTCGACATGATGGTGAACAGCCAAGAGAAAAATTACCGAATCATCCGTGAGTTTACAGAACGCGATTTATGGGTTGAAATCGACACAGATAAGATTATGCAGGTAATTGATAATATCATGAATAATGCGATCAAGTATTCACCAGATGGCGGAAAGATCGAAGTTCACTTAATGGAAACCCATAACAATGTTGTTTTAAGTATTTCTGATGAAGGATTGGGGATTCCTAAGAAAGATTTGGAAAAAGTATTTGAACGTTTCTATCGTGTGGATAAGGCTCGGGCTCGTCAGCAAGGGGGCACTGGATTAGGTTTGGCCATCTCCAAAGAAGTTATGAAGGCCCATCAAGGCCAAATTTGGGTTGAAAGTGTCGAAGGTAGAGGGTCCACCTTTTATATTTCTTTACCTTATGAACCTTATGAGGAGGATATTTGGGAATGAAACTATCAGAAAAAATTATCCGTACTGCGCTTTTTGTTCTGATCTTGCTCAGCCTCGTCTTAACCTATGCCATTTGGCTCAGTCCTACCTCAAAAACTGCCGATATCAACACAAGTAAGCAAGCAGTGAAAAACGACCAGAATTACGCGAAAGCGACAGATGCTTTTTTACCGATTCGCGGTATTTGGGATGTGAGCGAGGGGAAGTTTCAAACAAGTAGTGAAAATCTATTGGCTACGACCCAAGCACGTCTAACCGAAAGTACCTATGGTCAGCTTCAAGAGGTCGCACAGGGTGAAGAAGAGATACAGAATTACTATAACTTAGATGACGGAATCGAGCTAAATTACGAAGGCGGTTTTTCTTTGACCGAGTACGTGAAGGTTTTTGATATGCCGATTAACTTGAATTCAGTGAAGGAATCAGAAAAACTGACTTTTTCAAAAATACAAGTAGATTTTTCCAAGAAAAAAATTCGCTTCCTAAATTATAGTAAGGATACAGTGTACGAAGCGACGATTTCGGCAGATTTCACTGGTTTAGAAACGATTTATCAAAAGAACCAAGAAAAATATTTACCAATGTCGGCTGAGAATCCTTTTGTCCCTCGTCTTTTGCGTACGAAAGATCGAGTTCGTTTAAAAAAATATAGTTATATTTTGACTACACAATCTTATTCACTTTTTCGGAATGCATTCTTCCAAAACCCTGATCAAGCAAGAGGCGAGGAAGAAGAAAGCGGTATGCGTTCCTTTGTTAGTGGACACGAAGAACTCGTGATGGACGAACAAAAACGTTTGGTTACCTTTAATGGTGAGTTACCAAATGATTTGTCTAAGGAAAGTGTATATAGTCAAAGCTTCAACTATGTTAGCCGCTTAGGAACGGCTGTTGGTAATCTCCGCTACTTTGATCATCATGAAGGTCAAGTCAATTTTCGAATTTTTGTTGAAGGGTATCCGATATTTAGCCCATCCTCAAAAGGAAAAATGAGTGTGAAGATTGAAGAATCAACTACTGCATCGACACCGCAAATTAAGATTGAAACGAGTATGGATACTGTTCAGGTGCCAATTCCTTCAGATGAAGAAGTAGAGTTACCTAGCACATTGGAAGTTGAAAATAGTCTGGCTGCGGTAGGCTTTGATCTAGATAAAGTTCAAAGTTTTATTATTGGCTACACATGGCAAGATATTGATGGTGTGAATAAATTAGTTGCTTTGACTCCAGAGTGGTTTGTCAAATATGACAACAATTGGTATTCTGCTAATCAGCTGATGCAAGGAAACTTTGAAACGGAGGCGAGCTAATTGGATTTCAGAAAAATCGAATGGATCTTTTTTCTCGTCTTTATTGGATTGAACATCTTCCTTTTCAGTATTTATTGGAACAATCAACATGAACAAAGTCTTGTTACAAGTTCGAATCAGCGAGAAGATATTTTACAACGTTTGGATAATGATGAAATCAAGGTCAAGGAAGCTGTCTCTGATGAGCATAGTGAAGGGTATTATTTAAGTGCCGAGCAAGATAATTTTGAAACGTTGCTGAGTGCCTCTGGAAATCAAACAATTGCGAGAAATTCAAATATCTCAGACCGAGTATTGACGAGTTATCCAGGTGGAGAGACAAAATTTGATTTGAAAAAAGCGACTAGCAGTTTTAATCGCCTCATGAAGGATGCAGACTTTATTATGGATGGGCAAGAGTATACATACTTGCCGGATATTTCTAAGAAGGATGATGAATTAAGTAAAATTGTCGGAGCTCAATCCTATGAAGGAATTCCTTTTGTTGACGAGACCTCCCGTGTGACGATAGATATTGAGAAAAATAATGATCAGGAACAGATCATGAAATATACTCAGACGCGTCTGAAAGAAATTGAACCCTTACGTGAGAAAATGACGCTTTATTCTGAAAAAGAGATTTTAAATACGCTATACATTAATAATAGTATTCCAAGTAATTCAACAATTACTAATATTTATCTGGGCTATTTTAGAACGCTTGAGGTGCGGGAAAAAAATGTCTATGTTCCAGTGTGGTTTGTCAAAATAAGAACCCCGGACAAGACAACGCAGATTGAAAAAGTCAATGCGTTAAATAATCAGGTGATTACGAATAATTTAGTTCCAAAGGTGGAAAATCCATAAAAAGGGTTGTATACTGAGGACAGTTTTAAAAAAGGGGACCAATTGCTCATGTTAGAAATGAATAATGCCTTCAATATCAGCATTTTAGCCAGCGGTAGTACTGGAAATTCTTTATATCTAGAAAGTCCGCAAAAAAGAATCTTGGTTGATGCTGGGTTGAGCGGGAAAAAAATCACTTCGCTATTGGCAGAGGTCGATCGAAAGCCTGAGGATCTAGATGCGATTTTAGTCACTCATGAACACCGCGACCATATCCATGGTGTTGGAGTTTTAGCGAGAAAATATAAATTACCTGTTTACGCCAACGAAAAAACTTGGGAAGCGATGGCTCCTTTGATTGGAAAAGTTGATGTGGAACAGAAACAGATCTTTGAGATGGGGAAAGTACTAACTTTTGGTGATTTAGACATCGAAAGTTTTGGTGTTTCACATGATGCTGCTGCGCCACAATTTTACCGTTTCTATAAGGATGGACATTCTTTCGTGATGCTGACGGATACTGGGTATGCTAGTGAGCATGTGAGAGGAACGATTCGAGATGCTGATGCATACTTAGTTGAAAGTAATCACGATTTGGAAATGTTACGGATGGGCGCTTATCCTTGGAGCCTGAAACAACGAATTTTAGGCGATCGCGGTCATTTGTCCAATGATGATGGAGCCTTAGTTATGACTGACATTTTAGGCGACCGGACGAAGCGAATTTATTTAGGACATTTAAGTAAAGAAAATAATATGAAGGAATTGGCGCATATGACGATGGAAGAAACACTCACACGTTATGATCTGGGTGTAAATCATCAGTTTCAAATTTTTGATACCGACCCAGATAGCGCAACTGAATTATATGCGATCTAAAAAAACGGCAAGCCACTTTTGTAGGCTTGCCGTTTTTTCTTAACATTAAAGGAAGTATAACATTTTAAGCGGTCAAAGGATTGATACATCAATCTTTTGACCGCTTTTCATCTGGTCTTTTTCCTATTAAACTAGAGAGATGAAACCCAATATTTTAC
>NZ_JAHLOS010000025.1 GCF_018917525.1 Enterococcus raffinosus | reverse complement strand
CATGGAACGAAACTGTTCAAGCGAACTGCCGCGCAAACTATTAACAAATCCCGCCATCATCCTTAACTATGCAGGATGATTACGGGATTTTTAAATACACTTTACTATATTACGTTTACCGAATTACTTCAATGCGGGTTCCTTCTATTATAGTTATAGTCTTTTATTCTAATCCTTCTGCTACTGCTTCTGGATAGTTTTCTTCTACGATATGAGCACATGAGGCACATAAATGCGGAAGCTTTTCATCTTCTCCAACTGTCGTGCGAACTTGACGGCAACGATCACACACTTCGCCATCTGCTTTTTCAACTAAAATCGCTACATCATCAAATACCATAGCGTTGTCAGGAGCGCTATCCTTTGAGATACTAAATGAATCTGGTGATACGATCAACAATTGAGCTAAATCAGCATCTAAAGCTGTTAACATCGCAGCCACTTGTTCATTTGGATAAATGGTTACTTTTGCTTCTAGTGATTTACCAATCACTTTTTCATTACGAGCTTCTTCTAAAGCTTTCAAGACCTTATCCCGGAAATCCATAAAAGCTTTCCATGTATCTAGCAATTCCTCTTGGTTAGGGAACGTTTCATAGCCTGGCAATTCCGCTAACTGTACGTATTCTTCTTCTTCCTTCAGGTACGTCCAGATTTCTTCGGTCGTATGAGGAATAATTGGCGTCAATAACTTCGTCAATGCTACCGCGGCTTGATAGAAGACCGTTTGCATGCAACGACGTTCATAGCTATCTTCTGCTTGAATATAAACAACATCTTTCGCAAAATCCAAATAGAAGGATGACAAATCAACTGTCAGGAAGTTCACGACTGTCTTGTAGATTTGTGTGAAATCATATTTCTCATAACCCTCTTCACGAATGGTTTTGATTACTTCATTCAAACGAACTAACATGTATTTGTCAACTGAACGTAATTCATCATAAGCAACTGTGTGTGTCGAAGGTTCAAAATCACTGGTATTTGCTAATAAGAAACGCATGGTATTACGAATTTTCCGATAAACTTCTGAAACTTGATTCAAAATATCCATCGATACCCGAACATCAGCCTCATAGTCTACACTGCTAACCCACAGACGCAAGATATCAGCACCCATTTGGTTAATGACTTTTCCAGGAACAATCGTGTTACCTAATGATTTACTCATCTTACGACCTTCGCCGTCTAGAGTAAAGCCTTGAGAAAGGACTGATTTGTATGGCGCAACGCCATTGATCGCAACACTTGTTGTAATACTTGAGTTGAACCAACCGCGATATTGGTCAGAACCTTCCAAATACATGTCAGCCGGGAACGTCAAATCTTCACGTTGACGTAACACCGCTTCGTGAGAAGACCCTGAATCAAACCAAACGTCCATAATATCTGTTTCTTTAGTGAAAATTCCATTTGGTGAGCTTGGATGAGTGAATCCTTCAGGTAATAAATCCTTTGCTTCACGCTCAAACCAAATATTCGAACCATATTTAGCAAATAATTGCGCCACATGTTCTGTAGTTTCCGGCGTGATGATTGCTTCTCCATCTTCCCCATAGAAAATTGGAAGTGGCACACCCCATGCGCGTTGTCGAGAAATAACCCAATCGCCGCGATCACGAATCATATTATATAGACGTGTTTTCCCCCATGGGATGATCCAATCAACCTTTTCGATTTCGTCTAAAATATCTTGACGGAACTTATCAATTGAAGCAAACCATTGTGGAGTGGCGCGATAAATGATTGGTTTTTTCGTACGCCAATCGTGCGGATAGCTATGTGTAAAGAATTCTAGCTTCAATAGCGCTCCGTTTTTCTCCAACAGTTCAGTTACCATTGGATTAACCTTGTCATAATAAACACCTTCAAAGCCTGGCGCTTCAGCTGTCATTACTCCACGATCATCGACTGGAGAAATAATGTCATTTCGGTAGTTTTTCCATGCAAAGTAGTCATCTTCCCCGTGCCCAGGAGAGGTATGAACCAGTCCGGTACCCGCTTCTAACGTTACATGATCTCCTAGAATAACTAGTGATTCACGATCATAAAATGGATGCTGTGCTGTCATGTATTCAAGATCTTTTCCAGAAATTTCTTTGAGAACTTTAGGATTTTCCCACTCTAATTCCTCTGCAACCTTCTCTAACAAATCTTTCGCAACAACATATTTACCTCCTGCCGCTTCTACCACAGCGTAAGTATAGGCTGGGTTTACCGAGATCCCTTGGTTTGCTGGCAAAGTCCAAGGTGTCGTCGTCCAGATAATAAATGAAGTATCCGTATCTAAAATTCCTTTACCATCTTTTACTTTAAAAGCAACAAAGATTGAAGGTGATTTAACATCTTTATATTCAATTTCCGCCTCAGCTAATGAAGATTCACTCGAAGGTGACCAATAAATTGGTTTTAAGCCTTTATAGATATACCCTTTTTCAGCCATTTTTCCAAACACACGAATTTCAGCAGCTTCATAATCAGGTGTCAATGTAATGTATGGATGCTCCCAATCGCCAGCAATTCCCAAACGTTTGAAATCCTCACGTTGCTTATCCACCTGCGATAATGCGTACTCTTCACATTTTTTGCGGTATTCAGCCATTGACATTTCTTTACGTTTAATCCCTTTGTTTGTTAAAACCTGTTCGATTGGTAATCCATGAGTGTCCCACCCCGGGACATAAGGCGCACGAAAACCTGACATTGATTTGGAGCGTACAATGATATCTTTACTAATTTTATTTAGCGCATGTCCAATATGGATGTTCCCATTTGCATATGGAGGGCCATCGTGTAAAACAAAGGTTGGTTTACCTTCATTTAGTTTCTGACGCTTTTCGTAAATCTTGTTTTCTTCCCATTCTTTTTCCCACTGACCTTCACGGTTAGGCAAGTTACCGCGCATTGGGAAGCCGGTTTTTCCTAGCTGAAGAGTTTCTTTTGTCTTCACTATTGATCGTCTCCTTTTATTTATAAAATTGAACATTAGCGACACTGTTTACTAGATTTTCGCTTTGTTTTCATACATATATACAAAAAAACAAGCTTATCCGCAAAGGGACGAGCTTGTCGTGGTACCACCCAAATTTGAAACCTAAGTTTCCTCTAATCATCATTAACGCAATGACGCGTCGATTACTACTCATCGTTCATAACCGAAATAATCTAGAGGATCTTTCCAATTAGAGGGTCTGCCGATCTTCCACTGTCATCGGCTCGCTAATAAGAATCTAATCAGCTTTTCTGTTCTAGACTTCTAATCTTCATCTGATTTAATCAATTCAGGAATATCAATCGTTAAGCCCATATCTTCCTGAGGTTCCTCAAGGACGATTGGTTCATCTGAGTCTACTGCATTCTCAGTATCGTTGTCAAGTTCATTCGCTAAAACTTCCTTCAATACCTCGTGTCCATCTCCAACATATGAAGACATTGGTTTTAAGACTTCTTCCCAGTCGCCGCTGCGTGCTTGATCAATTTGTGTTTCTAACAACAATAGCAATTGTTGATGGAAGACACGCGTCTTCTTCTTCAAGTCATTCGTTTCAGCAGCTAGTTGACGAGCCTTAGAAGTAGCGTCAGTTAGAATTTCTTTGGCTTTGTCTTCTGCAGTCGTTGTTAATAAGTTTGCTTTTTGCATTGCGTTAGAAATTAATTCATCCGCACGGTTTTGCGCAGAAGTCACAATCACTTCAGATTCTTTACTTGCTGAAGATTTTACTTTGTCGGCCGTATCTTGTGCGACAACGATTGATTGGTTCAACGCTTCTTTCAATTCATTGAAATACTCTAATTTTTCTTCTGAATGCTTCAATGCTTTTTCTAATTCACGATTTTTAGCGATACTGTCCTCATAGTCACGAACAATCATATCTAAAAAATCATCGACTTCGTCTTGGTTATATCCACGCATCTTAGTGGAGAAATTTTTGTTTTGAATATCTAATGGAGTTAATGCCATTTTTTTGCTCACCTCATAAAATTTATTTTCGTAAAACGCCTAAGCGCAAACGGAATTTTTCTTTCTTTGTTTTTCCTTCTAAACCTTGAATCTGAATTCGTCCAAACCCACGAACTGAAACAACATCTAATAGATCAAGTATATAATCTGGACGCTCATTGACTGACCAGTTTACTTTTACTTTACTGGCTTCAACTAATTGCTTCGAACGTTGACGTGAGATGTTATAAACTGTTGAAATAATCGCATCTAATCGCATGGAAGTCGCTGTTGTAGTTTCCTCTAGCCAACTATCTTTTGGAATAATAATATCCGTATATGGTCGTTCCTCTAAATGTACAGTTACACGACCAATTTTAGATACCTGACCTACGATATAATTAGCCGATTCTTTCGCTAAAAATATTTGCCAGCGATCACCATCAGAAATAATATCACCAAAATAATCACGCTTGATTCCAGCGTTCATTAATGTCCCTAATATTTTTCCATGGGAAAGTTCAGTAAACTTTTGCGGATAATTGATCTCAATCATCACAAGTTCAAAGTCGTCGGTTTGCGGTTCATAATACTCTGGATAAATCATGCAACGACAACGTTCAGCATGCTCATAGCCACCATAAAATGAAAATTTCAATTCACTATTTTCGCGAATCAAAGTCTCTAGGATATAGGCTTGCCGAGGATCTAAAAAATTCGTCAGATAAGGAGCGTACTGGCTTTCAACTTGCTCTAACCAATCGCCAACACTGTCAACAAATGGATGCTCTTCAGGTCTAAAATGTTGATAGACATTTGCATTCATATTGCCACCTCCTTAGTAAATAATACTGTACAGAATTCTTTGTAAAACCTCCATCGCAATATTTAATGCTAGAATCGCTGCCATTACAGAAAAATCGATTCCGCCAAATTGCAAAGGCAAACGTCGAAATAAATCAAGAAACGGTTCACAAATTCGACCTAATAGTTGACCAAATTTAGACTGGTAAGCACCAGGAAACCATGACATTAATGCATAAACGACTAAAAGAATCGTATAAAGATAAACTAGTCGATTTAAATAATAAAAAAGTGTAATAAGTAGATTCAACTATGTGGCTCCTTTACATTTCTAATCCGTAAATATCGTCATCAACCATGGAGCTTAACGTAGAGTTGGTAACTTCGACATTTGTTGGCGTACACAAAAACATTTCATTTCCAACACGTTTGATATCACCATCAATCATAAAGACTGCACCAGTTAGAAAATCCACTACACGACGAGCTCTCATTTCATCCAAAGACTGAAAATTGATTAAGACCACCTCGCCTTGACCTACGCGTTTAGCGATAGTCATTGCTTCATTATAAGCTCTCGGTTCAACTACCGAAATACGATCTTTTCTCTTTTCTTCTGTTCTAGGTGTAAGTCGTTGCGCCCTGCTGTTATTGTTAGGCATTGACACAACTTTTTCACTTTTCTTCGGCATGCTTTCTGCCCTTTTTGCAACAGTTTCAGCTCTGCGATTGATCTGAGGTTCTGCCACTGGTTGGCTAACCCTTTCCTGCTGTACTCTTTCTTTTGGACGTTCCTGAGAGCGTTCCTGCTTTTGATACGTAGGACGTGTTGCCACGCGTTCTTTCTTCAAAGGTGCGCTTACTGGGCGGCTAACCTGCTTCTTTGGAGCAGGTGCAGCTGCTTCTTCTTCATACATATCATCATCTGCTAAACCAAAAAAATCAGTGATCTTTGCTAGACTAATTCCCATTAACTTTACCTAACCTTTCTTAAATAGTGCCGTTCCGATTCGAACAAAAGTAGCACCTTCTTCAATTGCCGTTTTGAAGTCTTGGCTCATTCCCATACTTAATTCTGTGCATGGTGCATATTGCAAGTCTTGTTCCTTCACACTTTCTTGAAGCTGTTTCAAAGTAGAAAAAACATTCCGAATCTCTAACTCCGTTGCCTCATATGGCGCCATTGTCATTAATCCGATCACCTGAATTTTCTCTAATCCCTCTAATTCCTTAACGAAGGTTTGAAGTTCATTTGGTCTGATACCATGCTTTGACTCTTCTCCAGAAACATTTACTTCAATAAAACATTTTATTTGATGTTCAGCACGCTTTTGTATTTCTTGTGCCAAACGTAAACTGTCTAACGCATGAAAGTAATCAATTTCATTTATAATCAATTTTACCTTGCGACGCTGTAAATTACCAATAAGATGCCATTTGATCTCCTGATAGTTTGAAAGACTTCGCTTTTTATCCAGCAATTTATCTACTCGATTTTCTGCTAAATCCGTCACACCTAGTTCAACGAGTTCATTTGCGTTCGTGGAGTCGACACTTTTTGTCACCGCAACCATAGTAATCTCCTCTGGGTTACGTGAAGCAAGAGCACACGACTCCTGAATCTCTTGCTCGATTCTATGCAAGTTTTCAGCGATCATGTGCTCTCCCCCTTTTATTTTCTACGGCGAAAGAATGGTGGTGTATCTAGTTCTTCGTCTTTTTCAGGTTTTACTTCTTCACGATTGAATGTTTCGAATTCTTTCTTTTCGATGTTATCAAATTGTGTTTCTTCAACTTTAGGACGGATGTTTTCTTCCTTGCGGATATCCCATTCACCAAAAGCAGACTGACCGTCATTGCTTCTTGCAGGTTCAATATCTAAATTTTGTTTTTGTGGAACTGATTGGATTTGACTAGCACGTTGTGTGTTACGTGTAGCCTTACGCTCCTTTTTTGTTGGATCGATTCCAGTCGCAATTACTGTAACTCGAATTTCATCGCCTAGTTCTTCGCTAATTGATGTACCGAGAATAATATTAACATCGCCTGTTGCTGCACTTGCAACAATATCAGAAGCATCTTGTGCTTCGAACAAAGTCATATCTAATCCACCAGTGATATTTAATAGAACTTGTTCAGCACCATCAATAGAGGTTTCTAGTAATGGAGAAGAAATCGCTTTTTTCGTTGCCTCAACAACACGATCTTCGCCACTTGCGACACCAATACCCATTAAAGCTGTCCCTTGATTTGCCATTACAGTTTTCACATCAGCAAAGTCCAAGTTCACATAGCCTGGGGCTGTAATCAAATCTGAAATACCTTGAACACCTTGACGTAAAACATTATCTGCTTCGCGGAATGCTTCAAGCATTGGCGTTTTCTTATCAACTACTTCAAGTAGGCGGTTATTTGAGATGATCAATAAAGTATCAACATTTTCCTTCAACGCTGAAATTCCTTCTGCTGCGAAGCGTCCACGTTTTGGTCCTTCAAAGCTGAATGGACGTGTAACAACGCCGACAGTTAAAGCGCCCAGATCTTTTGCGATTTTCGCCACGATTGGAGCTGCGCCAGTACCAGTACCGCCGCCCATCCCGGCTGTGATAAAGACCATATCTGCGCCTTCTAATGCATCACGAATAGCTTGTTCACTTTCTTCAGCCGATTTTTGACCAACTTCTGGTTGTGAACCTGCGCCCAAACCACGAGTGTATTTAGGACCTAATTGAATCACTGTTTCTGCTTTTGAATTTTTAAGTGCTTGAACATCAGTGTTTGATGCGATAAATTCAACGCCTTTAACGTTTTCCTCGATCATACGGTTGATAGCATTGCCACCGCCACCGCCAACACCGATAACTTTAATAACAGCACCTTCGTTAATATTGTTATCTATTGAGAATTCCATGTTTTCTATTCCTCCTACAAGTTAATCAAAAATATTAGAGAAGAAGTCTTTAATCTTCCCGGTTACTTTTTCTTCATTTTTTGGTTTCGTTTCTTCTTCATAATCAGTTGATGCTTCATAATCGTCATACACAGGTGCTGTTGAAACAGCATTAGTTTGTGGTGAAGCAGATAAGGAAACTTTTTCTCCCGTAACCGCTGATTTAGCCAAATGGTAAACGTCGCTTAATTCAGCTGAATAATTGACGATACTAATGACATTTGTGAAAACTGGATTTCTCAATCCCATTTGATTTGGGACATGCAATTTAACTGTGGTTCCAAAAATGTCTTCCGCTAAATCAACCACACCTGGTAAACTTGCCGCTCCACCAGTTAGGACAACCCCACCTGGCAAATCAAGTGCTTCGATTTCATCTAAAGCCTCTTTTGCTTTGCGGAAGATTTGTTCCAAGCGTGCTTCGATAATTTCAGCCAAATATCGTTCATCAACTTTAACAGGATCTGTTTTACCAATAACATCAACTGGAAAATCTTCGTCGGCAGATGTCCGACTTGGATAAGCATCTCCATAATTGATTTTCAATGCCTCAGCATTATTAAAAGAAGTATTTAAAACAATAGAGATATCCTTAGTAACAAACTCTCCACCTTCTTGATCCACATGTGTGAACTTCAACTGTTTATCATGCATAACTGCTGTCGTTGTTTGTCCACCACCCATATCAATCACAATCGTGCCAAAGTCTTTTTCACCATCAGATAAAATAGACTCTGTTAAAGCCAAGGATGTAATTACTGTTTCAACAACCGACAATCCTGCCTTTTCAACACATTTTGTAATATTATGAATGATCGTCTTTGGACCAGTAAATACTAATCCAAACATTTCAAGACGAACACCAATCATTCCTCGCGGATCTTTAATGCCTTCAAATCCGTCAACGGTAAATTCTTGAGGCAGTAGCGCAACGATTTGTCTTTCAGGAGGAACTGAACGAACCATTGCTGCTGAGGCGACATTACGAACATCTTCATCCATAATCTCTTTTGACTCATTATTAACAGCGATCATACCCTGACAAGGTTCGACTTCTAACAAGTTAGCAGGTAGTCCAACGCTGACACTTTTAATCTGAATCCCAGCTTTTTCCTCGGCCTGTTTTACTGCTCGTTGAATCGCCTGTACTGTTTTATCGATATCTACGATAATCCCACGGTTGATTCCTTCTGATTTTGCGTTTCCAACACCAATGATATTCATTTGGCTATCGATGTACTCGGCAACAACAACTTTTATCGATGTTGTCCCGATATCAAGGCCTACATACATTCCTGCTTTTGCCATGAATGGGATTCCCTCCTATTTTCAAATAAATGCTTTATTCAGATGTAATATTTTAACTTACTGTTAAGCATGAAATATAATTTTTTGCAAGTAATTCACTGCCTTCAATTTTAACACATTTTGCCTAGAATGAAAAAGAAGATTCAACATTTTCTTGTAATAAATTTAATCATTTACAACGGCGGTTCCAGATTGATCTGTTGAGTTTTGTGCTGATTCCTCAGCAGTTGAATTTTCAGTATACGGATAGCTGTAAATTCCTGCCTCCATATCTACAATCCCCTTGATTCCTTTGTCGTTCATTTCCTTAGCAATTTGGGGATAATACTTCATCTTATTTCCTAAATCGTTGATACTGACCAAAACCTTATTCCCATCGTTCATGAAAATTTCCAATAATTCCTTATTTTCATTCGTTGGAGCATATTTAATCTGAGATATTCCTTGTTTAACCTCTTCAGATAATTTTTTGTAGCCTTCAAGCACTTTTAGAATTCGTTTAGAGCCGGTAAAACTTTCTAAAATAGGTAGATCTCCGTCACTCTTTTCTACTTCAATCGGAATAATTTTTCCATTTGAAATAACAGGAGAATACTTTCCATCATTCTCTAGGTATGCGACTTCCGGATATTCTTTTACCTCTACCTCAAAATGATTGATTCCATCCAAGCGAACCTCTGCATTTTCAATTTGCAATTCTCGTTTTTTCAAATTTTTTACGTTATCTTTACGATCAAAATATTGAGTCCAAAGATTGTCACCAACGCTAAAATTCAATTCTTTTTCAATTATCTCCGTTGAAATTTTCTCGTTACCTTTTACACTCACACCGCCTAACTTAGCTAATGGTGATATGTAATACAATAATAATAAGGCTGGGATTGAAAATAATCCAATTAAAATCAAGGATCTCTTTACGAGTCGTCGATTGCGCTCATGTTTGATATTAGGCAACCGTTCTAAAAATGAACCATTTTTGGGTCCATTTGGAACGTCCTCCATCTCAGTCTCTTCAATTTCAGACTGTGAAGCAATAGATTCATCTTTTTCGGTCTCTTCTATCTTTTCTTCGGCTGGTCCATCAGTGCTAGATATTTCATTAGCCTCTTCTGAAGTTGTTACCTGCTCCACTGGCTCGCCCTTTTCGAGCGCTTTTTGTTTCAAGTACTCCATATTTGCTAACTGCCAAGGGGTCAAGTTCTCTTGCTTTGGTTTTTCTACTTGATGATTCTCTTTGCTTTCTTCTGGAAACTCTTCACGACTAATGGTCCTCACCTCCAAAATAATTATTTTACAATGTCATTGACCAATGACCACAGTCGCTCTGCTGCATCTGGGATGCCCTCTTGAC
Source organism: Enterococcus raffinosus (assembly GCF_018917525.1). Classification (GTDB taxonomy): domain Bacteria; phylum Bacillota; class Bacilli; order Lactobacillales; family Enterococcaceae; genus Enterococcus_A; species Enterococcus_A raffinosus_A. The sequence goes on along the minus strand of NZ_JAHLOS010000025.1, from coordinate 55,610 downwards.
GTGAAGCTTTCGCCATCATAGCCTTTTTATCGGGATCATTCATAATTTCATCTACTGCTTCTACTAATTTTTCCCCAGTTAAGTCAGAATCAGTGATCATTTTGACAGCTCCGGCGTTGACAAGACTCTGAGCATTTTTCGTTTGATGATCATTAGTGACATAAGGACTGGGAATGAGAATAGCTGGCAATCCTAAAGCCGTAAGTTCTGCGATTGAAGTTGCTCCAGCACGTCCAATCAGTAAATCAACATTTGCCATAACGTCTGTCATATTTTTGATATACGGTTGAAGTGACAGGTTATGATTGATTTTTTCGATATCAAATTTTTCTGCTATTTCATTATAATAACGATCACCAGAAGCATATAACACTTGATATTCTTTCTGTGAAAACTTAGGTAGTGCTTGAATAACCGCTTGATTTATCTTGAGCGCTCCTTGGCTCCCACCAAAAATTAAGACAGTCGGAATGTCTGGCAACAGACCATATTGTTCTAATACTTCTGACTTTCCACTGGTCACCACTTCTTGGGCTCGCGGATTTCCAACTAAGACAGTTTTATTCTCTGGAAAATATTGTGCAGCATCTGGAAAACTAATCCCAACTCGATCAGCAAAGCGACTGAGAAATTTGTTTGTAATTCCCGGAACGCTATTTTGTTCATGAACGATTGTCGGGATTTTCATCCGTGCTGCTGCGTAAACAACTGAACCAGAAACATATCCACCTGTACCAATCACAACATCTGGTTTGAACTCTCGTAAGATTTCTTTCGAACGTTTAATACTTTCAATAAATAACTGGACAGTTTTGACGTTATCAAGCGAAAGTTTTCGCTTAAAGCCTTGGATTTTGATTGTTTTAAAAGAGATGCCTGTCTCAGGCACGATCTTATTTTCCAACCCTCGATGCGTTCCTACATATAAAAACTCTGAATCAGGTTGGATTTTTTGTACGTAACGGATAAACGCTAAGGCTGGATAAATATGTCCGCCCGTGCCGCCGCCTGTAACAAGTATTCTCATTTCATTTCCCTACTTTTCTAATTGCTTAACAGCGTGCATAAATTTGTCTCCACGGATTTCAAAACTAGGGTATTGATCCCAGCTTGCATTCGCGGGAGATAACAAGATACTATCACCTGCTTCACTTTGTTCATAGGCTAAAGGAACCGCCGTTTCAACATTTGAAGTCATAATAATTGTTCTGATTCCTGCTCGTTCAGCCGTTTCGGCTAATTTATCTTTTGTTTCTCCAAAAAGTAAAATCGCTTTGACTCCTTCAAGTGACGGGATCAGTTCATCAAATCCATTTCCACGATCCAATCCACCAGCAAGCAGGATCAACTGTTCATTATCAAATCCGCTTAACGCCATTTCTGTTGCTAAACTATTAGTCGCTTTTGAATCATTGTAAAACTTACGACCATTAATTGTGGTAACGTATTGCGTACGATGAGGAACCCCATGAAAATTACTCAACGCAGAACGAATTCCATCATTTGAAACTCCTTTTAACTTCGCAACGGCAATCGCTGCTAAGGCATTCTCAATATTATGAGCGCCTGGCACTCCCAATTCAGAAGCATCCATGATTTTTTCTTGCTTATAATAAAGACTCCCATCAATAGAATAAGCTCCATTTTCAAGTTTTTCTTTCGATGAAAAAGGAATGATTTGAGCCTTAGTTTGTTTACTCATTGCCTGCAATTCTTCTGAATTCCAGTTTAAAACTAAATAATCATCTGCTCTCATATTTTCTTGGATTGACCACTTCGCGGCCACATAATTTTCACGTGTTTTATGATAGTCCAAATGTGCCTCGTAAATATTAGTAATGACAGCGATCTGTGGTTTAAATGTTTCAATCCCCATCAATTGGAAACTTGACAATTCCATTACTATATCATCTTCAGCTGATGCTTTAGCAGCCACTTCACTGGCAGGAAAGCCAATATTACCAGCGAGATGGGCTTTCCCAGCAGTACGTTCTTGATTCAACAATAGACCGATCATGGTGGTGGTCGTCGTCTTGCCATTCGTTCCGGTAATACCAACGATTGGACATTCAGCGACTTGATAAGCCAACTCCACTTCGGTCAAGATTGGGATATGCAATTCCTCTGCTTTAGCTACTAATGGATTGTCATAAGGAATACCAGGGTTTTTCACCATTAAAGAAAAATCCTCATCTAGCAGCTCGATCGGATGATGCCCAGTGATCACCCGCACACCTTGTTCCAATAACCCTTGAGCCTCTGGGTTTTCTTCAAACGGTTTTCCGTCGTTGACCGTAACAAGTGCGCCCAAGTCATTCAACAACTTGGCCGCACTAAATCCACTCTTCGCTAATCCTAAGACTAATACTTTTTCGTTTTGATATTGTTTAATTTGTTTCATTTTCAGTCATCTCCTACAGTACGATCAATAAAACAATGATGGATGCAATGAGCCCAATAGACCAGAACACTGTGTCTACTTTCCACTCTGACCAACCAGACATCTCAAAATGGTGATGTAATGGTGACATTTTAAAAACACGCTTACCTGTCATTTTAAAGGAAGTGACCTGAATAATCACGCTTGCTGTTTCAAAGATGTATACCAAACCAATTAATAACAATGTCCACTCTTGATGTAAGATAATCGACACGGCTGCCAGTAGCCCACCTAATGCAAGCGATCCAACGTCACCCATGAAAATTTTTGCTGGTTTCTTATTATAAGGAAAGAAGCCAACTAGTCCGCCCATCACAGCAAGACAAACAATTAAAACCTCATACTGTTGTTGTTTCCAAGCAATGATTCCGTATGTGGCAAATGAAATTGTTTCTAAGCCAGATACTAATCCATCGATTCCATCTGTTAAATTTACTGCATTTGAAAAACCGACCAACCAAAAAATCACAAACAAGCCATAAATAATATTTAGTGGCAAATCAATACCGAAGAAATTCAAGGTATTGGGATAACCTTCCATTCGATAGATAACGTAAAAAACAATCGCTACAATCACCTGAGCAATGAATTTCTGACTTGATGTCAACCCTTCATTTTGTTTTTTTGCTAGTTTAATGAAATCATCTAAAAAGCCGATAATTCCATACAGCAATAAGACAAACACTAAAATCAACAGTGAAGTCGTCATTTTTTCTGTCCAAAGACTATACCAAATCGATGTAATCACAGCTGCGGCTAAAAACCCAAGTCCGCCCATCGTCGGGGTACCTGCCTTTGAGTTATGCCATTTCGGGCCCTCATCACGAATTTCTTGTCCTTGTTTCTTCATCCTAAAGTAGCCAATTATAAAAGGCATGCCTGCTACAGTAATTGCGAAACTACTGGCAAAAGCAATAAATAGTTGTGCCGGTTGCATTTTATTCTCTCCAGTCTAACCTAACGTAATTTTCAATTTCTTTTTCGAGACCTCTGCGTAAGGAGCAATACTCTGCTTCGTACAATAACCGTCTCCTTTGAAGCTGACATCAATATCCAACAAATTTGTTAGTTTTAAGATGTCTGCTTTAGACCAGCCGCGGACGTCTGGCATCTCTTTTTTACCATCGGTCAGCAAAATGAGATGTTCGTTCGCCATAACTTTCTCGCCTGGCTTCGCAGACTGTTCGATAACTTTATCTCCATCCCCAATCACAACAGCTGTTAATCCACGTTTATTTGCATCTGCTGCTGCTTTAGATGTTGAGAGATTGCGGTAATCCTCTACCGTAACCTTTGTGTTGCTTTCTTCTTCAGAAGAATCCGTTTCGGTATTTTGAAATTCCATTACACGACTTAATAGTGGATTCGCAATTTCACCCAAAATGCCTTCTTGCTTTTCTTGAGGTTGTTTCATAGTTAAATATAAAATATACTCAGGGTCTTCCGAAGGAATCATCAACGCAATCGAATAGATATAATTCGTATCTCCTGTTAAGTATCTTCCGTTCTCTGCAATCTGGGCTGTTCCCGTTTTAGCAGAAATATGGTATCCGGGTACTTTGTATTGATCATAAGCCGAACCATAATTTTCGCTTTCAACAGTATCACGCATATATTCACGAACCTTTTGTGCAGTTTCAGCTGTAATTGGTTCACCTACTATTTCTGGTTTCGTAATGATCTCTTTTCCTGTATTAGGATTGGAGACTTTTTCAATATAATGAGGTTGAAGCATTTTCCCATCATTTGCTACAGCAGTAAAGCCACGCATCATTTGGAAATTGGTTACACCAATTGCTTGTCCGTAAGAGCTCATTGCTTGGTCAACGATATTGCTCGTTGGCAATGTTCCTTTAGTTTCACCTGGTAAACCAGAATAGGTGCTTTGACCAAAACCAAAACGTTTCACATATTCAGGCCAACGATCTCCTAAGCGTTCTTCTAGCTTGACCATTCCTACGTTACTTGACCAAGAAAGGGCCTGACGCATTGTCAAGATTCCTTTTTTACCCAAGTCCCAGTCGTTGATAGTGGCATCAGCTACTTGGATTTTTCCAGAAACATAACTTTCATTTTCATTAAAGATTCCTTCATTAACTGCAGCAGAAGTAGTGAAGACTTTCATGGTCGATCCCGGTTCATAGCTATCTTCTACTAGGAAATTTCGCCATGCATCCTGTTCGCCCAAACCTTCTTTAGTTTCAGGGTTGAATGTTGGACGCTGAGACATCGCTAAGATATCTCCTGTTTTTGCTTGCATCAACATGGCGGTCATCTCAGATGGTTTTGCTTCTGAGCTTACTTTATCCATTAATGTCTCTAAGTAACTTTGCAAACCAGCATCTAATGTAGTATAAATATCTTCGCCATTGACTGCCTTTTTCTCTTCAGCAACGCTTCCTGGAATCGGTCGTTGATTTTCATCTTTTTGGTAAACGACTTTGCCATCTTTTCCTTTTAAAACATCATCATAAGCCGCTTCAACACCCATCATACCAACCAGTGATTCTTTTTTATCAGGCTGTGCGTATCCAATAAAATGAGAGGCAAAATTTCCATTTGGATACATACGATCCGTGTGTTCTGTAAAGTAAAGTCCTTTGACCTTATCCTTTTTCATCGCATCCTCGATGTTTTGTTTCGTTTCTTCGGAAATATTTTTACCTTTATTACCAAATTCGACTTGGTAATACTTACTAGTCCCATCACTATTGATCCCACTTTTCAGGGTCTTTAAGGCTGACTTTTCTTTGATTCCTAAATACTTATTTAAAATAGAAGCTAAATCATCAAAATTCTTTTCTTGAGCATAGAGCTTTTCATTGCCGTTCACATAGCTTTCTGAGAGAATCGCGTAAATCGAGTAAGATGTCGCATCTTCAGCAATCACTTCGCCATTGCGGTCATAAATTGTGCCACGTTTAGCTTTTACTACCTCGCCGCCATGATACAACTCTTCGGTTTTAACTTTTAAAGATGTTCCAGCTACGTGTCCACCTGCTACCACGTAGATCATGCGAACGGCAAATAAAAAGAACAATCCAATACTCGTAGCAAACAAAATAACGCCTACTTTTTTGCGATTGTTCATCGGAGTCAAATTCTTTTTTCGGATTTTTCTTTTTAGCCTTTTAAAGCTCATTTACTTCACTTTCCTTAAATTGTCGTCATTGATTGAAAGTCCAGCTTTTTCAGCAATTTCTTTTAGACGATCAGAACGAGACAATTCGCTCTTTTCTTGCTGTAATTGTGTTGCTGTCTTTTCTTTTGCATCAATGTCGGTTTGAATGCTTGTAATTTCATTTTGTGTTTTGCTTATTTCATTGCGATAATTGACCATCACAACTGATAAGCCAATCAACATCACTAAGAAGGCTAACACGGCAATTTTTTCTACCCGTGTGATTTTCTTTAAACGATCACCAGGAGAAACGAAGACTTTGAAAGAATCTGGCGTTTGGTGAATTTCTTCTTGCTGAGAATCAACTTGAAATGGTTGGTTATTTTTTAATTCTGCCATAATTCCTATCCTTTCTTCATTTTCTCAGCGATGCGCAATTTTGCACTTCTCGCGCGGTTATTATCCTGTAATTCCTCTTCAGAAGGAATAATGGGTTTTCGATTCACTAATTTCAATACCGGTTGGAATTCCTCTGGTACCACAGGTAAACCGGGAGGCATATCCTTTGGTGTACTGAATTCTTTAAACATTGTTTTCACGATCCGATCCTCTAATGAATGGAACGTGATCACGCTGACTCTGCCCTCAATTGATAATAAATCAATTGCCTGTTCCAAGGAACTTTCAATGGCGCCAAGTTCATCATTCACAGCGATGCGAATAGCTTGGAAAACGCGTTTGGCGGGATGACCACCTTTACGCCGTGCCGGAGCTGGGATTGCCTCCTTGATCAGGTCAACTAGTTCCCCCGTAGTTTCAATCGGCTTATCAGTACGTTTACGCTCAATCAAACGAGCGATTTGTTTGGAAAACTTTTCCTCGCCGTAGCGGAAAAAGATTTTTACTAATTCATGGTAGGAATATTCATTCACGACTTGGTAGGCACTCAATGGTGCATCTTGATCCATCCGCATATCCAATGGCGCATCTTGATGATAACTAAACCCGCGTTCTGCTTCATCCAACTGCGGAGATGAGACACCTAAGTCATATAAAATCCCATCGACTTCTGTCACACCCAACTGATTCAGCTCAGTGGTAAGTTCTCTAAAGTTAGCTTTAACAAAGGTCACTTGTTTTTTTGCGACATATTCAGCTAGACGAATTTTCGCGTTTTCAATTGCCTTTTGATCTTGATCAAAAGCATAAAGATGTCCATCATTGTTTAACTGACACAGTAAATACTCACTGTGTCCAGCCCCACCTAATGTACAATCAACATAAATACCGTTTGGTTTGATTGCTAGACCATCAACTGTCTCACGAAGCAAAACGGTTGTATGTTGAAAGTCTGTCATTGATAATCCTCTTCTCTAAAATCCAAAATCGACCATTGTTTCTGCAATGTCATCAAAACTATCTTCAGTTTCTTTTGTGAATTCATTCCAGCGTGCTTGATCCCATATTTCGATCCGATTGGCAACGCCAATGATCACGCATTCTTTCTCAAGTGAGGCATGATTACGTAAAGACACCGGGATATTAATCCGTCCTTGCTTATCAATCTCACACTCAGTTGCTGCGGAGTAAAAGAAACGTACAAATGCGCGCGCATCTTTCTTAGAAAGCGGCATCTCATTTAATTTAGTTTCTAATTGGTTCCATTCGGGTAATGTGTATCCAAATAAGCAGCCATCCATACCACGGGTAACTACAAACTTCTCGCCTAATTGTTCACGTAATTTTGATGGAACGATCAATCGACCTTTAGCATCAATATTATGTTGAAATTCGCCCATGAACATCTAGACTCCACCCCTTTTTACCACCGCATGAGATTAGTCTACCACAATCCCCCACAATCTACCACATTTTGTAAAAAACAAAAATAACACTTTTTTGACCTTTACTAACCATTGTGTTTTTTCAAGGTTTCTACGGATAATCTGGAGTTTTTTTAAAGTTTTTTTAGTTTATAAGGCATTAATAATACTGGCAATAATCAAAATAAAATAGACTAAAACTGAAAGTAAAAACGTTAAGCGCCAAAACATTTTAAAGAAGCGACCATACATAATTTCGCGATAACGATAGGCTTGGAATACGACTACGCTAATACCCAATAATAGAATAGTTAATAAAAAATATGGTAAAATCGAAAACGAGCTGATACTTTTTGATATTTCGTGCATTCCAACAATCAAAAAGGGTATCGTAATATCTGGCGTTTTCAAATTGAAGCGTTGTTTTAATTTAAAAGTTGTTACGATATAATCTGACGCTAAAAAGACGATTATCGGGAAAATGTACCATAACAATAAAATTGGTGAAAATGATGCCAACAAATACAGTCCTTCCTCTTCAAACTACTACCCTCACTATACTGCATTATCGTTACATTCGTGTTTCAATTCATTTAAAATATAAAGGATTTAGCAAGTTTTAACAATTGAATTCGCAATATTGACGCGAAAAGATTTCTTAGTATTTTTTAAAAGTTTTTTTTGGTTGATTGCGGAGTTTTGAAAAATGAAGTATGATGATTTTGAAGTTTTTTTGAGGGATGGTGACATCATGAATAACAAAAAATCTACGAGCACGTTTTCTAAAGTTACAAAGGTTGTTATTTGGACCATGTTAATTTTAACAATTGGTTCATTAGTTTTGAGTAGTCTGTTAAGTATTATGTAAGCAAATAGCCGGAGCAAATGCTCCGGCTATTTTTTTGCTAGTTGCAGTAATTCCTTCGCGTGCTTGACAGTTAAATCCGTGATTTCGGTTCCTGCTAACATACGCGCAATTTCTTCTGTACGGTCTTGCTCAGTTAGCTCCTCCACCTTGGTCAAAGTTCGACCATCTACTACTTCTTTGCGAATAAACAGCTGATGATCGGCTTTAGCAGCTACTTGAGGTAAATGTGTAATACAAAGTGCTTGGGAATTTTGCCCAATTTGATAAATCTTATCCGCGATAGCCTGGGCCACTCTACCACTGACTCCCGTATCCACCTCATCAAATACGATGCTAGTCAATTCTTGCGTTTTTGAAAAAATCGTCTTCAGAGCCAACATGACGCGCGAAATTTCTCCACCTGATGCAACTTTAACCAGCGGCTTCAGCGGTTCGCCAGGATTCGTCGTAATAAAGAACTCTACTTCATCGATACCTTCAGGAGTAAATCCGGTTTCTTTGAAGCGCACTTCGAAGCGGGCATTCTCCATGTAAAGATCCTTCAGTTCATTTTGAATAGCCGCTTCCAGCTTCTTCGCCATTTTCTGTCGGGCAATTCGTAGCTTTTCCGCCAATTTTTGCAGCTTACTTTCTTTGACTGTTAATTCCTTTTCTAGTTTTTCCAATTTATCTCCAGAAAAATCTGAATCTAGAAGTTCTTGGCTTATTTGTTCATAATAGCTTAAAATGATTTCGATCGAATCACCATATTTGCGTTTCAATTGATGAATCAATTCCAAACGCTCATTAACCAAATCTAAGCGTTCTTCATCAAGCTCTAACAGGTCTAATTGACGGCCAATCTCGCTAACAGCGTCTTGCAATAGATAATATGCACTATGCACATTGTCAGAAATATTCTCATAGTCTTTATCCAAAGAGGCGATTGTTTGGAGTTCTTGACTAGCTGACCCGATAGCATCAAGGGAACTTGTCTCCTCATTCGTCATGGCTTGATAACTATAGGAAAGGCTGTCAACGATCTTTTGATAATTGGTGAGTTTGTCACGCTCTTCAACCAGTTTTTCTTCCTCACCTAGAGTTAGCTCAGCATTGCCGATTTCCTCTTGCTGGAAAGTCAACATATCAATTCGTTGGACAAAGGACTGTTCATTTTGTTTAAATTTCTTAACCTGGTTCGCCAAGGTAACATAATCTCGGTAAGCTGTTTGGTAAGTCACTTTAATTTCTTGAAATGCTGCATCACCAAAACTATCTAGAAGGCGTAAATGTGATTCTGGATGCATCAATTCTTGATGGTCATTTTGTCCTTGAATATCCACTAAAAATTGTCCGATTCTACGTAGATTTGCGAGAGTCACGATTCTGCCATTAACACGTGAGACACTTTTTCCTGAAATATTCAGATCTCGCTGAACGATCAATCCAGCCTCATCGACTTCAATTCCAAGCTCTTCCATTAACTCATTAAAATCCGACTGCTTTGGCAAATCAAAAAGTCCTTCTACTAAACATTTATCACTGCCTTGACGAATATATTCAATCGAAGAGCGTGCCCCTGCCAGTAAGCTTACTGCATCAATAATAATCGATTTTCCGGCACCAGTCTCACCGGTTAAAGCGGTCATTCCATCAGTAAAGCCCAAATGCAACGAAGAAATGATCGCAAAATTTTTAATTGTCAATTCCTGTAACATTCTGCCTATTCCCCTTTTAATGAGACATACTAATTATTTTGACTTTTTTCAGCGATGTCTTGCTGAATACGTTTGGCGTCCTCTTCTGTTCGCGCAATCATCAAGACACCGTCATCATCATTCAAAGTCGTAAATAAGATTTTTGTGAATTGTTTCTCTAATAGATTTGCACATGCCGAAGCATTCCCAGGTAATGTTTTCACATTAATAAATTTCTCCATCTGGTCGACAGATATCACTGCTTCTTTTAACAAATCAGCAAGTTTTTCATTCACGTCTTCTTGCTCTTTTCGCGGCATGCTGTAACGATAACCACCATTTTGTGCGGGTACTTTAATCAGTTTCATTTCCTTGATATCACGCGAGATCGTAGCCTGTGTTACTGTCACTCCTTGTTGTGCTAGTATCGCCACAAAATCTTCTTGTTTCTTTACATCATACTCACTTAATAGCTGCGTGATGATACGATGCCGTTCTTGTTTCCGCATTCCCTCTCCTCCAGACTATTTATCTAATTGCTGATGGGCTTCTGAGACAATATTCGTTAAATCAATTTTGGGATTTAGACTGCCACTTTCGGATACTTTTTTCAAATGAGCAAGAAATTCGATATTGCCCTCGCCTCCGGTAATTGGAGAGAACGTTAACTCTTGCACATCAAATCCATGAGCCGTTGCAAAATCGGTGATGTCTCTTAGTACCATGAAATGTGTTTTTGGATCTTTAATAATTCCTTTTTTTCCAACATATTCTTTTCCTGCTTCAAATTGAGGTTTGATCAACGCCACGACATCACCATCTTCGGTCAAAATGTCGTGAAGTGGTGGTAAAATCAATTTTAAAGAGATAAAGGAAACATCAATCGTCGCAAAATCAGGTTGTCCCTTTTCAAAATCTGCTAATTTTGAATATCGAAAGTTTGTCCGTTCCATCACCACTACACGTTCATCTTGGCGCAATTTCCAAGCCAACTGATTGTAGCCGACATCCAGTGCGTAACTCAACGTGGCTCCATTCTGTAATGCAACATCGGTGAAGCCGCCCGTTGAGGAACCAATATCCAACAGAATTTTTCGATTCATATCAACATCAAAAGTCTTTAGTGCTTTTTCTAATTTTAGTCCGCCACGAGAAACATACGCTAAACTTTGACCTTTGATTTGTAAAATGGTCTCAATTGGAATTTTTTCACCTGGTTTGTCCAGTCGTTCATTTTTCTGATCATAAACTAATCCAGCCATAACACCACGTTTTGCTTTTTCTCTGGTTTCAAAAAGCCCTTGGTTAAAAGCCAACACATCAACACGTTCTTTTTTCATAGTTATTTCCTACTTCATTATAGTTTATTTTGTAAGTGCAAATAGCCCAAGTAACTCTTGGAAAATTTGTGGTTGAAAATCAGCGGCTTTTGCTAATTGTTGTACAATTATTTCTGCTTGCTTCAACTCATCTGTCAGTGCTTCTTTCGCACCTTCTACGCCGAGTAAAGCGGGATAAGTACTTTTATCTAATTTTTCATCTTGTCCAACCTGTTTTCCTAGCTCCTCAGTAGTTCCGACAACGTCTAACAGGTCATCGCGAATCTGGAAGGCCAATCCAATGTGATCTCCAAGCTTTTCAAGCAACTCAATCACATATTCGGTCTGATTGGCTAAAATGCCACCTGCAACGAAAGCATAAGTTAAAAGTGCTCCAGTCTTTCCGCGATGGATCGCCTTTAACTCGTTTAGCGCTACGTGTTGCTTCTCGGCTGCCATGTCGCCTGCTTGACCAGCTACCATACCACCGCTTCCTGCTGCTTTTGCCAAAAGCTGGATCAATAAAATGTTTTCAGTAGGACTCAAGGTGGTTTCACTAACCAGTTGAAAGGCACCGGTCAAAAGTCCATCGCCAGCTAAAATCGCTAAGGCTTCACCAAAAACCTTATGATTAGTAGGTTTTCCGCGTCTCAGATCATCATCATCCATCGCTGGCAAGTCATCATGAATGAGTGAATAAGTATGAATCATCTCTAATGCTCCGGCGGTTTGATAAACCGGGACTGTTAACTCTTTCTGAAATGCCTGAACAGTCGCTAATACAATGAGCGGCCGAATCCTTTTCCCGCCTGCTTTAACGGAATAAAGCATGCTTTTTTTCAACTCTTCATGTGCAGTACAAGTAGTAATGAAATTAATGATTTCTTTTTCAACCTTTGGTAGCTCTTCAGCAGAAAGCTGCTGCAACATTAGGCTTCCTCCTCACCTGTAAAAGGCACTTCTTCATCTTCGCTCATCATTTTAGTCAATGTTTTTTCTGCTTTTGTTAACGTATCCTGACATTGCTTACTCAAAACCATTCCTTTTTTAAACGCTTCTAGTGCTTCTTCTAAAGGCACATCGCCACGCTCTAACTGCGTAACAATCGTCTCTAATTGTGTTATTGATTCTTCAAAGGTTGTATTTTCCATTACTCTTCTCCTTTTTCAATTTCTAAAATCGCTGCTTTAACCGTACCATCAACAAAATGAATGGTCATCTCTTTTTCCTGCAAATCGTTTACTGAACGAACAACTTTCTCATCTTGGGTCGTATAGGTGAATCCCCGGCCCATTGTTTTCAATGGACTTAATAAATCCAATGAAGTGATGGCCTGCTGCACTCGCCGTTGTTGGTTTTCCAAATAGCCTTGCATTTGCTGCTGCAAACGTTCCTGTAAGTAGGTCATTTGCTGTTGTGCTTGTTTGACTCGATTGATGGGGTTGGCTTGGGCCAAACGATTACTATATTGCATTAGTTCTCGTTCTCGCTGATTCACCAAAACAGTCATGTTCTGTTGTAATTGCTGCGTTAAGCGATCCAGTTGTATACTTTGCGCTTCATATAAACGGTTTGGCTGTCTGAAAATATATGATTGCTGCAAACGTTCAAACCGTTCTTTTTTTCGTTGCAATTGATGCAAGAAGGCCTGTTCTAAACGTGCCTGCTTTTCTTTGATTCGTAGAATTTCCTCTGATAAGACAGGAACTGCTAATTCCGCCGCTGCCGTTGGCGTTGCCGCACGTACATCAGCAACTAAATCTGCAATTGTTGTGTCCGTTTCATGCCCTACAGAGGAAATGATTGGTATTGGTGAAGCTGCAATCGCCCGCGCCACACTTTCTTCATTGAAATGCCATAAGTCTTCAATGGAACCACCGCCACGACCGATGATAATCGTATCAAAATCCATTGCTTCGGCCTTTTTGATATTTTTAACAATATCAGCGTCCGCTTTGTCCCCTTGTACCAGAGTTGGGAAAAGAACCAACTGAGTAATTGGGTATCGGCGTTTGACAGTCGTGATAATATCGCGAATAACTGCACCGCTTGGACTAGTGATCACCGCGATTCGTTTCGGATAACGCGGCAAAGTTTTCTTTGGCTGTGAAAACAATCCTTCTTTGTCTAATTTCTCTCGCAGTTCTTCTAAAGCTTGGTATAGTGCGCCAACACCGTCAGGCTCCATGTGGTCAATATATATTTGATAATTACCGCTGGCTTCATACAGTGCCACACGACCGACTACCAGCACTTTCATGCCTTCCTTTGGTGTGAATTTCAGTTTTTGAAAAGCTCCTTTGAACATGATTGCACTGATTTTGGAGCGCTCATCCTTTAAGCTGAAATATTGATGACTATTTGCCCGCATGCGAAAGTTGGAAATTTCTCCGGTCAAATAGACCCGCTCTAAATAGGGGTCTACGTCGAATTTTCGTTTGATGTATTTGTTTAATGCACTGACAGTTAAATACTCTTGTGCCATTTAAACACCTCTTTGCTATTCGTGATCTAATACTTGGCGTTCGCAACATTCCACGGTTTGCTGCATCAGCATCGTAATGGTCATAGGGCCAACACCGCCAGGAACAGGCGTAATGTAGCTGGCGATCGGTTCAACCTCATCAAATTTCACATCACCGATCAGTTTCCCATCCTCATTTCGATTCATACCGACATCGATAACGACAGCTCCTGGTTTGATGAATTCTTTCGTTACAAAATGGCCTCTGCCGATTGCTACAACCAGAATATCTGCTTTGCTAGCAACTTTGGCTAAATCTTCTGTTTTAGAATGTGTTAGAGTCACTGTTGCATCTGCACCTAAAAGTAAGATTGCCATTGGTTTGCCCACGATGTTGCTGCGACCGATCACCACTGCTTGTTTACCCGCTAATGGGATATTGTATTCTTCAAACATTTTCATGATGCCATACGGGGTGCAAGGAATTGTGTGAGGCATTCCAGCAAATAGACGCCCCATGTTCATTGGATGGAAACCATCGACGTCCTTTAATGGATTGATTGCCAGTAAAACTTTCTCTTCATCGATATGATCTGGTAAGGGCAATTGAACCAAAATACCATGGAATTCAGTTGATTGGTTAAAATAGTCAATTTCTTTGATCAGCTCTGCTTCGGTGATGGTTTCTGGATATCTTTTGACTTCAGAGTGAATTCCGATTTTCTTCGCTGCAAGTTCTTTGTTTCTAACATAAATTTGGCTAGCGGGGTTTTCGCCGACTAATAACACGACTAATCCTGGATGGATACCCTTTTTTGCTAATGTTTCGACTTGCTGTGCTGTCTCTTGTTGTAGCTTTTCTGCTAATTCTTTACCATTAATAAGTTGTGCCACGTTCATTCCCCGCTTCTTTCTTTTCTATAGTTTAAATGAAGCTGGGAAAAATAGCTTTATTAGCTATTTGCCCCAGCTTCATCGATCTCTTTCATTACATTAGATAAGATTCCATTGACGAACTTTCTTGATTGGTCATCGCTGAAAGTTTTAGCTAATTCGATGGCTTCATTTAAAACCACTCGGTTAGGTACTTGAGTATTGTACAACATCTCATAGATTCCTAGTCGCAGGATAATCAAATCCATTTTTGCAATTCGTTGAATCGACCAGTTCGAACGAAGATGCTTTTGGATAATTTCATCTAGTTCTGCTTGGTGTTCGACGACTCCGCCAACTAACTCATCAAGATAGACTGGAACAAATGCTTCTTCGTCTTCACTGACAAATTCTTGTTGGTCAATGCTCAATGCATGGTTGATGGCGTCTTTTTTCGTTAACTCCTGATTGAAATCCAGTGGGAACAATGCCTGTAAGGCCTTCTCCCGAATCTCGTGACGTGATAATTCTTTATTCATTATTTTCCTCTTCATCATTGAATAATTCTTCTAAAGTTGGTTGTTCTAATTTTTCAGCAACAACACCGACCACATGGACATTGACTTCGCTTAAAGCTAAATCTGTCATAAACAAAACTTGTTGTTTTACCCGCTCTTGCATGGCCATTGCCACTTTCGGTACAGAGGTGCCATAGTCAAAATACGAATAGATATCAACCTTTAAGCCGTCCTCGTCATTTTTAAGATAAATGCCTTTGCCATGAGCTGCTTTACCAAGCAATTCGGTCACGTTACTGGCTAAAGAGCCACGCATCCCATAGACACCATCCACTTTAGAAGCTGCGATCCCGATAATTACTTCGATTACTTCTGGTGCAATGATAATTTCACCAAGTTCCGGGCTCTCGCCTAAAACTAAATTCTTTTCATCTGCCATCTTACTCTCTCCTTACTCCTGCTAAATGTAATTATTTTTCTTACCAGAAAAATAAGTCTGATGTTCGTGCCGTATATCATTCTGTTATACTGGTTTATTCTTTGCTTTATTTTTGAATAGCGAGTTTGTTTTTCTGTCTTTTGATTCTGCGAAAAACAGAACTGACATCCTTACTCCTGCTAAATGTAATTATTTTTCTTGCCAGAAAAATAAATCTAATGTTCGTGCCGTATATCATTCTGTTATACTGACTCATTTTTGCTTTCTTTTTGAATGGCGAGTTTGTTTTTCTAACTTTTGATTCTGCGAAAAACAGAACTGACATCCTTACTCTTTATTATGCTCTAGAAGCGTAGCTGCCATCTTGTGTATTGATGATCAGTTTGTCTCCTTGATTTACGAAGAATGGTACATTGACTGTCAATCCAGTTTCCATCACAGCGGGTTTTGAACCACCTGATGAGGTATCGCCTTTGATGTTTGGTTCTGTTTCTGTTACTTCTAATACCACTGTATTCGGCAGATCCACACCTAAAACTTCATTACCATACATAATGACGGTCAATTCCGTGTTTTCTAATACATAGAGCATTTCTTCTGCTACTTGTTGTTTAGGCATTTCGATTTGTTCATAGCTTTGCATATCCATAAAGACATAGTTGTCGCCGTCATCATAAAGATATTGCATTTTTTTATTGTCAATTTGAGCTTTTGCTACTTTTTCACCAGCACGGAAGGTCTTTTCTTGAACCGCTCCCGTACGAAGATTTTTAAGTTTTGAACGAACGAAGGCCGCACCCTTACCTGGCTTTACATGTTGGAAGTCGACTACGCGCCAAATGCCGCCGTCCACCTCGATCGTTAAGCCAGTTTTAAAATCGTTTACTGAAATCATGATACTTCCTCCTAATTCAATCTCTGCAGATTTGGTTCTAGTTTATCATTTCTTGTTTACTTACGCTACCACTACTCAATGAGACTTATAAAATGATGAGCTCTTTTGGTGACCGCGTCAAAATTCGATTTCCTTCAGCTAAAATCACCAAATCATCCTCAATTCGAACACCGCCTAAACCAGCTAAATAGATTCCTGGCTCATCAGTAATAATATTCCCCACATTCAACGGTTCATCATTTGAACGACTGATATTCGGGCCCTCATGAATCTCCATACCGATCCCATGACCTGTAGAATGTCCAAAGGCTTCTCCATAACCAGCTTCAGTAATGAAATCACGGGCAACCCCATCTAATTGTGCTCCGGTCACACCAGCTTGTGCTACCTCAATGACTTTTAATTGTGCTTCC
The DNA here is from genome assembly GCF_018917525.1 of Enterococcus raffinosus. Taxonomy (GTDB): domain Bacteria; phylum Bacillota; class Bacilli; order Lactobacillales; family Enterococcaceae; genus Enterococcus_A; species Enterococcus_A raffinosus_A. The sequence goes on along the minus strand of NZ_JAHLOS010000025.1, from coordinate 38,761 downwards.
AAAACGATTTGATAAATGTCCTTCAATTGTTGCCCAGGATCGCCAATCGCAAATGTTCGAGTAATATCTGAAACATAGCCTTGATAGACGCAGCCAAAATCAAGCGTGATTAAATCTCCCTGTTCGATCATTTTTTCGCTGGCAACGCCATGTGGCAAAGCAGAACGAACACCGCTAGCCACAATCGTATCAAACGATGTGCCCGTTGCCCCAAGTGAACGCATGAAAAAGTCCAGTTGATTGGCAACTTCAATTTCAGTCATGCCTGGACGGATCATTTTTAAAACATGCTCGAAGCCCTCATCAGCAATAGCGCAGGCTTTTTCAATAATAGCAATCTCACCATCATCCTTTTGTTCCCGCAGTTTCTCAATCATACCACTAGCTGGAGCCAGCTCCGCATCAATCACTTCTTCAAAAATAGAATACTCTGCGTAAGTCATGGATGCATCCTCAAAGCCAAGGACATTGATGCCTTCACTTTCCATCAATTTGATAATCTCATCAACAATATTCCCTTGCTGTTGGATAATCGTCATTCCTTGCACCTGTTCACTCGCTTGTTCAGTGTAACGAAAATCAGTAATAAAGAACGCCTTTTCTAATGTAATCAAAGCTAACCCAGCAGTTCCGGTAAAATTAGTCAGATAACGAAGATTCGCTGGACTTGTTACTAAGTACGCGTCAATGATCTCTTTTTTCATTGATGCTCGTAATTTTTCAATTCGTTTTATCATTCTTATCACCCATCATCTATTATAACAAAGAGTTTCAAAAAGCTGAACGAACACGACTAGAAAAAGAAAAAGCAATGAATACACAAAAAACAGAAGTCACACTCTCAACTTCTGTTTCTTTAATCATCGCCGTCCGGTAAAAAATGAAACAACCGCCACAACAACTACTGCACCTAAAATCGATGGTACTAATGCCATCCCAGCTAAATGTGGTCCCCAGTGTCCAAATATTGCTTGTCCAATATAAGAGCCCGCCAAACCTGCAATGATATTGAAAATGCATCCCATTTGTTTGCCGCGACCAGAAAGGCTACCGCCGATTGCGCCAATTATAGCGCCAACAATTAATGTCCAAATCATAGTTATCTCTCCTCATCTTTCCATTCAAAATTATCTAAACACCTATATAATATAGCTGATTTACACTTTATATCTTACTTATCTAATTTCCTCTAAGCAGAACAGCTATTTTGACTTGTTCGTTTGATAGTCGAACGCTTATCTCAGTTGTCAAGAGCTTAACAACGCTTTTTCTAAAAAGTTTCTCAGTTGTGAAACTCTGATAAACATTGATATAATCGCATTTCACTGTATGTAAGCGGCTAAATCAAAACGAAAAAACGCTTTTTCGGATGATCCTGTGAATAACTTTTTATTGAATCAGGTCTGACCGCAGCTTTACACTGTTTTGCTCCCAATTTACTGTACCTAGTTGATACGGAAAATCCCCTAGTAGAGAAAAACTTCCAACTTCCGGTACATTAATTTTGTTCATTCGGGCACTACCCTTTGCTAAATAGCCTGTCCCCATCTTCAACATATCCTTCAAATTAAGATTGCTACCGGAGTATTCTTTGACTGTTCCATAGTTACTGGTGATCGAAGATAAGCGTGGGCGAACCGTTTTGCGTTTCATCAACCGAATAATGTCCTCCTGGCGTTCGAAGACATCGATTTGACCATCCTGATCAATCTGATAACTAATATACGCATCAATCTCATCAAGAGTCATCCGGTGGTCACCTTTCGTAAACTGTTGTCCATTTTTCAAAGCGATAAAATCTTTATAAACAGTTACTGGCATTTTACCATCTGCTTCAAGGCCAGCCTCCTTCACTCCTAATAGACTGTCCGCTTTTTTTAAGATTAAATATTTTTTTACTTCTATAGAAAAGGCCACGGAGAAATAGCCTAGAAATTTTTCGATCGGTACTTGGGTATATAATTCCCCCAACGTCAGTTTTTGAATCTTTATTTCGGGTGAGACACGTAAAAGGCTATTCACACCACTCGTTAAATCATAAACAAAAAAACTGGAATATTCCCGATCCTCAAACACAAACAAAACTTTCATGACGATCTTCCTCTCTAAAATAAGTGTATAAAAGATCGAAAAGAAAATCATCCGTCGAAAGACTGAGGTTTAAATAGAAAAAAACTTTCGATAAGTTACTATCGAAAGTTTTTTTCTATTAATCTACATATTGTGTATCATTGATTTTAGCTACGGAATAGTTGCCGTCTTTATACTTCAAAGTAGTAACACTGCAATTATCGATGGCTTCTCCTTGATATTCACCCGGAACCAGCATTTCTAGTAATGTCGGAATCATACTCCCCGAAGAAACGATCAAGACTTTTTTTGCTTTTTGCTTTTTCGCATCTGCGACTACTTTATCCATCGCTGCTTGCCCTCTTTTTGTGATTTCTTTATAAGTTTCAGCGACTTTCAATGGATCACTCTCAGCAATAGCATCCGCCACGCCTTCATCACCTAATTTATTTACCAGCTTGTCATAATCGGTCCACTCCTCATCAAACGTCAAATCATTCGCTTCAAAAATCGGTGTCCACATCTCAGCGTTCGTTTTTCCTTCAAAACCGCCATAATTCCATTCTTTGAATCCGTCGTGTTCAGAGAGCTTAGGCGTCTTCTTCTCGTTCTCAGCCAGGATTAATTTAGCAGTATTTCTTTGACGTCCTAAATCACTGGAATAGGCTAAGTCAAACTTCGTATCTTTCAGTCCCTTACCCACTTGTTTTGCTTGTGCAATTCCTTTATCTGTTAAAGGTGAATCTGCGAATCCTTGAACTTGTCCCGTTGTATTGAAAAAAGTTTTCCCATGACGAACCAGAAAAATGGTCACTTCCGTTTTTTTCTCGGAATTTTTCTCTTTTGCTTGTACTGAAATACCACCCATTAAACTGAGCCCTAATAAGAAAACAAACAATAATCCCCAAAATTTTTTCATTTTATAGCTCCTCCCCATTACTTTTAATGACTTTTTTATACCAGTCAAAAGAATCCTTTTTCAGCCGTTGCAAACTTCCCTGACCTTCATTGTCTAAATCAACATAAATGAAACCATACCGTTTACTCATTTCACCAGTTGTCGCACTGACTAAATCAATTGGTCCCCAAGTCAAGTAACCCATGCATTCTACAAAGTCTTCTTCTACTGCCTGCTTCACTGCTTTAATGTGTTTTTCTAAATATGCGATACGATAGTCATCATGAACGGTTCCGTCTGTTAATTGATCAATCGCCCCCAGCCCGTTTTCAGTAATCAGGATTGGCAACTCGTACTTTCGGTATAAATAGTTCATGACATAACGGATACCTGTTGGATCAATTCCCCAGCCCCATTTAGACTGTTCTAGATATGGATTTTGGAGACCGCCGAATAAAGCTGACTCGCCCTCTACCGGACGGTTTGGTTCTGACAGACTAGACATGTAATAATTTAAGCCAATAAAATCAATCGTTCCTTTAGCGAAATCTTCAACATCTTCTGGTTGATTTCCTAAATCGAGCGCTAATGCTTGATATTGTTTCATTTTGTACTTAGGAAACTTGCCATTACACATGGCATCGACTTGATAATAATCCCGATCATTGTCTAAAAAGGCCTTCAATGCATTATCTGGGTGGCAGTCATAGGAATAGATTGGATTCAAGCCAAAGACACAGCCGATTTTATTTTCAGGATTGAGTTCTCGTCCAAGCCTAACTGCCTTCACTGCAGCTAATGTCATGTTATAGCCAATTTTGGCTAACTCTTCTACTGGGTTTTCCATCTCGCTATATTTTAAACCCGCAATCAAATAAGTGAAAATATCCGATTGTTCGGACTGTGGATCAATATGATTCATCTCATTGAAAGTCACCCAATATTTCACTTTGCCATCATATGCTCGCATGACCGTTTCACAATAATGTAGATAAAAATCAATTACCTGTCGATTTTTCCATGAGCCATACTCGCGAACTAAATGGATGGGTAATTCAAAATGATAAAGGGTCACGATTGGCTCGATCCCATTAGCGAGCAACTCATCAATTACCTTGTCATAAAAATCCAATCCCGCTTGATTCGGCTCCTGCTCATCTCCTTTAGGAAAAATTCGCGACCAATCAATCGAGATCCGTAGTGCTGTGAACCCCATTTCTTTAAATAGTTGAATATCCTCTTGGTAATGATGATAAAAATCAATTCCTAGATGTGAAGGATAGTCCAACGTTGGATCGATTGTCTCCGTGATCACTCGTGGTTCTTTGTTTGATCCCTTCGTAACAAAGTCCATGATTGCTGGACCTTTTCCATCTTCTTGCCAAGCCCCTTCACATTGATGAGCGGCAATACTGCCGCCCCATAAAAAGTCATTTGTAAATGTCATTTGCTTCTCCTTTTTACAAAATTACTGTTAGTAATTCATCTTCTTGTTCATTACTAGCTGAGATCACGTCAAGGTAGTCATTAGAATTCGTTACGACCACAATGATCACTGGATCGAATCCAGCTTCTTCAACTTTAGCGGCTTGATATTTTGCTAAAATATCGCCTTTTTTGACATCCTGTCCTTGCTCTACGAAACCCTCGAAATATTTACCCTCTAGATTCACCGTATCTACACCAATGTGGATCAATAGCTCCACACCATTTTTTGTTTTAATGCCATACGCGTGTTTGGTTGGGAACGCAACAGTTACCGTTCCTTCAACAGGAGAAATAATCGTTTCCTCTGCTTGATTTGGTAAAATTCCCACGCCTTTTCCTAATGCCCCAGAAGCAAATGCCCGGTCACTGACTTCACTTAAGGGAATGGCTGTTCCTTCAGCAATCTTGCCAATACAAACCTGTTTCAACCCTTGATTGCTTTCTAACGCTTCGACAAGTTCTTTTTCTTCAAGTTCTTCTTCGGATTCTTCTTTAGGGATGCCGATACCATACGCCACAGCTGTAGCACCAACAAAGCCAACCACGACACTAATGATCATCCAAATAAAGTTACTTGTTCCACCTGCCAGATATGTTGGTAATGAGGCTAATCCCCAAACGAATCCCATCGTTTTCACACCAGCTATTCCAGCAATTAATCCCCCTAGTCCACCGCCGATAATGACCGCTAAAAATGGACGACGATACTTAACAAAAACCCCAAATACGGCTGGTTCAGTAATTCCCATTAAGGCACTAAAACTGACCGTACCGAACATTTGGCGCTGATGGCCTTTTTTTGCACGTAAGAAGTAACCAAACATCGCTCCGCAAACTGCCACATCAGAAATTGTTGCCGCATGCATGATAATTGGGTCATAGCCTACTGTTCCTAAGAAGTTCAGCACGATTGGGTAAGTAAAGTTGGCAGCACCTAAAACGATCAAGAATGGTTGGAAGGCCGCATACAAGACCACCACAATCCAGTTACCAATCGTATTCATCAATACATCAAAGAAGGCACTTACACCATCACCAATCAATGTTCCGATCGGGCCAAAGACGACTAAAATAACTGGAAAGGTTAATACCAGTGATAATGCCGGAACTAAGAAATATTGCAACCCGCTTGGGATGATTTTCTTCAGGTATTTTGTCACGACACTCAAGAACCAAACACCCAACAAGATTGGAATAAAGGTATTCGCATAACCGATCGTTGGTAGATGATAACCGAACAATTCCAAACCTTTTGCCCCATCAATATTAGTAGAAAGTAAGCCAACTGCCAGCGCCATTGCTACATATTCGTTCAGCTTCATCCGTTTCGCTGCGGATGCCGCGATAAAAACTGGCAAGAAATGGAACACTCCACCTCGTAACGTATCAAAAATCATATAAGTCGAACTGTCTTTTGAAACTAAGCCAGTTAATGAAATGATCGCCATGATCCCCGCGATCATTCCGGCGGCTAACAATACTTCAATGATCGAAGTCATGGTTTCTGAAATCATGACTAAGATTGAAGAGGCAATTCCTTTGATTCCTTTGGCTTTTGGCTTTTCGATTTCTTCGCCATCCGGTTTCAAGCCAAGCATCGCCATAAACTCATTGTAGACTTCCGTAACGTGTGTTCCGACAATGATTTGATAGGCAACCTCATTGGAGACGACATCAATCACACCATCCAAATTTTTGATTTCTTCAGTTTTTGCTAAACTGCGATCCTTGAGAGTTAAACGCAGACGGGTCACACAGTGAGCGACTGCTTTGATATTATCTTTACCGCCGACCAATTCGATCAGCTGTTTATTTAATTTTTCGTAACTCATTTTTTGTCCTCCATTCTTTCTGTTACACGATTTATGTGAAGCATTAAATAGGTTTCTTCATTGATTGAAATCTCTAGATTAAATTGTGATTGTACATAGATTTTCATTTTCTGGACAGCCTTAAAAGATTCTGGATATAACTGACAGACTTGCTTGTAAAGCTCCAGCGTTTCTGCACCATCGTTAAAGGTATCGCCATTGACGATCCGCTGTACAAAATATTGCAGATGAGTGGTGAAGCGCATATAATTCATCGATTCTTCATCTAGTGTCACATTGAAATGGTGTTCGACGATTGAAACTAGATCACTCAAGGCCCGCATCTCCAAAACATGATCTTTGCGGCTATCACGGCTTTCCTCCATGTTGACAAAGTGCAAACATAAGGACACGGCCTCATCTTCAGGAAGCTGCAGCCCCTTTTGTTCCTCGATCATTTTTAACGCCTTGAGTCCGACTTTAAAATGCTCAGGGTAAAAACGCTTGGTATCCCAAATTAGCGGACTTTTGATGAACTGCTGTTTCTCCACGCGCTTCAACAAAAATTCCAAGTGGTCAAGAAGAGCCAAACTCAAATAATCGCTTGCCTTAATGTTCAATTGTTCCTCTCCATAGGAAATAATATTGCTGACCAAAAGAATATCGTTGGGATCTGAATGAGCCAATAAATAGCTGAAATGATCCAACATATCAAAGGAATCGAGAATATACATTTTCTCAACTTCCTCTTCTGCGATTTGCTGTCCCTTTTTCTTTTTAAAACCAATTCCTTTGGCAACGACGAAGACCTCGTTTCCTCCTCGTTTCACCAATGCAACGTTATTATTTAAGATTTGGCTGATCTTCATATTTCCTCCTTTCCAGAAAAAAAACCCAAGAAAGTATACAGCGGGACCTTGGTCTCCAACTGTGCTTTCTTGAGTTCTGCCTGATCATTTTCAGTAACATACTCACAATCACGACTCCAGCGCCATGATCGGTCTTTTCTCTTAATTTTTATAGTCTCATTCTAAGTGATAGAAATATGAATGTCAACGCTTTCTCGAAATATTCCTTTTTATATGTTTTCAGGTTCATTTTCGACTATCCTAAATTTCTTTGTTATTTAACAGTTTATGACATCCTATAATAAATAGGACTATTAGCAAAAATAGGAATCAATGGTACAATGAACACGGAGAAAACCAATGAATAAAAATAACTAACCAAAAAATCCTTAACAGAAAGGATCATACTATGAATACTATCAGCTATGTTGTTTTGGCGATGCTCGTTCGTGCGCCATTGACTGGTTATGAATTGAAACGCTTCTTGAATCTTTTTTGGGAGGCTCACCATAGTCAAATTTATCCTACCTTAAAAGAATTGCGCAAACAGGAATTAATCGAAATTGTCGATATTCCCGATGGCAAACGTAAAATCTATGATATTACTCCGGCAGGAAAAGAAGTGGTAAAAAACTGGGTCTTCACTAAAAGCCACGCTCCCTCTCAAAAAGATGAATTCTTAGCAAAAGTATTCACCATTTCTGCATTAGACAGGGATACATCAAAATTCTTGATTATGGAACGGAAACAATACTTCAATGAACAATTAAATGAGTATTCGACAGTTTTAAACAGCTTGAGTGAGTTAACTAAAGAGGAACGCCGTAAAAATTTTGGTCGTGAGTTGATTATTGAACGGAAGATTCGTCTATGCAAAGAGGAACTGTCTTGGTGTGAGTGGGCAGAAGAAAAAATCGACGCTTATTTTTCTGAATAAGTTTAAAGCAGATCTCTTGAGGTCTGTTTTTTTTTTGGCAAAAATAATTGTAAATATATTTATGTAAATATTGACATAAAATCTTTTTGTGATTAAACTGTTGAATGGAAAGTGGTGACCTAATGGAAAATTTAAACGAAAACAATGAAAGTATAGTTACGGAGAAAGAAAATGGTAAAGCAGCGTATGTCGTTGCCTTTGCCTGCATGATCGCCTTCATGGGGATCGGATTGGTCGATCCAATTTTGAATTCGATTGCAAAATCATTACAAGCAACGCCTGCGCAAACGACGTTATTATTTACCAGTTATATGATGGTGACCGGTATTGTGATGCTGTTTACTGGTTTTGTTTCAAGTCGAATCGGTACAAAGAGAACTCTGATGCTCGGTCTATTTATTATTATTTTATTTGCACTATTTGCTGGCTTATCCAATACGATCGACGCATTGATTTATTTTCGTGCGGGCTGGGGTTTAGGAAATGCCCTATTTATTTCGACCGCTTTATCGGCAATTGTCAGTGTTTTGATCGGACAAACAGAAAAATCAATTATGCTTTATGAAGCCGCAATGGGATTGGGGATGTCGATTGGGCCTTTAGTCGGCGGTTCACTAGGTTCTATTTCTTGGCGTTTGCCATTTGCTGGCGTATCGGTTTTGATGCTGATTTCTTTTCTATCGATCTTGATCATGTTCAAAGAACCAAAAGGCGAGAAGGAGAAAATTGCCTTTTTTGCTGGCGTCAAAGCCTTGAAAAACCACAAGCTGCGTTCGGTTGGTTTAATTGCTCTATTGTATAACTTCGGTTTCTTTACTCTACTTGCTTATGCGCCCTTTTTAATGCCGAATTTTTCTGAAATGGAAATTGGTATGACCTTCTTTGGTTGGGGAATTTTATTGGCTATTTCCTCGATTTTCTTAGCCACTCGATTTGAACGAAAAATCGGAACATTCTATACCTTGATGATCGGATTTATCGGTTTTGTTGTCTGCCTACTGCTGATGGGAATCAATGCCGACCAACCCTCGCTTGTTGCTGCTGCGTTGATTATCGCTGGTTTCTTCCAAGGAATCATCAACACCTTGATGACAACGATTGCGATGGAAATTCCTGGGATCAAACGCAACATCGCTTCATCAACCTACAGCTTTGTTCGCTTTTTTGGTGGTTCGTTAGCACCTTTTGTAGCTGGTCTAATCGGGGCGAGATTCGGCGGTAATTATACCTTCTACTTTGCAAGTGCGATGGTTTTCATCGGGATCATTTTAGTGGTTGTTCATTCACGCTATTTTGAAACTAAAGAAGAGGAAGAATTGGAAGAGAACCTGTAACTGAAATAAGCCCGTACCTTGTAAAATTACAACGTACGGGCTCTTTAGTTATTCTCAGATAAGCAATGTTATGTGATTACTAAAAATGAAAACCGTCCAATAATTGATTTTATAACGATGCAACCAGCAATTACAAATAGCGCATTTTTAGGATCTTGGATAAGTGGAATCTGCCAGTTAAATAACTGAACCACCGTAGTAAAAAGTGCCATGACACCAAAAATATACCCCATGATTGTTAATGGATGTGCAGGCGCATTACTGATAAACTTGCCAATCGTCGGCATGACCATGCACATGGTAAATCCGATTAAACCTAATGTAATCACCGCTGACCTTGGTCCGTCAATAAAGAACAGTTTCCTTCCACATAATCCTGCATAAACGATCATTCCTGTAACAACCCATTCCGCTGCCAGTATCCCGATTCCCTTCATCATTGATCACTCCTCAGATAGATTTTATTAAACTGGGTGATGTGCTTTTCTAAAAAGGACAATGCTTCTTCATACTTTTCGGGCTGATTATCGTATTTGGTCAACAGTAAATACAGAGGCGAATAAAATTGTAAGGCCATGACTTCAGGATCAGCATCCAAATAGACTTTTTCTGCTATTAATTGAGAAAACACCTGTGTTATATACTCTAATCCATTGTTAATTACGAGTTCACGAAAAAAACTGCTTATTTCAGAACTACGATACTGTTCAATTGTCAGCATTCTGCGCAATTGTGAGCCATACTCTGTTTCTAAATAAAATTGAAACATTGTAAAACTCATCTGAATCAATTCTTCACGGACATCCTTTGCATTTAAGAGACCATCCAGTCTTTTTGAAGCGTCAATCTCGGCAGTTTCCTCTTGGTAGCGCTGCTCAATGTCTAAAATGATTGCGTCAAAAATCGCTTGCTTTCCGCTGTAATGTCTATAGATTGCACTTTCTCGTATCCCAACTTCCTTTGCAATATCTCGAATTCCAACACCAGCAAACCCTTTTTCAGAAAACTGTTTTAAAGCCACCTGTAAAATAAGCTTTTTAGTATCTCGCGCTGCTTTTCTTGGCATAGTCATCCCTCCGTAATTAAGTTAACGACCGTTCACTTAATTATAGTGAACAGTCGTTAACTTGTCAAACGCGCTTAAAAAAGGTGTTGGGAAATTTGATTTGCTGGCTATTAACAATGTATTTCTGATGTCTATCTTAAGACTGCATTCTAATATTACGGTGATTGCTAATGAAGCTTCGGCAAAGCTGATTAATTAACTAGTTTAACAGAAAACGAGAGGCGATGATCGCCTCTCGTTTTCTATCTTTATTAGTCTAATAAACTTGCTGCTGCGCGATCTAAAATCACCGTTAGATTCGGATGCAATCGTAAAACAGATGCTGGGACATCTTCTGTGATTGGTCCTTCTAACGCCTGTTTGATGATTGCTGCCTTCTTCTCGCCATTAGCAATCAGCACCAATTCTTTTGCTGCTAAAACCGTTTGAGCGCCAAAGGTCACCATCTCTTCACCAGGCTCATAGGGACTTGCTCCCTCTAGAAGCTTGTATAATTCATCGTCCTTCTCGATTGGTACCCGATAAACCCCAAAATCAAAGGAGGTGAATTCTGGCAAATTACCACAGAAGTGACCGTCTCCACCAATGCCCATCAAAACCAAATCCAAGCCGCCATCTTCAGCGATTTGTCGATCATAATCTTGATAATTTCCAGCATCTAACACTTCGATGTTTTCTTCTTCGATCCCTAACGGCTGGAATAGCTCCTTCGTTAGGGCCTGCATCGTCAAGCCAGATTCTTGACCCTTTAAGGTAATTTCATCAAAATTGTAGAAATGCGCCAAGCTTTGGTCAAAAAAAACCTGATTCAATCGTTCTGCTAAAATCTCGTACGCACGCTTAGGTGAAGAGCCCGCAGTCAGCGCCAGATTCACGCGGCGACTTTCCGCCCATTTCAGCAAAACGAGATCCGCTGTGAGTTGACTTAATGTTTCATAATCCTCTGTTACTAATAATTTCATTTCAACACCTGCCCTTTTTCTTTTAATGATAGCACATTTTTTGAAAGGGCTTCCGCTATTTTTATTAACTAGGAATCTTTTCCTTCGCCGGCATCTGTAAAATGCAATTTTGCGGACAGATTTCCACACACTCGCCGCAATCGATGCACAGATCTGGATCAATTACTGCAACATTGTTTTCCATCTTGATGGCTTTTTGCGAACAGGTTTTCACACAACGATTACAGGTGATACAGCCCACATCACAGATTTTACGTACACCGCCGCCTTTATCCTGATTGGAGCAGGCTACGAGCGCGGTGTTTTCTGCTGGCAGCATCTTAATCAGATTTTTTGGACAGGCGGTAATACATTTCAAACAGCCGACACATTTATCAGGATCAACCTTGGCCACCCCGTCTACGATGTGCAACGCATCATAGTCGCAAACAGCTGCGCAATCGCCGAAGCCCATACAGCCAAAGCGGCAGTCTTGCGGACCGCCAAATATTTGATTGGCTCCGTAGCAGGTCTCTGTTCCGGCATAAGCCATTTTCTTATTCGTAAACTCACAGCTGCCATTACAGCGAACAAAGGCAGCGACCTTCTGAACATCCCCAACTTCAACGCCTAATATCTCTGCCAAGGCTTGTTGGGTAGATGGGCCACCTGGCGTACAATTGGTGGCTCCTGCTTCTCCTTTAGCCATCGCTTTAGCATAACCATCGCAGCCGGAAAAGCCACATGCTCCGCAATTGATTCCCGGCAGCGCTTCTCGCAGGGCCTCTTCCTTTTCATCCACCGGTTTATGGAAGATGATGGTGGCCAAGGAAAGAATGACTCCTGCGATTAATCCCATTCCGCTAACAATGCCGATGGGTATCATGATTTCTGTCATTATTTCCACCTCCTACTGGAATAATCCTTCTGCCAAACCGGCAAATCCAAGAAACGACAACGATACGATAGCCGCGGCAATCAATGTGATTGGCAGCCCTTTAAGCGACTCGGGAATATCATTTCCCTCCAAGCGGCCGCGTACCCCGGCAAAAATTACCATTGCGACTAAAAAACCGATTCCTGCGGCAAATGAATTAACCATTGATTGCACGAAGGAATAATTTTTCGAAAAATTCAGGATTGTTACACCAAGCACTGCACAGTTCGTAGTAATCAATGGTAAATAAATCCCTAACGCGTTATAAAGCGGAGTCATATACCGTTTCATCACCACTTCTACCAGTTGCACAAGTGCGGCGATCGTTAAGATAAAGACAATCGTCTGTAGGTAATCCAGCCCCATCGGTACTAATACCGAAGCGTAAAGCGGATAGGTTACTAAGGTCGCTAATACCATAACAAAGGTAACCGCGAGAGACATGCCGACAGCCGTGTCCAATTTCTTCGATACTCCCAAAAATGGACAAATTCCTAGAAACTGTGACAAGACAAAATTATCCGTTAAAATACCGGCAACTAAAATCGTTACAAAAATCTGCATCACTGATCACCTGCCTTTTCATCACAAACCGTGGTACAGGCTTCAGCGACCGGACAAGCACTACAATCGATTTCTTTCGTCTTGCGATCACTCAATTTATTCGCCAGCATCACCAGCATACCGAAGACGAAGAACCCGCCTGGCGGCAGCAGCATGATCGTCATTGGTGGAATCACACCTGCCGTAATCGAAAACCCTAATAAAGTTCCGCTGCCAAGCAGCTCGCGAATACCGCCCATACATAACAGCGCCATTGTAAAGCCGACACCCATTCCTAAACCATCTAAAGCGGAATGAAGCACGGTATTATTTTTGGCATAAGCTTCTGCACGCCCTAGAATAATACAGTTCACTACGATTAAGGGTAGATAAATCCCTAAAGTAGCATCTAAGGCAGGGGCTAACGCCTTCACCACTAATTGAACAACTGTTACAAAGCCCGCGATGATAGTGATAAATGCTGGGATTCTGACACGATCAGGAATTACTTTTCGCAGAAGAGAGATTACGACATTGGAGCCTAAAAGAACGACCGTTGCCGCGATTCCCATTCCTAAACCATTCATTGCAGAGGTTGTCACCGCTAACGTTGGACAGGTCCCTAACATCAGACGCAGGACAGGATTTTCTTTGATCAACCCTCTGCTGAAAATAGTGGATGCTTTTTCTTTTTCCATTGCTTCTCCTCCCTATTTCTCTGACGTAGCGACTTGTTCAAACAGAGCAAGTGCCTCTTTGACTGATGTAGCAACGGCATTGGAGGATTTGGTTGCTCCTGTTACCGCTTCTACTTGATTCTTATTCGCAGGATCGTTCTTCACTACCTCCAGCGTGTCATCGGTACCGTCGAACTGATCGATAAACTCTTTTTTCGTGACATTTTGACCAAGTCCCGGCGTTTCGTTAGAGGCATCAAGCACATCGACACCGATGACTTTGCCGTCCATCACTGCACTCATGACACTCACGTCACTGCCGTAGCCATAGGCCTTTGTCACGAAAAGATAACCAACAGTCTTGCCACCACTATCCAGCGCTTTGTAGCCTTGGTTATCCCCTGCTACTTTGACTTCTTGAAAGTCATCAGCCTTAATCAGCTGGCTCATGACACTTTGAGTTTGCTCCCATTCTTGCTTGGCGATTCGGTCTTTAAAAACAGAACGTGTTCCAGCTACCGCAAAGGTGATCACGAGGCAGATAATGAAGAGGCATAACGCATCGGTAAAAATGACTTTGGAACTGGATCGCTTCATTTTACCTTCGCCTCCTCACCAAAGACCTTCGGAATCGTCAAATTCTCAATATGAGGGACTAAAATATTCATTAATAAAATGGCATAAGAAACACCCTCTGGTAACGCCGCAAAGAAACGAATCAAGACAGTTATAATTCCGCAGCCAATCCCGAAAATAATCTTGCCATTTCTGGTAATCGGCGAAGTTGTATAATCCGTCGCCATGAAAATCGCCCCTAGTAGTAATCCGCCTGACATCATTTGGTACAATGGATCTCCGCCTAATAAGGTAGAAAAAATGACCACTGTTCCGATAAAACAAAGTGGAATAATCGGTGAAATCACCTTTCTTACTACCAAGTAGACACCGCCGAGCAGCAAGGCTAACGCACAGGTCTCACCTAGACTTCCCGCGCGTATACCCAAAAACATATCCAATAATGAGGGAATCTTCTGACCTGTCTGAGAGGCTGAAAAATAAGTCGCCGATGAAATAACGTCTGGTCGGAACATATAATAGTTTAGCGGCGGCTGCCAGGTACTCATTTGGGAAGCAAAGGACATCATTAAAATAATCCGCGCAGTGATCGCGGGATTCACGAAGTTTTGACCAACTCCGCCGAAAAATTCCTTCACGATCACAATTGCAATCACACCACCTAAAATAGCCATCCAAAATGGCAAGGTAACCGGCAGATTCAAGGCCAGTAAGATTCCTGTGACAACTGCTGTCAAATTGTGAATCGAATCTGGCCGCTTTAAGATTTTCCGAGTGACATACTCACTGATGACACACGCCGCAACCGTAACGATAATCAAGATAAGCGCACGAAAACCAAAGATAATCGTGGAGGCAATCACTGCTGGGATCAAGGCAATGATCACGTCCTGCATGATTCCTCGGCTGCTCCGTCCAGAGTGCAGATGGGGTGAAATGGAAACAGGTAATTTGTTCATTTGGCAGCCTCCCTTTCTAACTGTTTCGCTCGTTTCATTGACTGAACGAGTCTTCGACCAGCCGGACAAACAAAGGCACAGCAGCCGCATTCCATACAGGCGGAGACATTCAATTTTTTCAAGCCTGCAAGGTCATTATTATGAGTACAACGTTCGATTTGTACAGGCAACAGCGACATCGGACAAGCCTCGACACAGCGTCCGCAGCGGATACATGGTGATTCCTCCGGCAACTGTTGTCCCGCTCCTAAAATCGTGATGGCATTGGTTTGCTTCGTGATTGGCAAATCGACAGAAAATTGGGCGATTCCCATCATCGGTCCGCCTAAAATAATCTTGCTAGGTTCATCAATCAATCCGCCACAATAGTCAATTACTTCGCCGATTGGTGTCCCCACTGGAACTACCACATTTTTTGGATTCGCCACATTGCCATCCACAGTAATTCGCTTATGGGTTAGCGGCATACCGATCTCGATATAACGCTGCAACAGTGAGATGGTCGAAATATTCATGATTAAGCATCCAACCTCAGACGGCAATTTCCCTGGTGGAATTTTTCGTCCAGTGGTGGCGTAAACCAGCATTTTTTCCGCTCCTTGCGGGTACAATGATGGAATTTCCATAACATCAATGGACGGATCACGATCAGCCAACTCATTCAAGTGATCTCGCAGTCTTCTTAACCCTTTTGGCTTATTACTCTCAATGCCGATAACACCATGAGCGATATTCAGGTACTTCATCACCAGCTGCATTCCTGCAATAATCCGTTCCGGATACTCCAAACTTTCGCGGTAATCCGATGTAATGAAGGGTTCACATTCTGCCCCGTTGATCACTAACGTATCAATCGGTGTGCTCTCATTAACATTCAGCTTTACGTGCATAGGAAATCCGGCGCCGCCAATACCAACGATGCCGCTATCTCGTGCAGCCTTCAAAAGATCCTCCTTTGAGTGGATCTCCACCGGCTTGGGTTCCGGAAATTCCACAGGCAACCCATCACTTGCGATATGAATAGCGTCACACATCTGACCATTCGCCATCAAAACCGGTTTGATTCCCTTTACCTTTCCAGAAACAGAGGCATGGATCGGAGCTGAGACAAAGGCTTCCGAATCCGCGATTACCTGTCCGACTGTGACAACGTCCCCTTTTTTAACCGTCGGCGTACAAACACCTCCAATGTGCTGCTGCATTGGAATGGTCACAATTTTCGGCGGCTCCATAAAAACGCTTTCAAATTCTGCCGTATTTTTATTATGGGGGACTTTGACACCTCCTTTAAACTTTGCGATTGCTTTCGTTAATGTTTCCATAGACAAACCTCCCCTGTGGTCCAACAAAATCATTGGGCTTACTCTTCATTTTGCAACATTTCATACACCAGCAGGCTTATTCTTATTCCAAATAAATAATAGAAGAAAAATGCCGAAACAGTGAAGCTGAACCTGTAGCTGGCTTGGTTTTAAACGTTCATTTGTTTAATCCGAAAAAATTTTTCACAAAATGATTCACAAACTTCAGTATCGATTTTATCAGTATACTTATACGTTTATGATAGCACAGTGAAAAACAAATGTAATTAGTTTTCACAAACTCACAAAAAAAAGCGCCTAATTTCTTAGGCACTTTTAATCGCTTATCACTTATGGTGTATTGGAAATGGTCCACTGCAGAGTGGTTTGATAAGTTCCCGTTTGTTTTGGGGTATTTTTAGGAACAAAAAGTTGAAATTGATTAAGCGGCATCTCAAAATAGCCGGGATCCGTAGTGGCGCTCAAAGAAAATAAGGTCACTTGATTGCTGGGGAGCATATGGACTGTCTGATTTGAGATGGAAAAATAATTCTGAAAGCTGCTATTTACTCCACCTAAGACGATATCTAGCCGAGCGTTAGCTAAATTCTTCTGCCCGCTTACCCAAGAATTTGTTTGTGCAAGTTTCAGCTGCCAGGCTTTTGCTGTAGTTCGAGTATCATCAATTCGGATCGTTCCTGTTTGCAGCGGATTGGCACTATTTCCTCCAATATAGGCATTCCATGTTTCATCAACTTTCGTTTGAACCGGATGACTGCCGAAGTTCAAACTGCTTGGCAATAATTCATTCTTCATCGTCAGGCTTCCAGCGGCGAAATAAAGATTTGTGTTACCGCCATAGTTGCTTAACAGCTGGACATCAAAATTATCTGTTTGAAAAATCCCGCCCCGTACAACAGCCGTATAATCTTGCGTCAATCCTGTAGGGCTAGAGACCAATGTCGGAAACGAAACGCTCGTTGACCCTAAAATGGAAGCCGCTACTAAATTTTTGCTAACTGTCGAATTCGCATTGCCAAGGGTACTAATCGTATTCGTCAAAGCAGTTAAAAGGTTATTTAAAACTACATTGATTAAAGGAACAGGAGTGATTCCCTGAACGATTGTTTGTATGGCCTGTAAACGTAAGATCAATGCATTCGTTATGATTGGCAGCAGCCCTTGGCTAATATCCGCTCTTAATAGAGTTGACGAATACTGTTCCTCCGGAGATAGGAAGACCTGCCGCCCGAAGTCTTCCTTATTCAATGCCGTAACCGCACTGTTAAGATTTGTCACTAGCGTACCCAATCCCAAGGTTGTCAGTAATCCGGTCAATGATGTTACTAATTCCAAAACCGTTCCTGTTGCAGCCTTGATGTCAGAAGCCAGTACCGTGACTGTGGTATCTACAGTGGCGTTTCCGTCCTTTTGAACCTTACCAGCTAATTGCGCCGGTACATTGACAAATACATACTTCACACCTGTCCTTCCCGCCGTCGCGCCTATTGCTGTTGTTCCATTTATCGTAAAAGTCACGGGCTTATTCGCAACATTCAAATAGGGTGCTGCTGAAGTAGTCCCGCTGTTGTTGCTCACTTGTGTATTTGAAAATAAATCCAATGACACTGCACTCACAATGATATTCGAACTGGTTAGAAATAGAAAAATAGCTAGTCCTATAAGCCAACATTTATGAAACAAACGAAGCCGCTCTTTCGTCATTTTATCTCCCCCTTTATTCTCGCTTGGATTGCTCCCTTCAAAAATTTCCTTCGCAAGAAAATAATCGATGACAGGTAAAAATTGATCATTTATTTGTTTTTAATTGCCATGCTTTCTTGGATAATCCAATAAAAAAGCCCTTTATTTCTACACCTTCTCCCTTAATTAAAGCTGGTGTGTCAAAAAGTTAAAAATATTTTGCTTAACTGTGAAAATTCTGTGAGCAATCTTATAACGTTATTTTCTAATAAGCTTATATAATTCCGACATAAGAAATACTTTCTTTTCTGCGCAGAAAAGAGCCACTACATTTTTTCCAAGAAAGGGGGAGACAATTGAAGACACAGATTGGAATCCTCTTGGTTTTTCTGTCACTCTTCGTTGTCCCTTCTCCAACGAGCGAAGCGGCCGTTACCAACGGCAAGGTTCAGTACTATTACGAAAGCAGTACGGCTGCTAGTGACAGTTCCACCGCAAGCTCTCAGAACAGTACTAGCGTAACAAGCAACAGCACGACTGATGTTGATAATCATAAAGAAACACCTGCTTCATCCAGTAATCGAAGTAACATGCAGCACTCAGGCATTACCCGATTTCTGCACACAAATGATCAACGGAATATCTTTTTAGTCATTATTGGATTACTGATCCTCGCAATCGCTTTTTTAGGGTGGCGAATCGTCAAAAATAGGAGGAAAAACGAATGAAAAAACAAGCAGCCTTATTCATTGCCGCGCTTTTTGCCGGCAGCCTATTTACCTTTGCAACTGGCGCTCACGCTGCCGACACCACCGGTACCGTTGACTATACATCTGGCGGCATCACTTTTGATCCGCAAATACCCGGTGATCCAAGTGCGTCTCTGCCTACAAACTTGAACTTTGGTTCGCACCCGATCCAAACAACACAAGCAGAAACTTGGACAGCTACCTCTGATGGTGAACAAGCTTCTCCAGTAACAACTGGACAAGTTGCTGTCAGCGATAATCGTGGGGCAGCTGGTAGCGGCTGGTCTGTAAAGGTCGCTCAGCCAACACAATTCACGGCTGGGCAAAGTGAACTTTCTGGAGCGATCCTATCCTTTACTGTCGGAGCTCTTACCAACAACGTGAACTCGCTACCGACAGGTGATGGAATCGCCAATAACAGCACGATTGACTTAGTTCTTGGTCAAACAAACTCCGTCATCACTGCACAAGCCAATCAAGGAGCCGGCGAAACTGCTTTGCCGATCAATAAATTTACCTTGAATGTACCCGCCAATACGGCAAAGACAGCGGCCCAATACCAAACAACAGTCGTATGGACCTTCTCATCAACACCAAGCTAAAAACTCGGGCAGAATCCCGACTGCAGCCACGCCTACTGTGAAGGCGATCCCAGGCTGTAGACCATGATTCTGCCCTTTGATTGATAAATAAAGGGGAAAGAAACGATTGAGAGAGACTCTTCCATTACGCGGAAAATACAATTGAAGGAGACAAAAAATGTTAAAGCAGCCCATTTCATTGATTCGAGGACTGTTCCTCGTACTAGCCTTTTCATTTTTACCAGTTGTCGCTCATGGAGAGTCATTGGATAGCTTTGTTGCGGTGATTCACCCATCAGAGCATCAAATCGGAAAAGAACAGCTTTACTACGATTTACAGTACCAACCAAATGAAACCGAGCGACTAACAGTTACCTTAACTAATCGGACAGAGCAGCCGATCAAGCTGAAGGCCGCCTTTAATCGTGCGGTCACTAATAGTCTGGGTGTCGTTGAATACTCCGGGATGAATGAAGATGAGAGTGATTTCGGTCCCAATATCACCGACTACGTCAAGCTTAGTGACCAAGCTATTGATTTAGCAGCAAAGGAATCAAAGGATATCCATTTGGATGTAAAGATGCCAGACAAAGAATTTGAGGGAGTCTTAGCTGGCGGCCTTTACATCGAACAAATTTCAACCGAAAAAGTCGAAGGCAATATCAAAAATGTGTTTTCACGAGAGATCGCCGTCTTGCTGCAAAATAAGACAGACGAGGTAAAACCAGATTTGAAAAT
Source organism: Enterococcus raffinosus (assembly GCF_018917525.1). Classification (GTDB taxonomy): domain Bacteria; phylum Bacillota; class Bacilli; order Lactobacillales; family Enterococcaceae; genus Enterococcus_A; species Enterococcus_A raffinosus_A. Next base: position 18,603 of record NZ_JAHLOS010000025.1, on the reverse strand, counting down.
CGCCCAAGCAAATGCCCTTCAGGTCAATCACCGCAATGCGGTGACCGTGACTGTTGACAATGAAAAATCAACCTACGTCAAAAATGTAGCCATTGATTATCAAGTCGAAAAGGATGGCAAAACTCTCACCAAAGATAAGAAAGAAAAGTTAACCTTAGCACCAAGTTCACGCATGCCCTTCTTGATTCAAATGGACAATACCGAGTTTTCTCCAGGAACCTATACCGTCAAAATGACCGTACGCTCCGGAGACCAAAAATGGACCGGCAGTCCAACCTTCACCATTAATCAAGAAAAAGCCAAGGATTACAATGATCAAGATGTTTCACTTGAAAAAGACAAGACAACACCTTGGATCTGGGCAGGGATTGCCGTGATCATCCTATTACTAGCCGTCGTAATCTTCATGTATAACCGAAACAGGAACTTGAAGAAGAAAATAGATGGAAAATAAAAGAAAGCGACGCCTCTTCATTTCAAAAGAGGCGCCGCTTTTTTTAATAAGGTTGAGTAGCCAGATGGATTGTTGCTAAATGAAACAACGTTACAGCAGTACAAGAAGCACGATACGCAGCAAATTAGCAGCTGCTAAAATAAGTGAGCCAAAAACAATAATTCCTATTTTCTCCCGTAATGACTGCCGAAGGTCCCATCCTCTTTGACGGGCCAATACTTTTGTACGCATATCCTTTTCCTCCTTACCCATTCCAAAGTAATAATTGTCCAAAAAAGTCGTTCGATTCAAATGCCGTCAATCATTCAGCGAATGCTTTTACCCTTAAGAATAAATCAGTACAAATCTGTCCTTCTTTACATCTAGATTATATACTGAAAAGAATTTGGGTTAACCCCCAGAAACTTGATGATCTGTAAAAAAATTGATTATTCGTAACAATGAGAAAACTCTGCGGTCACCTTCGCCCTCTTGTCGAAATAATCCAGCTTGTCGTTTTGATAAACAGTCTCGTCTACTGTCAACGAGACTTGACGTGACAACGAAAACAAACTACTATAAATGATAGTAGTCGTTCTACTACCACTCGTAGATAGATTAAATAGAAAACTGGATAGAAAGAAGGGTTTAGCGATGCGAACAATTGATTTGATTGTTCTGGGAATTCTAAAAAAAGAATCTCTCAGTGCCTATGATATCCAAAAACTTATTGAATACCGCAACATTTCTCAATGGGTAAAAGTCAGTACGCCAACAATCTATAAAAAGATGCTGCAGCTGGAAAAACAAGGCTACGTCAAAAGCACCCTGAAGAAAAATGGAAAGATGCCCGAAAAAGCCGTCTACTCATTAACCAAAAATGGCAAGACTGAATTCGAGAAATTAATGCTGGGTATCGCTGCCCGCCCTATCAATATTTTTCTAGATTTCAATGCCGTGATTCTCAACCTCGACAGTCTCTCCCCCGCAGATCAAAAGGCCTGCATCAGTATCATTGAGGCTAACGTACAAAAAATGAAAACAACCTTGGAAGAAAGCCTTCTAACCAACAAGGCTGAATCAGATATTCCTGCCACTGGAAAAGCTGTGATGCATCAGCAGTTAGTTTTGATTAAAGCCATTGAGGAATGGATTGTTACTGTGAAGAAAGGATTTTGAGGATACTAATCGGAGGACCTATCTATGCTAAATAAAGAAAATATCTATCAGAGTTCATTTTCAATAATCAATGGCAACATGATCATCCTTTCTCCCCATCCGTTACTGCGGCCCTATATTGCCAATTATACTTTTACTGATCCTAGCAAAATGCACCAGCAGCAAACAATCCTGCCCACCATCAGTTCAACCCTCGTTTGTACCTTTCAAAACGGTCAATTTACCGCAGGTCTTCGAGGTGTAAACACAAAACCTACGATGATCGCTGACTATGCGCGACAATTTGATTTTATGTTTTTAGTAGAGTTTCATGCGTCTGGACTTTATCCTTTTCTGAACATTGATCAGCATCACCTGGCAGACAAAGGATTTCTCTTTGCAGATTTAAATCAGGCATTGTATGAACAAATAGCCGAAGCATATTACACTGCCAAAACGATTCATGAATTGGCGAGTAAACTAGATCAAATTTTCTTGGAAAAAATAAATCAAATAGAATTGAATCCTGCGTTTTGCATCGCTTTTGAAAAACTTCTTAAGAGCGATGGAAGTGTTCGTGTAAAGGATTTGGCAAAGGAAACGTATTACAGTGAAAAGCAATTGAATCGCTTATTTATGAAATATACCGGAGCAAAGGTTAAAACCTGTTCTCGAATCATCCGCATGAAGCGAGCTGTTGATCTATTAAATAGCAAACCCGAAACGTCCTTGCTATTTGAGGAGACCGGCCATCATGACTATGCTCATTTTATCCATGACTTCACCGCAATCTATGGGATCACTCCTAAGAAATACATGGAAAAGATGTCCCTTTTTTACAATGACCCCTATAAATTGTAAAGGTATACTTTCAAGTAAAGAAGAAAGGTAGTTGAAGTTTATGTTCTCACCCTATATCCGTTTTAATGGGGCATGCGAAGAAGCATTTTTATGGTATGCCCAACTCTTCAATGGCAACATTCAACACATGTCTAAATACGATGAGATACCTGAAAATCCTAATTTTCCAATTCCCACAGAACTAAAAAACAAAGTCATGCATGCGCGACTTGCTATCAGCGAATTTGATGGCATCACTGGTGCAGATTATCCAGAACCGATAGAAAAAAATGGAAATGTCGCGATCCAGGCCCATTTACCTGAAGAGGCTATGGCTAGACATATCTTTTCGGAGCTATCCAATGAAGGAACCGTTGTCGCAGCAATCGCCAGCAATCCCCCACCCGATGACAGCAGTATCAGCGGCTGTGTGGAGGATAAATACGGCGTGACTTGGATCATTTCAGCGATGAAATAGCTTAATAATTCTTTATGAACCAATAACGAAATCAGTTATTGGTTTTTTACTTTTTTTAAATTGACCTGATAGGTAAATACTGCTACACTCTAATTAACCTACTAGGTAAGGAAGTGAGCGCTTTGACTGAAATTAATACGACTGATCCAAAGATTCAACGAATTCTGAATGCGGGATTGCGGGAATTTTCCCAACGTTGCTATGAGGAAGCGTCGACGAATCGAATCGCAAAAGCGGCTGGAATGTCGAAGGCCTTGATGTTTCACTATGTAAAAAGCAAAGAGGAGTTGTTTTCGCTCTTATTGGATTATTGTCAAAAAACAATCGCTGAGGATTATTGGACAAAATTGAACTGGCAGGAAAAAGATGTCTTTAATCGATTACTGCAATCTTACACGTTACAAATTGACTTGATGAAACGAAACCCTTGGATTCTTGATTTTACGAATGTAAAGATTGAAAAAAACTCTGAGATGATCAATCAAAAAGTAGCTGACCTAGCTAAACGACAGCATTCTTCTTGTGAAAAGGATTTATTTGAAGGGATTGATGAAACAAAATTCCGAACAGGACTTAATGTGGATCGCTGTAAGCAATTGATTCTTTGGGGAAACATCGGCTTTACTAATGAGATTTTGGATGAATTGAAAAATACAAATCCTGAACAGATTGATTACCAAGCCATCACCGATAAGCTAACACAGTATTTAGAAGACCTTAAAAACGTTTTTTATCAAGAGTAATTAGAAATGAAAAAAGTGTTGATTCTTGTTGGTTGTCTCTTGTTTTTCTGGTCTTTCTCACAATTAGGCACAAAAAATAAACACCTGCAGAAAGAAGGTTTTGTGATGCCAAACGAAATTGCCTTTCCCCTCCGTGGTGAATGGTACACTGAAACAAGCCCAGCTGATCGGGTTCCAAGTCATGGAACGAATCGTTTTGGACTGCGCTATGCCTTTGATTTCATTCAAAAGGATAAGAATGACCGTTCACATACTGCTAATTCAGCCGACTATCTGTTAGGCGGAATTCCTTTAGAAAACTACTATTGCTTTGGCCAGCCCGTCTATGCGCCCTTCACTGGTGAGGTCATCACAGTGAAAAACAATACCTCTGATGGGGAAAAAGCCTCCTGGCTTCATGATCAAACCACCGCTATTCGCCACTCCCTCTTTTTCGATCCAGAACGAGACGGCTTCGAGGCAATCGCCGGAAATTATATCGTCATCAAACAAGCTGCCAGTATCTACGCTGCTTTCTGTCATCTGCAAAAGGATTCAATTACTGTTTCAGAAGGGGAACACATTGCAAAAGGAACCTATCTTGGCAACGTCGGACATACTGGAAATTCCACTGAGCCGCATTTACATTTTCAACTGATGGATTCTGCTATAATCGAATCAGCAAATGGTCTCCCTTTGGTTTTTGAGACCTATGAAAAATACAATGGGAACACGTGGGAAATCGTCCAAAATCAGTTTCCCGCTGCTGGCGAACGTATTCGTTCGTTAAAGTCAGACAGAAACTAGGTGAAGCATTTGGAAATGAATAATTTATATAAACCTCAGAACCGTCAGGATCTGAGAGATTGGTTAAAAGAAAATGCTGCAAGTGCAAAAGATTGCTGGATTGTGATTGATCGCGATCAATCAAACCTGACCTATTTAGACATCGTGGAGGAAGCTCTTTGCTTTGGCTGGATCGACAGTACTAAAAAGAAGCTTTCCGAAACGGAAATTGGGCAACGGCTCTCACCTAGGACGAAAAAGAGCCAATGGACCGAGCTGAATAAAGAACGAGCTCGCCGTTTAATCTATTTAGATTTGATGACTGATTTAGGTCGAGCAACCTTACCGGACTTGTCTCCAGAAAGTTTTGTGATCGATCCGCGAATTATGCAGGCACTCGAAGCAGATCCTGAAATCCAACAAAACTTTTCAGCCTTTCCAGAGCTTTATCAACGAATCAAAATTGATAATATTCAACGCTATGGTGCAGATGTCGAACTATTCGAACGACGCTTGGAAAAATTGCTGACAAACACCAAAGCCAATCAGCTTTTCGGTGCTTGGGATGACAACGGTCGATTAAGCAGCTACAAAAAGAACTCTTAATAAACATACGGAAGTGAATCACTTGGTTTACTTCCTTTTTTGTTATTCCCTTCGTTTTCGCAGCCGCTCAATCAGCCTTCCGCGTTTTTTCTTTCCTCTCGTTGGCACAGCAGTTGCCGATAAGGAATCTGGCTCTTCCTCGAGTTTAACTAGCAGTCGGAACCTAACTGGATGTGTCTCCTCAATGACGTTAAAATCTTCCACCGTTCCGCCCTTTGGCACCATTGCCATAATTAAGGATGCTGCTTCGCTTTCAGAGATAGCTTGTGGTTCGATTCCTTTGGGCAGCTCAAATAACAGCTCAAGCATTCCAGGCTTGATTAGTTCTTGCTGAACAATCAGGTCTTTCGGATCTTGAATAGTATCTATGGGTCTTTGTTCGTTTACTGGTGTCGTTTTGGGACTTTCTAATTGAGTATCAGTTTTTTTATCAAAAATCGGTGTCTCAATTGTTTCGATAAATTTTGCAGTAATAACCTTCTCAAAAAAATTAACGCCATCCTTTTCAAAGATATCTAACGTCGTCAATTTTTCTAGCGATGTTTTAATTTCCTTCGCTGACTTATTTGGATTGGCATGTTTCATCCGCCAGGTATGTTTTCTGCCGTTACTTTTTTCAAATGTTGCCGATAAACTTAACATGATTCCACCTCTTCTTTTTGTCTTAATAAGTCACTCTTTCCACACGTCATGAACCTGCCAACCTTGTCAGTGGTTCTTTCATGAATTGAGTATAGAATTTTTCGATTTTCTCTGTGATATAGGTTTTGATTGAAAACAGTCTGATGGATACGACCTTCCACTCATCTGAAGAAAAATAATTCTTGAAATAGAAATAATAGCGGCGCAATGTCCGAGAAGTCTTAGTCTCTAAAAACAGCTTACGAACAAGCCGCTTCATGAAAAATGAAAAATCCTCTTCGCCTAGTTCGTCTCGCACCTGAAGCGCTATCAAAATTTGAATAGTTGATCCCGCATCACGGGTTTCTTGGTAATGTTTATCTATTCTTTTCTCTAATGTTTTAGGTCGTAGCGAAAAAACTTGTCTTGGTGTAAATAATGCTCCTGTCAAAAGGATGCTCCTCTCTGATTGGTTTGTGATCACGCCTCGACTATAATCCTATGAAAACACTCCTGTCAATCGACAAAATTTTTTTAATGTCCGTTTTGGAGCCATTCGACAACGACAAACCCGCCTCGTTATGCGAACTAATCAAAAAATAACTTAGAATTTTATTTTCTATTAAAAAAAGAAACCGTGGAATTCGACTATTTTGCGTATCTTATTTCTTGTTTCTTATGGCTAATAGCGTAGAATGAGCATAGAAAGACAGTGAAAGGATGTTTGCGATGGAAAACTTTGTCATCCGAATCGATATTCCCGAGGTTGAAGAATACTTGGCACTGCGACAGATTTGCGGATTGTCTGCGCGAGACAAGGAAGCCAGTAAAATGGGGCTGGCAAATAGCATTTATTCGGTTATTATCCGAAATAAGACCGATGAGAAACTGATCGGAATGGGGCGAATCATCGGAGATGGCGGTACCGCTTATCAGATTGTGGACATCGCTGTCCATCCAAAGGAACAAGGAAAAGGTCTTGCGAAAGCGATCATGGAGCTGCTGATGAAGTACGTTCACGATGAGATCAATCCGCAGGCTTATGTCAATCTGATCGCTGACAGACCAGCAGATAAGCTTTATGGACAGTTTGGCTTTGTAGAAACCGCACCTGAAAGTCTAGGGATGTATTTGAAAAGATAAAATAATGACAAAAACAGGATTCCTCAAATAAAAAGGAATCCTGTTTTTCGATTTATTTAGTAAATACCACAAAGCCTGGTAATTCTGGATGATCGATCACTAACCCCTCGTGAATCGAGCGTGCCCCCCAAAAGATCAACAAGTCGCCTGCTGCCATAAAAATATTAAAGGCAGAAAGCAAGATCAGCTCTGTATTTGGAAACAGCAGCGACAGGAGAAAATAGCCGCCTCCTAGTACCACAACTGGTGCTAATACACCGATTTTATAGGCCTTTGCCTCCAGCGCTTCTTTACAATGACAATACGGCATCAGCTCCTTGACATTAAAGCCAAAGGTGATGCTTTTCATTTTCTTTTTTGCATAATTCGCCCACGCCAGCCCATGAATCAGCTCATGAATTGGGATGGAAACAATGAACAGAATCAGAAACAGGAGAAAATTAATCTCCCATAATGGCGATGCGTCCGCTCCCCAGCGCCAAAAGTAGCCAATCACGACCAATACGATAAATGGAATTGGCAGCAGCATTCCCTGCGTCCCAGCTTCTTTAGTCGAAAAGGTCTTATCCTGCATATGATAATCCTTTTCTTCCATTTCTTGACAAAGAGCGTCGAATAGTTCATATTTCTTGCTCCTTTTGCCCTTTTCATGCTTTTTCTTCATACCATGTCCCCCTTTTCCCTATGTCCCCACATATTTTTTTAACTCCTTCTAACCCTTTCTATTGCCATAATATACGTTTTCACCTATCCGCGTCAAAGTTTGGAACTATAATCATCGTCAATGAGAAAAACCAGAAACTTTTCTGTAAAAGTCTCTGGCTGCTTGATCCTCCATTTGCTTTGTAGGATTCAACATTTCAATAACACAGAAGTAACTGTATCAGACTATTCTTTTTTTAAATAGCCTACACAATAGGGTAATATCAAGGCGATAAAAGCCATTATTAAGCAAACCATGGTCAAATAAATAATTACTTCATCAGTTGGGAAAACTACACTAAAAATCACAAGAAAATAGAAAATCATCTGAAGTATACGACTTACTTTATTACTCCTTCGATAAATTTTTTCGTTTCTACTTGAATCCATGATCGTCATTCCTCCTAAATGAAAGCCGGACTACCTTTTCACTGGGCCAACTCAACAACAGGAATAAACCATTTGAGACTGCTTACACGCTATATATAAACCAATCTCCCCTCACTACTATTATAAAGGATTGTTCACTGTTTCACTTGTTCGTTTTTTTGTTATTTTTTCAAAAAAAAGGTATATTGAAACAAAAAAGCCAATGATATTTATCATCGGCAGTAAAAAATTTAGATTATTATTTAAAAATAGAACAAATCTTCAAACTTCACATCCAGCGCGATACATAAAACCAAGGCTAATTTAGCAGTTGGACTGAACTGGCCCGTCTCGATCGAGCTAATAGTTGTTCGCGACACCCCAACTAACTTAGCAAGTGCAGCTTGGGATAATTTCTTTTCTTTTCGCGCTTCTTTTAAACGATTTTTTAAGACTAATTTTTCTTCAGACATACGACTCACCTAGACTATCTTAGGATCAGAAACCAGCTGTTTTAGATGAAAAACGATCATTACGATCGTAACCAATAAATAGATTATCCCGAAAATCAAATCTCTACGTCTTCTTAAGTAATAGTATCTTACCAGAAAGTCTGTAGCACCATAAGAAAAAGTGACCGCATAAAGTCCAAAATTAAAGCCTCTATCAAGTAATTTTTGGATGATAAAAAGACCCGTTGATAAGAGAACTACGACTAACCCGCTAAAAGAACTCGAACGTTTTTGAATTTCTTCACGGTAAGGATCTTTTTTTCGGTTTTCTTCACGGCTTTTTGCCAGTATTTCTTCTTTTTTCAAAGATGATCCCCACTTTCTAATTAAATATTATAGCTAATTTTCTGAAGAATGGATAGCTTAAGATTGATTAATCAGACTCCATGCCTCGTTTTCTGTATGCTATAAGAAAAATTACGATTCCTAAAACAAACCAAACGGACATTGTTACAAGATCCAACGCATTGAGAGAATAGCCTTCTTTGCTGAAAATTCCATCAACATAACCGGCAATCACCCCAGAATAGCTATAACTCGACACTTTATCGATCGTTGAACTGAAAAAACGCAGCTGAGGCAGCATCGTAAAAACGAGCAGAAGCGGCGTACAGATCACGCCAGATTGCGTCTGGTCCTTCGTCAAAATCCCGACAACAAAGCCTAAAATAATGCTAATCAAGGTCCCGGCAGCTGTAATCAAAAGAAAAACCGGAAGATCAATGGCTGAATAAGCTATCCCGCTAGCTGGAATTAAAAGGAGATTAACGATCATGATGATACTAAAAGTTGGGATCAATGACCCGACCAAATACTCATTGCTTTTTACTGATGAGGTCATCAAAACCCGCAACGTATGCTTCTCTTTTTCTTCAGCGATCGACGTGCTGCTGATCATCAAACCGCCAGAAACAATATTCATGATCAGTCCCAACCCCAGTAGAAAGGCATCCACGCGAAAGACGCCATTTGCTTGCGGCAGATTTGTCATTACTCGGCGAAAAACCATTACGATCATCAAAGCAATGATCGGATTGCTCATCATACTCAAGTTGCTCAAGATCGTTTGAAATTTCAGGCCCATTATGGCATTGATCCGTTTCACTGTATTACTCATACTAAATTCCTCCCTGTTGCTTCCAAAAAGACTTTTTCTAAAGTGGGCTCGCAGGAATGGATTGTTTCCACTCGATCTGCGGCGATCCATTTTTCAATCAGCTTGGCTGTTTCAACTGATTGCATTAATTGAACTTCCGTCTCATCCGTGAGTTGGATACTAAAGCGTTTCTGCTTATTAAACTTAAGCCGTAAATTTTCCGGTGAATCCAGTTCGGCGATAACTCCTTCGTTCAACAATGCTACCCGATCACACAACTTATCGGCTTCCTCCATATTGTGAGTGGTTAAGAAAATCGATGTTCCTTCAGCACGCAATTCCTCCATCATTTGGTGGACCGCTAATGCCGAAACCGGATCTAACCCACTAGTCGGTTCATCTAAAAAAAGTAATTTGGGTTTATGTAAAATCGCGCGAATCAAAACCAACCGTTGCTTCATTCCTCTTGAAAGCTTCTCTGCCAGCTTTTGTCGATGCTCATACAACCCAAATTTCTTTAATAGATCGTCAATCACTGCTGGATCAACAGCTAACAACTTTGCAAAAAATTTCAAGTTCTGATAGACGGTCAATTTTTCATAAAAGCCGCTCATATCAGAAACGATCCCGATTTTTTTATAGATATCTTCATTGACCTTCTCCACCGGTATGCCTAAAATACTCGCCTGTCCCGAAGTCTGTTTCAATTGTCCCGTTAAAATCTTAATCGTCGTCGTTTTTCCTGCTCCTGAAGGTCCTAAGAAACCAAAAATCTCCCCTTCATAAACTTTGAAATCCAACTGATTGATCGCCTGATAGTTTTTGAACTGCTTTGATATTTCCTTTGCTTCGATTAATACGCTTCGCTCCATTATCTTCCACTCCTGTTTTGATAAGTTTTCTTGTCAATCATCTGCAAAAAAATAAGCACTATTTATCCATTTCTGCCAACATCGGCTTGCCCTCTTTATCAACCAACACTGCCATACCAGAACCCATGTTAGGAACGATTGCTAATAAATATTGCACACCTGATTGTTTGTCAGTCACAACAGTCGTAATCCCAGGGCCGCTTGTCTCAATCGTTTTTACATAAAATCTTTTTACTTTACTCATCGTTAACCTCTCCTTTTCGACAAGTTTTATTGTCAAAAACAGTATAGAACTGACAAGTAAACTTGTCAACTATAAATTATTAAAAAGTCAGCGACTCTTCTTCGCTGACTCTAAAAACGTTTATTCTATCGCAATTTCTGATTTATTTGTTTAATCTCGCGCTTATATTTCAAATAATTGAACAACCAAATGGCAAAAAAGAGTAGAAAAAAGGAGAAGGAGGCCGACAAAACCACCTGCCACTTAAAGGGAAACCATTGATTCACCCAAGCCACAATCAAAAAAGCAATAAATCCTCCCCCCATCTGGATCAACGTTTGAACAAGAAGCGACAACCTTTTCACTTCATAGATCAGACTCAATAATCCGATCACTACCGACAAAAGAACAAAACTCAGGACGATTTTTCTGACTTGATTATCGGCATAAATAAAAGCAAACAGCATGCAGATAGTACTGCCAAAGCCGACAGATTGTCCTAATAGTTTAAGTACTCGCTTCATTTTGATTCCTCCTTTTGATTCCTAAATGCTGCTTCAACTGATCGACAAACCGACGAGAAACGGTGATCCTTTGACCGTTACTCAAATAGGCAAATAAACTTCCAGAAAAGGCAATCTCTAATTTTTGAATAGCCTTTGTATTGACCAAGGCTGATTTTGAAACTTGCAAGAACTGATCGCTTGGCAGTTCTTCTTTTAGTGCCGTGAGGGATTTACGAAAAGAATACGTTTCCTTTGCGGTATAAAGCGTTACAATTTTATTGAAGATTTCTAAATAAATAATTTCGGTTTTATTTAATAAGACAAACTCATCCTTTACTTTGATCACTAATTGCTCCTCTTGAAACGCCTCTAAACAGCTGACAAGCTGGCTACCTGTTTTCACTTCAGCCGCCCGAATCCGTACCTCCGGCGCTATCCAATTCTTTCCGATTTCCACTTGAATCTTCAACCTCTTCAACATGGAGCATCGCCACCTCCTTCTCTATTCTTATAGTAAGCCATTTTTGAAGAGTAAAATAGCTTTTTTTCCTGTCCGGTAAACAGTGCGCCTCATCCGGTAAAAAATAAGAAAGGCTTCGCGAACTCGCTCAGCTTTTGAACACCAGGTAGGTACTGTTCCACATCAGCTCTGCAAGCAATCGCTGTGTGTCTCAGCAATAAGACCAAAATATTTCTAAATTGCCAAGAAACACAGTGATCGAAGAGAACTGATGTTGATTGGTACCTACTCGGTGCTTCTCAAATTTCGAAATATTTTTGCTTATTGCCGAAAAAGCTAGTTCGTGAAGCCGGACATGGATATACCCGCTGTAAGGCAAGTTATTCATATGAAAAGTTTATACTTTCTTTATAGTCAAAAAATGAACCCTTCTTATGAAAGAGTTCTTTTGATCTCATTCTTCTGTTTTCTCATTCCCAAGAGCTCTATTTTATGCGCGCCAAGTAGTCTAATCCATCCTTCCAGTACTGTTAAGACTTCGCATGTAAAGAGGAGAGAGGAGGTATTAGCCTCTATTTTCTAGATGAAATTGACTACCTGGCACACAACAGCAGGATTCTTTTATGCCTCCTAGCCCAATAGTAATAGCTGTTCTAAAGAAGATCAATCAAGCAATGTCCAGTGTGTCTTACACTCGAATCATTGATTCTATGCTTTTCATCGGTTAAAAGATAAGGTCTACTTTTTTTTGATGCCCTGAAATTTATCAAACTGAATCATAACCATCAGTAATCAACTAAAAGATTGAAAAACCATTTTTTTCGCAAATCATTGAGTATTTAGAGGATTTGTCCAGAAATGCCCTTTTTGAAAACAAAAAACCGAGTAAAATTCTTCACTCGGCTTTCAATCAGTTTATTAAGCTGTAACAATTAATCTTGGACCATTTCGACACCGACCGGCTCTGCCGCGTAGTCAGTCTCGCTGTCCGTTTCCATCGGACGCTCTTTCAATTCAATTTCTAGCTGATGTTGCTGCAAAGTTCCGATCTTTTGTGTGATCAATACCAACAGTTGTCTCAAGCTTTCTTCTGAATTGATTTTGTTCTCAACAATTGCCTGACAAAGGTATTCGATTTGATGACTTAGCTCAAATAGTTCTAAATAACTTTCACTATTGCGATCAACCTCACGAATCAACTGCCAATCTGTATCATGATAATAGGTATCATACATGATAAAATCTAATCGATAAACGCCCAGTACGAACAAATCCCGTACTTTCTGACTTTCTTTCAACAGCTTCGCCAGCTCCGTCGAACCATTCGCGATTTCTCCACCCAATTCTACTAGCGCCGAATAATTATTTTGATATTCCTTTTTCAGCTTCGTAAACAATCGCGTTGTCTTATGCACTTCCTTCTGCTTTTCCCGATATTTCAAATATTGAAACATCAATAGCGCTGCTAAAAATGAAAAGAAGCAACCAAAGAAAGCTGTTGACGCATTGACAAATGTTCGAATGACATTGATGTGTTCTCCGAAAAATGCTCGGTTAAAATAAATCAATCCGATGCTGATCACCGCAATGACTTCACCGACCAATAAAACGGCTAAAGCAACAATCGCTAATTTTTGTTTTTCTGAAATCATTTTTCACCACACATTCAGATGAATGCTTCTCCTTATATTTTTTCTCCCAAACCCCTAAAATTAAGTTACTTTCCCTCCTTGCTTTATTCGCTAAATACTCCAGAAATTATTTCCAGTATATTTAATCAATAAAATGACTTTTTTATAACGAAACAGATATTTTAGCGTTTAATAACGTTTTTTATTATATCATTTATCACTCGTATAATAAAGACCTTCTGAACTTTTTGGATAATTGTTTTATTTGTAATATTTGAAATAAACAAATATTTCACCCAAAAAACACCATTGCCTACGAGCTGTAGACAATGGTGTTCGCGTCTATTTCATTTGTTGTAAGCAGGTTCAGAGACTTTCAGCATTTCTCCATAACAGAACGGTCGTTACTCCTTCTCTATCAACCCTTCAACCTGCGGCAATCCAATCCCTGCCGTGTAAACTTCAATCAAGCCTGACGGCAGTTCAAGGTCATCGGTATGTCCTTTGACATTCATATGGATCGTCTCTTCATTATCTGCTAAGATTTTTTCTTTGAAGTCTGGATCAGATAATGCTGCCACACCCATCGACGCCACATCGCCATAGTTCAGTGCATCCAAGGCCTCATCAGCTGAACGAATCGTCCCTGAAATAACTATCGGCACTCTGCCTGCCACAAACTTCTTGATGACCAGGCTGACTGGCTCAGTAAAATCGCCTTTTTGCGGCATCGCCTTATAGGCATCTTTACCAAAGTTTCCGCCTGCCGCTGAAGATAAATCAAGAAAATCGAGGTCTTGTTCCAACAGCTTATCGATCAATTTCAATGAATCATCCAAGTCATACCCGACCATCTCCCCATGAATCTCTTCCGGTGAAATTCGATAGCCGACAATTGCCTCAGGATTTTCTGCTCGCGCGACTTTCAAGACTTCTTTTGTCACTTCAATGGCAAAGTTCATCCGCTTTTCAAACGAGCCGCCCCAATAATCCGTCCGTTGATTTGAATAGCTAGAGAAGAACTGCTGGATCAAATAGTGATTTGCCCCGTGAATCTCCACACCGTCAAAGCCGGCTTTCAACAAGCGCTGCGCTGCTAAGCCAAAATCCTTCACCACTTGCCAGACTTCATCTTCTGTTAATTCGGTTACCTTGTATTGCAAAAATGGAAATTCGATCGCACTTGGTGCATAGGCTTTTCCAGTGACATAGCAGCCATACGCGCCTTCACGGCCGGGATGCTGAATCTGACCAATCGCTTTGCTGCCATTGCTCTTCATGGCCGCAGCTAATTTGCTGTAAGCATCAATTGCCTCATCATTAAAGATAGATAATTGTTTCGGATGTCCTTGGATATTTTCCTGAACCGTGATCGCACCAGTAATCAACAAATCCGCAAACTTATTGCGCCGCTCAAAGTACTTGATATCCTCCTCCGTTGGCCGGCCCGTTGCTGGATCAGCTGCGAAAACCACCATCGGACACATCGCGAAACGATTCTCCAAACGTCCGCCGTGCTTCAATCCAATCGGTTCAAATAATGGTGCATATTTTTCTTTCATTGATGATTCCTCACTTTCTTTTATACTCGTGCATGTGTCGTATACCAGCCGCCGTCGATCGTGATGGTCGCACCAGTGATGAAGCTAGCTTTAGCCGATGCTAAGAAAGCAAATAATTTCGCTGGCTCCCAATCCTCACCGATCCGCCGACTCGGGATCGCCTTCAATGCTGCTTCGGTTCCCAACATCTCCCATGCTTGATCCGGCATCAAATTCGTACGGATCAATCCCGGACAAACCGCATTTACCCGAATGAAGGTATTGTCGCCTTCATCGATCTCCGTTACTGCTTTAGGTCGCCCAAACATATCCGCTGGATTATTATTTAACAACGCCGCCGCACTTTGCCGCGTGTAATTCAATAAAGCTGCCTTCAAAACATTATAAGGAACCGAATCCCCAATCATAAAGGAAGCCACCGATGCGGTGTGGGTGATACTCGGATTTTTCGACTTGCGTAAAAGCGGCACACAATATTTAGTAAACAGCGCGGCATGCAGCACGTACAATTGAAAGGCCCGTTCAAACTCACCCGAATTTACCTCCTCAACCGTACCCACGATCGCAGAACCCGCATTGCAAATCAAGCTGTCTAATCTACCGAATTTTTCCTTCGCAAAAGCCACCGCTGCTTTGATCTGCTCCTCATCCGTCACGTCACATTTAAACGGCAAAAAGTTCTCGCCTAACTCCTTCGTTCGACTGAAATTTCGCCCAATCCCGATTACCGTTGCCCCCTGATCCAGAAATTCCTTCGTTGTCGCCAAGCCGATGCCAGAAGTCGCGCCA
Organism: Enterococcus raffinosus; assembly: GCF_018917525.1. Classification (GTDB taxonomy): domain Bacteria; phylum Bacillota; class Bacilli; order Lactobacillales; family Enterococcaceae; genus Enterococcus_A; species Enterococcus_A raffinosus_A. The sequence goes on along the minus strand of NZ_JAHLOS010000025.1, from coordinate 3,094 downwards.
GTAATCATTACGATAGAATCTTTTAACATGTTGAATCCTCCTTCTACCTCATTTTAAGGAATTCATTTTTTTCAAAAATGAGTCTTAGTTTCGTCACGTATACCATTCCACTAAACGTTCATATTTTGAATAAACTGCAAAAAGTGGAACTGGCATCTACCTCATTTTAAGGAATTCATTTTTTTCAAAAATGAGTTTTATTTTCGTCACGCATACCATTCCACTAAACGTTCATATTTTGAATAAACTGCAAAAAGTGGAACTGGCATCTACCTCATTTTATGGAATTCATTTTTTTCAAAAATGAGTCTTAGTTTCGTCACGCATACCATTCCACTAAACTTTTTTCTTTAATTTAAACTGCGTAAAGTGGAACTGGCATTAATTACTGACCGTCATCAAGCCGCCGTCGATCAAGACATCGGCGCCATTGATGTACTGTGCATCTGTCGAGGCTAGAAACGCGATCAAATCCGCTACTTCTTCCGGTTTTCCTGTTCGTCCGCAAGTAATCTGCGCCATTTGATCATACATCGCCAAGACATCAGCTTCCGCCATATTGACACCCTCTCGTTGGAAGATCGGCGTCTGGATAAAGCCCGGCGACACACTATTGCAGCGCACGCCAATAAAGCCCTGGGCTTGTTGCTTGGTATACAGCACCACGGCGTTTTTCGCTAGATTATACAAGGGATTTTCAGAGCTGACCGTTCGGCTGGCGGCAGAAGCGGTATTGATAATACTTGCGTTGTTTTTCGGAGCATTTAATAAAAGAGGATACAATTCTTTGCCAAACAGCATCGGTGCCCGCAGCAAAAGACTGAAGCAGCGATCAAATTGATCGACCGTCACATCACGAATCGTGGTATTCTCGCCAAAACCCGCATTGTTCACAAACACATCCAGCTCATTGTCAAACGTTTCTTTGATAAAGTCACAGGTTTTTACGATCTCATCGGCATCCCGCACATCACAGGTCCGAGGAATAAAGCGATCACCTAAATCCTTCGTCTTGCTAAAATTCCGACCGATCCCAATCACTATCGCGCCCTCCTTGATAAACAGCCGAGCCGTAGCCAGACCAATACCAGAAGTCGCACCAGTAATCACAACTTTGTAATCTTGGAACATCGTTCTACCTCCCTTTTCAAAAAGCAAAAAAACTTCAAATGAAAATAGGACAGTTACATTTGTTCAATTAGAGACTCTTGTTGGATTTTAGTTGCAGACAGATGTCTTGATGAATCGAATAAAGTTTGGGGGATACTACGTTACTACTACAATGATAGCACTAATCAGGGCGCATAGAAAACGTCTTCATGAAAAAGGCACACTGTTTTTGCTTATTGACGTTCGTTCTTGTAAAAAGCTGGCTGAATGAAAACTTCTGAAGTAATAATCGTTTTCTTAACTAGTCTATTTGTAATTAAATCCTATCTTGACATTCAATTTGGACTACGATACGGTTAATTATAGAGATTTTTAGCTAGGATAGGAGAAATGATACTTTGGACGACGAGGACTCGTTGTGTATAGAAAAAAATAATCATGTATTTAATAATAATGATTTTAACGTGCGCTGTTGGCATACAGGGTGCTTTTTTGCATTAGCTGAAAAATATAAGGAGGAAGCTTTTTGGATAATCTAAGTGTCATGATGGTTGTATTGGTAATATTGCTGGCTCTGTCAGCGTTCTTTTCATCGAGTGAAACGGCCTATTCTTCATTAAATCGCATTCGGATCACTAAATTGGCAGAGGAAGGAAATGATAAAGCAAGGAACGTTTTAGAATTGTTTCATAATTTCGATCGTCTATTATCAGCGATCCTGATCGGGAACAACATCGTGAATATCGCAAGCTCTTCGATTGCGACCGTCCTGTTTGTACGCTATTTTGGCAACATCGGCGTTACGCTATCGACAGTTGTAATGACGATTCTGGTTTTAACTTTTGGTGAGATATTTCCCAAAACATTGGCAAAAGAAGCACCTGAGACTTTCGCACTTGCCGTTGCCCGTCCATTGAAAATCTTGCTGACGATTTTTTATCCACTGACGCTCTTTTTCTCTGTCTTGAAAATTGGTCTGATGAAGCTGCTACCAAACAAAGAAGCGACTCCTTCCATCACCGAAGATGAATTGCTGATTCTTGTGGAGGAAGCAGCTCAAGAAGGTTCGATCGATGCAGATGACGAGCTGCTAATCAAAAGTGTGGTCGCATTCAACGATTTGGAGGTACAAAAAATCTTTGTGCCCCGTACCGATATTATTTCCATTAACAGTAAAAAGAGTACCGAAGAAATAGCCGAAATTTTTGAATCCTCCGACCTATCTCGCCTGCCCTATTGCCAAGATAGCATCGACGACGTGACCGGCGTGGTGAATCAAAAGGACTTTTATTACCATGTGCTAAAAGGCGAAAAAAGAATCGAAGACATCGTCAAACCAATCAGCTTTATCCCAAAAAGCATGAAAATTTCCGAGCTGATGAAAAAATTTCAAGCCGATCAAATCCATATAGCCATCATTATCGATGAATACGGTGGAACCGCCGGACTCGTTACACTAGAAGACATCATTGAAGAATTGGTCGGGGAAATCTGGGATGAATATGATAACAAGAAACTGGATTATTACAAGCTGGCAGATGGCAGCTTCCTGGTAAATGGACGTTCAGACTTCGATTGCCTGGAAGAGCTCTTCAATATTACAAATACCACGAACTCCATATCCGTCGCAGGCTATATTTTAGCATCAATCGAACGAATCCCTATGGAAGGCGAGACGATTCAGTTAGATGGGTTGAAGATAACTATTTCGAAGATGAGAAATCGCAGGATTGAGGAAGTGGTGATTGAGCCGGTTGTTGAAGGTGGATGTTGTTAGGTTGTAGAGGATTAAGAATATCTTGATTTAGTTTTTACTAATGTACTGAATAAGTCTCGTCACGAAATAAAGTGACGAGACTTATTTTATAGGGTTTGTCAACTAAACTGTGGAAGTTAAATAGTTAAGAGTTTTTAACAACCATAATTCTCTCGGCTATTTTGAAATCAGATAAATTTTGATCGGACACATAGTTGAATAAACCTA
>NZ_JAHLOS010000024.1 GCF_018917525.1 Enterococcus raffinosus | reverse complement strand
CATCATTTTTAACCCCTCCTTTACTGGACTTCTCTCTTTTAAGTATAACTTGAAAAAAGCAAAAAAAGAGGCACAAATTCGAACTGTTCCGAGTTTGTGCCTCTTTATAAAAATCAAGTGCCTTAAGTTAATGACATTGATCAGGACACCTCCTATTTTTTGTTTCGACAAGTAGGTAATAAACAGTCATGATCGAAACAGAAACGTTGTGACTATTTTTAACTTTATAGTCATAATACCATGATTCTGCTTTTTTTACTAGTAATTTTCTAATTGTAGAAGTGTAGATTCATCAAAATACGAACAAGTTTTCGTTTTTTTATGGTAAAATAAACAAGATTGAACGTCACCGTTGTCGTTGGTAATTAAGTTTTTTTCAAGGCGATTGTGGCTGAATTTCTTTCTAAAATGACTAGGAGGAGAGCAAATGAAATTTTTGCATGCTGCTGATTTACACCTAGACCGCTCATTTGAAGGATTGATGAGTGTGCCTGAGCCTTTTAGCGATAAGTTAATGAACGCAAATCAAAAAATGCTAGAAAATATCGTGGATACAGCAATCACACAAGCGGTAGACTTTGTTTTACTCGTTGGGGATACCTTCCATCAGAATCGCCCAACATTAAAAACTCAGCGATACTTCTTCCAAGAGATGGATCGATTAGCTGAGGCTGCCATTCCGGTTTTTATGAATTTTGGCAATCACGATTTTTATCAGTCAGACCGTTATTGGTTTGCTTTTCCAGATAATATTCAGTTATTTGATGAGGAACAAGTCGAAACGAAAAAGTTTTTAACAAAATCGGGTGAGCAAATTGCCATTACGAGTTTTAGTTATCAACATCCTACAATTGAAACAATGATGACTGAGCAATTTCCTCGAAAAGAAGGAGATGTTGCTTTTCAAATAGGCATGTACCATGGCGGGCAAATGCCTTATGCCCCGTTTCAACTATCAGAAATAAGCGCAAAGGGCTATGATTATTGGGCCTTGGGACATATTCATGTGCCACAAATTTTGTCTGAACAGCCTTATGTAGTCTATCCGGGGACACCACAAGGACATACTCAAAAAGAAATAAATTTAGCGGGTGTGACTCTTGTAGAAAGTCAAGGAAATCAACTGATTCCAAAAGCTGTTTCTGTGGAAGCTGTTCGCTGGGAAAAACAAACACTTTCCTTAGCGAACATAAGACAGCCGAGAGAGTTATTTCCAAGGGTCCGTAATCTGATTGTGGATTGTCCGACTTTGCTGCATTTAGAGCTTAGTGATACCGCTAATTTGGGCGAAGAATTGGCTTATCAAATTAGTTCTGGAGAATTGCTGGAAGCTTTACAGGAGGAAGTTTCTAATGATATCTGTCTGTGGCAAGTGACTTTAGCAGATTCGCCAACGGAACGACCGTATCTTGCAGTCGATAAAAATTTGATAGAGCAGCTGATCGCTACTTATCAAACACCAGAAGTTTTTAATGAATTGCTTAGCGAGCTGGAACAAAATCCTCAGCTCCACCCTTTGATGAATCAAGAGTTCAGGTTGGATACGGTAGAAAGATTGAAAGAAAAAATGCTGCAGAGCTATCGTTTTAGGGGGAACACTGATGTGGATTAAAAAAGCAGAGATCACCAGCTTCGGCAAATGGCGTCAGCAGACCTTTCTATTTGAAAGGAAAAATCAGTTAGTCTATGGCTTGAACGAAGCTGGCAAATCGACCTTATACCAATTTATTCAAGCGATCCTCTTCGGTTTTCCTACGAAACGAAAAAAAGGGCAAGATTATTCGCCAAATGACGGTAGTGGATTTGGCGGACGTTTGCAGATCGTTCATCCAACTTACGGTACTGTCATGATTGAACGTTATAAGCAAAAAAATAAGGGAAAGGCTCAAGTTTTTCTAGAAGACGGGCAGCAGGGCGAAGAGGACCTATTGGAAAAGCTGTTATACCCGTTAACTCAACAGCTGTTTCGTCAGGTTTTTACTTTTCAGCAGGAACAGCTGCAGCAATTGGATGTATTAAGCGAAGAAAATTTGCACGAAGCGTTGATTTCTTTAGGTTTATCTGGCAGCAATGAGCTGTTTGAGCAGAGAATACAGTTGAAAAATAATTACGAAGGTATTTATCGACCTCGTGGGCGTAAACAACCGTTGAACCAAGCATTAGTCACTTATCAAAGTTTACAGCAGAAGATTAAGGAAAAGGAAGCGCAAGAATCCGGCTTTCAGCAGCTTGTTCGTCAGGCCGATGAAGAAAAGCGGCAAGTTGCGCAACAAGCAGCGAAGAATCGTAAATTGCAGGAGCAGCAATTAGTCTTAGAGCAACAACGGATGAATTGGTCAGGCTATGCTGAGCTGCTTGAATTACAAAAGACAGACCTCGTTTCATCAGCAACTGAGGTGGAACAGGCGGAACTACAGGATTTTTATCACGAATACCAGCAATTAATGAAGGAACAGGAAAAATTACATGCGGCCTTGCAACAGCATAGTGGCAATCAAGAATCGGCTCGCTATTATTTTTATTTAGAAAATGAGACGCGTATCCAGCAGCTATTAGATGAAAAAGTGGCGATTACTCGAATGCTGGATGAGGAGCAGCGGATTGCCGTCAAATTAGCGCAAGCAACTGCGATTCCAACAAACTGGCAAGAACAGCCGCCGCGGCCATTTACTAATGAAGCAGCGATTCAACAGCTTTTTGCACCGCTGCAGGCTCAACAAAAAGAGCTGGAGGAGCAAAGAATTCGCTTAGGCTTAGTGAAGGAACAGCGGGATCAGGCAGAGGCTAGTCTAAATGAGTATGAACAAAAGCATCCAGAACTGTTTAATAAGAAGAAAAATCCACCATGGTTGTTTATTGCCGCAGGCGTGAGTTTTATTTTAGCCTTTTTCTTGCCAACACCGTTACGCTATGTTTTGATAGCTGCGGCAATTATTTGTGGAGCAGGCGGTGCATTGAAGCAAAATAAACCAGCCAATAAAGACACCTGGCAGGAAAAATTAGGTCAATTAGATATCTATGAAGGTCAAGTAGCCGAAATGACTGAAAAAGTTGCAAAGAGTCAGCAAAGAGTGCAACGCTTGTTTGATCAGATTCAGACAGAATTACGCCAGAGAAATCTGTCTAGCGCTGAGGATGAATTTGCGGTCGTGCAGGAGAATCAACAGGCACAAAACTATTTGTCACAGCTTCAAGCAAGCAAAGAGTTGCAGCAACGTCAATTGACTTTACGACAAAACCTGATGCAGCAGGAGCAGCGTTTTGAATTCTTAGCTGAATGGCTGCCGCTGCAAGAGAAAAATTTATCAGAAAAGCTTTCAGTACTTGAGCAATTTGCGAAGGAAATGGAGCAGATTCGGTTTGCCCAAACCTACCAAGAGAATACTGTCTTGCAGCAGCGCATTCATGAAGCCCAAAAGCAGCAGCAACTACTTTTGCAGCAACAGCAGTCAGTATTGGATAAATTTCGTTTGGCGTATCCCTCGGAGATTCCAGCATTTTTACAACGTGAGACTGAAGTGCGTCACAAGCAACTTCGTTTGAAAGAATTAACAGAAAGTGTTTTGCCGCTTTTTAAACAAGAGACGACGCTTGCAGAAATTGAAGAATCTTTGCGTATCTTACAACAAGAGATTCAAATCGGTGAGCAGCAGCTGCACCAATTGCAGGAGCAAGAACAGCGTTCACGTTTACAAATTCAACAGATGCAAGCCGATGGAACATTGGATAGTCTTTACCAACGAGCGAGTCAGCAACGAGCATTGTTAGAAAAATTGACGACTGATTATGCAGTAACGAAGTTGGAAAATCAGCTATTACAGGATATTGCAACAGAGTTGTCGGAGCAGCAATTACCGGAACTATTAAAGCAAGCAACAAGCTATTTTCAAGAGTTGACGAACAATGCTCACAGTCGTTTGGACTTTTCGGAAGGAATGTTAACCGTGGATCAGCTCAGCATTTACAATTTGTCAACGGGAACCAAAGATCAGGTTATAATGGCCTTCCGTTTTGCCTATCTAGCCTTGCAGCAAAAGCATCCATTGTGTCCAGTGATCATTGATGACGGTTGGCTGCATTATGATCATCAACGAAAATACCAATTTGCCAAATTATTGCGGCAATTTAGTGAAAAATATCAAGTCATTTGTTTGTCATCTGACCAAGAAATGGTAAGCTATTACCAAGAGCTTCACCAGCCAGTCTGGGAATTGAAGGGAGTCCAACGATGAAAAAAATCAAAGAATTAACGGTCGATGAGCAGTTTGAGATGTATGTATTGATCAAGAATGCGGATGTTCGTTTAGCGAAAAACGGGAAAAAATTTATCGCTTTTACATTCCAGGATACTTCTGGAACAGTTGACGGCAAGTTTTGGGATGCATCTGAAGAAGAAATCAAACGCTATAAGGCTGGACAAGTTGTTTTTCTAAATGGCAAGCGGGAAATCTATCAGGGGAATCCGCAGGTCAAAATCATGCATCTTCGCACAACGAAACCAGAAGAGCCGAATGATCCTGCTCTTTATATGGAGCGCGCACCAATCAAGCGGGAAGAGATGGAAGAAGAGATCAATAAAACGTTGTTCGAGATTACGAACGCCCATTGGAATCGAATCGTCCGCTTCTTATTAAATAAATATCAGAAGGAATTTTTCGAGTTTCCTGCTGCTAAACGAAATCACCATGCTTTTGCTGGCGGCTTAGCTTTTCATACTTTGACGATGCTGCGTCTAGGTAAAGCGATCGTTAAAGAATATCCGCAGCTGAATGCGTCATTGCTATACGCGGGCATCATTATTCACGACTTAGGTAAGGTGATCGAGCTGACAGGGCCTTCGTCAACTGAATATACTGTCGTTGGAAACTTAGTAGGTCACTTGGTTTTAGTAGATGAAGAAATTACCAAGGCCTGTACGGAATTAAAAATCAATGATGCGGATGAAGATATTGTCGTCTTACGCCATATGGTGTTGTCTCATCATGGTTTGTTAGAGTACGGTTCACCAGTTCGTCCAAGAATTATGGAAGCCGAAATTTTGCATCAAATTGATAATATCGACGCATCGATGCAAATGATGTCCAGTGCCGTGAAAAATGCTGAGCCAGGAACATATACGGAACGGCTTTTCGGAATGGATAATCGCAGTTTTTATGTCCCGAAAGATATTTAGAGCAAGCCGCGAGTTATCGCGGCTTTTTATAGTTTTTCTAGATGAGTGAAGTTTATCCAGATGAACTACGTAAAAAAATGCAAATCGAATGAGCTGCGAGGTGAGCAAAGGTGATTATTGAAACAGAAAGATTGTACTTGCGTGAATTACAGCAAACAGATCTTGAGTCGTTAAGTAAAATCTTACAAGATGAACAAGCTATGTATGCATATGAAGGAGCCTTCGATGACAGTGAGGTACAAAACTGGCTGACAAAGCAAATGAAAAATTATAAACGGGATGGTTTTGGATTGTGGGCAGTCATTCTAAAACAAAAGAATGAAATGATTGGACAATGCGGATTGACGTGGCAAGATTTTTCTGGACAAACCGTTTTAGAGATTGGATATTTATTTCAGCGAGAATTCTGGCACAATGGTTTTGCCACAGAAGCGGCAAAAGCTTGCAAGAAATACGCCTTTGAACAGCTGAACGCACAGGAAGTTTACTCCATCATTCGCGATACAAATGTAGCTTCGCAAAAGGTTGCTGAAAGAAACGGCATGAACCGTTGTGGAGAGTTCATGAAGCATTATCGCAGAGTCGACATGCTACATTATGTATATAGGATCAAAAAGTAAGTCGCAGGTTATTGCGGCTTTTTTTTGTTTAATGATAATTTATGACTTGCTTAAGTGCAATGCTCAATCCCGAATTAAAATGAAAGTAGTGGTAAGATAAACATAGAGAAATAAATTTTGTGACTAAAGACTACGTAGTTGCAAATGAGATGAGGTGAAACCGGATGAAGAAAAAGGAAGTAGTTCAAACGGTGGAAGAAACTTTTGATAATGTAGAGATCCCCGCAGATTTATCAGGCTTAACAGCTTCTGAGGTTCAGGAAAAAATTGAACAAGGTCAGACGAATCAAGTGGAAGAGAATCTCTTGAAATCGGATAAGGAGATTATCAAAGAAAATACGATTAATATTTTCAATATTCTTAATTTCGTTTTGGCATTGTTGGTGCTACTAGTAGGCTCTCCCAAAAATACGTTGTTTTTTGGCGTGGTCATTGTTAATACGTTAATTGGGATTATCCAAGAATTACGTGCAAAACACACGATTGATAAATTATCGGTTTTAGCGAAGACGAAAGCGGTCGTTTTAAGAGAAGGGAAATTAAAGCAGATTGACCAAGAAGCGATTGTTTTGGGCGATGTGCTCCATTTACGTAATGGTGATCAAGTGCCAGTAGATGGGAATTTATTGGTTGGTGCTGGTGTTGAGGTGGACGAGTCTTTATTGACTGGTGAAGCGGATCGTGTACAGAAATCGCTGCGAGATAAACTATTTAGCGGAAGTTTTGTGACTGCTGGCGAATGTTTTTATCAAGGAACAGCCGTAGGAAAAGATAATTTTGCTGAACAGTTGACTAGTGAAGCGAAAACGAAAAAAACAGGCAGTTCCGAATTGACCAAAGTATTGAGTCGCATGATCGCAGTTTTGACGATTGTAATCATTCCAGTAGGTTTAGGACTATTTTATAGCCAGTACCAGGCATCTGATTCAATCAAACAGGCTGTTTTAGGAACGGTCGCGGCATTAGTAAGCATGATTCCTGAAGGATTGATGCTGCTGACGAGTGTGGCATTTGCTGTAGGGGCAGCAAATCTAGCAAGGAAAAAGGTATTAGTACAGGCTTTGCCTTCTATCGAAACGTTAGCACGCGTGGATGTTATATGTTTGGACAAGACAGGCACGATCACTGATGGTACATTGAAATTTGAAGAAGCATTATTAGAAGGAATTTCTGATAATCGCTTGAACACAATTATGGGTGCTTTAATGAATCAATTGAAGGATCAAAATGCTACTGCCAAAGCGTTACGAGAAGCTTTCCCAGTTGTTTCTGATTGGGAAGCGGAAAAAATTGTGCCATTTTCTTCGGCAAGAAAGTGGAGTGGAGTAACGTTTAAGGAACAAGGCAGCTTTGCTTTTGGCGCGCCAGAGTTTATTTTCAATAATATGTCTGCTGACATGCAGAATAAGCTTCAGCCTTATTTAGAAGAAGGGCAACGTGTGCTAGTATTGGTGGAATATCCTGGAACATTGGAAGAAGAAATGGTCTATGAACCGCGTCTATTAGCAACGCTGATCATCTCTGATAATTTGAGGGAAAATGCACGGGAAACCTTTGGCTATTTTGAAAAACAAGATGTCCAGCTGAAGGTGATCTCAGGAGACCATCCGCTAACTGTTTCAAAAATTGCCCAAAAAGCAGGAATAAAAAATGCGGAAACTTTTATCGATATGTCTAGCTTAGATGAACCGATTGATTACAAGGCTTTAGTTGACACAACGACGGTCTTTGGACGAGTGACACCAAAACAAAAACAATCCTTGATCCAAGCACTAAAGGGAAATCATACAGTCTGTATGACAGGTGATGGCGTCAATGATGTATTGGCTTTACGTGAAGCAGATATTGGGGTAGCGATGGCAAATGGAAGCAGCGCAGCTCGGGCCGCTTCCGATGTCATTTTGTTAGACTCTGATTTTTCAAGAATGCAAAATGTGTTGAATGAAGGGCGTCGCGTCATCAATAATATTGAACGAGTAGCTTCGATGTATTTGGTGAAGACAATCTATTCGTTAATTTTGGCAGTGATTTTCATGATTCTAACAAACCCTTATCCTTTTGAGCCGGTGCAATTAACACCTATTAACGCATTAACCGTAGGAATTCCTTCCTTTTTCTTGGCATTGAAGCCAAGCTATGAACGCATCAAGGGGGATTTCTTAAATAATATTTTACGGGTGTCTTTACCAGGAGCATTGACTGTTGTTAGTGCGGTAATGATAATTCAATTAGCCAATGTATTATTTGAATTGGACTATCAGGCAACATCCACAATGTCGGTTTTCTTGACGGGGTGTGTCGGGTTGCTGGTGTTGTATAAAGTTTCCTTCCCGTTGGATAAGAAAAAAATTGCTTTGATCGCTGTTTTGAGCACGGCTTATCTAAGCTGTTACCTCTTCTTTAGAGAATTTTTTGATTTCGACAAGCTTTGGAATCGCAATTTATTCTTTGTTCTTCCTTTAACCTTTGGTATTTATTGGTTGTTCAAAGGATTGACTTTTGTAATGGATGTCTTAGTCGGATGGCGCATTCGTTGGCAGGAGAAGCGGCAGGCGAAAAAGAACCCGAAGTCTCGTGTCATTTAATTTTGAAGAGTAGAAAATACTTAAATTAATAAAAAATCCCGGAAAAGGCTTTCTTTTTCGGGATTTTTGGTATAATGAACTAAAAGTATGAATAAAGGATGTTAATCCAATTTTCCATAGGTTATTTAGTGAGTAAGATCGAATCAGTATTGAAAGCAATTAAAAAGCTGGAATTACGTAGTTGGATGGTAAGTCCGCATGAAAAAAATAGTGGGAGTAAGAAGGAGGAATTTATCAATGGAGTTAACAAAATTGCAAAATGGTTCAGACATTCGTGGAATCGCTATCACGGCAGAGGATAAAGTGAAAAATTTGGGTATTGAAGAAACTCATTTGATTGCAAATGGCATTCTAAATTGGTTGTCGAATAAAGGGGTCCCGCGTCCCTTTAAAATCGGGATCGGACATGACAGTCGCTTGACTGGTCCAGAGTTGAAGAATGCCATGATCGCCGTTTTTGAGGCGGCAGGTTGCGAAGTGTTGGATTTTGGGTTGGCTACGACTCCGGCCTTGTTTATGGCAACACAGTTTGAAGAGTTTGCCTGTGATGCAGGGATCATGCTGACAGCGAGTCACTTGCCTTTTTACTTCAATGGGATCAAGATTTTCAGTCAAACTGGCGGTGCGGAGAAAAGTGATATCGCTTATATTTTGACGCACACTGAAGCAAGTGAAGCAGCAGACGGAAGTGTGAAGCAAGCGGATTTGCTGTCACGTTACGCGGCTGATCTAGTTGAAAAAATCCAACGAGGCAGCGGAAATGAACAGCCATTAAAAGGATTAAAAATTGTTGTTGATGCCGGCAATGGTGCCGGTGGTTACTTTGCGGACAAAGTTTTAGCGGTTCTGGGTGCTGATACTAGCGGCTCACAATTTTTAGAGCCTGATGGTCATTTTCCAAATCATATTCCGAATCCTGACAATAAAGAAGCAATGGCAAGTATCAAAAAGGCTGTATTAGACAATCAAGCGGATTTAGGAGTGATTTTTGATACAGATGTGGATCGTTCGGCGATTGTTTCAAAGGACGGGCAGATGATTAATCGAAATAATTTGATCGCGGTTTTATCTGCGATTGTTTTGCAAGAGCATCCCGGGAGTACGATTGTGACAAATTCTCCAACCTCGGATCATTTAAAAAACTTTATCGAGGAAAAAGGCGGCAAGCAATATCGTTATATTTCTGGCTATCGCAACGTCATCAACAAGGCAATCGAACTGAATGAGGAAGGTATCGATTGTCAATTAGCGATCGAGACTAGCTCCCACGCAGCGTTCAAAGAGAATTACTTCTTAGATGATGGCGCCTACGTGATTGCAAAAGTATTGATGCTGTTGCCGAAACTACAAAAAGAAAATCGTGAGTTGACCGATTTGATGGCGGAGTTAGAGCAGCCATTAGAAACCCTTGAGATTCGCTATGCGATTAGCGGAGAGAACTATAAAGAGTATGGTCAAAAAATGATCGAAACTTTCCGGACTGAACTGCCGAAGAAAGCAGGCTTTTCTGTGAACCCTGAGAATCAGGAGGGGGTACGTTTTTCAGTGAATGAGCCTCATGGAAAGGGCTGGATGCTGTTACGATTAAGCTTACATGAGCCTCTGCTAGTCATGCAGGTAGAAAATGATCAAACGGATCAGATTCAAAAACAACTGCCGATTTTCCGAGAAATCTTGGCAAAAAATCCGCAAATTGATTTAGCAAAAATTGATCAAGAATTAAATAAGTAAGAATTCTTGCAAAATGAGCCCCTTCGTCTGATGATAAGAATCAGATAAAGGGGCTTTATTTGATAGTCAAAAAAATAATGGGAGTCGATATTATGAAAATCACACTTGATGAAGCGGCAAAAGAAAAACTTTCAACGTATTTAGGAGTGAATAAACAATTGTTGTTAACTTTTGAGGATGGCGTAGGTCCTTATTCTCAGCATGCGATGATTCATATGCAAACGCAGTTTTCGATTAATATTATTTCTTCGGAAATGGATAAGGCTGATTATGACGGAAAAATTCCTTCCAACATCGGAGATTTTTGGATCAAAGGGTATTCAAAGGAAGATCTGCAGGAAGATATGCGAATCAAATTTAATCCAAGACTCAGCACATTCAGCTTATCTGGTGAAGGCGGCATGATTGATGACAATTTAGGCTTCAAGGATTTTACCAAAAATTAATCTTAGGAGGATCGCCTTTCATTTTTTTTCGGTTCTTTGATATGATGATAAAAAAGCTTTCAGGAAATCAGATAGGATCAAGAAGTGAGGGAATAGCATGGCAAAAATCATGATCGTTGAAGACGAAGCAGTGATTCGTCAATTAATTGGTGAAGAGTTAACCAAATGGAGATTCGACGTTTACCAGACAACAGATTTTAATCAAGTTTTTGAAGAATTTGAACAGATCGCACCGCAGCTTGTTTTATTGGATATTAATTTGCCAGTCTATGACGGCTATTATTGGTGTCAAAAAATTCGTGAAGTTTCCAAGGTTCCAATTATTTTCATTTCTTCCCGTAACACGAACATGGATCAAATCATGGCGATGAATATGGGAGCGGATGATTATGTTACGAAACCATTCCAAGTGGATATTTTAGTGGCAAAAATCAATGCTCTGCTGCGCCGCTCTTATAATTACGCAGAAAGCGGCGAAGAGCTGGAGCACAATGGGATTACACTGAACATTGATAATAGCAGCATGACAATCAATGATGAGGTTGTTGATCTTAGTAAAAATGAATATCGCTTGCTGTTCATTTTAATGAAACAACACGGAAAAATTCTGAGCCGAGATAAACTACTGCGTGCTCTCTGGGATGACGAACGGTTTGTTGATGATAATACCTTAACGGTCAATATTAATCGTTTGCGTCGCAAGATTGAACAAGCAGGCATTGACGATTATATTCAAACGAAAGTCGGGCAAGGCTACATCGTCCCGTAAATGAGGATCAGCTATGACATTTGCAAAGTATTTAAAAGATCGCTTATTTGTTTTGGCGGGATGGGCAGTATTAAGCTTATTGCTGGTTTTTATGGTTTGGTTAACACCGGACCTGCATGGCTTCTGGGACAATCTTGGTTACTTATTGACCTTACAATTATTTTTAGTTGTCCTCTTTTTCACGATTGATTTCTATCGGAAAAAAAAGTGGTATAAGACGTTTGATAAGGAAGAGAATGCGCATCTTCAGCATTTTGTGGAGTCTGCCTCCAGTAATGAAGAGCAGCTGATTCAGGAATACGTGAATCAACAGGTGCGGGAGCATCATCTGATGCTGGAGCAATTATTGGCTAGTCAAAAAGATCAGAAGGATTACATGGATTCTTGGATTCATGAAATCAAGGTTCCGTTAGCAGCGGTGGATCTGATCTTAAATTCGATTGAATTTGATATTCCAGATGATAAGTTCGTCTTATTGCAAAATGAGATTCAACAAATTGATGAATATGTTGAACAAATTCTATATTATTCTCGTTCAGATGAATTCGTGAACGATTACTTGATTCAAGAATATTCCTTGAAAAAGATTATTCAACCAATTATCCGTACTCAGGCTAATTACTTTATCCAAAAAAATCTACAACTAACCTTGGCGGAGCAGGATGCAAAAGTACTGACAGATGCAAAATGGATCGAGTTTATTTTTCGGCAGCTTTTAAGCAATGCCATCAAATATACGCCTGACCATGGTCAAATTAATATTAAAATTGAAGCAAGAAATGGCGGTGTTGCTCTGATATTGCAAGATAGCGGTATCGGAATACCCTCAGAGGATTTAGGAAGAATCTTTGATAAAGGATTTACAGGTGAAAATGGGCGAAAAGCACAACAACATTCTACTGGACTTGGATTATATCTAGCCAAAACCTTGGCTGGCAAGCTGGGAGTCGAGCTGAGTGCAGAATCCACAGTCAATGAGGGAACTACTATGACTTTGTTTTTCCCACGATTAGATTATTATCATGAAGAACGTTAAATTTTTAGTTTTTGATTGCTAAATTTCCTTTTTTTCGCTAAACTATTTCAGTTGTGAATTGAAGGGAGTAAGTTTATGAGTATTTTAATTGCCCTAATACCAATGGTAGCATGGGGAAGTATTGGTTTGGTGAGCGGGAAATTAGGCGGGGACGCCAACCAGCAAACCTTAGGAATGACGATGGGGGCTTTTGTTTTTGCATTAGTGACTTTTTTCATCGTTCAACCAGCAATGAATAGTTGGATAATGTTAATTGGATTCCTGTCAGGTCTCTTTTGGTCAATTGGTCAGAACGGCCAGTTTCACGGCATGAAATTTATGGGAGTATCGGTTGGCTTACCGATCTCAACAGGTTTTCAATTGATTTTGAATACTTTGGCCGGCGCCGTGTTCTTTCATGAATGGACGAAGACGAAGGACTTTGTTTTAGGCTTTATCGCGTTGGCATTACTTGTTTTGGGAGCTTATTTAACGGCTCGTAAGGATGACGAAAGCGGTGTGCAGTCAGACGACAGCATGCTAAACTTTGGTAAAGGTTTCCGCGCATTGATCTTTTCAACTCTTGGTTATGGTGTCTATACGATCATTATTACTTGGGCTGGGCTTGATCCGTTAGCGATTATTCTACCGCAGAGTGTCGGAATGCTAATTGGCGCCAGCTTCTTCGCCTTTCGTAAGGCCAAGGTTGATCGCTATGTATGGCGTAATATGGCTTCAGGTCTATTGTGGGGTATTGGAAATATCTGTATGCTGTTGACTGTTCAAAATATTGGTCTAGCAATTGGGTTTTCATTGTCACAAATGGGAATCATCATTTCAACCCTTGGCGGCATTTTCCTTTTAGGAGAACGTAAAACTAAAAAGGAAATGTACTACGTTATTATCGGCTGTCTATTGATTATTGTCGGTGGTGTCGTATTAGGCTATATGAAATCTTAATACAACATTTTACAGTAATAAAAGCTTGCCAAAGTGATATGGCAAGCTTTTTCTATTGAAACAAATAAAAATCGGATACCTCGTATGAAGTATCCGAAAACGCGTTTTTATTGTCCAGAGTTTAATTCCATTAGTTTTTGTTTTAAGTCGTTTTCCATATGACCAATCTCGATTTCGGCTGCTTGCCGGCGTTCGCGACCTTCTTTTTGGATGCGTAATGTTTCTTCTAATGTTTCGACTAAATCGTTTTGTGTTTGTTGCAACGTGTCTAGATCAACGATACCGCGCTCGTTTTCTTTGGCGGTTTCGATGGTTGAAATCTTCAGCATCTCTGAATTTTTCTTCAATAGATCATTGGTTGTTTCAGAAACTTGGCGCTGTGCTGTAGCAGCATCTTTTTGACGTAATAGTGTCAAAGCAATGGCTACTTGGTTTTTCCATAATGGAATCGCCGTATTGATTGAGGCTTGAATTTTTTCAGCCAAAGCTTGGTTCGTATTTTGGATCAAGCGAATTTGTGGTGCTTGCTGAATCGTGATTTGACGTGCAAGTTTTAAATCGTAGGTACGTTTGTCTAAACGATCTAAAAATTGCGTATAATCGTTTACCACTTGAACGTCCATTTGATCACCAGAAGCTTGCGCTTTTTCTGTTGCGGCAGGAATTGTTGTAAGCTTCATTTCTTCAATCTTCAATTCAGCTGCAGCAATATAAATATTTAACGCATCAAAGTAATCCTTATTCTTATTGTAAAGAGTTTCTAGCATTTGGTTGTCTCTTAGCAGGCCATCTTTTTCCACATTCAATTTCGTTGCGATCTTATCAATCTGTGCACCGATTTTTTGATATTTCGTTGTGATTTCATAAATGGATTGCTTCACTTTACCAAACATTTTTTGGAAAATGTTGCCTTCGCCGACACGTAGTTCATCAGGATTGGCTTCATTTAAGCGGTACATTAATTGATTCAATGAATCGCCAATTGGACCGATATCTTGTGAAGAAACAGTGTTCAGCATTGATTGCGAGAATTCGCTTAACTTTGTTTGAGCGGTTGAGCCATAACTAATCACGGCCTGTGAATCGTTCACGTCGATTTTTTTTGCAAGTTCCCGAGCTTGCGCTTGTCGTTCTTCAGGTAATTTATCCACTAAGCGGTCAGCTTGTTCTTGCGACTGCAAGTGAGAGATTTCTTGTTGTTGAACGGGGGTTAGAGCATCAGTGCCAAAAGGGTTGCTAAGTAGATCGTCTAAAGTGCTGTCGACCGATGTGGTCTCTGGTTTATTTTCCGGTTCCATTGTGTGTCCTCCTGTTCGAAAAAAATCTAGCTTAAGCTAGATTTTTTTGTTGATGTTTAGCATAATGAACTAGCTTTCTCGACAATAAGCGAAAATTTGTCCAAATTTGAGTCTTATTGCTCAAAAGCTGAGCGAGTTCATTAAGCTTTTCTTTTTAGCTGTTTTTTGTTTTTAAATTGGTGGTCAGATCAGGATCTTGGTCGAGATTTTTTCTTGCGATCGATATTTCAACATCCATGTCCTCTAAGTCTTCGGCAACGAATTGTTGATAGTCTTTCACGATTAAATCTGCCATTTGATCAATAATCTGTGCGCTTTCTTCTAGTTTACCATAAACTTCTTTTGACTTAACCTCGTGTCCATTAATTTCGACATAATTATCGGTTAAATCCACGATATTTGGTAAGTGTGTATAAAGAAATTGACTAGCTTCAGGTAAACGTTTTGGATCTTTTACCAATTCCTTAAACAATGCTTTCGCCGCTTTCAAGGTTTCGTGGCGTAAGTCAATCGCTTTAAGCTTGGCATTTTTTTGGATATTTTGTTGTAAACGTAAAACTTGCTGTTTGGAAAGATTCATTGTTTCACGGAACAATTCAATTTCACGTTCACTCATATCCATTTGTTTATAATAAGCTTCTTTCTCTTTGGTCAGAAATGGTAATTCCTCTTTTTGTGGCTGGATCTTTCGACCTTTAAACCCTCGATAGATCAACCAAAAACCAACGGCCAGCATTAAAAAGATAATATAGTCGCCGAAGTCTCCTTCAAAAAAGGAGAGAATACCGATTGCTGCGATGATGATCGGGAATATTTTCCTTCGCATAATAATCCTCCTAGTCTAGTAGTAACCCTTCACATTATTTATTCAAATTACTTGATTTCTTTACACGCTCATCATAGCATGAATTTCTATAGAAATAGTATCGGACTAAAGATGGATTTTTCAGATTTAGAAAAAACATAAGAATTTTCTGTGATACAATAAGGCAGAACCGTTGGATTGAAGCTATTTGGAGGAAAGGTGTCGCGATGTTAGAATATAAAGATTTTGAAGAAAAGACGATAGAACGTAAAGAATTGTTTAAGGGAAAGATTATTGAAGTTTATTTAGATGATGTTGCCTTACCAATGGGTGGGACAGCAAAACGTGAATTGGTTTTTCATCATGGTGGTGTAGGGATTATTCCTATTACTAAGGAAAATAAAATCATTATGGTCAAACAATTTCGAAAACCGTTAGAAAAAGTAGTTCTAGAGATTCCTGCTGGAAAAATTGATCCCGGCGAAGGACAGTTTCCAGAAAAAACGGCCTTGCGAGAATTAGAAGAAGAAACTGGTTATCGTACTGAAAACTTAACGTACATAAACGAAATGTATTTGTCACCTGGATTTTCAAATGAGAAATTATATATCTATGCTGCAACCGATCTGGTTAAAGTTGAAAATCCACGACCACAGGATGAGGATGAAGTCCTAGAACTTTATGAATTAACGATGGAGGAAGCAAAACAGGCAATTCAAGACGGATTGATCTGTGACGCGAAAACAATTTTTGCGGTCAATTATTGGGAACTAATGCAATTTAGAAAGGAAGATCACGCATGAGCCAATCACCCTTGGTGACGCGCAGCGAAATAAGGAAGCGAAAAGAGGAACAGGAACGCCTGGCAGAAGAGCAACGTAAAGCTGCTGAACGCGCCTATGAAAAAAGAGAAAAAGAAATCAGCAATGTTTATCGTAAAGAATTGAAAAAGAATAAACCGGTCACTAAATCTCGAAGCAGTGAGCGAGTAAAACAAAAAGAGCGCAGCAGTTTTCTAAATAAAGCGATAATCATAGTATTATTACTATTGATCGTGGTTATGCTGTTAGTATTTTTTGTTTAATCGAAAATTTAGTAGGAAATAGGGGAATGATTATGAAAATCGGAATTATCGGTGCAATGGAACCAGAAGTAAAAGCATTACGTGAAAGTTTAGAGCATCCATTATCTTGGGAGCAATCAGGTGCATTATTCATTTCAGGAAGTCTGGGAAATCATGAAGTAATCGTTGTTCAATCAGGAATTGGAAAAGTTTTGGCATCAATTACGACATCGGTCTTAATTCAACAGTATAAAGTAAATATGGTGATCAACACGGGCACTGCCGGCGGGATCGGTGCAGGCTTAGCAATCGGTGATTTAGTTATCGCGGATAATGTTGCCTATTTCGATGTTGATGCAACAACCTTTGGCTATAAAATTGGTCAGGTACCGGGGATGCCTTTATATTTTGAAAGCTCGACTTATCTAAAAAGCGAAATGCTGGAAGCCAGCAAGAAAATGAATCAAACGGCACATGTCGGCTTGATTGTGTCAGGTGATACCTTCGTCAGCAGCCCATCAAAAATCTATGAGATCAAAGCGGCTTTTCCTGATGCATTAGCTGTTGAAATGGAAGGGGCGGCAATCGGACATACGGCCGCTCAATTTGGAATACCATTCTTGATCGTGCGGGCAATCAGCGATACTGCTGATAGTGAAGCTACAGAAACTCACGAGGAGTTTGTTAATCGAACAGGTACATTGTCAGCACAATTAGTGATTGAGTTTGTTAATCACCTAGTTTAGGAAATAAGACTGCAAGAAGATCAATAATAAATCTGTCTATCATAAATAGAGGGGGAATTTTCATGCGTGCATTACTTTCGATCGATTACACAAATGATTTTGTTGCAACTGATGGGAAATTAACGACTGGCGAAGCAGGTCAGGCGATCGAACAAGAACTAATATCTGTGACAAAAGAATATTTTGACCAGGGAGACTTCATCGTTTTTGCGATTGACGGTCATGATCCAAGCGATCAATACCATCCTGAAAATCAACTCTTTCCACCACATAATGTGATTGGTACGAATGGTCGTGCCTTATATGGATCGCTAGCGGATTTTTATCAAGCAAATAAAGCGGAGAAAAATGTTTATTGGATCGATAAGCGTCATTACTCGGCCTTCAGTGGAACAGATTTGGATATTCGTCTGCGGGAACGTCAGATTACAGAACTTTGTCTGACAGGTGTATGTACAGACATTTGTGTGCTTCACACTGCGATAGATGCTTACAATTTGGGCTATCAAATAGTGATTCCTGAAAAAGCTGTGGCAAGTTTTGATGCAATTGGTCACAGCTGGGCGTTGAATCATTTTAGAAATACTTTGGGAGCAAAAATTATCTAGTTTAAACCACTCTTAAGAGCAGAATTAACATCTGGTTCTTGAGAGTGGTTTTTATTTATGTTTTTCTATTTTAGATAATCTGAAATGAATGTCGTAAAATCCTCAATAACCCCGTTTTGAGCCAAGTTCTCTGCTTCAAAAACAGCACGGTTTTTCCCGCTCGGATCAATGGCGATGATCGTACCGATCTTGGCATTTTGAGCTGCCTGTAGTCCTGAGTATGAATCCTCGATTACTAAACAATCTTCTGGCTTAACACCAATTTTCTCAGCGGCTATCAAGAAAATATCTGGTGCCGGTTTACCAGGAAAGCTCCCGGTGTGACAAACCATTTTTTCGTAGTCAAACCAGTTACCTAAATTAAGATAGTCAAAATAGAAATCCATGTTGACTAAAGGAGAGGCTGAAGCGATCGTCATAGGAATTTTTTCTGCTGCGGCATAATCTAATACATCTACTAACCCTTTAGTAAAATCATTGTGATCAGAACTTTCTAAAACAGATTTTCGATAGTAGGCTTCTTTTTCATCAGACAATTCCTGAACCCTTTTATCTGTTAACTCTTCTGAAATAAACCTGCGTAGGATCACATCATTGGTTTTGCCATGGATATTTTTTAAAATATCCTCTTCTGTCATTTCTTTATCTGAATATTTTTGAATCAAATACAGCCAGGCTGCTTCATGTAGATCAGAATCCATAAACATGGTTCCGTTGAAATCAAAAATAATACCTTTCATACATATCCCTCACTTTTTCCAAAGATAGTCCTAGTTTAGCATGTTTTGTAAATAGTAGATGAAAAAAATAGAATTATTTGCAACTTCCTATCAATCGTTTTATAGTGAGAAAGAATGAAAAATGGAGATGAACAGCATGTTAGACTATTTAGTCATTGCTTTTTTTGCTTTTATTGGTGGTACTGCACGCTATTGGGTGGGCGTATGGATTCCTGCCGTGAGTGGATTTCCTTTGGGAACGCTGCTCGTTAATCTATTAGGATGTTTCATTTTTAGTTGGCTCGTGAAGCATATTTTGAGTGACATCGATGTTTCTGCCCGTTTAATATTAGGGATTGGTGTTGGTTTTTGCGGAGCTTTAACGACCTTCTCGTCCTTTGCTTTAGACACAATGAAATTAGTACAATCAGGTCAAATTGGCTTGGCGTTTATCTATTTATTGCTATCGTTTTTCGGTGGCCTAGCCATGACTGTACTAGGTGAGGTGGTCTATCATAGAAAGGTGGCGGATCAATGATTGAGACATTGCTTGTTGGAAGCGGGGCAGCAATTGGTGCGATGCTGCGCTTTACTTTAAACAATTATTTTGAACCGCAAACAAAGCGCCTGCCGAAATCGACATTTTTTATTAATTTGACAGGAAGTCTATTGTTAGGGATTTTCTTCGGGCTGCACCTGTCTGATCCAATCTACCTCTTCTTAGGAACAGGAATTATGGGTGGTTATACAACATTCTCTACCTACAACTTTGAATTATTTGTTTTATGGAAAAATGATCGCCCAATGTTTTATCGTTATCTATTTGGATCTTACGGACTAGGCATGCTATTAAGCTTTATTGGTATTGTTATCGGTTCGAAGCTCTAAAATTGAATGTCGGAGGAACTATTTTTCTAATAATTATTGAGGCTTCTGGTTCCATGAAACTACACGTAAATTGTAAATATAGCAATATTATTTCGCTGAACGATTATTAAAAGACTTTACTATATGAAGAATTTCATTAGTAGAGTTTTTTTGATGTGATTATTATTATTTTGCGGCAAGAATTTACAATCAGAAGTCATGGAAAACGCTTTCTTTATGTGGGATAATTTTATGTGAAATAAAACACAATAAAGGAGAGAATACAATGGTAGTGAATCGAATGATTTTGAATGAAACGTCTTATTTTGGTAAGGGAGCAATTCAAGAGGTAGCGAATGAGGCTAAAATGCGCGGATTTAAAAAAGCACTAGTTGTTACGGATAAAGACTTATTGAAATTTGATGTCGCAACAAAGGTTACAGCGATTTTAGATGAAGCAGAGCTTAGTTACGAGATTTTTGACGGCATCGTACCGAATCCTTCGATTGAGGATGTGCAAGCGGGTGTCAAAGCCTGTCAAGCGGCGGAAGCAGATTATATTGTCGCGATCGGTGGTGGTTCTCCAATTGATACAGCCAAAGCGATTGGAATCATTATGACCAATCCTGAGTTTTCAGATGTGATCAGTCTTGAAGGAGTTGCTGAAACGAAAAAGCCTTCTTTACCAATTTTAGCAGTGCCGACAACTTCTGGAACAGCTGCGGAAGTAACGATTAATTATGTCATTACGGATAAAGCAAATCAGCGTAAATTTGTTTGTGTCGATCCTCATGATATCCCGGTCGTTGCCTTTGTTGATAGCGATATGATGATGGGAATGCCAACAGCATTATGTGCGGCAACAGGTATGGATGCTTTGACTCATGCGATCGAAGGATTTATCACCAAGGGAGCTTGGGAAATGAGCGACATGCTTCACATCAAGGCAATTGGAATTATCGGACATGCATTGAGAGATTCAGTTGCGGGAAATCAAGAAGCACGGGAAAAAATGGCGTTAGGCCAATATATCGCTGGTATGGGATTTTCTAATGTTGGATTAGGTTTGGTTCACGGGATGGCTCATCCGTTATCTGCATGGTATGATACTCCTCACGGTGTCGCTTGTGCAACATTATTACCATTGATTATGGATTTCAATAAAGAGTATACCGGCGAAAAATATCGTGAAATTGCTGTCGCAATGGGCGTTGAAGGAGCTGCAGATATGCCATTAGCAGAGGTCCGTGATGCGGCAGTCCAAGCCGTGAAGCAATTAGGAATAGATGTGGGGATTCCGCAAAGTCTAACTGAGATTGGTATGAAGGAAGAGGATGTACAAAAAATTGCTGAAGATGCCTTCCGAGATGTTTGTTCACCAGGAAATCCACGGGATGCTACATTAGAGGAGATCATAGCTCTTTATAAATCTATGCTAAAATAATCTGGTTTAAAAAAATAATATAATGCAAAAGCGGGTATGCTAATCAGCACACCCGCTTTTGTAAGTTTAATATTAATCGTCTTCTTCAGGAACTTTATTGTCTAAATCGGTACGAACGATCAAAACGTCACAATCCGCATTGCGAATAACGTATTCAGAGACTGAACCGATAAATAAACGTTCTACAGCATTCAGACCAGTTGCGCCAAGCATAATCAAATCAATTTGATTGTTTTCAGGGATTTGATTAGCAATCATTACTTTTGGCGCGCCATATTCAATCACTTTACTAATGTTCTTAACACCCGCTTTTTTGGCTTCTGCTTCATAATCACCTAGGGTTTGCTTCGCCATATCTGTTGCTTGTTCTGCTAAAACATTGTCAAAAGAAGAAACGGTTTGAAACGCGCGTGTATCAATGACGTGAGCTAGTAATAGTTCAGCCTGATTTCGTTTTGCGACATTTACTGCTTTTTTGAACGCCAATTCAGCTTCATTAGAGCCATCGACTGCCACCATGATTTTACTATATTCTTGATCCATCGTTCCCAACTCCCTTTTCGTTTTAAAGTCTTTATTTTTCTTGCTAGAAAAAATAGAACTTAAATACAAGTCATATACTATCTTCTCACTTATTATTTTAAAACAAAATTCTGGAAAATGGTACTGTTAACCTTTTTTTGTTTTTGAGCCCATCAATAAAGCAAAGATTGCTGCGACAACCAAAAGTAGGATTAAATACATCATTGAGTAAGAGCGGTTATTAATCAAACCGACCAAAAGCGCCATAATCCCTAAAACAGCATAAATAATTCCAAATTGGCGTAAAAAGCTGCGGGACTCATCTTGTGTTTCCTTACTAAAGAGAACTAGCAGTCCCTGAGGTTTTTTGATCAAATAATAGCTGCAAAATAATAGGATAAGTGCCAGTAAAAATAATAAAATGCGGATCATCTTTTTTCCTCCTATACAATAAAAAGCAATTTGCGTACGCAAATTGCTTTCATTCCATAAAAAATGGAAAATTCCGTCGATGCCGTTATTCACCCGATAGTATTGATCCCGCAAGATACAGCAGGTGGGTTCCATGGTCTAAGCATTGAACTACCAAATGTAAAGGCATGTTACCAACTTTGACACAAGACAGATCCCAAGATATCAATAAAAATGTTCGGTCAACACTGAAATAGGCAACGCGCACATCACAGAATTTCCATCTCAATCATAGCACAGTCATTATTGAGACGCAACGAAGTGGCTTATATCTATAAATGTGAAGTAATCCAAAACACTTACGTCTTCTATAGGTATATTGTATAAAAAAAGGAGCGAGTCTGTCAAAGCAAAATACTTATTTTGTTTTGATCTTTTTGGGATAAGTGTGAGGATTAAATTTTTGTAGTATATTTCTTGGAAAAGCGATTCTATTTTTTCAGTGTTGAATGGTTTTGTTGAAAAAGAAACAAAAATAACCTAGAATAATCATGTACTTACTGAAGAAATATGCATGATGTTTAATTAATCGGTTCTTTATTACGCACTAGGAGAAAAATTATGGATAAAAAAGAGGAAGTTCTACAAGGGTTTGCTGAAGTATTCAATAAGCGGGCATGGTTAGACAAAGTCAAAATGGAACAGGCCTTAGCAGGATATGCACCATCTGAAGTTCATTGCATTGAATTCATCGGGAAACATAAGGACCCAAATGTCACAAAAATGGCGGAATCAATGTATATGACTCGTGGAGCAATCAGCAAATTAACCAAAAAAATGTTGAAGAAAAAATACATCGAAAGTTATCAAAATCCTGATAATAAAAAAGAAATCTATTTTAAATTAACAGCAGAAGGCAAACAGGTTTTTGACCTACATGAGCAGCTGCATAAAGAGTTTGAGGAGCGCGATCAAATTGTTTTTGAACTCATCAAGGATGAACAATACGAAGCCTTTCTAAAATTTCTTGAGCGCTATAATCAGCATTTAGATCGAGAAATCCAAAAACAACATTTAACAATCAAATAAATTACGCAGTCTCGAAGTGAGGCTGCTTTTTTTTTGAGTTTTTTTGTTGACAAGGAAACTAAAAAAATGTATAGTTTCCCAGGAAACAAAAAATGTTTCTTGACTGCAATAAGAAAGTTGATTTTTTTAACTCATCAGCACGATTAGAAACCAATTACGATAGTCTAAATTCATTTTCCTTAACATAAGAAAGGAGTTCTTTATGACTCAATCAACCAAATTACCAAAAGAAGTTTTATCTGCTGCCTGGGCGATCGCTCTTGGCGCCATTGCTCCAATGCTCGACTCTACGATGGTGAACATTGCTATCGATCAATTAACTAAAAATTTCCACACGACATTATCAATAATCCAGTGGGCGATCACCGGCTATGTATTAGCTCTAGCGATCGCTGTACCGATTGCCGGCTGGCTGATGAATCGTTTTGATGGCAAGAAAATATTTATTGGTGCCGTGATTCTTTTCGGTGTCACTTCTGTTCTTGCTGGTATCAGTTGGGATGTCACTAGTTTTATTGTCTTTCGTTTACTTCAGGGCTTCACTGCCGGGATTATCACGCCATTGATGTCCACTTTGTTAGTTAAGACAGCAGGGCCAGAAAATATTGGTCGTGTAATGGCAATTGTTAGTACCCCCATGATCTTTGGTCCGATTCTTGGTCCAGTGCTGGGTGGCTTCATCGTTCAAGCTGCGTCTTGGCGTTGGATTTTCTTTATCAATGTTTTCATCGTCTTGATTGCTGCGCCTCTGATGATCCGCACGTTACCACGCTTTGAACCCTTTAATCGTAAAAGTAAGCTGGATATCTTCGGTATTTTGGATTTATCTGCAATGAGTGCCGCTTTGATCTACGGAATTACCAAAGCGGCTGATCATGCGACCTTCAAAAATAGCGAATCATTACTTTGGACGGGTCTTGGTGTTGCACTTCTAATTGTGTACATTTTATACGATCATCATAAAAATCATGTAACGGTTTTGCCGCTGACAATCTTTTCACATAGAAGTTTCATGGCTTCTAGCGTTGGTTTGTTTTTTGCCAACATCGCCATCATGGGGCCAATGTTGATCCTGCCGCTATTTTTCCAAAATTTCCGACATTTTTCTGCGATGGAGGCAGCGATTGCCTTGATCCCACAAGGTTTGGGTATGTTGGTCACACGTCCACTGATTGGTAAAATGATTGACAAGCTCGGCGCTAAATATGTTGTAATCGTAAGTTTAGTTGTCTCGTTGGTAGGTACGGTTCCATTGGTTTTTGTCACAGACCAAACGAGCATGATCTGGATCGCCTTGATTCTCTTTATTCGCGGAACAAGTTTCGGCGGAATCAACTTGCCATTAACCAGCGATGCTTATACCGGATTAGCTGATGAAGAATTACCCGACGCTGGTGTTGGTATCAATATTATCGAAAATCTGGGGTCAAGCGTTGGTTCGGCGATGATTGCTACTGTTGTTGCCACGGTGTTGCAGGGAACACAGCCAACGATTGCACATGAGTTATCTGCCTATCATGCTGGTTTCCTTGTCTCAGTCGTTGTTCTAGCGTTAATCTTTATTCCAAGTATTTTTCTTACGAATAAAGCAAAAAGAAAAGTTGGATAATTTTGCTGATGTCAGAATATAGAAAAGTTTACCCGTATCAATTAAGTCTGATTTTTTTCAATAAAATGTACGATTCAATTAAGTTATAAGAAATGGGAGGTTAATATGGAAGAAAAGAGTTTTGATGAGTTAATGGAAATCAATTGTTTTTCTGAGAATGTTGATAAAAGAAGAAAGGCAGCAGAACTTCTAGAGAAATGGTATTGTTGTGAAATACATTGTATGGACATGGATAAAAGTGTATCATTTGCACACCATGCACGAGGTTGTACGATTGTTGCTGCCAAACTTTCTAAAGGTGTGGTAATTTTTCAGAATGTCACACTTGGCTCAAATAATCGGTACAATAAAGTTTTAAAAAAGTGGGAAAATGTAGGAAGTCCGATACTTTCAGAGAACGTTATTGTTGCAGACGGTGCAAAGATTTTAGGACCTGTTGTTATTGGGGAAAATAGTGTGATCGGCGCTGGTGCACTCATTACAAAAGATATTCCGGCAAACAGTATCGCTTACGGTGTTAACCAATACAAGCCTAAAGATAGAAATTACGATTACGTCTTTAATCAAAATATGGTTTCTGGAGAAGAGATCATGAAAATTGATAAGAACCGTCTTTATGAATTTGAAAAGGAGAGAGAGTAAAAAATAAAGTATTTATATCAAAATAAGAAGGAACGGCTTCAATCTCATTTGAGACTGAAACCGTTCTTTCTTATTTGAATAATAGTCGGTTGTTTTATTTTTTCTTTTTCCATTCTTCGATGCGCTGATATTGTTGACCAAGGGCTTGCTCGTACTTTCCCGTAGCTTTTGGGTCATAATAGCGGGCATCCTTGATTTTGTCTGGTAAATATTGTTGATTAACCCATGCATTTTCGAAACTATGAGGGTATTGATAACCAATGCCGCGGTTCAGGGCTTTGGCACCTTTGTAATGACTATCCCGTAGATGGTCGGGCACTTCACCAGCATTTCCCATTCGAATATCTGTGATTGCTGCATCTAAGGCCGTGTAGGCTGAATTTGATTTTGGCGAGAGACAGAGATCAACGACGGCATCGGCTAAAGGAATCCGCGCTTCAGGAAAGCCTAATTTTTCCGCCGCTTGGACGGCTTGAACCGTACGGGCAGCTGCCGCTGGATTAGCTAGCCCGATATCTTCATAGCCAATCACCATTAAGCGCCGACAAATAATTGGAAGATCACCTGCTTCGACTAATCGGCCTAGATAATGAAGAGCTGCATTGACATCACTGCCGCGGATTGATTTTTGAAAAGCGGAGATCACATCATAATGAGCATCGCCGTCTTTGTCATGAGTAAGTGCTTTTCGTTGAACACATTCCTCAATGATGGATAAGGTTAAATGAATTTTTTCTTCATCATTCTTAGGTGTGGATTTCGTAGCTAATTCTAACCCATTCAATGCACTTCTTAAGTCGCCATTCGTTGCACGGGCTAAGTGGTTTAAGGCCTTCTCATCCAATTCAACTGGGTATTCTCCTAATCCTCGCTCTTTATCTTCCAACGCCGATTTGACCGCTGTGATAATATCCTCTTCATCTAAGGGCTTCACCTCAAAAATCTGAGTTCGGCTGCGTATAGCGGGATTGATTGTGATATAGGGATTTTCCGTCGTTGCACCAATCATGATGATTCGACCACTTTCTAAATGAGGCAGCAAAAAATCCTGTTTGGTTTTATCGAGACGATGAACTTCATCCAATAGTAAAATGACTGTGCCGCTCATTTTGGCTTCTTCCGCAACGATCTGTAAATCTTTTTTTGTATCAGTAGCAGCATTCAGCATCCGAAAGGCGTAATTCGTTGAACCGGCGATCGCACTGGCAATGCTGGTTTTTCCTGTGCCAGGTGGGCCATACAAAATCATAGAGGAAAGCATCTTAGCGTCTACCATCCGTCGAATGATTTTTCCAGAACCGACTAAATGTTGTTGACCGACAACTTCATCTAAGTTGCGGGGACGCATGCGATAGGCTAAAGGCTGTTGCATAGGGAGCCTCCTTTTAGTAATGGTTTCATTTGTTAATATATATGATTAAAATTGTAGTAACTCTTAATAAGAATAACATTTTTCAAAAAACGAAAAATATCTGGATTCTCGCACGCATAACAATTTACTAATCCACTGAAGCAGGACTAGCAAATATACGTTCCCATTATAGCATTTTTCCTTTGTGTTTGCTGAGTTTTGATTGCTGGGCGTAGCATGCAGCAGGATTATTGTGTATCATGTAGAAGGTGAGGAAAATGGAACAAGTAATCAACTATTTTAATACAGAATCAACGGAGAATATCGCAAAATACTTATTAGGTATGTATTTAGAGCATGAGACATCGGAGGGAAAATTAGGCGGTTATATTGTAGATTGCGAAGCCTATTTAGGTCCTGATGATGAAGCAGCACATAGTTATGGCATGCGGGATACACCGCGGGTACGAGCGATGTATGAAAAACCGGGGACAATCTATTTATATACGATGCATACCCATTTGATCTTGAACATGATCACACAACCGGAAGGAATGCCGCAAGGAGTGATGATTCGTGGCTTTGAGCCAGTAGAAGGCATTGAGCAGATGGTTCAGAATCGTCATGGCAGAACCGGCACGATGATTTCAGATGGGCCGGGAAAACTAGTTGAAGCATTAGGGATTACTCGAGAATTATATGGCGAATCAATTTTCACTAGTTCGTTGCATTTGGTACCAGAAAAAAGACGGATTCCAAAACAGATTGATGCACTTCCGCGTATTGGAATACCTAATAAAGGGATTTGGACGGAAAAACCGTTGCGCTTTGTAGTTCGTGGCAATCCGTACATAACCAATCAACGAAAGAGTTTAATAGAAGAAAACAACGGCTGGAGGAACTAAAAATGGCAAAAGAAACTATGATTACTTATTTAGACAATTATTTGAACAAAAAAATTCCTGATTATGAATTAGCTCTGGATTGGGATACACGCAACCATAGCTTTGAGATCGCTTTTCGAATTTATGGCGAAAATAAGGGACAGGTTGAGATTGATGACGTGGACGGAGTGGCTTCTGAAGAGGAGATTATTGAATTTGAAGATGCGATCTTATTAGTCGATCCTGAAAAGTCTATCTATGATTCTGATGATTTTTTAGCAGTAATCCCATATGAAGGAAAAAAAGGCATGAAGAAAAATGAGTTGACAGCAGTTGTTGATTATTTGAAAGAAGTCATCGAAGAAGGACAAAGTGATTTGTTGGATTTCTTAGCTGACGACAGTGAAGATGCGATTTTTGAGATGAAATGGGACGATGCTGTATTTAAGGCATTAATCAAACCAACTGACAGCAGTTATTTGCCGTATCCAAGTTATTAAGGATTTCAGTTTCTCAATCAACCAGTCAAAATATAATGAATTATAGAGGGATGACATACGGCATGAAAATTTGCCCATTTATTATGAATAAGGAGGTAAAAAGATGAAATGGAATGAAGTCAAAGTAACAACAGAAAGCGAAGCGGTCGAGGCTGTTTCGAATATTTTAATGGAGGCAGGCGCATCGGGTGTTGCAATTGAAGATGCGTTAGACTTTGAAAATTATCAAGAAGATCAATACGGAGAACTTTTAGATAAGGAAACATTTTCTAGTCTAACGGAGGGTGCCGTTGTAATGGCCTATTTTCCAGAAACGATTTTCTTACCGGAAATTTTACCTTTCATTAAAACGAAGATCGAAAAATTACCAGAGTTTGGATTGAACATCGGTAAAAATATTGTGGAAGTTAGTGAAGTAGAAGAAAGCGATTGGGCGACGGCTTGGAAAAAGTATTACCATCCTGTTCGTGTGACCCGTTATTTGACGATCGTACCTAGCTGGGAAAAATACGAAGCGCAACATGAAGATGAAAAAATCATTACACTAGATCCTGGAATGGCTTTCGGAACAGGGACACATCCGACAACGAATCTGACTTTGCAAGCATTAGAAACTGTTTTGCGCGGTGGTGAAACAGTCTTGGATGTCGGCACAGGTTCTGGCGTATTAAGTATTGCTAGTTCGCTTTATGGGGCAAAAGATATCTATGCCTATGATTTAGACGAAGTCGCTGTTCGTTCGGCGCAAGAGAATGTTGATCTAAATGCGAATACTGAAAATATTCACGTTTCTGCCAATGATTTATTAGTTGGCGTGGAGCAAGAAGCAGATGTGATCGTGGCGAATATTTTAGCAGACATCATTGTTTTGATGATTGAAGATGCTTGGCGTTTATTAAAACCAGATGGGACATTTATCGTTTCCGGCATCATTGAAGATAAAAAAGATATGGTGTTGGAAGAAATGTATACGCAAGGTTTTGAAGTTGATCGAATCTTCCAACAAAAAGATTGGTTTGCGATTATTTTGAAGAAACCAGAGGAAGACTAGAATGCAACGCTATTTTTTAGATCAGGCCTATCAACCAACGGTAGAAGTTAGCGGTGAGCCGCACCATCATATGTCGCGTGTGATGCGCATGACGGTCGACGCGGAAGTATTTCTCGTATTCAATGATCAAACTGCGATTAAGGCAAAGATCATCGCCATCGATAATGATAAGGTGACGTTGAAAGAGGTTGAAAAAGAGCGACTGCAACGAGAATTACCGATTGATATCACGATCGCCAGCGGTTTTCCGAAAGGGGAAAAACTGGAGCTGATCGTCCAAAAAGGGACAGAACTTGGAGCCCACGATTTTATTGCCTTTCCTGGTGAGACTTCGGTAGCTAAGTGGGATGCGAAGAAGCAGCAAAAGAAGCAGCAGCGATTGAATAAAATCGCGCAAGAAGCAGCGGAGCAATCCCATCGTCAAGCCTTACCGGTGGTTAAATTTGCTTCAGAAAAGGAATTGATCGCTGGTTTTGCTGACTATGACGCTGTTTTGATCGCTTATGAAGAATCGGCTAAGCAAGGAGAGCAAGCACAGCTAGTTCAAACTTTTCAACAATTAACTTCTGGACAAAAATTGTTAGTCGTATTTGGTCCAGAAGGTGGACTGACTCCAAAAGAGATTGAAAATTTTCAGGCGGCTGGCGGAAAGCTTTGCGGGTTAGGACCACGAATTTTACGAACAGAAACAGCGCCTTTCTATCTTTTGAGCGCGGCAAGTTTCTATTATGAACTACAGCACTGATTTGATTGAAAAAGCTTACGAGAGTTTGTATAATAAGAGCAATCATTTTCAGAAAACAAGGGGGAACGTCACATGGCAAAAGAAGTTGAATTGACCGGTCCTGACGTCATCAGGATGGTTAGTACGTACATGGGAAAAGAGCACGTGGCGTTTGTACAAAAGGCTTACGACTTTGCATATGAAGCCCATAAGCCTCAGATTCGCAAATCAGGGGAGCCTTACATTATTCATCCGATTCAAGTTGCAGGGATTTTAGCTGATTTACATATGGACCCTCACACGGTTGCGACAGGTTTTTTACATGACGTTGTAGAAGATACGCCTGTAACACTAGAGGATTTGAAAGTTGAATTTGGTGAAGATGTGGCTTCGCTAGTTGATGGCGTCACCAAATTAGGGAAAATCAAATACAAGTCTCACGAAGAACAACTGGCAGAAAATCACCGGAAAATGCTGTTGGCGATGGCGCAGGATTTACGGGTCATCATGGTCAAGTTAGCCGACCGTTTGCATAATATGCGGACATTGAAATATCTACGTGATGATAAGCAACGTAGAATTGCTCGCGAGACACTGGAAATCTATGCCCCATTAGCTGATCGTTTAGGGATGAGCCGAATCAAGTGGGAATTAGAAGATACTGCATTACGCTATTTGAATCCAAAGCAGTATTATCGGATCGTTCATTTGATGCGCAGTAAACGTGACGAACGGGAAGGTTTTGTCGCAGAGGCTGTTGAAGAAATCAAAGAAGCAACGAAAGAATTAGGGATCGAAGGCGATATCTATGGTCGTCCCAAACATATCTACTCAATTTATCGCAAAATGCGAGATCAGAAAAAACAGTTCGACGAAATCTATGATTTGTTAGCAATTCGTGTAATCGTGGATTCGATCAAGGATTGTTACGCTGTACTTGGTGCGATTCATACAAAATGGAAACCAATGCCGGGACGCTTCAAAGACTACATCGCGATGCCAAAGGCCAACATGTATCAGTCGCTTCATACAACAATCATTGGACCGAGCGGCAATCCAGTAGAAGTTCAAATTCGTACTCATGAAATGCATCAAATCGCTGAGTTCGGGGTCGCGGCTCACTGGGCCTACAAAGAAGGCAAGACTGATAAGCAGGAAACAACACAAGATAACAAGCAGTTGGATTGGTTCCGTGAGATTATCGAGCTGCAAGATGAAAGCTACGATGCTTCCGAATTTATGGAAAGTGTTAAGGGCGATATCTTCAGCGATAAGGTTTATGTGTTTACCCCTAAAGGTGATGTGACAGAGTTGCCTAAAGGTTCGGGACCATTGGATTTTGCTTACAGTATCCACACCGATGTTGGTAATAAAACTACAGGTGCTAAGGTCAACGGCAAAATGGTTCAGTTGGATTATAAACTGAAAAACGGCGATATCATTGAAATTATGACTTCGGCAAACTCCTTTGGACCAAGTCGTGATTGGCTAAACTTAGTAAAAACCAGTAAGGCAAAAAATAAAATCAAACGGTTCTTTAAAACTCAAGATCGGGAAGAAAATGTTACGAAAGGTCATGATGCAGTTGTTAAATGCATCAATGATCTAGGCTTTGTACCGAAGGAGATGCTGACAAAAGACAAGCTTTCAGAAGTATTGGATAAGTTCAATTTTCATAGCGAAGAGGATCTTTATGCAGCGATTGGCTTCGGTGAAATGAGTGCCTTGACCTTTGCTAATCGTCTAACCGAAAAAGAACGCCGGGAACAAATGAAACAAAAACAGCGTGATGCTGTTGATGAGATGGTTAATAACCCGAAAGAACCGGAAAAAATCAAGGTACGGCATGAAGGCGGCATTGTTATTCAAGGGATCGACAACCTGCTGATCCGGATCAGTCATTGCTGTAATCCTGTTCCTGGGGATAATATCGTTGGTTATATTACTAAAGGTCGTGGGATCTCGATTCATCGATCTGACTGTCCGAATATTACGAAGCAAAAAGATATTCAACAGCGGTTGATCGAAGTGGAATGGGAAGATACGACAAATTCAGTTCAAGAATATAATGCTGATTTGGAAATTTATGGCTTCAATCGTGATGGTTTGCTAAATGATGTTTTGAATATCGTTAGCGGTATGACTAAAAAATTGGTTAGCGTCGAAGCAAAACCAACCAAAGATCGATTGGCTGTCATCAACTTGACCTTTAAGATTCAAAACCTGAATCATTTATACTCAATCGTCGATAAGGTCAAGACCATTCCAGATGTCTACAGTGTGAAACGGACGAAAGGGTAGGAGATTTCTTATGCGAGCAGTTATTCAGCGTGTGAGCGAGGCAAGTGTAACGATTGATGAACAAATTATCGGCAAGATCGGTCGCGGCTTCATGATTCTTCTAGGCATCCATGAAGAGGATACGCAGGAAGATGCGGATTATTTGATTCGCAAAATTCCTTTGTTACGTGTTTTTGAAGATGCAGAGGGGAAAATAAATCAGTCTCTGCGAGATGTGGATGGTAGTGTCTTGAGTGTTTCGCAATTCACATTATATGCCGATACGAAAAAAGGAAATCGACCAAGTTTCGTAAAGGCAGCCCGCCCTGAAACGGCGATTCCCTTATATGAATATTTCAACGAAGGCCTACGCCAAGCAGGTTCAACCGTTGAGACCGGAGAATTCGGTGGCGATATGGATGTTGCATTAGTCAATGATGGGCCGGTCACGATTCTTTTTGATACAAGAGATAAATAACGAACGAAGTACAAAAGTTTAATCGCTTTTGTACTTTTTTTGTATCCATTTCAGTATAAATAAGAGATAATTGTACAAAATAGGAGAATAAGTATTTCAGTTCCTCCTAATATAAACAAGGAGTCGAATGTATGAAAACACGAACGGAATATGATTCAATGGGTCCAATTGAAGTGCCAAAAGAGGCTTGGTGGGGAGCACAAACCGAACGAAGTCGCCAAAATTTTAAGATTGGCGGGGAAAAAATGCCACCGGAGTTATTGCGTGCTCTTGTATTGGTCAAAAAAATGGCCGCAGTTGCTAACCAACGAACGGGAAAATTAGCTGCTGAAAAAGCATTAGCTATTCAACATGCTGCGGATTTGCTATTGAAGGGTGAAAATTGGGCAGAGTTTCCACTAGTAGTTTGGCAAACAGGTAGCGGAACACAAACCAATATGAATGCTAATGAAGTTCTTGCTCATCTAGCAAGCCAGAAAAATCTTACTATCCATCCGAACGATGATGTGAATATGTCTCAGAGTTCCAATGATGTTTTTCCAACTGCATTGCACATTGCTGGAACGTTTGTAATCGAGAAAAATTTATTGCCGGCAATTCATGAGATGATTGGTGTGCTGGAAGAGTTAGAAGAAAAGAATCAGCATGTGATCAAGGTTGGTCGAACGCATTTGCAGGATGCGACTCCTGTAACCTTTGCACAGGAGGTCAGCGGTTGGCGTTCCGCGCTAGAGCACAATGAGAATATGCTGATCAATAGTTTGGCTGAACTACGCCAGTTAGCAATTGGCGGAACGGCTGTTGGAACTGGTTTAAACGCATCTAAAGCCTATGAACGAGCATTTATTGAAGCTTTAAATGAAGAGACAGGAATCCATTTCATCGGAGAGAGCAATAAGTTTCATGCCTTAGCGAATCGTGATGCCGTTGTGTATGTTAGTGGTGCGCTAAAGGCCTTGGCGGCGAATTGTATGAAGATGGCGAATGATATTCGGTGGCTAGCAAGTGGTCCTCGTAGTGGGTTAGGGGAGATTACCTTGCCAGCTAACGAACCTGGGAGCTCGATCATGCCGGGAAAGGTTAATCCGACACAGTGCGAAGCATTGGCGATGGTCGCAGTACAAGTAATGGGGAATGATACGGCAATTGGGATTGCGGCCTCACAGGGGAATTTTGAGTTGAATGTCTATTTACCGCTGATCGCTTTTGATCTATTGCAAAGTGTTCGCTTACTGACAGATTCCTTGCACTCCTTCAGTGCTAATTGTTTGAAGGGCTTAGTTGTAAATGAAGCACGGATGGCTGACTTATTAGAACAGTCCTTGATGTTAGTAACAGCTCTGAATACGCATATTGGTTATGACAAAGGTGCCGAGATTGCTAAGAAAGCCTTTAATGAGGGAACTACTTTAAAAGAAGCGGCGTTGTCCTTAAGGTATGTAACTGCGGAAGAATACGAGAATTGGGTCCGTCCGGAAAAAATGATTGGAGATAATTTTGATGACTATTTATGATGAAGCGTTAACAGCGCATAGAAAATGGCGAGGAAAGATCGAAGTAACCAGCAAAGCCAAAGTACACAACAAAGACGATCTGTCTTTAGCTTATACTCCTGGCGTAGCTGAACCATGTCGGAAAATCGCTGAAGATAAGAATAAAGCGTATGACTATACTTGGAAAAGTAATAGTGTAGCAGTGGTTACAGACGGCACAGCGGTTTTAGGATTGGGAGATATCGGACCGGAAGCGGCATTGCCTGTGATGGAAGGCAAAGCGCTGCTATTTAAGGAATTCGCAGATATTGATGCCGTACCGATTTGTTTAGATACTAAAGATCCGCAGGAAATCATTCAAATCGTTAAAGCAATTGCACCGACTTTTGGGGGAATTAATTTAGAAGATATTAGTGCGCCACGTTGCGTAGAGATAGAACGAGCCTTGATCGAAGCACTAGATATTCCCGTTTTTCACGACGATCAGCATGGGACAGCAGTTGTAGTAACGGCTGCCTTGATCAATGCCCTGAAGCTGGTTAAGAAAGAACCGCAGAATTTGAAAGTTGTTATTTCAGGAACTGGTGCTGCAGGCAGTGCGATCATCCATATGTTGGTTGATCTTGGTGTGAAGAATATCATTGCCTTCAATAAAGATGGTGCGTTGAATGACGAGATGACAACGGCTACCTTTGTTGAAAAGGAAATCTTGGAATTAATCTCGCCAACTGATTTTACTGGTACGATGGCAGAAGCTTTTGTTGGTGCAGATGTTTTCATAGGTGTCTCTGCACCGAATTTAGTTACCAAAGAGATGGTCGCTTCTATGAGTGACGGCAACATTGTTTTTCCGATGGCAAATCCAGAACCGGAGATCACTTATGACGAAGCGATTGCCGGCGGTGCTTCAGTCGTGGGGACTGGGCGTTCAGATTATCCAAATCAAATCAATAATGTCTTGGCCTTTCCTGGTCTATTCCGAGGAGCATTTACTGCTGAAGCCACAAAAATTACTTCACGGATGAAATTGGCCTGTGCACATGCAATTGCTGATTCAATTCCTTATGGGGAACTGAACTCTGATTACATCATTCCTTCCGCTTTTGATGAAAATGTCGTGGATTTGATCACAATGAAGGTAGCCGAGGCCGCTAGAAAAGATGGCGTGACACGCTAACACGAATGCTGTCATATCAAGGGTGGAAAGAATTTTCTATCGAGCTGCTGCCGTAGTTTAAAAGTATCAAATCCAACTTTTGAAGGTGATCAAATGGAAATCAATCAAAAAATCAAAACAGAACGGCAAGCCGCAGAATGGACACAGGAACAATTAGCAGATAAAATTTTCGTATCGAAGCGTACGATTTCAAATTGGGAAACGGGCAAGACTCTTCCTGATATTGAGAGTGTCCTGCGCTTGGCGAAAGTTTTTCAAATTTCGTTAAATGATTTATTGGTAGAAGATTCCGCTGTAGTGAAAGAATTGAAACGAAAAGAAGAGCTGGCGAATATATCCGGTATTTATTATTTGGGGCCAGTGTTGACAGGGGTTATTCTGATACTTTTAATGTATTTGCCTTTACGAAATGCTAATGAAGTATTTTTGTGATTGATCGTTGCCGCCTTAATAACAAACTTTAGTACTTTATCCGCACTTAAGTGGAAGATCGCTCACTTGAAAGGCCAAGAAGAAAAGTTTTATAAAGAATTGAAATACATGAAAATCGCCGGTGTGAGTATGGTTGTAATTACTTTTATTTTTATCATCGCATTACATTTCATTTAGAGAAGAGGTCCTTAAATGAGTAAAATATTCAAAATGAGTTTTGGTTCGATCTATCCCCTGTATCTTAAAAAGATCGAGAAAAAGGGGCGAAGTAAAGAAGAGTTAGACCAAGTTATTTATTGGTTGACCGGCTATGACGAAGAGGGACTGCAAAAGCAAATTGATTCTGGTAATGATATGGAAACTTTTTTTGTTGAAGCTCCTGAATTGAATGAAAATGTCTCCTTGATCAAAGGCGTAATCTGCGGCTATCGAGTGGAGGATATTGAAGAGCCTTTGATGCAGAAAATTCGTTACATGGACAAATTAGTGGATGAATTAGCTAAGGGTAAGAAGATGGAAAAAATCTTACGGAAATAATTGTCGCAGCGAGTCTTTTTTGATTCGCTGTTTTTTTATAACCTTTTTTATTGAATGATGTCGTGTTAAACTACGTGCAGTTAAATAAGAAATCAGGATTTGTAATGGATCGAAAGTGGCGAGTGATCAATAGAATGAGAAGGATCATTTTTGTGTTACTTGGAATCTCGATGTTCTATATTTCTTATAATAATTAGCAAATGGAACAAGAATTTCTTGCAAGTTCTAAGGGGCGTTCTTTGGGAACGGTCCATATTGAACAAGGCGTTCAGACTGTCAATTTTCCTGAGAATAGTTATGGAGTATCAATTGATGGGAAACGTAAAGAGGGGGAACAGGTTTACATTTACTATCAAAAAGACAAGCCTTATCGTATCTCTACCTCACCTAACGAATATCAGACAAAACAAGATATTATCAAACCGCTATTAGGTGGTATTTTCTTTATAGGTTCCGTCATATTGACTCAAGTTTTCTCAATAAAAATTACTTGAAATTCAATGAATCAATTTTTAATTCTAGATTTTTATATAAAGGACCGTTAAGCAAGCTTTCTTTTTTATGGGTATAAATGGAAAAAAGCGCCATTTAATGGATGGAATTTTCAAACCATATATGGTTTTGTGGTATACTACGTAGGAATCTATTTTTAAAGGAGGAGCCTCATGGCAGAGAAAGATACATTTTATATTACCACGCCAATTTATTATCCAAGTGGCAAGCTGCACATTGGGAATTCTTATACAACGATTGCCTGTGATGCGATTGCTCGCTACAAACGCATGATGGGCTTTGACGTGTTTTATTTGACTGGGGTCGATGAACACGGACAAAAAATTGAAAAGAAAGCCGAAGAACTTGGTGTCAACCCACAAGAATATGTGGATAAGATGGCAACGGATATCAAAAAATTATGGAAGACGTTGGACATCAGCTACGACAAATTTATTCGGACGACAGATGATTATCATCAAGCAGCGGTTAAAAAAATCTTTGACCAATTGTTAGAACAAGGAGATATCTATCTAGGGGAATACGAAGGCTGGTATTCTGTTTCGGATGAAGAATATTTTACTGAGACACAATTAGATGAAGTATATCGCGATGAAGAAGGCAACGTGATCGGCGGGAAAGCGCCAAGTGGTCATGAGGTCGAATTAGTGCGCGAAGAGTCTTACTTCTTCCGGATGAGCAAATATGCGGATCGTTTAGTGGAATATTATGAAGAGCATCCGGAGTTTATTCAGCCGGAATCACGTAAAAACGAAATGGTCAACAACTTCATTAAACCTGGTTTAGAGGATTTAGCGGTATCACGGACAACCTTCAAATGGGGAATTCCAGTTAATGCGAATCCTGAACATGTGGTTTATGTTTGGATTGATGCGTTATCAAACTATATCACCGCTTTAGGTTATGGTTCTGATGATGACAGTCTATTCCAAAAATACTGGCCGGCAGATGTTCAAATGGTTGGTAAAGAAATTGTACGTTTCCACACCATTTATTGGCCAATCATGTTGATGGCCTTAGACTTGCCATTACCGAAGAAGATTTATGGTCACGGCTGGTTAATGATGAAAGACGGCAAAATGTCTAAATCAAAAGGAAACGTTGTTTACCCTGAAATGTTAGTCGAACGTTATGGGTTAGATGCTGTACGTTACTATTTATTAAGAGCGATCCCATTTGGTTCAGATGGCGTGTTCACACCGGAAGATTTTGTTTCTCGGGTGAATTATGATTTAGCCAATGACCTTGGAAACTTATTGAACCGGACAGTGGCTATGATCAACAAATATTGCGACGGCGTTGTCCCAGCTTATAAATCGCTAGTGACAGATTTTGATAGTGAACTATCTACAACGGCTGCGAATGTTGTGAGTCGTTACCGTGAAGCAATGGATAAAATGGAATTCAACAACGCGTTGGCTGAAGTTTGGACATTGGT
Organism: Enterococcus raffinosus; assembly: GCF_018917525.1. Classification (GTDB taxonomy): domain Bacteria; phylum Bacillota; class Bacilli; order Lactobacillales; family Enterococcaceae; genus Enterococcus_A; species Enterococcus_A raffinosus_A. Next base: position 29,839 of record NZ_JAHLOS010000024.1, on the reverse strand, counting down.
TTCTCGCGCAAACAAATATATTGATGAAACAGAGCCTTGGGTTTTAGCGAAGGATGAAGAACGCAAAGCGGAATTAGACAGCGTAATGGTTCATTTAGCTGAAAGCTTGAGGATTGTAGCGATTCTCTTACAGCCGATTATGACCCAAACACCAAAACGTATTTTTGAACAATTAGGCCTAAATGCTGACATGATGAATTTAGAAACGATTCATTTCGGTGAATTCCCAGAAAATACGAAGGTAACACCAAAAGGCAAACCAATCTTCCCACGTTTGGATGTGGATGAAGAAGTTGCTTATATTAAAGCAAAAATGTCTGAAGGCAGTCAGCCAGAAGAAGAAAAAATCAAATGGAATCCAGAAGAGACCGAACTTGTTTCAGTCAAAGAGAAGGAAATCAAATTTGATGTTTTCGATAAAGTCGAATTAAAAGTCGCAGAAGTCATGGAATGTAAAAAAGTCGAAGGTGCCGACAAATTATTGCAATTCCGCTTAGACGCTGGCGACAAGCAAGATCGTCAAATTTTATCTGGGATTGCAGAATTCTATGCTGATCCAGAAAGTTTAGTTGGCAAAAAACTAATCATCGTGGCGAACTTGAAGCCGCGGAAAATGCGTGGCGAGATCAGTCAAGGAATGATCCTTTCAGCAGAAGCTCCAGATGGTACGTTGAAAGTCGTTGAAGCACCAGCCGATATGCCGAATGGCGCAATAGTAGGATAAATTAAAAGTCGAAATCCAATCAAGTGGATTTCGACTTTTTGTTTACCTAATTTTTTTGATAAATCTTCTAGTGAAAAGAATAATCCAGATTAAGCTGCTTATCGTTCCAAGCAATAGATAAAAAATAGCATGATAGCATCCCGCATGACAACAAGCATACCAATCGAGAAAACTTTAAGTGTTTACCGCATATTTCGTTCTCCAGACGCAGACGAGCCATTTTTTTCCATCTGTTTAATCTGAGCCGTGGTCATCGAACTACCAGCGACAGGTTTTCAAGTTGCGACGAGTTGAAGGATCATGACCTTTCTTTCTTGATGAATTCTCCATATTATCTTAATGATCTTTTTGGTTGTACTATAGTTTCAAGTATTTTTAGAACTGTTTAAAATACTATATTTTTAGTAATAGACTAAATACTTCTTTTTTTGAATTTAAAAATAACGAACTTCAATTTTCGTAGTAAATGTAAATTGAATCACTTAGATAAAAACTTACTTATAATTATTCTTTTGTGTAAAAGAATTTTTGTTCGCAATCATAACCTAACTATATTTTTAGGATATTAAAAATATAGCTAGGTTAGTGTTGTTATCATACTTTTAGGAGATATATTCAATTTTCCTTTAGAATTATTAATACGAATTAAATTAAAACCATTTAATTAATAAAATATTAATTAAATAAATACTCATTTTTTTAATAGATACTAAAAGATAAGAGTCTAATAACGATGAGCAGAGCTTATAAGGTATGGAAATAAACGTAATTCCACATTATTATTCTTAATAAATAACTAGAATAAAATTAATTTCAAATTTGAAAATCTCCATTATATTTAATAGAATAATAACACCGATGGAGGTATTTTCGGGTGAAGGGAGGTTAAAAGATGCTTAGGGGAAAACTACAGTTTCTAATTGTGTTAGGGGTCATTTTTTCAAGCTTAGTAGGTTTGTTGGATGTGAAAACACAGACATTTGCAGAAACAAGTTCAAACGTGTTAATTGACGAGCCATTTCTGAATGTTTCTTATGATACAGAGCAAACGGAAGAAGGAAATGTTTTTCGAGTCAATTTAAAACGAGAAGCTGACGGTGAGCAGAAAGAAAGTCGTTTGAAGTTAAAGCTACTAACGGAAAGCAACGAAGTGATTGAGTATCCTATGGTCAACGGGATGGAAAAGAAGGATGACTGGTTCATCGAAAAAGAATTTACCTCTTCAGCAAAATATGTTTTAAAAGTTGTGCTTCCTAAGAAAGAGAAAAAGCTTCAATTGTTCATCGAACTAAATGAACAAAGTTTGAACAATCAAACAAAAGAAAAAAGTACAAAGGAATCGAATACGGATGTTCTTGGGCTAACAGAGCCTTTAGTGTTGGAGATGGGAAAAACAGAGAATTCAAAAAGCTCTAAAAAATCGGCTTCTAGTAGTTCAGCTAATCAAGAAGCTCCAGTTACGGCAAACAGTTTTTCGCTCTATTCTGATCAGAATAGTCAATCACAATTGGCTGGTGTATCAGCTGCAAGAAGTTCTAGAAATTTAGTTCATGAAAATTTTTACACCAACAAAGTACCAAGCTATAAAACGGATAATGGGAAATATCCGGAATATTCATGGCAGCCGACAGGACAGACCAACGTCATCAATCATCAAGGGGGAAATGAAAGTGCTGCTGGCTGGGATGGGTTAACCAGCTGGAACGTACAAGGTGATGATCGAACGAACTCTTATATCCATTATGGTGATGCGAGTAACCCCAACTTATCATTGCGGAAACTGGCAATGGAAACGAACAAAAAGGACGAATTCGATGTTCGGTTAAATGTTCGCGGAAATTACAATTATAAACCGGGTGTTGATATTGTTTTTCTACTGGATAATTCAGGTTCGATGACTACCAAGAAAAAGAGTGACGCTGTAGCTTCGATTGAAAAACTAATTACTGAAGTGAAAAAGATCCATGTTCCAGATGCCGATAATATCCGTATGGGGGCACATGTCTTTTCAGATTATCTACCTGGCAGTCCAGATGCCACAGTAGCGATCTCAGGTCAGGAAAGTGCTTGGGACAATATTGTTAATCAATACAGGAATCTTACGCCAAGTGGAGGGACATTTACCGAGCGTGCCTTGATGGTTGGTAAGGATGTACTTGATGCTGCTGATCCTGATGGGACAGATGGTCGAAAAAAATTGATGTTTATTCTGACAGACGGGGCACCGAATCTTAGCTTCTATCCAACGGGAGCAGTAACGGATTCGAGTATGTATTTTGACCAAGTTTACATCACTAAAAATTCTGCAAAATATCCTGAAGGAGATCCCAATGCGGGAAAATATCGTAGTGGAGACCAATTAGGGAATTGGGAATATTCTGTTGGGCTTAAGGAGCCGTGGCCAGTTGGTAGTTTGAAGATCACAAGTCACATTACGACGACTAATTCAACTGCACGAAATCTTAAAGATGCTGGAGTAGAGATTCATTCTCTGGCACTGGACATTGGACCTACTGCTACAGAATATCGTCATACAAAAGCAGATATGATCAAAGGCCTATATAAAATGTCTTCGAAAAAAGCCAATGCTACTGGCGAAACGCAAAATGATTACTTCTTTTATGAAACGGATAATAGTGAGGAATTAACGGAATATACCAAGAATTGGTATCATACGATTCTGCGAACAGTCGATGCAGGGAAAATCAATTTTTCTATCGGGAATATGGTGGAACTTATTAGTACCCCCGTTGCGAGCTCAGTAGGAGAAACATCCGTTGAGTTACCGACAGTGACCAGCAGCAATGGAAAAATTGAAGTGAGTAATATCAATTTGTTCGGCGGTCAGGAAATTCAGCTTGATTACAAAGTTCGCCTGAAAACTGAGGATGCAAGTTTTGTGTCGGGAAGATGGTATCCGGTCAGTACAGATTTTGTTGAATTGACACCCACGCCAACACGTACAACGGATTTATTGTACTTTGGGATTCCTTCGGTTCGAGCGGTGAATGAAGACTTTGTCATTCCGGTAAAAAAAGTCTGGTCAAACGATTCTGAAGACTACTGGCAAAAACGACAAGAAATAACTGCTGTTCTGCAAAGGAAAAACGGGAACGAATGGACAAATGTTCATCAAGTTAAGTTGAATGCAGGGAATAATTGGACTGCTGATTTTCCGGCAGTTGATGGGAAGACAGATATTGATTATCGCGTGATTGAGAAGGTTGGCAATCTGGATAAAGTACCAGGCTATGCGAAGCCGGAATACAGCAAGACAAGTTTCAGTTCCAACAATTTGGGTACTAATGGGATTGTCATCACGAACCGCTTAATGACAACTGACTATACGTTTACCAAGTTGAAAGAAGATGGAACAGCCTTTACGGGAACGAACAAACCTGAGTTTACGATTGAAGATACTAAGGGAAATAAACTCACGGGTATTAAACCAAATGATGCCGGCTTAGTTAAGATTGAGGGGTTACCAATAGGGACTTACACAGTGAGTGAATCTGTCGTTCCTACCGGCTATAAGAAGATGGCTGATTTTACGATCGTCGTCACGGAAAAAGCGGATGGAACTGGTGTTGTCGCCAAGGTCAATGGCAAAGAAGAAAGTATCACTGTTATCAATGAGCTTAAAGAAATCGTTATTCCAGTTGAGAAAAAATGGGTAGACGAACGAGATGGAACAGCGAATTTCTGGAAGTTGCGGCAAACAATAACTGCCGTTCTGCAAAAAAAGGATGGAGAAAATTGGATCGACCTTTATCAAGTTTCATTGAATGCTACAAACAGTTGGAAAAATTCTTTTCCAGCGGTGGATCGAGATTCCAATATTACTTATCGAGTGATTGAACGAGTTGGAAATGTCGAAAAAGTGTCAGGGTATGAAAAACCAAGTTATAGTCAAACCTCTTTTCAATCAGCAACGCTGGATGCAAAAGGAATCCTTATTACTAATAAACTGATGACCACTGATTATTCCTTTAAGAAAGTGATGGAGAATAACCAACCTTTTTTCGGTGATAGTTTGCCAAAATTCAAACTTACAGAAACAACAAAAAACATTGAAGTTATAGACAATGTTGCGCCAGATGCAAGTGGAATCGTTGAATTCAAAGATCTGCCGATCGGCACGTACCGAGTAAGTGAAACCTTTGTTCCAGAAGGCTTTAAAAAGATGGATGATTTTACGTTTTCAGTGACTGAAAAGGCCGATGGTACAGCGGTTGTTGCTGATTCAACGAATAAAACAGTCGTAAATAAGTTGAATGAGTTCAAGTTGAAAGTCATAAAGACGAACGAGCAAGGAGCAGAAATCGAAGGTGCTGTCTTCCGCTTGCGAAATTTATCAGGCACTTACAATAAAACAATCTCTTCAGGATCGACCTTTACTTTTACTGGTTTGAAGTCAGAGCTCTATTTCTTAAAAGAAGTCACTGCACCAGACAGCTATGTCGGTTTAGAAAAAGAGATTGCTGTTGATATTTTTGAGAGTGGTCATGTAGGGGTCGAAAGCCATCCTCTGGTAACGAGTTCAACCAAACTAGGTGAAACAGAAAATGTAATTACTTTAAAGGTGAAAAATCGCAGACAAACGGGTGTACTCCCTAGAACTGGAAGTTTCGGGAATCGGTACTTCGTTCTATTTTCTATTATTTGCTTAGTAGCAGGCAGCGGATTGGGTGCAGTCTACTTATACATTAATAGAAGGAGGGACTAGACATGAAAAAAAAGCGACTACTTTTCTTGTCCCTTCTAGCAGTCTTGATTGGAGTTAACATGTTGACGAGTTCCGTTTCAGCAGTTACAACAAATGAGAAAGTCGAAATCATCATCAATACAAGACCAAAAGAGGGAGAAAAAGTTCAGGGAACCGATAATTTGAACTTTACGATCTATGATTTAACGAATTGGCGTCACTCAAATGTGATGTCAGAAAAAGAAGCTAAGGAATTCTTGCTAGATAAAAATGCAACCAAAGAAGAGATGCAGAGCTTTATTCGAACAGAAGGATTGAAACCATTAAGTGAAGAGGTATTGACAGTCAATAGTGAAGGGGAAGCTAGGACCGCACTTCCACGATATCAAGAAAACAAGGATGCGGCTTATCTGATTTTAGCTAATGGAGAAACCGGAAAATTTCATTTTCTGCCAGTTGTTTTATTCTTTCCGCAACACGATGTTGACTCGGAGTTAGAGATATTCAAAGTGATGATTTATGGAAAGTATGCAGAAGAAAAAGAACCGTTAGTAGTCACACCGCCAACTGAAACGACTGAGCGACTGGTGGTTCCTAAAACACCAGTAGATACTTCCGGTAAATCATTTCCACAAACGAACGAGCTTGTAAATAGCTACTCAGTACTTGGCGTTCTCATTTTTATTCTGGCAGTTATGGGTCTAAAAAGACCCAAAAAAATAGGGGGGGAAAAATAATGAAACATAAAGTAAAATGGACAGGATTATTAACAGCAATTGTGTGTCTCGTACCACTACTAACAGGGTTATTTGGTTTGAGTGAGAATGCGGCAGCTGCAGAAACAGTGGCAGTAACCTTGCATAAAAAGAAAATGGATGAATTTCCAAATGAGGCAATTAAAAATACTGGTAAAGAAATGAATGAATTCAGTCATTACGAGGGTTTACCAGGTGTGGAGTTTACCGCGTGGGATGTAACTGCAGATTTTTATGCTAAACTGGCTTTGACAGGAAATGAATCGGAAGCCGAAGTAAAAACTAAAACGGAAGCATTGATGAAATCTTTTACTTTAGATAAATCAAAAGCCACTGAAAAAGGAAAGCAAACAACTAACGGTAACGGCGATGCAACGTTTGATGCATTGGAGAAACGAGCAGCTGACGGAACCTATAACGTCTATTATTTTGAAGAGAAATTACCAACAGGCTATCAAGGCTATTCAAATCCAACCATTCTGATATTGCCAGCGATGGATGGAGCGACTGAGTTAAGCACGATCCACTTGTATCCAAAAAATAAAATCGTTGATAAAGAAGTACCTGAGAAAATCTTAGTAGATGAGAACGGAAATAAATTACCTGATGTTCCTGCAGGAGAAAGTTTCTATACTTTTGAAGTTGGGAAACAGATCAACTACAAAGCGTCATTTACTTTTCCAAGTCAAATCGGTGAAATCATCACAGATGGCGCAACGAGTGCGCAGCAAACGCGTTACAATAAATTCGCATTCGTCGATCAGTTGACTAAAACAGGTGTAAAATTTGAGGGAATCTCAAAAATTGTGATCGATGGACGTACAATTGAGGGCAGTGATTTAACTGAATTCTATAGCCATATGACATTGACACCGCAAAACACTGCTTCTCCTTATTCAGACTATGCCGGCTTTACTTTAGCCGCTAATTTCAATGCTGAAACAAGTGTTTCTAGTGCGGCTGAATTTGCTAAGTCGAAGGCCACAGCTGATTATTTAAAACAATTTGCCGGCAAGAAAATTGAAATCACTTATGGCGTCAGTATGACAGAATTTACGCCTGTCGATGAAAAAATTGACAATGATCTAGTTGTAGAAATCACACGTGATGGTGATGTGAATGATGACCGTAACATTCTTAATCCGCCTCCAGGTTTCGGAACCGGTGGTCATAGATTCTTGAAACATGAAAGCGGCAAGGAGACTCAAACGCTAGGCGGAGCAGAGTTCGTCGTAGGCCGTGATAACGGTGGTAATGATGAGTATCTAAAACAAGATGTGGAAGGTGGAACTCCGGTCTGGGTAAGTGATCTATCTGCTGCAACGAGATTCAAATCAGAGGCTGATGGGAAAATCAAGGTAACTGGTTTGGAAATGGGCAGCTACTTCTTGAAGGAAACGAAAGCACCAAACGGTTTCGTTAAACTAGTAGAGGATACTCCGTTTGAAATCAAAAATGGTTCTTACGCTGAATCAACAACACTGAAAATCCCGAATGCGCCAAAAGGCTTCTTACCATCAACCGGTGGAAAAGGGATCATCGCCTTCCTAGTTGTAGGTTTAGGCTTAATGTTGATTGCAATCACTAAGTATCGTAAAGTTAACGAACAAGCAGTTTAATCCATAAAAGGTGCCGTATCGGTGATGATACGGCACCTTTGCATTATTCTTGCGATTCTAAGTTTTCAATATATTTGGTTAAAATATCATTGATTTTTGTGATATCTGAAAGATCGATTTGAGGTTGGAACGTGTAAACTGGAATTCCTCGGTAGGGACTATCTTCAACATTTTGAATAATCGAAGAGAAGACCATGTCGAATTTTTGTTCTTCGTTTTTTTCCACTTCAATAAAAGATAGAAAACGAACGTTGAAGAAATTACGGAAGATCTGTTCCAGCTTTTGGGCCAAGATATATTCCAAAGCCATCGTTAGATTGGTGTCAATCTTTACAACGATCTCCGGTTCGAATTTAGTAAAAATATTAATGGCGGAGAATGCTTCGCAAAACCTTGGTACAAGAAATTCGTCATTCTCCAACACAGTCGATTCCGACTGGTCACGCATTTTTTTAAGGATGTCTTCCATATAAGAATATAGATGAGGATACTTTGTTTGATAAAAAATTAAAAGATCGTAACCAGAAGCAACAGAAATAAAATTTTTAAAAAAAGTCGCATGCAAAAATGTCGATAAAATGATCGCGTGGCAGAGTTTTAAGTTCAGTTCTTCTTTAACCGGCGTATACATGATGTTGGTTTCCTCAGTGAAGAGAGTATATAGCTGATAGATCGGCGTATCAAGTTCTCTGTGCAGCTGAATCACCTCTTGGAGATTATCCTTGCGAATATAAAACTGTGGTCGACACTGAAAAAGCAACCCGATATAATTGATCTCGTGTTCCGATAGGAAAAACTCTTTTTGAAAGTCCTGATAAAAGGCCGAACGTGGAAAAAGCTGCCGCTGATTGATCTCTTTGACATAAGCTGGAATATCTTCCGGTGTTATCGGATGTTTAGAATGAAAGCGCGAAACATTCAGTGCAAATAAGTAAGAAAATTCCAGCGACAAAGTATTCTTTTTAGCCAAATCATAATTTTTCAATGCATATTTCACATAGTGCTCAATTTTTTTTTGCTCAACATTTTTGAAGGGCCAAGTGACACCGGTATAAAAGCTCCAGAAAAATTGATAGCCCAAGTAGCGAATATTGATTTCTTTACCGGTGATTTTTAATTGTTTGCCACTATACTTCAAGGATAAATGATAGGCCTCAATAAATTCGTTGATTTGTAATACCTTGCGTCTCAGCGTACTCTCACTAACAAAATAATTGTTGAGGATATCTGACGTCGCTACTTGATTGCTGAGAAATAATTCTTGCAATAAATTGAAAATCAAGGATTGCTTTAAAATATATAAAGAGAGTCTTTTATAATTAAGTTCCTCTCCATTGAAAAGGAATCCCTTTCCTTTGATGAAATCAATCGTTCCACAGGCTTCTTCCAGAAGATTCATCTGAGCTAGGTCTTCCTGTAATTCCTCCATATACTTCATGACATTTTTCTCGCCTATTTCAGTTTTAAAACACAACGTTGGTAATTTAACCCAATCTCCTGCTTGGTAAACAATATCTAATAATAAAAGTTTATTTTTAATCGCGGATTCAAATAATTCATAATCCAAAAGATTTCCTCCTAGCATTGTCCTTCATAGTTTAATTATAACATCTAGTAAGGCAAACAGAGTCTATGATACATCCGGTATTTCAGTATTCACCAAACGAACCCGACAAAATTGAAATATCTGGGTCTCCTTTTTTGATATACTCTTTTCTTATTCGGGTACCTTAGGGAATTGCGGTATCTGATTTGATTGTTCTAGCGAAACTGAAAAATAAAAAAACGTACATTATAGTAATGGTAGCAAACAGTATTATAAAAAAGATGCTTTGAGGGCCTTTTTATTATTTCAATAGACAACAAGTAACTATAAAAATATAAATTATTTGTAAAGCAGGAAAAGAAAGTAGTGAATAAGATGAAACCATTTTTAATTTTGACGAAAAATGTATTGTTTGAGCAGCCTCTGCAGAATCGATTGCAATGTTTGGGATATGAAGTGTATTGCTCTAAGCTTTTTTTCGATAAGCTACTGCATAAATTTGATGAGGAACAGATTGATAGGAAATTTGCGGCGGTTATTATTAGTGAAACTATCAGTGATAATGAGGCAAAACAACTTTTTTTAAACTTGAGCAAAATGAGCTGTTTCATCAGAAAAACATCGATCGAACCAGATGAAGAAGAACAGAAAATGATTAAAAAAATAGGTTTTTACGATTGGATCAGTGAGAGTCAATCAATTGAACGCCTTAGAGAGTACGTAGTGCATAACTTAGCCAACATGAATCATGAAAAGGAGCAAGCAAGGCTGATTTTTAATAAAGAGGGCGAAGTTAAACAAGAGGAGTTACGTGCGATTCTTCATGTACTATCGAAAAAAGAAACAGCCTTTTTCGAGAAATTACTTAATTCAAATGATGAAATAGTTTCCAGAACAGAGATGTCACGAGCAATGTGGGGAGACGGTCCTAATAGTTCTCAATTAGCTCAGATGTCTATTATTGCTAAACGAATCCGATGGAAGCTGAAAGAAATGGAAAGTGCCTTAGTCGTAGAGGCGATTTGGGGCAAAGGCTACCATTTGAAACAAAGGAATTTTGACGACGAGGCCGTTTAAGCTTTTTGATGTAGTGAAGCTATTGTAAAGTTGAAGAGGATGTTCATCATCGTACACAAAATATTTTTTTAATTTAGATGATTTTTCTAGGAGTAGTGACCATAGAAAAAAATTCGTGTTATCATAATTACAATGAGAATTTAATTAAAAAAGTATGGATCGAAAGGGTGTAACTTGATGAATTTTAAGTGTATCGTTATTTTTACAGTGAAGGATTATAATAAAAATAAAGAAAAGGATGGGTATTTGCCGCAAAATGGAACAGTGATTAATGCTTTTTTGGGCTCCAATGGGATGAATTGTCTCGCGGTTGGGTATGTGAAGTAGCAGCGAACTAACTTGTGGGCTTCAATAAAGACTTTAGTGGTATTTTTTTAAGCGAGTTGGCGATGATTTCAAATAATGCTGGTTCGTTCGTGTTGTGATTGCTCTTTTGAATGTGAAGCGAAAGCTGGTGATTGTTTTGGATAGTCATGTGATTAGAGATATTGCGTTTGTTGGTATTTTCTGTACGGGTCTTTTACTAGTGATCGCTTTGATTACTCGCTTAACAAATGGGCTTTTTTTCTCAAGGTTTCCATGGCAGTTTGTAAACGATCGAGATGATCCAAGATTTGAGGCGGAACGTAGGACAGGAAAAGCTTACAGTTATTTTATATTTAAGTATGTACCACCGTTTTTGATTGGATTTCTATTGTTACTTTTGTGGACCTATTTGTCTTAATAGGGGCTTTGCAAGGCGGTTAACTAATTTTGCAAAGAATTATCTTTTAATAGAGAGAAAAAATAATAGGAGCTGATTCGAAAGTCTTACAGATTTGTGGATCAGCTCCTATTCACGAATACATGGCGATTCATAAGTACGTCTACAGAAATAAGCCGAAAATTCACAAAATTTTAGAAACACTGAGTAGGTATCATTCATCATCTGTTCCTAGATCCTTGTATTTCTTTAGGCTATCCTCTTCTGTCAAAATTTATCGTTAACCATGTAATATTTCGACGATTTTTTGATTGAAATCAGGAAGATCATCTGGAGTTCGGCTAGTTACTAATTTGTTGTCTACTACAACTGCTTCATCTTTGACGATTGCGCCAGCATAGCCGACATCTGGACGAACGGTTGTGTAAGCAGTCATTGTGCGCCCTTTGGTAAGTCCTGTTTGAATGAACAATTGTGGACCATGGCAAATGGCGAATAACGGTTGATCCTTGTCTAAGAAATAAGACACGAAGGATACAAAACGTGCATCGCTACGCAATTGATCAGGTGAAAAACCGCCAGGAATTAGTAATGCATCGAAGTCTTCAGGTTTCACTTCATCAATTCCTTTGTCGCTTTTGAATTTGGTTCCTTTTTTTCCTGTGATTTCTTGATTGGCTTCAAAGCTGATGATTGTGACTTCGTTGCCATCTTTTTCCAGTGCTTCTTTTGGAGAGGATAGTTCAACATCCTCGACTAAATCCGTAACAATCGCTGCAATTTTTTTGGTCATTGAATTTCCATCCTTTCTTTTAAGTACATTTTAACCCTAAAGGATAATCGCCAAGAGTTCAAATAATATGTTTGGGATGATAGACTCCGCTTGGTTCTTTGATTGCTTTTTACATTTTTGAGAGTACAATTATTTACAGAACATAAAGTGAAAAAGGAGCTATGTATAATGATAATCGGACTTGTCTTTTTAGCTTTGGGAATTTGGCAGCTTTGGATAACGAAGCGTTCTTTTTCTAAATTGAGGAATAAAGGGAACGAAGCTACATCTCCTTTCGTAATGTTTAGTTTGTGGAGTAGCCTAGTAATGGCGATTATATTTTTGGTTATTGCGTATAATGTTATTGTAGGAAAATTTCGGTTTTTAATTGATGGCAGTTTAGGATAGTAGCGATAACATTTACCATTATGTCGCCTATAAGGAGAAGCGCTGATGTAATGCTAGATAAGCAGGAAAAGAATTGTCACTTTCTATTTACAAATTTTGTTATTAAAAAAATTCTTTTTGTAAAATCTGTTGACAGCGCTTTCTGTGTTTGGTAAGCTAATTTTGAATTAAATAGACCATTTGATGGATAGTGATTGTTTAAATACAAGCTAAACCTGATGAGATACGTACGATTATTTGTCGTACCCTCATTGGGTTTTTTTTGTTGCTCTAAAACAGGAGGTGAGTTTATAAAAAACAACATTTTTGGGTTTGACATCAATTACAAAGCTATCTATCATTTTAAGTGAACGAAGTCGGTGGAAATGATTTTTAGTAGCGAATGTCACAGAACGGAGGAGCATTGAATGCAGATTCAGAAGATTTTGAATAACAATGTAGTCATCACGACTGATCAAAAAAATAACGAGATTGTCGCGATGGGGCGTGGTCTAGCCTTTCAGAAAAAGATTGGGGATGAGATAGCCGAGGAGGCGATCGATAAAACCTATCACCTTGCGAACAGTGATTTGTTTCATAAGTTTCAAGAACTATTAGTTGATGTTCCGATAACGTACCTGGAAATCGCCAATGACATTATTGATGAGGCGAAGGTTACGTTGAAAAATCCGTTGAACGATTCGCTTTACATTTCAATCACTGATCACTTATATGCAGCAGTCCAGCGAGTTAAAGAAGGTGTTCGGGTTCGAAACTTATTATTGTGGGATGTTAAACGTTTATTCCCCGATGAATTTTCGGTCGGCGTGAATGCTGTGAAAAGAATCGAGGATAAATTTAAAGTCAATCTTGGTGAAGATGAAGCAGGAAATATCGCTTTACACTTAGTGAATGCGCAGTCGGATAGCGAGAATGAAGACGCGTATATGATGGCGGAGTTGATGCAGGAAATCATTCAAATAACCAGCTATTATTTTAAAGTTCAACTGGATGAAGAGTCTGTTTACTTTTATCGCTTTACAACGCATTTGCGCTTCTTCGCTTCACGAATCATGAATCATCGCCAATTAACTGATGAGACAGATGACGAGCTGCTTTTAATTATTCAAAAGAAATATCAAAACGCGTATCAATGCGTAGAAAGAATTGCGGATTTTATTAGGAAAAAATACGATTACGAAATGTCAAATGATGAGAAATTATATTTAACCATTCATATCGCACGATTAGTCCAAAAAGTAAATCAATAGAAATTGGCACCTGCCCGCTTTTCACATTATCCCGGGTTGTTGATTAGTGGAAGGGCATACATCAAAATGAAATAGGAGGAAAAATAGTGGGTAAATATCGTGATTTAGCAGAAAAAATTGTCGAAAATGTCGGTGGCAAAGAAAATATCAATAGTTTAACACATTGTATTACACGTCTACGTTTTAAATTAAAGGATGAAAGCAAATCAAATGATGACGTGCTGAAAAATATGGATGGTGTTGTGACAATTATGCATAGTGCCGGACAATACCAAGTCGTTATTGGTAACCACGTAGGGCAAGTCTACGAAGATGTAGTAGATATGACTGGTCTTGGCGGTGAAAGTAGTGCCCCAGAGGAAGCTTCTGGCAGTCTTTTCGATCGCTTGATTGATGTGATTAGTGGTATTTTCCAACCCTTCTTAGGTGCATTGAGTGCTGGAGGGATGATCAAAGGACTGAACGCGATACTGGTTGCGGCTGGTGTACTAACTGCTGAAAGTGGTACCTACATCGTTTTAAATGCGATTGGTGATGCGATCTTTATGTTCTTACCAATTGCAGTAGCAGTCGCGGCTGCTAAGAAATTTGGTGTGAATCAGTATGTTGGGTTGGTGATCGGTGGTGCCTTATGTTATCCAGCGCTTCAGTTATCAACGCTGACTGCCGGAGGAGATGTTCAGCCACTGTATACGTTGTTTTCCGGAAGTATGTTTGAAAGTCCGGTTTACATGACCTTTATGGGTCTGCCGTTTGTGGCAAACGATTATACAAGCAGTGTTATTCCGTCCATCTTGATTGTTTGGCTAGCAAGTAAATTACAACGGCCGTTACGGAAGATTATTCCAGAAGTGATTCAGAACTTTTTTGTACCATTTTTCTTATTGTTAATTGCTTTGCCGATTGGTTTCCTAGTAATTGGTCCAGTTATCACAATTTTGACTAACATGTTGGCGACTGGTTTTGATAGTTTATTGGCCTTCTCTCCAATCCTATTTGGTTTAATCGTTGGTTTCTTCTGGCAAGTATTAGTTATGTTTGGTCTCCATTGGAGTTTAATCCCGATTGCGATCCTACAGTTAGGTACGATGGGTTACGCAACAGCTCTAACTGGAATGTTCGGTGCCAGCTTTGCACAAACAGCGGCAGTAGCAGCGATGTATTTCCGCTTAAAGAATCCAAAAGAAAAAGCGTTAGTATTACCAGCAGTTGTCTCAGGGATCTGTGGTGTAACAGAGCCGGCGATTTACGGATTATCACTGCCTAAGAAAAAACCATTTGTTTTCTCAATGATCGGTGGTGCCGTTTCTGGTGCGTTCATGACAGCTATGGGTGTTCGTTCATATGTAATGGGAGGACTTGGCGTCTTCGGTATTCCTAGTTATATCAATCAACAAACAGGTGATTCTTCAGGGGCAATCTACTCTGTCATTGCCATTGTGATCGCATCAGTGATTGGATTTGTGTTGACCTTCTTCTTCTGGAAAGACGATACAGTAGTAGAGGAAATACCAGAAGGTCAAAAAGCGATGGAAGTTCGCAAAGAAATCGTGACTTCACCTGTTCAGGGACAAATGATGCCATTATCAACAGCAAGTGATCAAGCGTTTGCGCAAGGTGCATTAGGTAAAGGTGTCGTGATTCATCCGACAGTCGGTGAAGTGGTCGCGCCATTTGATGGTACAGTCATGACGATGTTCCCTACGAAGCATGCAATTGGTTTGATCTCAGATAACGGGTTAGAATTATTGATCCATATTGGTTTGGACACGGTTCAACTGGATGGGAAATTCTTTGAAGCGCATGTAGAGCAAGGCGCGAAAGTAAAACGTGGTGATAAGCTAGTAACCTTTGATATCAAAGCCATTGAAGCGGCTGGTTACAGTGTGGAAACACCAGTGATTGTAACGAACTCAGCGGATTATCTGGACATTATCGAGTCTGATCAAAAAGACGGTGTTTGTAACAATGATGAGTTATTGACCGTATTAGTTTAAGTAGATAGTAAAAAAAGAAGTTCGAGGCGCCTGCCTCGAACTTTAATTTGGTCGAAAAGATTCAGTGAAGCGAATCATTGATTCTGGGGATTCTGCCATAATTTCGGAGCTAGTCTTCCGCTTGTCGGCAAGCTCGCCGATCTCAATCAAATGATTCAGATTTTTTTGATAGTCCTCGGCAAAGACAACGCTGTATAGCACGTCCAGCAGATAGCAGATCGATGAATTAATCGTGAAGTTTGCAATTTTTGAATAAAGCCGCTCCCGAGTCGTTATTCGTAGAACCGCTTGGCTGACGGAAGCGAGTGTGTTGTCACCGATGCTGGTCAGGGCGATAACGGAAATGTTTTGTTTTCGCAAGATTCTCGCGAGTTGCAAGATAAAATTATTCTCTCCAGTATAAGAAATCAGGATCGCACAGGTATCTTCTTGGCTATTATAAGCTTCATAAGCATCTTCACCCATCGTTTGACTAGTGACGACGTTTTTTTGGATGCGGCGCATTTTTAAAGCAAAATCTTGAGATATCAATAAGTTGGCATTGCTTCCGAAAATTTTGATATGCTTGGCGTTCAACAAGAGCTGTTTTGCCTTTTGCAGGTCATCATGATTCAACAGGCTCAAGGTGTCATCGATTGTTGTTCGTTCTAATGAAGCAATTTTGTTTGCGATGGTCATGATACCGTCATTGGTTTGAAAAGGAAAATTGGCATCGACATCTTCAAAGTAGGTTTGAAGATAGGTTTGTTCCGCTAAAAATTCTGTACGTAGTTCCAGCCACCCCTTATAGCCTAGTTTTTTCGCAACGCGAATCAAGGTAGAGGGATGGACGAAATTGGCTTCCGCGATTTCTTTAATAGTCATGGGTTCAATCGCTGTTCCCTTTTCTAAAATGTATGTGACTAAGGCTGTCTCTGCATTAGAAAAATCAGTTTGTTTCATTTTCTCTGATAAGAGCATTGTGAACACACCTCCTATTTACGTTTATTGTAGATCATTTGTAAACGAATATGGGCTTTTTTAAGAAAAATCTGAGAATATCCATCTATATTTACAAAATTAACCGTTTTCAGTAGAGAGTTTGTAAAAATGTATGGAATGACTTGTGAACAGATTGAATAGAAGTTTTACATCGTAGATAATTAGTTTGTAAATAAAAACAGAAGGAGTCGATTGAATGTCAGCAGGAGTAAAGATCGCTACAATTGGTGGAGGAAGCAGCTATACACCGGAATTAATGGAAGGTTTTATCAAACGTTATGATGAGTTACCAGTGCGTGAAATCTGGTTAGTCGATATTGAAGCAGGCCGTGAAAAGGTTGAGATCGTTGGTGCGATGGCACAACGGATGTGGGATGCTTCGCCTTATGATGTAAAAGTTCATATTACCTTAGACCGCGAAGAAGCCTTGAAGGACGCAGATTTTGTAACGACGCAATTCCGTGTTGGTTTATTAGAAGCACGAATCAAAGACGAACGTATTCCCGCTTACTATGGCATGTTAGGACAAGAAACGAATGGTGCCGGCGGAATGTTCAAAGCGTTCCGAACAGTTCCGATCATTTTAGAAATTGTTGAAGACATGAAGCGTTTATGTCCAGATGCCTGGTTAATCAACTTTGCCAACCCAAGCGGCATGGTGACTGAAGCAGTTGTTCGTTATGGTAAATGGGACAAAGTAATTGGCTTGTGTAATGTTCCGGTGATGGCGCAAATGGTGGAGCCTGAGATGTTAGGCAAAGAGCCAGATGAATTGATCTATAAATTTGCTGGCTTGAATCATTTCCATTGGCATAAAGTAACTGATAATCACGGCAAAGATGTGACACAAGAGATCATTAATAAAATGTACGAAGGCGACGAAACAGGGATGCCGAAAAATATCCATGATATTCCATTCCCAAGAGAGATTTTAGAACAAATGCAAATGATTCCTTGTGGGTACCATCATTATTACTACCAAGAGGAAGAAACGTTGGCTCATGCCTTAGAAGAATACAAAACCATCGGCACACGTGCTCAACAAGTGAAGCAAACAGAAACAGAATTGTTTGAATTGTACAAAGACCCGAACTTGGATTACAAACCAGAACAATTAAGTCAACGTGGCGGTGCTTACTATTCTGATGCAGCATGTGAATCAATCGCGTCAATTTATGCTAACAAAAATACGCAATTAGTTGTTTCGACGAAAAATGACGGTGCTGTGCCAGATCTGCCAGCAGACTGTGTCGTTGAAGTTTCTGCTTATATTGGCGGACAAGGCGCTCGTAATGTTGCCTTTGGTGAATTGCCAACAGCAGAACGCGGGTGGCTGCAAGTGATGAAAGCCATGGAATTGTTAACGATCGAAGCTGCCGTAACTGGTGATTACAACACAGCGTTACAAGCATTTACCATCAACCCGATGATTCGTTCAGGTAAAACAGCGCAACGGATTATGGATGAATTATTTATTGTACACAAAGATCATTTGCCAAACTTCAAAGAAACTATTGAACGCCTAGAAAAAGAAGGTATCGAAGTGCAAGACGAAGTGGCACGTGAATTAGATATGGAAAAAGTATAGAAAGTAGGAATCAAACAATGGGATTTAGAAAAGACTTTTTATGGGGCGGAGCGACTGCTGCTAATCAATGTGAAGGTGGTTATAACGAAGGCGGACGCGGACTAGCAAATGTTGACCTTGCACCGGTGGGTGAAGATCGTTTTGCCGTTATCGCAGGGAAAAAGAAAATGTTTGATTTTGACGATGCGCATTTTTACCCAGCAAAAGAAGCGATCGATATGTATCATCATTGGAAAGAAGATATTGCGCTGTTTGCGGAAATGGGTTTCAAAACCTATCGTCTGTCATTAGCATGGAGCCGAATCTTCCCTAAAGGCGACGAAAAGGAACCAAATGAAGAAGGCCTGAAATTCTACGAGGACATCTTCAAGGAATGTAAAAAATACGGGATCGAACCTTTAGTAACGATTACGCACTTTGACTGTCCAATGCACTTAGTGGAAAAATATGGCGCATGGCGCAGCCGCGAATTAGTTGGCTTCTACGAAAACTTATGTAACGTGATCTTCAATCGTTACAAAGGATTAGTCAAATACTGGTTGACCTTCAATGAAATCAACATGATCTTACACGCACCATTTATGGGGGCAGGTCTGTACTTTGAAGAAGACGAAAATGAAGAGCAAATCAAATACCAAGCAGCCCATCACGAATTAGTGGCATCTGCGATTGCAACGAAGATCGCTCATGAAGTCGATCCAGAAAACCAAGTCGGCTGTATGCTAGCGGCAGGTTCTTACTATCCATATACACCAAAACCAGACGATGTGTGGGCAGGACGTCAAGAAGAACGTCAAAACTATTTTTTCATTGATGTGCAATCACGTGGGGAATATCCAGCGTATGCAGTGAAGGAAATGGAACGCAAAGGGATCGAAGTGAAGATGGAAGAAGGCGACAAAGAGCTATTGAAAGCTCACACCGTTGACTTCATCTCATTCTCTTACTATTCATCTCGTGTAGCTACGACTAACCCTGAATTGTTGGAACAAACCAGCGGCAATATCTTTGCTTCTGTGAAGAACCCTTACTTGGAATCAAGCGAATGGGGCTGGCAGATTGATCCACTTGGCTTACGGATCACGATGAATGACCTGTACGATCGCTACCAAAAACCATTATTCATTGTAGAAAACGGGCTTGGAGCGATTGATACCCCAGATGAAAATGGCTATGTTGAGGACGATTATCGAATCGACTACTTAGCGCAGCACGTTCAAGCGATGAAGGATGCAGTGGACTTAGATGGAGTGGATTTATTAGGCTACACCACTTGGGGCTGTATCGACCTCGTGTCTGCCGGAACAGGTGAAATGAAGAAACGTTATGGCTTCATTTACGTAGACCGCGACAACGAAGGTAACGGAACCTTGAAACGCAGCAAGAAAAAATCCTTTGATTGGTATAAGAAAGTCATTGCAACCAACGGAGAAGATTTAAGTAATTAAGGAAAACGAGTGTGTGGCAATTACTTTTGCCACACACTCGTTTCGTCTTGATCTACTAATGTAAGGTAATTCCAACCCATACAATCTGCGGAGAAACAATAAAAAGTAATGGGAAATCCATTTTAGATTTTGTCCTCCGAAAGTATAGCGGCAACTGTAGAGTAGCTTTTAAACAAACTTTCGAAGGATGAAAAAGTGAACGATTTGTCTGGAAAGATTCTTTCCAGACTCTTTTTATTACGTGTTAAACATTGCACTTGTTAGATAGTAAAAGCTAGACAACAAGATGATTCGTGAGGACAAGGAGAAAAAAGTGAGGGTTCTCCGATGAATCATAATCTACTAGAATGGAGCATTTCAAAAAAACAGAACAGAACGAATCCTAGTTGTGTATCCAAAAATTATCATTTGAAACAGCCAGCATCATTAAAAGTATAGTGAACTGCTATCTGCTGCTAACTCTAAATAAGAGAAAAATTCTGCAAGCAATAACAATCTTCTGAAATATGTACTTTACCTCTGTATTTCATTATCAGAATCCCCCAAGTAGTTTAAAAAATCAATAGTGAATTATTCGAAGAATTACACAATTCAATGTAAAGCTATTCTTATAAAATGAGCTTTTTGTGTTGTCTGTGATAAATGGCATTAAAAGTTTTAGAATAGGCTTCCTTTTACGGTTATTGCTAGAATGTTTTCTTAAGTAATCGGCTAAACTTCTTGAATCGTCAGATTTAATATTTTAATCAATTCAATTGAATAGAAATATTAGAATAAAAAGACGATTTTTAAGCTATTTAGAAAATTATATAAATAATTAATCGGAAATCAAATGCAACAAATGTTATATCTGAGTATTTTTTTGATTTTGAATTTATGGTAGAAAAAATTCAATTTTTTTAATTGGTATTTTTAAAATGAGTAATAATATTTTTTAATGATTATTAAAAAAAAGAACTAAATAACAAAAAAATATTTAAGAATTAATTGTTTGTTGATTCCCTGAGCTTTTTAATAACCATAAATAAATAAATGGTGAAAAAGCAAGGGGAAATAAGATTGGTTATTATGTATATAAGGAAAAAATCGTAAAGAAAATGGGTTGAATATTATAGTTACAGAGGATTATTAGTTTTCTATTGGCTATCAAATAATCTTTATGTTGAAAAAATAATAAACAAAAAAACGAAATTAATTTGAAAAAGTTAAGCGTAAGAGGTGAACTTGATTAAAATAGTATAAATTCGATGGCTATTTTGATATGGAACGATACATTTTTTCGGGTATCAGCGAAGATTGATGATTCACACATATGATGGTTGGTCACTGTTAGTTGGAATTTTATGTGAGTTGTAGATTCATTATGCTGAGTATCCGATTTTTTCATATTTAAAAAATAGTCTTTTGTTACGTTCTAAAAGGGGAAGAACAAAGGGGATGATGAAATGGATTTCAGAGAGGTTTTGGGGACAAGCAGTTTGAGACGACTGCGTTTTGTTGAGCTTCTCTATGCAAGTCAAGTTGGGTTGCCAAGTGATCAATTATTAGAAGAGCTGGAATGTTCATTACCAATTTTGTTGAAGGATGTCAAGTTGATTAACGATGAGCAAGAGGATTTTCATATTGAGAAATTCAAAGGGCTTTATCAAATTAATGTCAAGCCGCATGTGAGTATCAACCGATTGTATGCAGACGTTCTTCAACAAGCACCAGAATTTCAGATTATTGAAGAATTGCTTTATGAAAAGTGTTCAAGCATTAGTGATTTAGCAGAAAAACTTTATCTTAGTGCCTCAAATACACAACGTTACTTAAAGAAACTTGAAACCGCCCTAAAGAAAGCAGGAATAAAACTGGATTACCGCCCGTTGCGGATTGAAGGAAAGGAAAGTGTTATCCGACATTTCTACTATCGCTATTTTTTAGAAAAATCGGATCATGTCGATTCACTTTTTTCAAATTTAAAGGAATACCAGATTAAAGCGATAACCAATTTAGTGGATCAGTTTATTCAGGTTAACCATTTAGAAAATCGTCATATTTTTAGAAAACGATTAAGCTACAACATTTATATCAGTCTATGGCGAATCAAAAATGGTCGACGATATCCTGCAAATGAATTGATAAGTCCGTTAAGCTTGCCTGATGAGGAAACTTTAGAAGCGTTTGAGAGAATCGCTTTAGAGTCTTTTCGAGTTCGGTTAACGGAGGAAGATATCAAGGATTGTTTATGGTTGTCATATGCGGATATGCTGATTTTCAGCGAGGATCAATGGAAATCTGCGATGAAGCAAAGTAGGATCTATCGCGATTTGTATCAAAAGCATTATGAGTTGGTTGAAGATTTTAATCGTTTACTAGGTCGCTCGTTGGGGGACCTAGAAATGAACGAACTGACGATTATACTGGTGAATGATCAACGGATGTATCCACCTAAAGGGCGCTACATTGATATTTTATACCGTCAACGAGGGATTTTCTTAGAAAAGATGATGGAAACTCATTATCAAGCGGTGAAGAAGGTCCTGAAAATCGCCGAATCCTTTGTGAAGAAATACCGTATTTACCAAGAAACTGATTTTATCTGGAATTACACCTATCTGTTGATAACAATGGTTCCTCAAAGTTTAAATTTATTAGCGAGCGCGGATCAGCCTCTAAAGATTCTACTGCTTTCTGAATTGTCGCCAACCGAGGAAGTTTTTTTAGCAGAACAGATTGAAGAACGGATCTATGGAAATTTTAAGATTCATTTTGTAGAGGAGCGTTCTCGGGATTCACGGATCACGATTAGTGAATTGATGAAATATGACGCGTTGGTTACTTCAAGTAGTGTAGAAGAAGTACCCTATGATTATCCTACAGTGATCATTGATCCTTTTTTAACTAATCAAAACATCGTTCAGCTGCAACAGTTGATCAGTGATCTTTCGGGATAAATAAGAGGAACAGGAAGCACTCATTGTAGTTGTGCAATATTGTCGTGTAAGAGAAATTTTCATACGGTAATAGATTCAGCTTTTTGCACGCCAAGCGAGGACATCTGGGATTGCTTTTCCTTTTTCATCTGATGATCGGTATTCTCAAGGATATTGGACGAAGAAAGCCATATCTGGTGTTTGCGGGAATTCGCTCGTACCTGTTCATAGGCTACTTGTCTAACGTTTGCAGATGTGATAAATGATTCGTATTCATATGTTTTGCCATTTTGCGTTTGATTTGGCGGACCGTGCGGTCTTTCTTAGTAAGGGTAGTTTGAGGAACACAATTTGGTGATTTTGCGATCGTACGATTGGATAATGGTTGATCGATTTGTTTCCAAGCTTCAATTTTCTTTCGTTCTTGATACTCAAGTCAATTCGCTAAATAATTAATAACTGAATAGTCATAAGGATGAGGCGAGTGTTTGCCTCATCCTTTTTCTTTTCTATACGAAAGTAGTAAATAGCAGATTTCGGAAGTCTCTTTACAGTTGATGTTTCCTTTACTAATTAAGTGGAAATCTATTGATCAAATAAGGAGATAAAAAGAAAATAGACACATTATATTCATACTTGCCTCGGAAATAGATATTTCCGAGGTCTTTTTTTGTTTTTTTTTGACGAAAAATTCAAAAGGTAAATTTTTTTTACGACAATCAAACTTTATTATTCTTTAAATCAAATTAAGTAATTGGGTCCAATAACACTAAAGGTTATAAAAAAGATAAAACAACGCTGAAATATCATATTTGAATAACTAAAAAATATAAAAAAACATATTCAGCGAGAGAAAATGATATCAGTTATCATATTGTTATGCGGAAGGGAGAGTGGGTGAAAAAAGGGTGAAAGGAGGAATTTATGAAATGAAAAAGAAGCACTTACTCATGTTGGTTGTTCTACTATTTTCTTTTATTACAGAAACACTACCATCACTAGTTACTGCGTATGCCGAAACAACGAAAACGGAACTGATCAATGAAAAGTTCTTAAAAGTCTCCTATGAATATGAATCATTAGAAGATACAAATCGTTGGCGAATCACGTTTAGCAGGCAAAGCGAAGAGAGTGATAAAGAACAGCGTCTCAAATTGAAAGTAACAAATGAGAAAAGAAAAGTGATCACGTATCCAACGATTAAGAACATGGATGAGAAGGATGAATGGCTAATTGAAAAGAACTATTCAGCTTCCATGGAAGGACAACTCGTTTTTGAGTTACCGAAATCAACAAAGAAACTCAATTTAGATGTTCAACTAGACGAGCAGACACTTTCTAACGGAAAAGACGCGAAGATACAGGAAAACATTCTTGATATCAAAGAATCCTTTGTTCTTAAAGCGCAGGATACAAAAGAAGAAACAAAAACTTCTGAGAGTAAAGCAGCGGTCAAAACAAGTTCAGAAGATTTTATCGGTCCGCCTGAACCAGAAGAAGTTGTGCCAGTACCAGCAACGGCAGTTCCAAACAATGGGTTGCTTCGGATGGACCCACCGAAATATACCAATAAAGCACCCGTGTATACGTCGAATAACGGCACCTATCCTACTTGCTATTGGACGCCGACCGGACAGTCAAACGTTCGCAATCATCAAGGTGGTTATGAGAAAGAATCTGGTTGGGATGGATTAACGAGTTGGGATGTCTCATCAGATGACCATACGAAATCGTATATCAAATATGGTGAGAATAAATCAAAACCTAATATTGAATTGCGAAAATATGCGAGTGAGACATCTAAAGAAGATGAATTTAATGTTCGTCTAAATGTCCGAGGTAGAACAATTCCAAAACCTGGGGTGGATGTTTGTTTTGTATTGGATAATTCCGCTTCGATGATTCAATCACATGGAAATATTGGCGGGATGACGAGAAAAACATTAGCAGTCAACTCGTTACAAAAATTGATCGATAAGTTCAAAGCGGCTAACCCAGATACTGACAGCCTTCGTATTGGTGGAGTAATTTACTCTTCGCCTGATTATTCAGGAAACCAAATTGTTCCTATGTCTGCCAACTCGACAGGCTGGCAAAACGTAGTAGATAGGTATAAAAGTATTGATTCAGATGGAAATACCTTCACACAAAAAGCATTAATGGATGCACAAACAATGTTGAATAATGCTAGTGGGACCAATCGGCGAAAAGTCATTTTCCTTTTGACTGATGGCGCGCCGAATATGAGTGAAGTACCGATATCTGGTCATTCGGATTCAAGTATCTATTACGATGGGTTGCGAATTGATTCAAACCATCCTAGTCCACCTCCAATTTATGATGGGTCTCTGATCTATAATGGACGTTATTGGGGACTTCCAGAAAGGGAGCCTAATGGTGAAAGATATTTTACGGTATATAAACCTTCGGGAATCGCAGTAGGAACTACGGGCCAACGAATTTATAGTCATTTGACGCCTGCCAATTCGACTGCAGCGGATATCAAAGATCAAGGAATGGAGATTAATTCCATCGCTATCAATATCCAAAAAAACTTTACAGTAGAACGGCATTCAAGGGATGAATTGGTCACTGGTTTGTATCGTATGGCTTCCAAAAAGGCGAACGCTTCTGGAGATTCACAGGCTGATTACCAATTTTATCATGCTAGTACAACAGGTGATTTTGACATTTCTTTTGATGATTGGTTTAACTCAGTCATTCAAACAGTAGATAAAGGCGTTATTGAAGATCCAATCGGAGATATGTTTGAGCTAGTAGGAAAACCTACTGTTAAGGAAATCAAAAAAAGCGGTGTGCCAGCAATTGAAACAAGCAAGCTGCCGAACGATCCGGTTGTGATAAACAATACGATCAAGGTAGATAACATCAATCTTTATGGTCAGCAAGAAGTTCAATTAGATTACAAACTTCGGTTAAAAACAGACGCTGTGAATTATGAAGGCGACACATGGTATCAAACGAACGGAAGAACGACACTTACACCAACGCCTGAACGAACGACGGATAAGCTAGATTTTGGTGTACCGTCAGCGAAAGGCAAGTCGAATAAGTTCGAAATTCCGGTTGAGAAGAAATGGTCTGATTCGCATATGAGCACAGATAACTACTGGGGACTTCGCGCAAACAGTGTCAAAGTTGTTCTACAAAGAAAAAGTGGTAATTCATGGGTGGATGTTGAAACGAAAACATTAAATGCGGCGAATAATTGGAAAACATCATTTTCGGCGGAAAGTGGCAGCACTATCTACAGGGTCGTTGAGCCTTCAAGGACAACGGGGTATGCCAAGCCGGATTCCAATGTGGATGAATTTACCGCGAAAACATTACCGAGCAAAGGGGTTCAAATTACGAATAAGTTGCTGAAGGGGGCAACGGTCTTTTGTAAGTATAAGGAAGACGGGAAGACACCATTTACGTCAGATTTGCCACGATTTACTGTAAGGCGTAAATCAGATGGCAAGCTATTGGTGAGCGACCTTGAGCCGAATACTAGGGGGCAAGTAGTCATCACAGATATTCCACTCGGTGATTTTGTTGTAGAAGAGACCTATGTGCCTCAAGGCTATGACAAGATGGCTGATATCGATGTGAAGGCAGTCGAAAATTCCGCAGGTACAGACCTTAATATTACTGTAAACGGCAAGACTTCCTTGCATGAGGTAACCAATAAGCTAACGAAAGACTTGGAGATTCCAGTCGAGAAGCTCTGGTCAGACAGCTATCGGGGAACTGAAAATTATTGGGGACTTCGAACAAACTACGTGAGAGTGACATTGCAGAAGAGAACGGGAAGTACGTGGGAGGATGTCGAATCCTTGACATTGACACCGATCGACAGTTGGAAAGGGGTATTCCAAAATGTCGAGGGCGGGAACACCGTCTATCGAGTGGTCGAGGAAACACGAACAACGGGCTATGCCAAGCCAACCTACAATTATGGAACGAGCTTCACTGCTGAAACGAAACCAAAAGATGGCATCAAACTGACGAACAAATTATTGACCGGTAAGGTGGTTCTTTGCAAGTACATGGATGATGGCAAGACACCGTTTAGCAAGGATAAACCTAAATTCACCATCACCCGCAGGTCAGACGGCAGAGTATTAGCGACAGATATTGAACCAGATGCGAATGGACAAGTAACCATCGAAAATATTCCAATGGGCGACTTCATCATTGAAGAATCCTATGTACCAGCAGGATATGAAAAAATGGCAAACCTCGATCTCAAAGCAGTGGAAAACGCTGCGGGAACGGCTTTAACCATTACGCTGAATGGCAAATCGTCACCGTATAAAGTCACGAATAAGCTGGCTGATTTCAAGTTGAAGATCAAAAAAGTCGATGAAGATGGAAATGAACTTCGCGGAGCAAGCTTCCGCTTGATCGGTACGAACTATGATCAAACGGAGACTGGCGGACCATATTTCGAATTTAGTGGATTGCGACCAGGGGAATACAGTCTGTCTGAAACGGTCGTTCCAAATGGGTATCAAGGAATGAGCGGCACCGTTCGAATCAGTATTTCGCAAGCGGGCGTTGTTAGTATTCAATCGAATCCAAATGTCAGCGGCTCAGGTGGTGTCGGTAATCCAAATCTTATTCAATTGACTGTCACAAATAGGAAACGCGGCACGGGTCCGATGCCTAGTACAGGCGGATCGGGAACGGCGATGTTCTTCAAAGTAGCACTTGGGGTTATCTCTACAGCAGGAGGACTGCTTGGCAGCCTTTACTGGCTTCACACGAAGAGGAGGGGATCGTAATGAAAAAAATGATTCTTCTCTTGGGACTTATTCTGGGAATTTGTAACATGGGGGTTACTGCTTTTGCAGAGGAAAGTCTAGTGGAAGTACTGATCAAGACCAGACCGGAAACCGGTCCTGTATACGAAGGGACCGAGCAAATCACGTTGGATATCTATGATTTGACCGAATGGCGTCAAAAACGCGCCAGTAATGAAAAGGACGATAAGAAGTATATCATGGACACCTATCCGACCAAAGAACGATTAGAAGCATTTGTTCAAACAGAACAATTAAAGAAGGTCAATCAAACACCATACGCAGTGGATGATAAAGGGGAAATCACACTAAGCGTATCACGGCAGCAGAATAACCAAGATGCTGCCTATCTGATCCTTTCTTCAGGTGAAACAGGCAACTATCATATGGTGCCGATCATTATTTATTTGCCACAGAAAATGACGGATACGCTAAGGGAAGCGGACAAGCTGGAGATCACCTGTAAATATCGTGAGCTTACAGTGACACCGCCAACCTCTGAACCACCACCGTCAACGACTACTACAACTAAATCGACCGAACCGCCGATTACAGATAGCTCAGGACCAAGGAAAGATTTACCAAAGACGATTGGAACACCAAGTGGAGGGGAGGGACCAGGGTATTCAGGAAAGGAGCTTCCTTCTACAAACGAGTTGATACGTAATTATTGTTTTCTAGGGTTGTTGCTAATGAGTGTTGGTTTAGTTGGATTAACCAAAAATAAGGGGGAAAAAAATTATGAAAAATAAGAAAAAATGGATTGCATTGTTAACGACATTGCTGTGCATGATTCCTTTACTAGCAGGGGTGCTAGGCGGAGGAGAACGTGCTTATGCCGCAGATTCAGTTAACGTGACATTGCACAAGAAAAAAATGGATGAGTTTCCAAATAGCAGTATCGAAAATACTGGGGAGCTAATGCCAGGCTTCGATCGCTATGAAGGATTACCTGGGATCACATTTACTGCTTGGGATATTTCCACAGATTTTTACGCGGCATTAAATGCTACATTGACAGGAAATGAAACAGATGCTGAATACAATACAAAAGCCAAAGCTGTGATGGATGCATTTGTTTTAAATAAAACAACAGCTACTCAAGTACCCGGCGATCAAACCACTGATGCAAATGGTGAAGCAAACTTTGCGAACTTGCCAACGAAAAACGCTGACGGCACATATAAAGTATACTACTTTGAAGAACATGCTTCACAAGGCGTAGAAATTGGTTCATACAAATTAATCTTGATGCTTCCATTAAAAGGCAGCAATGGTCAAGATCTACAAAACATTCATTTGTATCCTAAGAACAAAGTAGAAGGCGAAGACCCTGAGAAAGAATTAGTGGATGATAACGGCGATCCATTACCACCACGTCCAGCAGGTGCTTACGACTTTGAAGTTGGACAACAAATTCATTACCGTGCAAGCTTTGTGATTCCTAGCCAAATTGGTGATCTTGTTAACGGAGCACCTCGTTATACGAAATTAGAATTCAAAGATGCGGTTGACCAAACAGGTGTGAAATTCGAAGGAATTGATCAAATCGTGATTGGTGGTACGGCTGTTACCCCAGCGACTTTCTTAGCGAATGCAACAGATGACTATTATAATACAGCGGCACCGTTCACTGGCTATGCTGGATTTAATATTGCAATGAACTTGACAGGTGCTGCGGGACCTGCAACAGCGCAATACTTAAGTCAATATGCTGGACAAAGAATTGAATTTTACTACACTGTTTCATTCACAGATGAAACACCAGTCGACTTGGACATCAACAACGAATTTACTGTAACAATGAATCATGATGGTGGACAAGATGATGTGAAAACAAATGATCCAATCGATCCAATCATCACTGGCGGTAAAAAATTCTTCAAACATGAAGATGGCGAAACAAAAGGATTAGCTGGTGCGGAATTCGTTGTTATCAGAGAAGTAAACGGCGTAGAACAATACCTAACAGTTGGTACAGATTCTAAAACTTGGACGCCAGTTGGACCAAATGAAGACTACGCAAACGCAACAAAATTCATTTCTGATGCAGATGGACGCTTTGAAGTAACTGGTTTAGCATACGGTGACTACATGCTTCGAGAAATCAAAGCGCCAAATGGGTTCCAAAAATTAACCGACGATGTTGATTTCGAAATCGACAAAGATTCTTACAACAACGCAACAGCATTACCAATTGCCAATAGCTCTAAAGGCGGCACGTTACCATCAACTGGTGGAATGGGCATCATTGCCTTTATCGTAATTGGTCTTGGTTTGATGGCAGCAGCAATTGTTCGCTACCGTCGTGTACGTTTTGAAGTTTAATTGATAGAAAAGAATGAGCAGAAGGTGTCTAAGACCTTCTGTTCATTTTTGTCGTTGTAGTGCGTTAACCACACCGATCAAGTAAGAATTAGAGTAAGCGTCAGATAGTAAGGTGTATTAAAAGCCCATCAATCCTCCTGTATACTTAAGGATGATTGATGGGCGTGCTTTTTTTATTAATAGTTAGCTTGGCACTTTCTTTGAACTTCCTG
>NZ_JAHLOS010000023.1 GCF_018917525.1 Enterococcus raffinosus | reverse complement strand
CGTGTAAAATATTGGGTTTCATCTCTCTAGTTTAATAGGAAAAAGACCAGATGAAAAGCGGTCAAAAGATTGATGTATCAATCCTTTGACCGCTTAAAATGTTATACTTCCTTTAATGTCAAAAAAGCCAGCAATCATAAGTGATCGCTGGCTTATTAATTTGACTATTTTACTTCTTTATGCAAAGTAACTTTACGTTCGCGTGGGCAATATTTCATTTTTTCCAAACGATCTGGATTGTTACGTTTGTTTTTATTAGTTAGGTAGTTACGTTCTTTACAAGAAGTACATTCTAAAGTGATATTTACGCGCATGATTTTCCCTCCCTAGTTAAGATCAGTTTTCCAAGATATTTCTCAGACTTTGATATCATATCATGTTTTTATTTTCTTGACTAGTCTTTTCATCAATTTCGTTAAGTAATTCTACTTGACGTTTTTAAAGTTGAGCTTCAATATCTTCAGCAATATCCTCTGGCTTTGTTTGTGATGCATAGCGTTTTATTACGTTTCCCTCACGATCAATCAGGAATTTTGTAAAATTCCATTTGATTGCTTTGTTAAGTAAACCACCTTGCGCACTTTTAAGATAGCTGTACAATGGTTCTTCCTTTTCGCCATTCACATCTATTTTTCCAAACGTTTCAAACGTCGTGTGATATTTCATCTGACAAAAATCTGCGACTTCCTCATTCGTACCAGGTGCTTGGTTGCCAAATTGATTGCAGGGAAAATCCAGGATTTCAAATCCACTATCTTTATATCGGTCATATAAGTTTTGCAATCCTTCATATTGCGGTGTGAACCCACATCCAGTCGCTGTATTAACGATCAATAAAACTTTTCCTTCATAATCCGCTAAAGATTTTTCCGTCCCATCCGTTTGTTTTACTTCAAAGTTATAAACTGTCATAGTGCCTACTCCCTTTCATACAAAAATCCATTAATACTTTTTAGGAAAATATTTTTAAGTTTTATGTCCTGCAAAACTACGCAAATAAAGCTAAGGAGCAAAAGCTCCTTAGCTTTATTGTACGCCATATGTGTCTGCAAATGCATTTATTATGTCTTTTGCAATTGCTTTATTTGTATCGTCATGCTCTTCATCCAAGTTTGGCAGCATCACACTAATAGCTATTTGTGGTTTGTCGTGTGGAGCATAGGCAACGATATTACTATTAATCGTATTAACTGCTTGACCATTGACTGATACAACTGTTTCGGCTGTCCCGGTTTTCGCCGCAGGATCAAGTTTAGCTGAAGCCAAGTCTCTAGCCGTTGTATAAGGATCGCTTCCGTGAACTGCTTGGTAAAAACCTTGCTTGATAATCCCCATCTGATCTGCTGTGATATTAACCTGATCTAGTTTTTTACCAGTAATCTCTTGTTGCAATTCTCCAAGACCACCACTATCATTGTTTCCGTAAATTCCTTTAACAACGTGCGGAGCGATTCTTGTGCCACCATTCGCTACAGTGGACGCATATTGTGCTAATTGCATAGGTGTATACGTATCATACTGACCAAATGACAGGTCGAGCAAATTTCCGCCCCCAGGAGCATGATCCGTTCCAAAGTCTTCGTTAACCAGCCCGCGCGTTTCGTTTGGCAAGTCAATTTGCGTCTTAACGCCCATCCCATATTCCGCAAAAGCGTTACGTAATTTATCGTACATCTCTTTAGAAGAAGCGCTCTCTGGCAAGGACATTTCTTGTTGATATTGCACTCCTAGCATACGCAAGACAATTTGCATCATATAAGCATTAGATGACCATTCCAATGCTTTTACTGTATTCAATGGAATTTGATTTCCTAGTACTTTATTATAAATTGACCCTTTTAACGCAGTACCGGATAATTTAATCGGTTGATCAATTAATGTGTCATTTCCAGTAATGGCACCCGTCTGATAACCAGCGGTCACTGTTCCGGCCTTCACTACAGAACCTGGTTCAAACGCGCTGGTGATTGTTCCTAATGTGTTTTCTTCTATCTCTTTGCTGTTCACATCATGTGTAAAGCCAGTCATAGCTAAAACTTCGCCTGTATTTGGGTTCATCGCTACAGCATAAGCCCCTGGAGAATACTTTGCAACACCACTATCAACTAAACCTTGATAATGCTTTTTCAAAATATCTTCGACTTTTTTCTGGAAGTCGCTATTAATAGTCAAAACGAGATTCGATCCCTTTTCACCTTTTTTAACTTCTTTTTGTTTTTCAATGTTTCCTTCACTATTCAAGGTAACCTTGTATTCACCTTTCTTACCTTGAAGCTGCTCTTCATATTGCTTTTCTAGATAGCTCTTGCCGACACGGTCATTCCTTGCATAACCTTTTTTCAATAATTCGTCCGCTTCTTCGGCAGGCAGTCCTTCTTTTTCCGTTGTAATTTTTCCTAAGATGCTTTTTAATGAACCATCTAAATCATCGTTATATGAACGATCCCAGTCAGTTCCTGTAGAAACACCTGGCAAATCTGAGGCTCGTTCAGCAACTACTGCCAACTCCTCATCCGTCACACCTTCGTTTTTGACAAAAACTGTGCTTAGCGCAGAAGCACTATTCATTCGTTTAAAAATCGTCGCAATTTTCAGCTGATCCTCGTTGAATTGAATTTCACTATCTTTAACTTTATCTACCAGTTTTTGGTATTCATTTGTATTATCAAGATTTTTTTCCTTAAAGGATAACCGATCTTCGGCCTCTTTTAAATGATCCTTATCCGCAAGCCAATAATCCTTTTTGTCTCGAGTAGTTAGATTTTCATCAGCCGGTACTTCGATTAATTTATCCAGTTCAACCGCTAGCTTAAGAATATCTGATGCATCCATCTGATTACCGCGAGTAAAAGTGATTGCCGGGTTAGCCTTATTATTAACTAGCGCTGTTCCTTTAGCATCATAAATAACCCCACGTGGTGCATTTTCTTTCACAGTGATCGTGGTAGAAGCCTTCATTTCGGCTTTCATTTTGTCGCCCTCAACGATTTGGAGATAGCCTAGCCTTGTAACTAAAATGACGAATAAGCCGAAAATGACAAAAAATAGAAAATTCAACCTAAAGGGGATATGACTCTTATTTTGATTACGGCCTTTTTCATCCGCAAGTTTTAATTTCTCAAAAAATTTCTTAAATGGATTCGTTAATTTCATTCATCTGTTCCTTCCACTTTGACAGTTACTTGTCTTATTGTAGCCGAAAAAGTAGTTTTTCAAAAGGATTAATCATGGTTCCTTTAATATAGTTTAAGAACTTCCACTTCATTTACGCTTAAAAAGCCAATGTGTTTCACGAGCATAGAATTATTTTTTTTATCGGAAAATAAATTAGCTTTAAATGTGGTTTTATCACAATCTGAAAACTTATTTTCTGTGAAACATTCAAATAGACGACCTTCTGTGGAAAACTTTAAAAAAAGAAAAGGCGACTATTACGCATTTTCTTTAAAAAGTTTTCCACAAATGATTTTTTTCTCTCGTTTATCGCCAATTTTAGTTTGTCTATTTCTAATGAGGCAGTTTTTCAACTGGATTTTAATAAAAAAAACCGGTGAGGGAACTCACCGGAAATTTCTTAATTACGACTCATGTTATCAATATCCGCTTTAATAGCCTCTACGAACAGATTTAAGTCTTGTACTTCTTGTTCCTCGCTACCATAGCGACGAACATTGACTGTTGCATCATTGACTTCCTTGTCCCCAATTACTAATAGATAAGGAATTTTTTGTGTTTGCGCTTGACGAATCTTGTAACCAAGTTTTTCATTACGATCGTCAACTTCAACCCGGACACCCTCACGAACCAAACGATCTTTCACTTCATACGCATAATCGCCATGATGTTCAGGTGATACTGGTAAGATCGCTACTTGCTCTGGTGCTAACCAAGTTGGGAAAGCTCCTTTGTATTGTTCAATCAAGTATGCAGTGAAACGTTCCATCGTTGAAACAACACTGCGGTGTACTACGACCGGACGATGTTCTTTTCCATCTTCACCAATATAAGATAAATCAAAGCGTTCTGGTAACAGGAAGTCAAATTGAATTGTCGATAATGTTTCTTCAGTTCCTAAAGCAGTTTGGACCTGTACGTCTAATTTAGGACCATAGAACGCTGCTTCCCCATCTGCTTCAAAGTAATCAAAACCAGATTCGTCCATAACTTCTTTCAATAAACGTTGAGAATTTTCCCACATCGCATCATCATCGAAATATTTTTCAGTATTTTCAGGATCACGATAGCTTAGGCGGAAACGATAATCTTCAAAACCAAAGTCTTTATAAACTTCCAAGATCAAGTCTAACGTACGACGGAATTCTTCTTTGATTTGATCTGGACGAACAAAGATATGTGCATCATTCATTGTCATTTCACGAACCCGTTGTAAACCAGATAAAGCACCAGATTTTTCGTAACGATGATCCATTCCAAGTTCAGCTAAACGAATTGGCAACTCACGGTATGAGTGAATATGGTTCTTATAAATCATCATGTGGTGCGGGCAGTTCATTGGTCGTAGAACTAATGATTCTTCACCATCGCCCATATCCATGATTGGGAACATGTCTTCCTTGTAATGATCCCAGTGACCAGATGTTTTGTACAAACCAGTATCTGCTAAAACTGGAGTATATACATGTTCATAGCCCATAGAAATTTCTTTATCAACAATATAGCGTTCGATAATTCGACGAATTGTTGCGCCTTTTGGCAACCAGAAAGGTAATCCTGAACCAACTTCTTGCGAGATCATAAATAGATCTAACTCTTTACCAAGTTTACGATGGTCACGTTCCTTGGCTTCTTCACGCATTTTTAAGAAATGATCAAGATCTGCTTGTTTAAAGAAGGCTGTTCCATAAACACGTTGCATCATTTTGTTATCAGAATTTCCACGCCAGTACGCACCAGCTACTGATAATAATTTGAAAATCTTGATTTTACCTGTTGAAGGAACATGTGGCCCACGACATAAATCGGTGAATTCACCTTGCGTATAAGCAGTGATCACTTCATCCTCGGGCAAATCTGTAATCAATTCTACTTTATATGGATCATAACTGAAGAAATCTAACGCTTCCTGACGACTCATTACTTTGCGTTCGATCGGCAGATTTTCTTTGATAATTTTTTTCATCTCTTTTTCGATTGCCGGGAAATCTTCTTCACTGATTTGTTCTCCGTCTCCATTATCAGTATCATAATAGAACCCTGAGTCAATCGCTGGTCCTACACCAAAGTGCATATTTGGAAATAAGCGGCGAATTGCTTGTGCCATTAAGTGTGCACTTGAATGACGAACTAGCGGCAATGCTTCTTCATCTTGTTCAGTCACGATTTTTAATTCCGCATCTTCTTCGATTGCTCGGTTTAAATCTTCCAACTCACCGTTTACAACAACTGCTAATGCTTTTTTTGCTAATGAACTAGAAATACTTTTCGCGATCTCTAAGCCAGTAATACCATTGTCAAACTCTTTTACTGATCCGTCTGGAAATGAAATTTTTACCATCCTATGTTCCCCCTTATTCGTTTTGATTGATAAAAAAAAGTCCTAGTACCGAAATCGGTACTAGGACGAATAAACGTGGTTCCACCTAATCTTTGGACAGAATTTCTGTCCCTCACAAGCGATAACGGTGCTGTCCGCTCCTGCATTTAACAAGAGTCTTCTGAAAGTGGTCATCCCTTGCGCTTATCTGGAAAAGTTTCAGCCTAGCTTTTCCTCTCTGTTAAACAGCCTTCAAGTTCAGGTGTCTTTCTTCATCAATCAATTACAAAGTCATTATAAACACTTATTGAATTGAAATGCAAGCATAAATAGGAAATCTTATTTCCATTTACCACCTTGTGCATATTTGCCCTTTTGCATCTCATTAATGATAACATGAATATTTTCTTTTGGCGCTCCTGCTGTTCTTGAAACTGCCTCAGTTACTTCCTCCACCATTTTGGTCAATTGTTCTTCTGTTCTTCCTTCAATTAATTCAATGTGTACGAATGGCATGATAAATCGCTCCTTTAATTTTTGATTTTTTCGCTTTATTTTATCATACTTTTCTCTAAAAAAATGGTGCTATAGTTTTCCTTTAGCTAACTCAAGGTAAAGTTGCTGTGACTAATGGCTCAGATTAGTTATGCCATTTCTATCAATAGCGAGATTTTTTTGTACAATATCGTTTGGATATCCAAGTATAATCACAACCAATGTCTCAGTATTTTTTCAAAAAAGTCAAAGCTTTATCTCGTCAGCGAGTCAAAATATTATTGATAGCCCTTTCTTCATGATAAAGTAGCAACATAAGAATGGAGGAAACTATCATGGATATCTATTTGCATTTTAAAGATCAAGCTACTGAAGCAATTGCCTTTTATGAAAAAATTTTTAAAACCGAACCCGCTCAAATCATGACTTTTGGGCAAATGCCCCAAGATGATGAGCACCCGATTGACGATGATCTCAAGGATTTAGTGATGAACTCCAATTTAAAAATTAATGACACAAATGTAATGATTTCAGACAGTCCTGAAAACTTAGCCCCTCCAATAGTTGTTGGGAACAACGTAGCCTTAGTCTATAACGCAAAAACAACTGAAGAAGCAGCAGATATTTTTCAGCAATTAGCAGAAAATGGTGCTGTATTGCTGCCACTTGAGAAAACTTTTTGGGCAGAACTGTATGGAATGGTTAAAGACCCTTATGGCGTAATTTGGCATATCAATCTTTATTAAAATGAGGAGGGAATTCCATGGAACAGCAATTTGGCTGCTGTCTCTGGTTTAATGGACATATTGGTGAAGCTGCTGAGTTTTATACATCCATATTTGAAGATAGTAGGATTGTGAATAAAACATATTTTATTACAGATGAACACGGTAAAATCGGTGACTTACTGACAATCACTTTAGAATTAGCTGGCTGTGAATTTCTTTTGTTGAATGGTGGTGATGATTTTTCGCCGACTCCTGCTATTTCCTATGTTGTTAATTGTGAAAATGAAGAACAGCTTCATAGCGTTTGGAAACAATTAAATCAGGACGGTGAAACACTAATGCCTCTGACAGATTATCCTGAGCTCGGCAAATTTGGCTGGACGAACGACCGCTATGGCTTTTCTTGGCAGATCCGTTTGGGAGAGAACTTGCAAACTATCATCCCCTGCATCATGTTTGCTAACAATAATTACGGTTTGGCTCAAGCCGCAATCGATGAGTGGATCGCTATCTTCGGGGGAAAACAAACTTTTATCATTAAAGGCAAAGAAGACCGATTGCGCGCTTCTGGTTTCCAGTTGCGTGGACACGACCTGATTATTATGGATAGCCCAGAAAAACAAACGTTTCATTTCACCATGGCAAACTCCTTTTACTTTTATTTCAAAGATCAGGCGGATATTGATCAAGTTTGGGATGCTATCACTCGTGATGGTAAGGAATGGCCTTGCGGTTGGATGGAAGACCGATATGGGGTTTACTGGCAAACGGTCAATAAGGAGCTTTTGAATTGGACCAATGATTCTGATTCTGAAAAAGCTCGTCGCGCGACACAAGAAATGTACAAAATGAAAAAAATTAATCTTGCTCAAATTAAACGAGCTTTTGATGGAACTGATTGAATTGTTACTTATAAAGTAGTTTATTCAGAAACAAAATAAAGGAGAACACCTATGGATCTTCACGATATGAAAGTCCATAGGTGTTTGAATTTTCTATTAAAGGATCGTTTATTTTAGAATCTCTTTGAATAAATAATTGAATAGTTCACTTTTATTTTTCTGTCATTTTACATTTATCTAATCATCTAAAAGCTTCATACTTGCTGATCTTTCGGCTTCCATCGCTTGTATATATATTTCTTCCATCTCTTCTTGCAACTCAGCAGCGATAAGAACCTCAATCCAACGTTTTTTCTCTTTTAGCGGTAAGTACTCAAATACATTTATTTCCCAGATGTAGGACTCTAATGTCTGAAATAGTGTCTTTTTTATCCTTTTAAGTTGTTGTTCTCCAGTCTCGATAATTTCTTTGAGTTCTTTGAGCTGATTAAAATCTGTACTCTCCACTAGTTGTTGGCGATAGATCATTTTTGTTTCCTCACTCGTATAGATCAATATATCAATCATTGTTTGAATCTCTTGCCTAAAAATTTTTATATTGTCTTTGTAAGTTGAATTCTTCATCATTTTTCTGCTCCATACTCCACTATCACAAATTAATTGAAATAATATCGAAATTTATTCAGTTACAACTAATTATTCGATCAGCCAGTCACACGATTATAATAATTATAAAAATATTATATCATCTATTTCTTCTTCAATGAACATTTAAAATGAATATTGTTTACAACAAAATTATTTCATTTAAAAACCACTAACTCTGAAATATCCAATCAACAAAAAGCATTCAAAAATCTTCCTATTCTAAAGCAAATTATCCCTTCCCAACTAGACAGAACGAGCCCTTTGCTTCTCTTTCCCCTTATGTGCTATACTATTATGCTGTTATAAACAGTTAATGGAAAAACAAAGGGGGATGGGATGCTCAATGAACGCAAGAGAGTACGAACAAGAGCACGTCCAACAGACAAGCACTTTGATCCAACAAGAAATAAATTTTTTGGACAGCCAAAAGAAGGAAACAAAAGCGAAATTTGATACCGATATGCTAGAAAATGCCGGACAAAGAATCCAAGGTGGTTCTTTTGAAGCTTTGGCTGAAACAATGGCTGACACTCGTCAGCATGAAGCAGAACTACTTTTACGCTATCAATCTTTAGCTTCTCAGGAAAAACGGCAACGGGCTTTGAGGTTGATGCTGGAAAATCCATATTTTGCACGAATCGATTTTAAAGAAGATCAGGAAGCTGAGACGCTTTACTTAGGAATCGCCTCTTTACGAGATCTCCAAGAAGAAACCGTGGTAATCGATTGGCGAGCTCCGATTGCTAATCTTTATTACGAGGGGACATTAGGGAAAACCCAGTACGAAGCTCATGACGCTATTATCCCCATTGAGTTATTGTTGAAGCGTCAGTTCAAAATTCGTGAAGGTCATATATTATCAATGGTGGATACATCTGAAGCAATCAATGATGATTTTCTATTGGAAATTTTGGATGAAGCCTCTTCTAATCATATGAAGAATATCGTAGCTACGATTCAACGTTCGCAAAATGAAATAATTCGAGATACAAGAAGTAAGGTTTTAGTAGTAGAGGGAATCGCCGGAAGCGGAAAGACCTCCGCATTACTCCAGCGTGTCGCTTACCTACTGTATCACAATCGTAAATGGTTAGATAATGAACAGGTTCTTTTATTTTCTCCTAATCATATTTTTTCTGATTACATCTCAACAGTCTTGCCTTCACTTGGTGAAAGTGGTATTCCGACCGAAACATTTAAAACCTTTTTAAGTGCCCTACTTCCGACCTATCAAATTCATACAGAAGAAAGCCATGAGGAAGTTTTTCTTTCTGGACAAGATGACCGAGTATTGCGAACGAAGAGTAGTTTTGCAATTGTTCAGGAATTGTATAAGTATGTCGATCGTATTACTGAGTTTGGTCCACTCTTTCGTGATCTTAAGTTGAATCAGGAAGTATTAATTTCTAAGAAGCAAATTCGCAATTGGTACCAAGAAGCTAATCCAGAGCTGCCAATGTATCAACGAATGCAATTATTGCAAACCAAGCTTTTGAAAAAAATTGGTGGCTTAGAAAAAGATGAAATGAAAAAAGATTGGGTGAAAAAGGCTGCAGATGAGTTGGTAGAAGCTGTATTTGTTAACAATCCTGATATGGAAGATTCAGAAAAAGCTGAACGCCGCTTACGCCGCCAAATGGCACAAAAGATTGTACGTAAAAAGATGCGTCCGATCCGGAGAATGATCAATCGTTTTGGATTTATTAATTACGCTAAACAATATCTACATTTCTTGCAAAGTATTCCAAATCGTCTCTTAGCTCATTATCAGTTGACTGATGAAAATTGGAAAGATATGCTCGAAGCATTGCGTTCCGACTTTAAACGGAAAGATATTAGTTTGGAGGATGGTACGTTGATGTTTCTTTTGATGAAATCCATTCATCCATTAGACGTGAAACAAAAAGCCCGCTTCATCTTTATCGATGAAATGCAGGATTTCTCACCTGCACAAGTGGCCTTACTACGTCACCTATATCCCAAAGCAACATATACCTTATGCGGCGACTTAAACCAAAAAGTTTTTGGAAATGAAAGTATGGTTCACTCATTAGAAGAGATTTTCCCAGAACAGTCATTGACTCATTTTGAACTGACTACGAGTTATCGTTCCACAGAAGAAATCACAAACTTCGCCAATCAGTTCTTAACGCAAGAAAATCGCGTTGAGTTAACTGCCCGGGTTGGCGACCTGCCGCAAGTCTATTATGCCAATGAATCTCGCCAAATGATTGACGGTTTGATTCATCAAATCGAAGAAACGGCTGAAGTGGCAAAATATTGGCGAACGGCTATTATTGCCAAAACAGTAGAAGAATGTCAGGCACTGTATGATCAACTGACTACAGATCAAAAAGAATACGTGCAACTATTGACTGATGAAGAAGACTTTATGAAGAAAAGTTTGATCATCATTCCTACTTATTTAGCAAAGGGCTTAGAATTTGATCGTGTATATGCGTGGAATATCTCGCCAGAAAATTACCATACTGAACAAGACAAATTAATTCTCTATACTGTTTGCACACGTGCGATGCATGAACTGAATTTACTAGTTATTGGAGAAAGAAGTCCTTTATTGGAAATGATTCCAGAAAATTTATATAAAGAACAGTCTCTACTATAAAAAAAGACCAGAAAGAAAAATGTTTCTTTCTGGTCTTTTACTATTAATCATCTAATTCGACATTATGATAAACTTGTTGAACATCTTCCAACTCGTCCAACACATCAATCATTTTCTCAAATTTTTCTAAGTCATCACCAGTTAAAGTGACTTCATTCTGAGGAATCATTTGCATTTCAGCAACGGAAAATTCTGTAATACCTTTTTCTTTCAAGGCTTCTTGAATCGCATTGAAATCTTCAGGTTCACCATAGACAATGATCTGACCTTCTTCATCTACTACATCGCGTACATCGATTTCTTTGTCCATTAAGTATTCCAAAATTTCGTCAGCATCTTCTCCGGCAAAACCAAATAGTGCTGTATTGTCAAACATATAAGCAACCGCACCAGAAACACCCATGTTCCCGCCATTTTTACCAAAAGCAGCACGAACATCCGAAGCTGTCCGATTTACGTTATTCGTTAATGCATCGACAATAACCATTGAACCATTCGGTCCGAAGCCTTCGTAACGTAATTCTTGGAACGTTTCATCGCCAGAACCTTTTGCTTTTTCAATTGCTCGATCAATAATATGTTTTGGAACATTATACGTTTTCGCACGTTCGATAACAAAACGTAATTTTTGATTGGCATGCGGATCAGGCTCGCCCGATTTTGCAGCTGCATAAATCTCAATTCCAAATTTAGCGTAAATTTTACTGTTGTTTGCATCTTTCGCAGTTTTCTTAGCTACGATATTCGCCCATTTACGTCCCATGTTTTCACTTCTCTTTCGTTAATTTCATACTTTCTCATTATAACGACTCACTTGCGCTTTGCAAAGTATTTTTTATACTCGGATTGGAAATCGCCCAATCGTTTGTTCCTGAGGATGAACTAATTGGTAAATTTGATCTGCACGATAGGTTAAAAAATGCTTGCCTTTCTCTTTCTGCCCTATTTTTGCTGCTACTGGTAAAGTAAATTGTTTTTTCTTGCTATTCAAATAAGCTTGTCCTTTTTCAGTAAAGCCCAAAATATGCAGCATTGAATTCTCCTGCTCCGCTTTTATCTCGACTTCTTTGACTTGGAGTAAAACATACGTTAAAAGACGTTGTAGCCGAGGCTGAGTGTAACGTTTCGTACTGATTTCTCTCAGATAATCCGAAAAATTATCAAACCCTCGTTCAACTAAGCGATGCTCAAGACCCTCTCTCATCTGGTAAATATCTCGCAGTTTGTCCACCGAACTTGCCCGCAGCTGATAATCTAAATAATACCAAAAATCTGACCACGAAATATGAAGCTGACTCACTTCAGCTTGTGTCTCCTCTGGTACAAAAGCTGATATATCTTCTCTCGCCAAAATAGCTTGTCGAATCCCCGTTGCACTTGCAAATTGATCAATTACTAACTGCTCATCATGGTAGCCCTGGTCTTTACGCGCTAGGGGGAAAATTTCCATTGGTCGATCGTACGTTGCATTTTCCTTTGCATAACTTAAACCTAAAATATGGTTAGGAGGAAACGTCTTCGCTTTTGGATACAAACGAGAAACAACTTCAGCCATCTTTTCCGGATAGCTCCAACCAATGGGAAGTTCGTGAAAAAGCTGATCAATCGCTGATTTTTCTTCAATGAAGAAACGACCGTATTCGGCGTAATCAAAAAGAGAATCACTATCTGTACCAAAACATAGGGCATCACACTTCAAAGCTTGCAATAGCTTAATACTGCCTCTAGCGAAATAATCTGCAGATTGTACCGCCCATGAAAAGGGCAGTTCCACTACGAGATCAACCCCATTTTGCAAGGCTGTCTTTGTTCGTGCCCATTTGTCTATGATTGCCGGTTCTCCTCGTTGTAAAAAATTCCCACTCATAACAGCCACCACCACATCAGCACCACTTAGTTCACGTGCTTTTTCCGCATGATATCGATGCCCGTTATGAAAGGGATTGTACTCTACTACAATTCCACAGCTGCGCATATTGGCCCTCCTCTTCTCTTTCATTTCACTAAAGTAATGAAGGTAAATTCACAAAAAAGCCGAGATTTCTCTCGGCTATTTTTGACAGACAAAAAACCAACGTTTACTTGTCTCATTCGGTGCTTCATCTGTAAAGTCTGCAAAAACTTCAAACTTAAAACCAACCTCAGTCAACATCTTCTGATATGTTTCTAATGGATATGTCCGTTCCTTATGCAATTCATCTATTCGTTCAAACATTTCGCCTTCTCTTTTTACAAAGAATGTCAAAAAGTGTTCAATACTATGTGGAAAATCGCCTGGATAGCTATCCCACAGAAAGGCAAAATCTTCCGTTTGATCATGAAAACTGTAATCCAGGAAAATTTCATCCATTTGATACGTCGAATGAACGTCAAATATGAATGTTCCTGAGGTCTCCAATAACTGATAGACACCTTCTAAAACTTGTTTGACTTGTGTTGCATCCTGCATATAACAAAGCGAATCTGAAAAGCAGGTCACCGCTTGATAGTTCCCGATATCTGTTAAGTCCAGCATATCTCCAGCAATCCAATTAATAGAGACATTTTCTTGAGTGGCACGATCACTGGCCAACGTCAGCATTTCCTCAGACAGGTCCAGTCCAGTTACATCAAAACCGTTTTTAGCAAATTCTACCGCTAACGCCCCAGTTCCACAAGCTAGTTCTAAGACCTGGTTTGTCGTTTTTGGCAGATGGCGTAATGAAAAATCCAACCATTGCTGGTATAACGAATCATCCATTATCTCATCATATACAAAGGCGAATGTTTCGTAAGCCATTAGTCTAACCAAGCCTCGATATTTTCAAGCGGAGCATCTGACCATAATTTTTCTAAATTATAAAATTCGCGTTCAGAAGTACTGAAGACGTGAACAATCACATCCCCTAAATCGATCAAGACCCATTTTCCACCGTCTTTTCCTTCAACACGTTTCACTTCTACTTGTGCTTCTTCTTCTTTATCGATGACCTCATCAACAATTGCGTTGATTTGACGATCTGAATTTGCTGAACAAATCAGGAAATAATCCGCCAATAATGAGACTTGTGAGACATTTAATGCCACGATATCAACTGCTCGTTTCGAGTCAGCTGCTTTCACGGCGATTTCTAACATATTTTTACTATCTATGATAATTCTCCTCCTTATTTCATATTCCTTGCTTATTTAATTTTTCTAGCATTGTCATTTACTACTGTATTCCAGCTACCCAACGATTATATGTATCAATCGTTTTAGGATAAACTGGCGTTTCACTTTCGATTAGATGAGCCAACGTATGTTTTGTTTCAAAAGCAACAGCCTGATCTAGATCGCTAAAAGCGATAACACGAGCGTCCTCTACCCCTGGAAAATTTCTACCTGGCTCGATATAATCTGCTACATAAATGATTTTATCCAGCAACGTCATTTCTGCTGATCCTGTGGTGTGCAATCGAATCGCATTCAATATCTCTTCATCTGAGATCTCTAACTCACGCGCAACAAAGTCAGCACCGACAAGCCCATGCCAGATAGCATTTCCATACTTTAACAGCTCTGTTTTGTCTTCATAATTTCCCTGAGTAATTGCTAATTTAAATTCTTCATCAGAACGTTCCTTCGCATAGTCATGTGTTAACGCAGCAATGCTAGCCTGCTCAGGTGAACTACCATAGCGTTCTGCCAACGCCACCGCTGTTTCTTCAACACCTAAAACGTGCTTGAAACGGCGTTCGCTCATGCGCATCTGAAC
This sequence comes from Enterococcus raffinosus, assembly GCF_018917525.1. Lineage (GTDB taxonomy): Bacteria > Bacillota > Bacilli > Lactobacillales > Enterococcaceae > Enterococcus_A > Enterococcus_A raffinosus_A. The sequence goes on along the minus strand of NZ_JAHLOS010000023.1, from coordinate 54,460 downwards.
GGCTTGCATTAAGGCTTCACGATCCAGTGCTGTATACTTCTCGCTATATTTCATCTAGATACAGTCCTTCTTCCAAGATGTATTCTCGCACCCGATCTGGTACAAGGTATCGAATCGAACAACCTTGTTTAACCTGTTTTCGAATGTAAGAAGACGACAACTGAATTTCTGGTACATCAACCCAAATGATTGGATATGGGCTCTCCGTTGAATAGCCTGCGCGCTTCACTCCTACAAAATTGACAAGGCGAACCAGTTCATCAATTCGATGCCATTTAGGTAAATAAGCGACCTCATCCCCGCCAATAATGAAATAGTACTCCGTATCAGGGTTTTCAGCGGTCATTTCCAGCATTGTATCAATCGTATAGCTTTTACCTTTACGAGCAAGCTCTCTTGTATCTACTGATAAAAAAGAGTTATCTTCAATTGCCAATTTAGCCATCGCCAATCGATGCTTACTATCGATCGTTTTCTTCTCATCTACATGCGGTGGTAAATAACTTGGCAGCAGATGTACTTCATCAAATCCCATTTTTTGCCCGACCTGTTCTGCAATCATTAAGTGTGCATTATGAATCGGATTAAAATTACCACCCAATAGACCAACCTGCTTTTTAGGCATCATTGTATCCGTCATTGGTTTGACTTTTGGAATCGTTAAGACATCTTGATACAACAGTTACTCCCCCTCATTATTCTAAAAAATGATGATTAAATACCTTGAACTTCTTTTGAGATTTTTTGATACTTTTCTTTACTTGAAGCTTTGTACAAAACCAAGACACGCCCAATAATTTGGACAATCTTGCAATTGATTTTTTCTTCTAATACGTGAGCCACATCTTCAGCGATCTCATCAGTATTTTGTAATAAATTGATCTTGATCAATTCTCTTTTTTCCAATGCTTCATTGATCTGAACAATTACTGCGTCATTGATCCCATTTTTTCCAATTTGAAAAATCGGTTGTAAATGGTGTGCCTGACTACGTAAGAAACGTTTTTGTTTTCCTCTTAATTCCATTCATACTCCCCTTATTCGGATGATAGATTTTAAATCAGTGCTTTACGGGTCAAAACATCTACGCCTTTCGGTGCCCAACCAGCTACGACAGCCGGCTTTGTCACTGTTACCCAGCCGAGACCTGCAAAAACGATGTCTGTCTTTTCTTTGATAGAAAATTCAAAACGGACCAGTTCTGGGAAACTTTCGACCTCATCTGGACGTGGCGGCTGCAATAATCCTCCGACATGTTTTTCATAGAAGGCATCCGCTTTTTCCAATTTCGTCCGGTGCGGTTCAATATCATTTGATACATAAGCAACAAATGAAGCGCGATCCCCTTGAATGAAATCGAATCGAGCTAACCCACCTAAAAACAATGTTTGACCAGCATTTAATTGATAAACTTTAGGCTTAATTTCTTTATGAGGTGCAATAATCTTCAAGTCTTTTTTTCCAAGATAATGCGCCATCTGATGACGATGAATGATTCCCGGTGTATCAAAAAGGTAATGTCCATCATCTAATGGAATCTCAATCTTGTCTAAAGTCGTACCAGGAAACTGCGAAGTTGTAATTAAATCTTGTACACCAGCAGTTTGCTTGATGATTTGATTGATCAATGTCGATTTTCCAACGTTAGTAACACCAACGACGTAGACATCACGCCCGTTCCGGTACTCTTCAATTTTTTCTAACAAATCAGCCATTTCATTTGGTTTACGCGCACTTGTTAATAGAATGTCCACTGGACGCAAGCCTTCTTCATGAGCACGTTCTCGCATCCATTGAGTCAAACGACCTCTTTTTAATGATTTCGGTAATAAATCGACTTTATTCCCTACTAGCTGTACAGGATTATCGCCGACAAATCGATGTAATCCTGGAATCAATGAGCCATTAAAGTCAAAGATATCCACCACATTCACAATCAAAGCGTCTGCTTTTCCTAATTCATTTAATAAACGTAAAAAGTCATCATCGGTCAATGAGACATCTTGAATTTCATTGTAATGACGCAGACGGAAACAACGCTGACAATATACCTCACCATTTGCTAAACCTTTTTCTAAAGCTGAAAGCGGTGTATAGCCTAATTCATTTGGGTGCTCTGTTTGAATCTTCGCGCCGCAACCGATACAAAATAATTCTTCTTCCATTTATAGTTCACTCTTCCATTTCATCTCAGGATCCTTGCGCAACAAAACATGCATCACACGACGTTCAAAAAAACGATTAATTCGTGTATTCCAACCATCTGTATTCAAAATTGGACGAACCAGAATACTTCGGATGCCAGCCGCACTAGCTCCGCGAATGTCAGTCATCACCTGATCACCAATCATGACAATCTCATCTTTTGAAACGCCTAATTGCTGCTGAGCATTCTTTATCCCAACCGAAAATGGTTTCATTGCCCGCGCAACAAAATCTAGTTGAAAACTTTCTAACGCTTTAGCTACACGGCTAGCCTTGTTATTTGAAACAACGACTACAGGAATTCCTGCCTCGTCCATCATTTTTAGCCAATCAATTAGCTCTTTTGTACCGTTGGGATTGTTCCAAGCAATCAGAGTATTATCTAAATCCGTCAGTACCGCTTTGAGTCCATGAGCTTTCAATTGCTCTGGGGTTATTTGATAAATGGCTTCAACCATCCACGTTGGTTTGTATTTATCTAACATCGCAACTCCTATAACTTTATTTGTACTTCTACAAAACCTGATTATAACGCAATTTTTTTGAAAACTCTACATTTCACTACAAAGGTTTAAAAAAAGACTAGGCTTTCTTTGCCTAGTCTCACTATTTTTATAATACTTTTGACAAAAAATCAATCGTTCGAGGGCTTTTCGTATGGTCAAAAACGTCCTCTGGTGTTCCTTCTTCTACGATCACGCCGCCATCCATAAAGATCACACGGTCACCAACTTCTTTAGCAAATCCCATTTCATGAGTCACGATCATCATGGTCATGCCCTCTTTCGCCAACTGTTGCATAACTTCTAATACATCGCCGACCATTTCAGGATCAAGTGCCGAAGTAGGTTCATCAAACAACATAACATCTGGTTGCATCGCTAATGCACGTGCGATAGCAATACGTTGCTGTTGTCCACCTGATAACGATTGCGGGTAGGCCACTGCCTTTTCTGACAAGCCAACTTTTTCCAGCAATTCTTTGGCGATCGTTTCCGCTTCAGATTTTGCCAATCCTTTAACCTTGATCGGTGATAAAGTGATGTTGTCTAAAACCGTCATGTTGGGAAATAAGTTGAACTGTTGGAAAACCATTCCCATTTTTTCACGTGTTTTGAAAATGTCGTTCTTTTTATCAGTAATATCCGTTCCTTCGAATCTAATAGTTCCTGAAGTCGGAACTTCCAATAAATTGACACATCGTAAAAATGTACTTTTCCCTGAACCAGACGGGCCAATAATTACAACAACTTCACCAGGAAGAATCTCTGCAGATATATCCTTAAGAACCTCATTGTCGCCGAATTTTTTATTTAAATGTTCAATTTGAATTAGTGCTTCTGTCATTATGTTCACCTCTGCTCCTTATCGCTGATAACCTTTTCCAAGTTTTTTCTCCCATAAATTCACCAAACGGGAAGTGATGAAGGTCATCACGAAGTAAACAGCCGCTGCGACAATTAATGGTTCCAAAGGAATATAAGAATTTGAGACAACAATTTGGGCAGAACCCATTAACTCATTGATTCCAATCGTTGCAAGCAAAGATGAATCCTTAATCAAAGTAATAAATTCATTTCCTAACGGTGGTAAAATATTTCTCAACGCCTGCGGTAAGATTACATAGCGCATTGTTTGCGCTGGCCGTAATCCTAATGAATGAGCCGCTTCTGTCTGACCATAATTCACCGCAGTAATACCACCGCGAATAATTTCTGCAACATAAGCTCCAGAGTTTAAAGATAAAACAATCATCCCCGGAAATAAACGACTCAAACTGACTGTCAACACACCGACATCTAAATCTTTAGAAGGGAAAAAACCTTGCAATAATAGAAATCCGATCGTAATCTGCAATAACATCGGAGTGCCACGAAGCACTTCGATGTAAATATTCGCTAACCAGTTTAAGGGCTTGTGTTTAGATAGTTTCAATAGCGCCATCGCAAGACCAATCAAAGTCCCTAGGCAGACTGTAACTAGCGAGATAATAACAGTGATTCCCGCTCCTGAAACGAAATAAGATAAGTATTTATCCAAAAAAGAAAAGTTCAAAACGTGTTTCCTCTATTCTTCTGCTGATTTTTCGGCTAATTCATGATTTTGTTGTACATACTCATCAATCTTACCTTCATCATTTAACTTCTTAATGATTTTATTGATTTCTGTTTGTAGTTTATCGCTACCGTCTTTTGGCAAAGCAATCGCAAAAGCTTCATCTTCATTTGCCTTCAAATCAATATTAGCGATCATTAATTCAGGATTTTGTTGAACATAAGATTCTGCGATTGTTTTTTCTACAACCATTGCATCCAATGAACCACTGTTCACTTCAATTACCATATTCGGTACCTTTTCGATTGAAACAAGTTTTGCATCTTTGATTTGTGTTTTTACAACATCTTCTTGAATCGAACCTTTTTGCGCACCGACATTTTTATCTTTTAATGTATCTAAACTCGTAAATTTATTTTCATTCTTTTTATTGATAATTAACACTTGTGGTGGATTGTAGTAATTATCAGTAAAGTTAAATTGTTCCTGACGTTCTTTTGTCGCCGAGATTGCTGAGATGGCGATATCTGATTTTCCTTCCTTCAATGAGGCTAAAACAGTGTTAAAGCTCATATCCGAAACTTCTGCTTTTACGCCTAATTGCTTAGCGATCTCATTAACTAAATCAATATCTGCACCGACAATTTTGTCTTTGCCGTCTACCATAGTATGGAACTCAAACGGTGCATAATCCGCTGACGTTGCAACTTTTAACACACCCGCCTTTTTGATTGCTGCTAATTGATCCTCTGTTTTAGCACTTGATGAGTCCGATGATTTATCGCCGCCTCCACCACATGCTGCTAGAGTAAATAATGCTACTAATGTCATAACTAAGCCGGTAATCTTTTTCATCCTAATTCCTCCTATTTTTGAATGCTTTTTTCAATGAATTTATTATAGCATGAAATTTTCATAAAACAAGCATTTTTATGTATAAATATTAAAAAGCTTTTGGATATAAGTTCTATTGTTGCATATAATTTGCCAATAGATGTATAAATATTTTCACCATTGTTGATAGAAAACTTCTGACTACTCCCAATTTTCATTATATAAAAGCAAAGACGACGGCCTTTGCCGTCGTCAAATGTTTGATTAAAATTTACGAAATCGTTGATATCTGTTTTCAATCAATTCTTTAGTAGAAATTTTTGATAGTTCAGTAATTTTTTCAATCAATGATTTTTTCATCATACGGATGATTTTATCCTCGCTGAGTTTTTTTCCTCTCAACGTTTCGGGAATGACTCGTTCAATAACCTCTAACTCTAAAAGTTCAGCTGCGGTGATTTTCATCAAATCAGCCGCCTCGTCTGCTCGTTTTCCATCTTTCCAGAGGATCGAAGCAAAACCTTCTGGCGATAAAATCGCATAAATACTATATTCCATCATCCACACTTCATCAGCTACAGCCAAGGCTAAAGCGCCTCCGCTGCCTCCTTCGCCTGTTACGATTGAAATAATCGGAACCTTCAAATCAGACATTTCCATAAGATTGCGAGCAATGGCTTCCCCTTCACCACGCTCTTCGGCTTCAACCCCACAGAAGGCGCCAGGCGTATTCACGAAACAAATCACAGGTCGATTGAATTTTTCCGCCTGCTTCATTAAACGTAACGCCTTACGATAACCTTCCGGATTGGGTTGACCGAAATTACGCTCCATATTCTCTTTCAGATCATTTCCTTTTTGAATCCCGATCACTGTGACTGGCTTTTCTGCAAGGTTGGCGATTCCGCCAACGATCGCAGGATCGTCACCAAATAATCGATCGCCATGGAATTCTTGAAAGTCAGTAAAAATCTTTTCGATATAATCCAGACTAGTCAAACGTTCTTGATGCCTCGCTAATTTTACAATTTCTCCAGCAGTCAGACCCATTATTCGCACCAGCCTTTCTGTTGATGAAATGATAATAATTGCGTTAAACGATCGCGCAGCTCTAAACGTGGAACGATTTGATCTATAAATCCATGCTGTAAAAGAAATTCCGCTTTTTGGAAATCATCCGGCAGCTGTTGACGAATCGTTTGTTCGATCACCCGTCGGCCGGCAAACCCGACTAAAGTTTGTGGTTCAGCTAAAATAATATCGCCTTCCATCGCGAAACTGGCTGTGACACCACCAGTGGTCGGATCAGTAAGAACGGTAATATAAAGCAAGCCAGCATTACTATGACGCTTTACCGCCGCAGAAATTTTAACCATTTGCATTAAAGAAAAAATTCCTTCCTGCATTCGAGCACCACCAGAGGCCGTAAAAAGCACGACTGGTAATTCTTCAACAACTGCTTTTTCAAAGAGCCGTGTGATTTTTTCACCTACCACGGTTCCCATGCTTCCCATGATAAAGTTGGCATCCATTACACCAATTGCGACAGTTTGATCATTGATGGTCGCCTTACCTGTTATAACAGCTTCATCCAACCCGGTTGTTTCTTTCATTTTATCGATTTTAGCCAAATAATCAGGAAAATCAATCGGATTTTTTTGAGCTAAATCATTGTCCCAATCGATAAAACTTTTTTCATCGATCGTCAGCGCCAATCGTTCCCAAGCGCTGATACGGAAGCTATATCCGCAATGCGGACAAACCTTTTCGGCACCCATCTCTTTTTTATAGAGTGTTCGTTTACAATTTGGACATTTCGCCCACATATCGTCAGGCACAGTTGGCTTCGTCGTCGGTGCACTGTCGCGATTAGGATTGATCCGAATGTAGTTTTTTTTCTTATTAAAAAGGCCCACCTAAATTCCTCCTACTCGCTTTGTTGCCACTCAGGTAAAAATGTTTTTTGTAAGAAGCTTGTATCATAATCCCCAAAGAGAACGCTTGGATGACTGATCAGATCCATTTGAAACTCAACATTTGTGATCACACCATCTGACACAAATTCACCTAGGGCTCTTTGCATCTTCATCAAAGCATCAAAGCGATCTTCTCCATGAACGATGATCTTTGCAATCATTGAATCATAATATGGCGGGATTGTCACCCCGCTGTACATCGCACTATCTACGCGCAGTCCTAACCCACCGCTAGGTAATAGCAGCGTTTTGATCTTTCCTGGAGAAGGCGCGAAGTTGAATGCTGGATTTTCAGCATTGATTCGACACTCGATAGAATGGCCTTTGAATTTCACATCTGATTGTTTTAGACCCAAAGGTTCACCAGCGGCAATCTTGATTTGCTTTTTGACAATATCAATTCCTGTGATCATTTCTGTGATGGGATGCTCGACTTGGATACGCGTATTCATCTCCATAAAGTAGAAGCTTCCATCTTCATCGCGTAAAAACTCAATCGTTCCGGCACTTTCGTAATTTACAGCCTTCCCTGCTTTAACGGCAATGTCTCCAAGCATCTTACGATTCTCTTCGCCAATCACCACAGAAGGCGCTTCTTCTAAAACCTTTTGATTGTTCCGTTGTAATGAGCAATCCCGTTCACCAAGATGGATCACATCACCCTGCTGATCACCAAGGATCTGCACTTCGATATGACGTGCTGGATAAATGATTTTTTCCATGTACATGGCGTCATCGCCAAAAGCTGCTTTCGCCTCTGATTTTGCTGATAGGAAATGCTTTTCTAGTTCACTTTTTTTTGGAACCTTACGAATACCTTTTCCGCCACCGCCAGCAGCGGCCTTTAACATGACCGGATAACCGATTTTGTCGGCAAGCTTTTCAGCTTCTTCTAAGGTATCGATCGCACCATCACTACCAGGAATTACCGGAACACCGGCTTCTTTCATTAACTGTCGCGCATGGATTTTATTCCCCATGGCGTCAATCGTTTTTTCACTAGGTCCTATAAATTTAATATTGCATTCTGCGCACATCGTCGCAAACAAACTATTTTCTGATAGAAAACCAAAGCCGGGATGGATCGCTTCAGCATTCGTCACAATCGCCGCACTTAAAATTTCCTGCATATTCAAATAGGATTCACTTGAACGAGCCGGACCGATACAAATCGCTTCATCCGCCATCTCCGTATGCAACGCTTCTTTATCTGCCTCAGAATAAACCGCAACTGTCTGAATTCCTAATTCACGACAGGCACGGATTATTCGTACAGCAATTTCGCCGCGATTGGCGATCAAAATTTTTGAAAACATAGACATCTATCCAATCATAAAAGTCAATTCTGCTTCGGCTACTTTTTTACCATCGACATAAGCGATGCCTTTTCCGCAACCTGCTGAAGAACGAACTTTTGTTAATTCTACTTCTAAAACTAAAGTATCTCCTGGAACGACTTTCTTACGGAATTTCGCCTTATCGATTCCGCCAAAATAAGCTGTTTTACCTTTGAACTCATCCATCGACAATAAAGCGACGGCACCTGCTTGAGCCATTGCTTCGACGATTAATACACCAGGCATCACTGGTTCGTGAGGGAAATGTCCTTGGAAGAATGGTTCATTAACAGAAACATTTTTCTTCGCTTTGATGCTTTTTCCTGCTTCTAATTCTTCCACGCGATCGATCAACAACATTGGATAGCGATGCGGGATGATTTCTTTGATTTCTTCAATTGTTAACATTTTAAATCCTCCTATTTAGCCAATTCGAAATAATGGTTGGCCGTATTCAACAACGTCTTCATTTTCTACCAAAATCTCAGTGATGGTACCGTCAAAATCACTCGTGATTTCATTCAATAGTTTCATCGCTTCAATGATGCAGACTGTTTCGCCTTGCTTCACTGCATCTCCGACTGATTTATATGCCGCTTGTTCTGGTGATGGCTGCAAGTAAACAATCCCAACGATTGGTGAAGTGATGACTTGACCATCTCCTTTTGTCACAGTTGGTTCTACTTCCGGTTCAGCCGTTGTCGAACTAGTTGGAGTTGCTGCAGCGACTGGCACTTCCACGGATTGTTCCGTTTGTATAGGTGCCGCAGTTTGACGACTTGTTTGATTTTTATTCATATATAATTCAAAACTGCCCTCGCGTAAATCAAATTCAGTGAGGTTCGAATCGTTAAATTGATTCAACAGTTCTTTGACTTCGTTGATTTCCATTGTTATGCCTCCCAGCGTTTCAAACAGATCACAGCGTTGTGACCGCCAAAACCTAGAGAATTACTTACAGCGTAATTAACTGGTGTTTCTTTTGCTTCATTCACAACAACATTTGCTTTGATTTCTAGATCTACTTCTTGGATATTCGCAGTTGGCGGAATAAATTGGTGTTGTAACGCCATCAGTGATGCTACTGCCTCTACTCCACCAGCACCGCCTAATAAATGGCCAGTTAAAGATTTCGTACTGCTGACATACGCATTTTTAGTCAATGCCGCTTCGATTGCTTTACTTTCGGCCTTATCATTGGCTTGCGTACTGGTTCCGTGAGCATTCACGTAATTTACATCTTCAGGTTGAATGCCTGCTTCTTTTACTGCTTCTTTGATCGCTCTAGCTGCTCCCTCGCCATCTGGTGATGGGGCAGTCATATGGTAAGCATCACAAGTCGCACCATATCCAACGATTTCACCTAAAATGTTTGCTCCGCGTTTTTGTGCATGCTCTAAAGACTCTAAGACTAAGACGCCAGCACCTTCACCCATAACAAATCCATTACGATCCGTATCAAATGGAATAGATGCGCGAGCTGGATCTTCTGAAGTACTAAGTGCAGTCAACGCCGCAAAACCAGAAATACCAATCTTATTGATACAAGATTCTGCTCCACCAGCAATGATAACATCTGAGTACCCATGTTTGATGTTACGGAAAGCTTCACCAATTGAGTGCGTTCCGCTGGCACAAGCTGTTACCGTACTTGTACAAATACCTTTTGCGCCAATACGCAAAGCAACATTTCCAGCTGCCATATTTACAATAGCTAACGGCACAAACATTGGTGATACGCGCGCTGGACCTTTTTTATCCATTTTTATAACTTGATCTTGGATAGTACCTAAACCGCCGACACCAGATCCGATCATCACGCCAAAGCGCTCCATGTCTTCCTCTTCTGTGTTGATACCGCTCATCTCTAATGCTTCCATTGCAGAATAAATGGCATACAGCGAGTAAGTTTCCATCCGTTTGGTATCTTTTTTAACAAAATATTTTTCCAAAGGGAAATCTTTGACTTCCGCCGCAACGCTAATACCAGTTTCGCTGGCATCAAAACGCGTGATCGGACCAAAGCCGTGATTTCCTTCTTTTAAATTCTTTAAAAATGTTTCTTCATCGTTTCCAATTGGTGAGGCAACACCAAAGCCTGTAATTACGACACGATTCATATTTTTCCGTCCTTTCTTTACATGACCATTCCGCCATCAACGTTCAAAACTTGACCGGTGATATAATTATTTTGAGCTAAGAACAACGCGGCATTTGCTACATCCTCCACGCTGCCAAAACTTTTCAGCGGAATTTGCCCTTCCATTTGTTCCTTAACTTTATCGTTTAGTTCATCTGTCATGTCTGTTTTGATAAAACCAGGAGCAATTGCATTACAGGTAATTCCTCGTGGCGCAACCTCTCTGGCAACAGCTTTAGTAAAGCCAATTACACCAGCCTTGCTGGCCGCATAGTTGCTTTGACCAACATTTCCAATCAGGCCTACGACACTGGAAAGATTAATGATCACGCCAGCACGTTTTTTCATCATTTTTTTCAAAACTTGCTGGGTCATGTTGAAGGTTCCCTTCAAATTGATATCCATAACCGCATCGAAATCTTCTGGCTTCATTCGTAAAAGCAATTGGTCCTTAGTAATTCCTGCATTGTTGATCAGAATGTCGATCGAGTCTAAAGATTCTTCGCATTGTTTGATCATTTTCCCAGCTTCATCAAATGAGCTGATATCGCCACAGATACTTGTACATTTCACGCCATACGACTCAATCTCTGCGATTTTGTCAGTTGGGATTTTTTTTCTACCGTTTAAGACAATATTAGCACCAGCTTTTGCAAAGGCTTTTGCTATTCCCCAACCAATACCGCGGCTGCTTCCAGTAATGAAAACTGTTTTATTCGTTAGTTCCATTCGAACCTCCTAAAAAAATGATGGTTTCTTCTAATGTCTTCTTATCTTCTACGCGACTAGTAGCTAATGAACGATCGATTTTTTTGATAAATCCAGTTAATGTCTTGCCTGGTCCAATCTCGATCAACTGTGAAATCCCTAATTCCTTCAACTTCAGGACACTATCGCTAAAACGAACCGGAGACATCACTTGTTTGGTCAGTAATGGCACGATTTCAGCTTGTGGCATGATCTCAGCAGTCGTGTTAGAAATTACTGGAATGTGCATTTCACTAAATGCGACTGATAGCAATTCCTCATTTAAACGTTTGCTAGCAGGCTCCAACAATGCCGTATGGAATGGTCCACTGACATTCAGAGGAATCATGCGTTTTGTTCCAGCAGCTTGCAATAATTCTTCCGCTTTTTCAACTGCGGCTACTTCACCGCCAATTACAATTTGTTGCGGAGTATTATAGTTCGCTGGTGAAACAATGCCTAAAGCTGACGCTTGCTTACAGCAGTCTTCAATCACTTCTGCCGCCGTATTCATGACTGCTACCATTTTCCCACTGCCTGTCGGAGCCGCCTCACTCATAAATGTCCCTCGTCGGTGTACAAGCTTTACGGCATCGTTAAATGTCAACGCTCCAGAGGCAACTAGTGCTGTATATTCTCCCAAGCTTAAACCTGCTAGTGCATCTGCTTGAAAACCTTTCGCTGTAAGCACACGCAAAAAAGCGGTACTGACTGTTAAAATTGCTGGTTGCGTATATTTCGTTTCATAAAGCTGGTCGTTCTCTGTAAAACATAAGTCCTCCATTGAAAAACCAAGTAAATCACTGGCTTCTTCAAATGTTTCCTTCACAATTTTTTCCTGCTGGTATAATTCTTTGCCCATTCCAACATATTGTGCGCCCTGCCCGCTGAACAAGAATGCTGTTTTCATGATCGTCTCCTAATAGCAGGAAAGGCCAGGCCTTACGCCTAGCCTTTTCCCGAAATTTTATTAATTAAGCGTTTTGTTGTTTTTCAACATATTCAACTAAATCTTTAACTGTTGTGATGCCGTCTTCTGTTTCGATCTTCACATCAAACTCGTCTTCGATTTCGTTAATGATTTGGAATAGATCCAAGCTATCCGCTTCTAAATCTTCTTGGATGTTTGTTTCTAATTTAACTTCCTCTTTTTCTACCCCTAGTTCTTCTACGATGATGTCTTGAATTTTTTCGAATGTCATAAGTTGTTTCCTCCGATAATGTTAAGTTTTAATTTTATATTTTTAACAAGCTTACAGCTGAATCAGCAGGTTTCCCCACGCTAATCCACCGCCATAGCCTGTCAATACCACTGTTTGTTCGCTATTTAATGATAGAACATTTGCTTCAACGAGTTCATCCAGTAAGATCGGAATACTCGCGGCCGAAGTGTTCCCATAATTCATCAGATTCATAGGAAACTTCTCAATTGGCTCGTTCATCTTACGAGCAATTTTTTCAATGATTCGCTTATTGGCTTGGTGCAGCAGATAATACTCGACTGACTCGTCACCAATAAATTCTTTCAAACTTTTTGTTACATCATTTAAGGCGAAGTTCCAGATTCCGCGACCATCCATTGCTAAAGCCGTACTAGTTTCTATTCCTTCATGAAAGATATTACTGTTTTTCCGGAAGCCAGAGGTCAATGCATTGGCACGTTCACCATCTGCTCGCAGCATTTGTTTTATAATAGAAGCTTTTTCATTTGCTTCTAACAAGACACCAGCTGCTCCATCCCCGAAAAGAACTGCCGAAGAACGATCCTGCCAATCCAATAACTTAGAAGTTTTCTCGCCGCCTATCACAATTCCACGCTGCATTCCACCACGCATGAAATTTTCAGCTGTTGCCAACGCATAGACAAATCCTGCACAAGCAGCTGCTACGTCAAAGGCCATCGCTTGTTTCGCACCGACTGCTCCTTGTACTTGACAAGCTACAGAAGGCGAAGTGTAATCAGGCGACATTGTTGCAACGATAATGAAATCTAAATCTAGAGGATCAATCCCCGATTTATCGATCAATTTTTTTGCTACCTGCGCACACATATCCGAAGTATTTTCGGTTTCTGCCACGTGACGCTGTTTGATTCCAGTCCGTGATTGAATCCATTCATCTGAAGTATCCATCCACTCAGCCAAGTCATCATTCGTCACGACTTTCTCAGGTAGGTAACGGGCTGTTGCCGTTATTCTTCCGAAGCTCATACTCATTTGATCTCCTCTAAGTAACTATATAGATTCACTAGCGTTTTTAAGAAAACCTCTTGCTCATCCTCATCCAAATCTTTAATGGCGCTTTTGACCATTTCATGATGAAAATGTTGATGAATCCGAAAAACGAGTCGACCTTTTTTCGTCAAACCTAATTTGACTACACGGCGATCATCTTCGCTGCGAATTCGTTCTACATAGCCCTTTTTCACTAAGCGATTGATTGATGTCGTAAGCGTTCCGACAGTTACTAATAATTCTCTAGCAACTTCAGTTGTCGTCTTTTTCTTATACATGCCGATTGCATCGATGGTGTGCATCTCTGTAATCGTCAAATCGCTGAATTGTGATTTTTTTAGTTCGTTTTCTTCAATCGATAAAACATCGTTGAAAATTGAAACTAAATAGGTATTTAATTCTTCCCAGTTTCTTTCCATATCCTCACCTAATTAGTTTGATTATCAAATCATTTGATGTTCAAACTATATCTCATTTTTTTTCTGAATGCAACAAGATTTTTTCAATTAACCAAAAATTAATGATTATCGTCAAATCCAGATAAGTGTTTATTGTTGAAAATTACTTTGGTCGTCAAAGCAATTAATTGATGACAAAAGAAAAAGAAGCAGATATCCGCTTCTTAAACATTCCGATGCATCGGAATCGTATTATTGTTTGGATGAACCAACAGATATTGAATGACATCGATATTGCTAGCCTGAAATGATGCTGCACAGGCTTGTAGATATAAGTCCCACATTCGATAGAAAACTTCATCCTTTTGTTCAATAACTTTATCAGCAGCTTGATGAAAATTTTTCGTCCAGTGTTCTAAGGTCAATTGGTAATCGCGACGCAAGCTTTCAAGATCAATCAATTGCAAATCATTTTCGGTAATGTGTTCAACTAACTCTGTCACACCTGGAATATAGCCACCTGGGAAAATGTACTGATTAATCCACGCATTTTTCGCACCGCCTTGTTGCCGACTGATTCCATGGATTAAAGCCGTACCATTTGGTGCCAAGTGTTTTTCCACCACTTTGAAATATTCTTTCAGGTTTTCTGCACCGACGTGTTCAAACATACCGACACTTGTAATATGATCGAAAGTTCCAGCTAAATCACGGTAATCCATAAGTTCTACTGAAACAGTATCTTCTAACTGTTCTTCAGCAATAATCGTTTGAATATGTTGATATTGCTCTTCACTTAGTGTAATCCCTTTAGCCTTAACTTTATATTCTTTTGCCGCTGTTAGTATCAAGGTTCCCCAACCGCAGCCAATATCTAACAATGTATCTCCCGGCTGAATAAATAATTTATTCAAGATGTGATGAACCTTATTAATCTGCGCCTGTTCCAAGGTATCCGTTGGCTTCTCGAAATAAGCACAAGAATAAGTCAACGTTCGATCAAGCCACATCTCATAAAAATCATTACCTAAATCATAATGGCTGTGAATATCATGAGCCGATTGTTTTTTCGTATGCTTTTCTTTTGGCATCCATTTTTTAAAATTGGTATTATGGAAAAAACCATTTGCTTGATTATAAACATCGTAAATCAAAGCCTGCAAATTGCCCTCAATCTCTATTTTCTTTTCCATATACGCTTCACCCAGCGCTAAAGAAGCGTTGTTCATTAATTCTTTGACAGGAATCTTCTCATTAAAAATAATCTTGAAGATGATCTCACCCTCAGAATCCCCATACTCCTTAACAGATCCGTCCCAAAAAGTAACTTGTGTTTTTTTGGAAAAAGATGGTTTAAATAGTTGATTATATACTTCTTTGTCTAACATATTATTACCCCCTCATAATATCTTCTGACTAAAGCTTAATAAGTTCAAAAGATTTGTCCTGAGTTGGCGTTAAAAATAGGAATTCCTCATAAAATTATAATCAAAAATTATCTGAAAACCCTTTATTCTAAAGGAAAGGCTCTCTACTGAAAAAGCGAACAATTCAACTATTAGTTTGAAAAACGCACTCTTTTTCTATTGGATAAACAAGAAAAATGTGTACAAAAAAAACGGGTTTCCCCGTTTTATTGAATCAAATCATAAATTTCCATCGCAACAATATCGATGTTATCAAATTGATAAGATTGTTTGCTGTCGCTTTCAGTCAGCTCAAATGTTTCTGTCGTATTATCATAAGTTACAGTACATTTTTCTACGCCCTCTTTTTCAAAACGACGTACTTGTACTTCATTATCAGTCGATTCAGTCATTGCTTCTAAGCGTTTAATAATGGCAACTAATTGTGAATGTTTCATCTAGGTGCCCCCCTTCTTCTCAATTCTGTCTTATTGTATCAAATCCAACCGTATCTTGCATTGATTTTCATCAATAAATTTATGTTTTTTTTGCTAAATCTAACTTAAGATTTTGTCCACCATAATTTAATTAGCGCTTGCGTCCCATCGTTCTCGAATCCTTGATCAGCTAAACGTTCATATAATTCAGTAGCTAATTTCGTAGCAGGCAGATTTAATTGCATTTTTTCTGCTTCATCTAAAGCAATTTTTAAATCTTTAATAAAATGTTTGACGAAAAATCCTGGCGAATAATCTTCCTTTAAAATGCGAGGCGCATAATTTGTCATTGACCAGTTTTGAGCTGCTCCACCACTTAGTGTTTCCAAAACTTTTTCGATAGATAAGTTAGCCGCTTTAGCATATACCAACATCTCCGTCATACCTGTCATTGTTCCAGCGATCATGATTTGATTCGCCATCTTCGTATGCTGTCCCGCTCCGGCTGAGCCTTGAAGAGAATAGCTTTTCCCCATGATATCAAAAAGCAGAATCACTTGATCATACGCAGTCTGATCACCGCCTACCATGATTGTTAAAGTCCCATTCTGAGCCCCCAAGTCACCCCCAGAAACTGGTGCATCTAATGAAGACGCGCCTTTTTCTTTAGCCGTTTGATAAATCTTTTCAGCCAATGTAGGAGTAGAGGTGGTTAAATCAATAAAGATTTTTTTTGTAACATCTACTGAGAAAATCCCTTTTGAACCATAATAGATTTCTTCCACATCACTAGGGTAGCCTACCATTGAAAAAATTATTTCGCTGACAACAGTAACTTCTGCTGGCGTATCTTGCCACACCGCTCCCTTCGCAACTAATTCATCAGTCTTGCTCTTCGTACGATTAAATACCGCAACTTCATGGCCAGCTGCTAGAAAATGCTCAACAATCGATTTTCCCATTACACCAGTACCGATAAAACCTATTTTCATGTTATTAACCTCCATAATAAAAATAATCCATCTCTAGTATACATGAAGAGATGGATTTGAGCTTTATTTATCTTCGTTGTTTCTAAGAGAATTAATTCTAACTCGCATTTTTTGCACTGTCCGAGTAGGCAATTTTTCTTCTGTGTGATTTTCAGCGTAATAAGCAATCATTTCTTGATAGAACTTGAGTATCTCGTTACCGAATCGCTCCGCTGAAATTTCAATTAGCTTATTTCGTTGAACTGCGGGATCGACAGAAATCTGTTGCTGAACATACCTGATAAAGCTTTCACTAAAATCTTCATCCTGCTCAAAAGTAATCCCCAAAGACTCATCATTCAATAATTGATTTAAATAGTCATTGCCTTCCACGATACACTGTGTGCCTGAGGCAATCGCTTCAGCATAGGTCAATCCTTGTGTCTCCGAAGTTGATGCACTGACAAAGTAGTCTGCGGCACGATAATAATAGGCAACTTCTTCATGAGGAACCTCCCCAGTAAACTGAACATAGTCAGTAATTCCTAAATCGCGGGTCAGTTCCTCCAAATCCTCACGATAAGGTCCTTTCCCGACAATAACCAGTCGCGCGTTAGGTAAACTCATTAAAATCTCTGGAAACTGTTGAACAATGATATGAATATTTTTTTCGTAAGAAATCCTACTCAGTGAGAGAATCATCAGCTCATCTTCTTGAATCCCTAATTTCTCTCGAAGACGATCTGTATCCTCTTTCGTGATATCTGATCGAACAAATCTAGCGACGTCAATTCCAGTCGGTATAATTCGCATAGGAACATCAACTTCGTAACGTTTTAATGTATCAACCACACGTCCACTTGGACAAACGACACCCGTTGAATGATTAACAAACATTTTAATGAAGTGTTTTACATGTGTTGGCCTTACCACCTTACCATTCGCAATATAGTGAAGATAGTCTTCATACATAGTATGGTAAGTATGAATGACCGGGATACGCAAGCGATTAGCGACCATTTTCCCTAAAAAACCAGTACCAAACTCCGTATGCGTATGAATAATTTCCAATTCTAATTCCTTAGCGATTTGATAAGCAAACCAAAGACCACGTACGACGATTCGTCGATCAGTAAAGGAAATGAAGGGAACACTTGGCATCCGTACGATATCCTTTTCGAATTCATCCGCATCAGGATCAGTCGTTGTAAAAATATAAACTTCATGGCCCTGCTTTTCTAGTTCATTTTTTAGTGTTCTAATTGATGTTGCTACCCCACTGACTTGGGGAAAATAAGTGTCTGTAAAAAAACCGATCCGCACGTCCGCTCCTCCAAACTATTTTGTAAGCCTTGCATAGACCTGATGATCATACGGTAGTTCTAAAACCGCGTGATATACAGATTTTAATTCTTCACCAATTTGTGTAATACTCTTTTCTTGTGCCGTCCTAAAACCATTCATGGAAAGATTTGGCAAACGATGGTTAACTAATTGACGAATCAATTGTTCAAATTCACGATTGTCGCTACCCATGTAGCAATTTTCCCGATCCTTCATCCAGTCATCGTAGACAGGGATATCTCTTAATAATACTTGTTGCTGACTGGCTAAAGCCTCCAACACAACGATCCCTTCTGTTTCTTCATAAGAAGGAAAGAAGAATAAGTCCGCTTCCGAATAGGCGCCCTCAATCAAATCCCCAGCGATATAGCCAGGAAAAATGACGTTATCAGGATGATCCTTTTTTACAACATGACGAATATTCATTGGTATCGAAATCATTGGTACATCACCGAACCAAATAAACGTGTATTCAGGCATTTTTTTGGCGATCTCAACAAAATCTAAAATCCCTTTACGTTCAAAGAACAGACCCACACAAATCACAACTTTTTGTGTCTCCGTTAAGTTAAAGTAGTTACGAAAAGCGGCTTCTTTATGTTTATCTGGATAATATTTTTTTAAATCAATTCCATTGGAAATAGCTGCGATTGGTTGCGTCAAACTGTACCCGCGCAACAATTTTTTAGAATAAGGTGTCGGTGTAATCAAATGATCAGCCTGCTGATACAAAGTAACAAGCCATTTCTTGAACAATGGAGCAAGCTGATTGGACCCGACAAATGAATTTCGAAAATCCTCTTCAGTTGAATGCGCATGAAAAATCACTTTTTTTCCAAGCCGTTTTGCTTTCATAACTAGCTGCAAACTCTTGGGACCATAAGTATTAATATGTAATATATCATAATCAGTCGCTTTCGGATCTAACGTATAATCAATACCCATAGAACTTAGCGCTCTTTTTTGATGACTCAGCGCCCTTCCAATGCCAGATTTACCAATAACACTCTGACCTTCAAAATATAATAGTATTTTCATAAGCGCCTCCTTTTATATTCTAATAAAATAAATCTTCAAGAGATTAATTTTTATGTTCAGTTGTACCTTGTTAGCTGATCTTGCTAGCCTAAAAAATTACAGAATCTAGCATTCTTCTAAAACAAATCAATTATATCATAAGCCCTTAAGCTTTTTCTCAACCTATAGTCTGATTTTAAAATAAAAGCGTTAGTTTCACTCATTAAGATATAAAAAAACCGTTGCCTTTAAAAAGACAACGGTTTGAACAATACATCTTATTTTACGTATTCTTCTACTAATTCTTGAACTTCTTCCATTGTGTCGCATTCTTTCAACGCTTTTTCAGCTAGTTCAGCCATCTTAGTCGTTGTTAGACGTTTCATTAAGCTACGAGTTCTAAGAACAGATGTCGCACTCATAGAGAACTCATCTAATCCCATACCCATCAACAATGGTACAGCAGTTTGATCGCCGGCCATTTCGCCGCACATACCAGCCCATTTACCTTCAGCGTGCGCTGCATCAATCACGTTTTTAATCAAGCGTAAAATTGATGGGTTATATGGTTGGTACAGGTAAGAAACGCGTTCGTTCATACGGTCAGCTGCCATTGTGTATTGAATTAAGTCATTTGTTCCGATACTGAAGAAATCAACTTCTTTGGCAAACTTGTCAGCTAATACAGCTGCAGCTGGAATTTCGATCATGATTCCGACTTGAATCGTGTCAGAAACCTTCACGCCTTCTTTAACCAATTTTTCTTTTTCTTCGTTGAACATTTTCTTCGCTGCACGGAATTCTTTTAATGTCGCCACCATTGGGAACATGATGCGCAAGTTACCGTGAACAGAAGCACGTAACAATGCACGTAATTGT
This sequence comes from Enterococcus raffinosus, assembly GCF_018917525.1. Classification (GTDB taxonomy): domain Bacteria; phylum Bacillota; class Bacilli; order Lactobacillales; family Enterococcaceae; genus Enterococcus_A; species Enterococcus_A raffinosus_A. The sequence goes on along the minus strand of NZ_JAHLOS010000023.1, from coordinate 34,480 downwards.
GTACGGAACATGTCATCGCCAAGTTCAGATAAACTAATACGCAAAGCACGGTAACCCAAGAATGGATTCATTTCGTGAGGTAAAGTCAAGTAAGGTAATTCTTTGTCTCCACCGATATCCATTGTACGAACAACGACTGGTTTGTCGCCTATGCCTTCTAAAACGGCTTTATAAGCTTCAAATTGATCGTCTTCTGTTGGGAAATCTGAAGAGTCCATGTATAAGAATTCAGTACGGTACAAGCCGATCGCTTCAGCGCCATTATTATGAACACCTTCAAGATCTTTTGGTGTACCGATGTTTGCTGCTAATTCAAAATGCTTGCCATCAGCTGTAACTGTTTCAGCATCTTTTAATTTTTCCCATTCTGCTTTTTGCGTTGCGTAAGCTTCGCCGGCCTTTTTGTATTCAGCCGCTTGTTCGTCAGTTGGGTTAACGATCGTTTCACCGATGATTCCGTTAACTGCCAGTACATCGCCTTCTTTTACTTTAGAAGTGATTTCTTTCGTACCAACAATCGCTGGGATTTCTAATGAACGAGCCATGATTGCTGAGTGAGACGTACGTCCGCCGATATCAGTAACAAAGGCTTTAACGAAATTTTTATCTAGTTGCGCAGTATCACTTGGCGTCAAGTCATGCGCTACAACGATAACTTCTTCGTCAATCATTGATGGATCTGGTAAAGATACTCCTAATAAATGCGCCATAACACGTTTTGTTACGTCGCGAATATCTGCTGCACGTTCTTGCATATAAGCGTTATCATCCATTGCCTCGAACATGCCAATATACATATCAGTAACTTCTTTAAGTGAGCTTTCAGCATTCACTTTATTATCTTGAATATGTTGTTTGATTTGACCAATCATTTCTGGATCTGAAAGAACCATTAAATGAGCATCAAAAACTTGTGCTTCTTCTTCACCTAAGCTTTTTGCTGCTTTATCCCGAATTTTTCCTAATTCAGCAGAAGAAGCCGCCAAAGCGTCGTCTAAACGCTTTTCTTCGGCAGCAGTGTCTTCTACATTATTTTGTTTGAAAGATAAATCCGGTTGTACTAGCAGATAAGCTTTCGCAACGGCAACCCCGTCACTTGCGGCAATACCTTTTAGTAATTCAACCATTATTCAGATAATCCTTCTTTCTTCATTGTTTCTACAATTGCTTCCATTGCTTCTTTTTCGTCAGCACCTTCAGCAGAGATAGTCACGTCAGAGCCTTGGCCAACACCTAGAGACATAACTCCCATGATTGATTTAAGGTTAACTGATTTTCCTTTATACTCTAAGTTAATATCAGAGTTAAATTTGCTTGCAGCTTGCACCAATAAAGTTGCGGGACGTGCATGAATCCCTGTTTCTGCTACTACGTGAAAATCTTTTTTTTCCATATTGACCGTTCTCCTTTATAAAAAAAAATGTTTTTTTATGTTAGGGCTTTAATGATAACATCCATCATTTTGAGCCCTTCATTTTCTTAGATTACCATTTTTTTGCGGTGGATACAACAATTTTAATCGATTTATTCCAGCAAATTGTATGCCCTTTCTTAAAATATCTTGATTAACTGTTGAAACCCTTATTATTCTTGTTTTCATCTTTTTTACATAACAACTGTGTATAAAAAGAAAGTAACCCAACCTTCTTTTTAGCACTCTGTATCCTCATCTGCTAAAAAATAAAACAAACTGTTTGCATTTATTGAAATTCTCGCTATAATTATTCTTAAGGTCAGTGAAAGTCAAACAACTGGCCAGCGTATCTTTTTACGAGATTCGCTTACTCGATGTACAATAGAAGAAACAATTAACTGTTGAAAGGGTGAAAAAAATGCTTTGCCAAAATTGTCATGAAAATGAAGCAACGATTCATTTATACGCAAATGTCAATGGTCAACGAAAGCAATTAGATTATTGTCAAAATTGCTATCAAAAATTGAAGAATCAAGCTGGAGGTGCGCCGCAAATGGCAGGAAATGATCCTTTTGGTTTTGGAAGTTTAGATGATTTGTTCCGCTCGATGTCCCAACAAATGCAACAACGTCAAGGAGCTGCAGATCAAACACCACCAACCCAATTTGGTGGCGGAAATGGTATTAACAATCAACCACCCCGTAATAATGGTGGTGGCCTATTAGGTGAATATGGAATCAATATCACAGGATTGGCTCGTGAAGGAAACATTGATCCAGTCGTGGGACGAGACGATGAAATTCAGCGGGTCATCGAGATTTTAAATCGCCGGACCAAAAACAATCCGGTGCTTATCGGGGAACCCGGAGTTGGTAAAACAGCAGTCGTCGAAGGGTTAGCTCAAAAAATCGTTGATGGAGATGTTCCGCAAAAATTAATGGATAAGGATGTCATCCGTTTAGATGTTGCTTCCCTTGTCCAAGGTACTGGAATCCGTGGCCAATTTGAAGAACGGATGCAAAAATTGATCGAAGAAATTCGTCAAGCTGAAAACATTATCCTCTTCATCGATGAAGTACATGAAATTGTCGGTGCTGGTGCTGCCGGAGATGGCAACATGGACGCTGGTAATATCCTAAAACCTGCTTTAGCTCGTGGTGAACTGCAAATGGTTGGAGCCACCACATTAAACGAATACCGGATCATCGAAAAAGACGCGGCGTTAGAACGCCGGATGCAGCCAGTTCGTGTCGAAGAGCCTTCTGTTCAAGAAACCATCGAAATCTTGAAGGGACTACAACCACGTTATGAAGATTATCATCACGTGAAATATACAGAGGACGCAATCAAAGCTGCTGCTGAATTATCAAATCGCTACATCCAAGATCGCTTCTTACCTGATAAAGCCATCGACTTATTAGATGAAACAGGTTCGAAGAAAAACTTAACGATTCAAATCGTCGATCCAAAAACAATCGACAAAAAATTAGCGGAAGCTGAACAACAAAAATCACAAGCTTCTCAAGAAGAAGATTTTGAAAAAGCCGCTTACTACCGTGATCAAATCAATAAGTTACAGAAAATGAAAGATCGTCAATTGACGGATGAAGAAACTCCGGTTATTTCTGAAAAAGACATGGAGCAGATCGTTGAAAAACGGACTGGCATTCCGGTGGGCGAACTAAAAGAAAAAGAACAAACACAATTGAAAAATCTTGCCGTCGACTTGAAACAACACGTCATTGGACAAGATGAAGCAGTCGATAAAGTAGCCAAAGCTATTCGGCGTAATCGTGTCGGTTTAAATAAGAAAAATCGTCCTATCGGTTCTTTCCTATTCGTTGGACCTACTGGTGTTGGTAAAACTGAGCTAGCTCGTCAATTAGCTGAAGAATTATTTGGCTCTAGTGATTCCATGATTCGCTTTGACATGAGTGAATATATGGAAAAACACAGTGTCTCTAAATTGATCGGTTCTCCTCCAGGTTATGTTGGATACGAAGAAGCTGGACAATTGACTGAGCAAGTTCGTCGTCATCCTTACAGTTTGATTTTACTAGATGAAATAGAAAAGGCTCATCCAGATGTACTTCATATGTTCTTGCAAATTCTTGATGATGGACGTTTGACTGATTCTCAAGGTCGAACAGTCAGCTTCAAGGACACGATTATTATCATGACTAGTAACGCTGGAACTGGCAAGATCGAAGCCAACGTCGGTTTCGGAGCTGCTAGAGAAGGAACTACCCGCTCTGTTTTGGGTCAATTAAAAGACTTCTTTGCTCCTGAATTCTTAAACCGTTTTGACGGTATTATTGAGTTCAGCTCGCTGTCAAAAGAAAACTTAATGAAAATCGTTTCGCTTATGCTGGATGACGTCAACGAAATGTTGGCTTCGCAAAAACTTCACATTGATGTTCCAGATAATGTCAAAGAAAAACTAGTTGACCTTGGCTATGATCCTGCAATGGGGGCTCGTCCATTACGTCGAACGATTCAAGAAAATATTGAGGATGGAATCGCCGAATTCTATTTAGATCATCCGACGATTACTGACTTAAAAGCAAAACTTGATAAAGAAGATCATATCGTAATCACATCAAAGCCTGAACGCTTAGCCAAAGAAGATAAAGATTAAAAGAAAAGGATTCTCCCTCACGAGAATCCTTTTCTTTTTACCAAATTTTTCAAATATTCTAATTAAAATGAGCAACATCCTTCTTTTTTCTTAATCTTTCTTATATAATTACATTATGGAGTAAGGTTTAGGAAGAAGGTGTTTCAGGATGAAACTTATTAACGTGACCAATAGTCATTCGCAATTGGTTTATAATCAGCTGGAAAACACTGATGCAAACATGATTAAAGTCTATACAATTGGCAATACTACTGTAATCTATACGGATGCTTATAAGCATGCTGAAATTGTATTAAAAAACGATAATCGTAACATCCTGCCATCAGAAGTTGATTTCGTACATAAATATTTTAAAAGAAAACTAGACAAGGGAACCTATGATTTCGCGAACATCTCTTATCTGGAGTCGCCTGGTTTAATTGAAATGTCAATCAACAAAAAATAGTTGAAGCTAAAATAACTTAGCTTCAACTATTTTTTTAATCCTTTTAATAATGATCAACAATTATTAACCTTTTTACATCAAGCTCTTCAACTCTACCTCAGGATACTTATCCGCAAACCAGCGCATCGCAAATTGATTTTCGAATAAGAATAGTGGTTGATCGAAACGATCTTTCGCCAAAATATTACGACTTGAACTCATTCGTTCGTCTAATTGTTCTGGATCTATCCAGCGAGCGATTTTGTTACCCATTGGTGTCATAACTACTTCCGCATTGTATTCATTTAGCATACGGTGTTGGAAGACTTCAAACTGTAATTGACCCACCGCACCGATAATATACTCATCGGTCAAATAGGTCTTGTACAATTGGATCGCACCTTCTTGAACCAATTGATAAATACCTTTATGGAAGGATTTTTGTTTCATCACGTTTTTAGCAGTGACTTTCATGAACAGTTCTGGTGTAAAGGACGGCAACTCTTCATATGCTACTTTCAATTTCCCTTCATATAAAGTATCACCGATTTGATAATTTCCCGTATCATAGACACCGATGATATCACCGGCAACAGCTTCCTCAACATTTTCACGAGCATCTGCCATGAATTGAGTAACATTACTCAATTTCATTTTTTTACCTGTTCGACCAAGTGTCACATCCATACCACGTTCAAAGGTACCTGAGCAGACTCGCACAAAAGCAATCCGATCACGATGATTCGGATTCATATTCGCTTGAATCTTGAAGACAAAGCCAGAGAATTCTTCTTCGTAAGGAGAGACGGCTTCTCCCTCTTCTGTTTTATGTGCGTGTGGCTTGGGCGCAAGATCAACGAATGTTTCCAAAAATGTTTCAACTCCGAAATTTGTTAATGCCGAACCGAAGAAGACAGGGGTTTGATCTCCTCGTTGGATTTTTTCAAGATTGAATTGATCTCCAGCTTCTCGAACTAACTCTACTTCACTGATTACATCTTCATAAATTGATTTCTCTTTCAAGGGATGATTTCCAGCGATTTCACCATCCGTCAATTTCACAAATCGTTCCCCTTCATATTGTTCAGGGCGATAAAATTCAATTCTTTCGTTATAGATATCGTAAATTCCTTCTAAGCCCTTTCCCATACCTATCGGCCAATTCATGGGATAAGACTCAATATCTAATAATTCTTCTAGCTCTTCTAATAAATCTAATGGTTCGCGACCGTCACGGTCCAACTTATTGATGAAAGTAAAGATCGGAATCCCTCGACGTTTTACAACTTGGAAAAGTTTCTTTGTTTGTGCCTCGATCCCCTTAGCGCTGTCAATCACCATTACAGCACTGTCGACTGCCATTAATGTCCGATAAGTATCCTCAGAGAAATCCTCATGCCCAGGCGTATCTAAAATATTTACTCGTTTTCCATCGAAATCAAACTGCATAACAGAACTGGTAACAGAAATACCACGTTGCTTTTCAATATCCATCCAGTCAGATTTCGCAAAATTTCCAGTCTTTTTTCCTTTAACTGTTCCGGCTTGACGAATTGCCCCGCCGAATAATAATAATTGTTCAGTGATCGTCGTTTTACCAGCATCCGGATGGGAAATGATCGCGAAGGTACGACGACTATCAACTTGTTGTTTTAAATTAGGATTGTTCATTCTATTGCTCCATTCATCTATCTTTCAAATTTCAACCCAATCAGTATAGCATGGATTTTACTCTGATGGAAAGCTGAAATGCTCATTCTTAAGGGACGGCTATTCCTTACTCTTAAAAAAACCGAAGAAAAAATCAGGGCGCAATCTCCTTCATTGGATTGCGCCCTGATTCATTGTAAAGTTTTTAGCGCCGAGGCTCATCATCTTCAAAATCTTTGGTAAACAAACGGCGTTCTTCTTCTGGTTCAGCATTCTCATGTTCTTCCGGGTGAAAAATTGCACGCAATGTCAAAACACGAGAACCTTCCATTTCTTCTGAGATCAAAGTCAAATCATCGACATCAAAAGAAAGTTTTTCCCCTTGATCAGGAATTGTTCCTAAAGCTGTGATCAGATAACCTGCCATCGTATCGACATCGCTCATATGCAAGTTCAAACCAAACTCTTCATTGAACTCATCAATCAGCATCTTCCCATTGATCAAGTATTCGTTGTCCCCGACTTTTTCATAAAGTTTTTCAACTTCGTCGGATTCATCATCAATCTCTCCAACGATTTCTTCTAACAAATCTTCTAAGGTTACTAATCCAACCATGCCGCCGTACTCATCTAGTAGTATCGACATTTGATTTTGGGTTTTCTTCAACTCGTATAACAAATCATCAATGAAAATTGTTTCCGGTACAAATAGCGGTTCTTGTAAAATCTTCTGCAAATTAACATTTTCAAATCCGAATTGACGAGCCGCCTTCAATAAAGTTTTCGTGTGTAAGATCCCTACGACTTTATCCTTATCATCATCATACACTGGAATTCGTGAATAGCTTTCACTCAATATCTCATCAATACTTTCCAACACCGGATCATTGATATCGATCATGAAGGAATCTGTTCGAGGAACCATCACTTCACGAGCAACCTTCGTGTCTAAAGAGAAAACACCTTGCAGCATCTCGATCTCGTCGTTGTCCAGCACGCCTTCATTTTCTAGCATATAACGCATTTCGTCGCGGGTCATTTTCGTGTCTTCATCATCAAACTTCATCGGTGTAATTTTCGCTAATAAGTTTGTTGAAGCCGTTAATAACCAAACGAAAGGCTTTGTGACTATTCCGATTTTACGAACAACGCCAGAAGTTACTTGCGCTACTTCTTCGGTCTTGGTCATGGCAATTCGTTTAGGATATAATTCTCCAAATACAATCGATACATAGGTCAATAATATCATGACGATCGCGGCAGAAGCTGTCCGTGCAATTGCACTTCCACCTAATAAAGGCGCCAAGCGAGCAGACAAGCTATCCGCCAAGGAGGCCCCTGACAAGATGTTAACTAAAGTAATCCCAACTTGGATCGTTGACAAGAAATTATTCGGACTTTCAATAACCTCTAATAATCTTTTTGATTTTGGGTTCCCTTCATCCGCCTTTTGTTCTACTCGGTTTTTATTGACCGACACCACCGAAATTTCAGCCGCAGCTAAAAATCCGTTGATTAACGTTAAAATTACTAATAACCCTAGTTGTAAGATTAACGACTGACTATCGGGGTCAGCATTCATAATTGCATTCGCTCCTTATTTTTAAGTGTAAAAAAAGTGGCACAAAGGCCACGATAAAATCGTATCACATCACTTGTTTTTATGCAATCTTTTCCGAATGATGAACGATCGACTAGCTTAAAAATTCCTGTTCACGCTCTTCTTGCTTACTTTGCTTAAAGATCTTAACCACAAAAACAACTAAAGTACGTAAAATGGCATAAACAGGTACCCCTAAAAAGACACCTAATATACCAGAAAGATTCCCAGCTACTAATAAAATTAAAATAATCGTCAATGGATGAATATTCAAGGATTTTCCAATCACGTTTGGATAGATGACATTACCATCAACTTGTTGTACGACCAGTACGATTAATATACAAAGCAAAGCCTTGGTTGGTGAATCAAAAAATGTATAGATCAACGCGGGCGCTAGACCCAGATAAGGTCCTAAATAAGGAATTAAATTCGTTAAACCAGCAATTACTCCAAATAAAAAGGCATAATCAACACCGATCAACAGATATCCTAAAAAGGTAAAAGTTCCTACAAACAAACACTCGATTGCTTGGCCGCTAATGTAGTCAGACAACGTCTTATTTAACTGCTGTAAGAGTCCTTTGATATTTTCTCTTTGCTTTTCTGGGAAAAGTCGCTCAATATTCGGTACTAGTTTTTCGCCATCCTTTAACATATAAAACAAAATGAACGGTACCGTGATCAATAATAAGACTACTGTCGTGATTTTCCCTATGACAGAGCCTAAGCCATTTGTCACGCCAGTTAAGGATTGTTGAATAATACTTCCCGCTGAAACATCTAAGTTGCTGATATATTTATCAACATCTAATTCCTTAAAGAGTGGGAATCGGGTTGCTCTATCCGCTAATTCTTGCAGCCAATTTTGCATATTGCTGACAAATCCTGGAATATTCTTAGCTAAAGAAACCAACTGCTCCACCAAGTTAGGGATGACACTCATGAAAATTATTACGATCATTCCGATCAATAAAATAAAAATCAGTGCAATTGCCACTAGACGTTTGACACCTAATTTCATTAATAAGTTCACTAACGGATTCAATAAATAATATAAAAAGCCAGCGATCAAGATCGGTGCAAACAATGTGGTAAAAAACGTGCCAATTGGTTGAAAAACAAAATCAATTTTTGATGAAACTAAAATCAATGTCGCGATGATCAAAATCTCTACCGACCAGAACATTAATTTTGAATTTTTAATTTTCTCAAACATCCGTCTACTCCTTTTTTTAGATTTAGTTTATAGTATACATCATGTGGAGAAAAATCCCCTTGAGGAAGGTGTCATTATGAAAATTTTAATTACTAAAGATACGATGAGCGAGATCTATCTCGATGCCGTTCGCATTCGGCAAAAGGTCTTTGTCCAAGAGCAAGGTGTACCTGCTAATCTAGAAATCGACGGAAACGAAGCGTATTCCGTTCACTTCGTTCTATATACAGATGATAAGAAACCTGCAGCGACTGTAAGACTATTGCCTTTGGATGATCAAACCTTCAAATTACAGCGGATGGCTGTTTTAAAAGAATATCGTGGTAAAAATCTTGGAACTGAAATCATTGCTGAAGCCGAAATGTTTGCGAAACAGCAGCAGTTCAAAACAATCGAATTAGGTGCGCAATTATCAGCAGAAAAATTTTATCAAAAATTAGGTTACGTTACTTACGGAGATATTTTCGAAGATGCTGGAATTGAACATGTGCATATGAAGAAAGAACTATAAAGCCATTAGTAAAATTTTAGCGTTAGTATAAACAGCAAAAAAGACTGTACCAATTTATTTTGGCACAGTCTTTTCTTTCTACTTTCGCGACAATTGCTTGTAACGATCATACCAAATATCAATATAGCCTTGGGAAAAAGGCCCCTTTTCATTGTTGATCCAGTCCACTAAGATCTTGACATTTTCCTTGAGAATATAATCAATTTCTTTAGAGTAATGCATTTGCTGACTATGGGCTTCATATTCATCCACGTCTAACAGACGTTTCTCGCCATCCGGAAAAACTTTGACATCTAAATCATAATCAATATACTTTAGTGCCTCGTCATCTAATACATAAGGTGATGCTAGATTACAATAATAAGAAACTCCCTTCTCTCGAATCATTGCTATTATGTTGAACCAGTATTTTTGATGGAAATAAACGATTGCTGGTTCGCGAGTGACCCATCTCCTGCCATCAGATTCAGTGACCAATGTATGGTCATTTAAGCCGATCAGTGAACACTCACTTGTTTTTAATACCATGGTATCACGCCACGTTCGATGCAAACTGCCGTCGTGCTTGTAACTTTTAATCGTCACAAACTCTCCTTCTTTTGGAACTCCCATAGCTACCCTTCCCTCAGCGAAAACTCTTTTCGCATTTGTTTGGGTGTTATCACACCGACATCAGAATTATTATAGCAATAAAATCTAAGATTGCCTACTAATCTTTGTCGTCAGCTAAATTATTTTCAAAAACTTCCAACATTTTTTGCTGTGGTTTTGGAAAAACATATCCTGAAAATTCATTTGGTTTCACCCAATGGCCTTTGAGTGTTAAAGGCGTCGCACTCCGACCGTAGAAAACAAGAATGTGCCAGCGTAAATGACTGAAGACATGCTTGACTTCTCCTAGAATCTTTTTTTGCCAAATAATATTTTGATCTGAAAAGAAATCAGGGTTGTCTTCTGCAACCTGTGAGCTAGAAAATAAATCCCAACTGCTAGGATCATATTGCTCCTGCAATTCACTGAATCGTTCTACTGAAATTTCTTCTAAAGGGAAGAGCCACATATTTGCTAACAAGCCTGTTTCAGGGCGTTGTTGAAGAAAAATCTCTTGTTCTTTATTTTCAATAATACCAGCAACATAATAAACATCTTTTGGTTTTTGTTTTTTCGTTTTTACTGGAAAATCGGTTTGACGCCCCTCTCGGTAAGCCTGACAAAACTGCTGAATCGGACAAATTTCACATTGCGGATTCGTTGGTGTACAAATACTCGAGCCCAAATCCATCATCGCTTGATTAAAGTCGCCTGGCTGCTTTTGACTGATGATCTTACGCATCGCTTCATCAAAAACGGTTCGACTACTTGTTTTCGCAATATCTGCTTCGATGCAAAATAGTCTACTAACGACTCGCATCACATTTCCATCGATTGCGGGTTCTGGAATCTCGAAAGCAATACTGCTAATAGCGCCAGCTGTGTATGGGCCAATTCCTTTAAGCGAGCGAATCTCTTCGACCGTTTTCGGAAACTTTCCGCCGAACTCTTCAATAATCTGCTTTGCCGCAGCCTGCAAATTACGAGCCCGAGAATAATAACCTAACCCTTCCCAAACTTTCAGTAATTTGTCCTCTGGTGCCTCTGCTAACGCTTGAATCGTTGGAAATTGCTCCATAAATCGATAAAAATAATCAATTACAGTATCGACACGTGTTTGCTGCAACATAATTTCCGAGATCCAAATACGATAAGGGTCTTGGTTATAACGCCAGGGAAGATTTCGTTTTTCCTGCTGGTACCACTCTAGGAAATCCTCTTGAAAATTTACTACATCTGAAACCGTCCAATTTTCCCAACCTCTACTCATCTGCTTCCTCTTTTCCACGAATAAAAGCATCAATCTGATCTAGCTGGAACCCTTTTTGATACAGGCTCTGTTTGACCTTCTGCCGACGCTTGGCTGGTTCAAATCGCTGGTTTTTACGCCAAAGTTTTTCACCCTGCAACGCCAATGCATCTGTCTCTTGCTCTTCAACTTCAGAAAGATCAAGCTCTGCTAGTACATTTTTACTAATATCACTGCTGAAGCCTTTCGTCATCAGCAATTGCTGAATTTTTCGTTGAACTTCACGCGGACTGCTATGATGGAACTTTTTCAAGGCTTTTTTGGCTGTATGGGCGGCCACTTGAAATTGTTCCTCTGCTTCATAAAGATACAACGCCTGCTGAATATTAGTGTCGTTGAGCCCTTTTTGTTTAAGTTTTTGCTGTAAAACTCGTGGCCCCTTATCCCCTAAGCGCATCTGAGTACGCACATAGCTTTCGCCATAGACAAGATCATTTAATAAATCCATCTCTTTGAGTCGAAGAACAATCTTTTGACGGTCAGCACTCTCAATTTCATTTTCTTTTAGGTAGGTTCGAAGCTCTTTTTCCGTCCGTAATTGATAGCTTAAATAATTTAAGGCAAGTTGAAATCCCAGATCTTCTTTACCTTCCTGCTTAATTTCCTCCAACATCTTCTCATCAAGCTCTTGGCCTTTGAGTAAACGGTGACGCACAACCGTATCTTCTGACAATAGCAGCTTCTCACCATTAGAAAATTCTACTTTGTAGTAAGGCCCACGCCCTTTACTGATTTTCACTACCGTCAGCATCCTATTCCCTCCCTTATATTTCCTGGATAATCTATAAAAAATAGCCTTTCAATCCTTGCAAAAACTAATTCTATCACAGATAATCAACCAATCAATAAAAATATGCTAAAATGAATTGCGCTTTAAAAGCTGAAAATACACTTTTGAGAAAGAGGCTAACTATGGCTGTTCAACTTAAACCCAATCAAACATTAACACTAAAAATAAAGCGGCTCGGTATCAACGGTGAAGGTATTGCATACTATAAACGTTTAATCGTTTTTGTTACCGGTGCCTTACCTAATGAAACGGTGATCGCACGAATTACAAAAGCAACGCCTCGTTTTGCAGAAGCTCGCTTAGTAAAAATTACGAAAAAAAGTCCCGATCGAATCTCCCCTCCATGTCCAGTTTATGAGGAATGCGGCGGTTGTCAACTTCAGCATCTAGTCTACAGCAAACAGTTAGACTTTAAGAAGGATTTATTGCGTCAGGCTTTGGAGAAATATAAACCTGAAGGCTATCAAAAATTCGAATTGCGCAATACGATTGGCATGGATGAACCTTGGCACTATCGCAACAAAGCCCAATTTCAATTACGGAAAAACAAACGTACAAATCAGGTTGAAGCTGGTCTTTATCAGGCAGATTCTCATCAATTGGTTCCGATCAAAGATTGTTTGGTCCAAGAACCAACTACTCAAAAAGTCATTAATACTGTTGTAAATTTATTAACAAAATATGATCTTCCGATTTATGATGAACGTTCCAACTCTGGGATTCTGCGTACATTGATGGTTCGAATCGGAGTTGAAACTGGTGAGGTTCAGCTAGTCTTGATTACAAAAACACAGAAGCTGCCGCAAAAAAATGCGTTGATTCGAGAAATCACGAATCGTTTACCAGAAATTGTTTCAATCATGCAAAATATCCAAGAGAAGAAAACCTCGGTCATTATGGGAGATGAGACTGTTCATCTTTGGGGTAAAGAAGTCATCAACGAAAAAATCAATGAAGTCAGCTTTGAGCTTTCGCCGCGAGCGTTCTTCCAATTGAATCCGCAGCAAACGAAGATCCTTTATCAAGAAGCCGTCAATGCTCTGGATTTAACAACGCCTAAAACAGTAGTAGATGCGTATTGCGGTGTCGGCACAATTGGACTGTCATTAGCTAAAAGAGCCAAAGAAGTTCGGGGTATGGATATAATCCCGCAAGCCATTGACGATGCGAAGAAAAATGCAGAAGCAATGAACCTAACTAATACCCATTACGAAGTCGGAACCGCTGAAAGCTTATTGCCCAAATGGTTAAAGGAAGGCTTTTCGCCTGATGCAATTGTTGTTGATCCGCCACGAACAGGTCTGGATAATCAATTGCTTAAGGCAATTCAAGAATCACCAAGTCCCCAAATGGTTTATATTTCCTGTAATGTCTCAACTTTGGCTCGCGATCTTGTCAGCCTTGCAAAGATTTATCGCGTAGACTATTTACAATCTGTTGACATGTTTCCGCAAACAGCACGTTGTGAAGTCGTTGTAAAATTATCTAGAAAATAGTGACTATAGGAATTTCAACAAGAAAAGATACAAGTGAGCGATCTTATTTCTATCGTAATTGATAGCAATAAGATCGCTCACTTGTTTTAGTCGTTTATTTTAGTAGCCGGCAGCAGGCTGTCCGTAAACATCATTTTGCTGTCCTACGTTAGGATCGGTAGCGCCCCCGTACCCTTGATTTGGATCTGTATATCCTTGATCATTTTGAGTAGAATAATCATCGGATTGTTGATAGTCATTAGTCGTGCTTGAAGAATCACCGTAAACGCCACTGCTGTCATAATTATTCGGATTATCATAACCTGGCGCAAATTGGCTTGTATCTTCGCTGGCTTTGCCATCGGAGTCATCATAGAATAAGCTATCTGCATCTTGTTCCTTCAGGTTTGGTAAAGTAGTCGCTGTAGGCAATTCTAATTGTTTCTTCAATGTATTCTGAATATCTAATAATTCACGTGTACCTAATATTTGATAGTAAATTTCATCAATCATCTGACTCTTACCAACCAATTGTTTTTGTTTGATGGTGTCAAATGCAGTTAAATAATTCGTACCGATATCCATCATGTCATCCCAAGTTAGATCGGTTTTCATATTTTTTTCGACTGCTTTTAATATTTTTCTGTAGTTACTTACACCGTCGATTGACATCGCTTTTCGTAAAATTTTAGTTACTACTTCCCGTTGACGTCTTTGCCGTCCAACATCACCTTCCGGATCTTCATAACGCATCCGAGCATAGGCCAAGCCCTTTTCACCATCCAACGTTTGTTTTCCTTTAGGCACATGAATGCCATCCAAGGTGAAATCAATCTTATTATTGACCTCAATACCACCAACCGCGTCAATTAAGTCCTTTAATCCACGCATATTGATTGATACATAATGATCTAACGGGATATCTAGTAATGTCTCAATTGTATCCAGCGACATCTTCACACCACCAAAAGCATAGGCGTGATTCAATTTGTCATTTGTCTCATATCCAACGATCTTAGTTAAAATATCTCTATCTAAACTGACAATCGTTGACTTCTTTTGCTTTGGGTTGATGGTAACGACCATCATACTATCTGATCTTCCTTGATCTGAGCGGCCAAGATCCCCTGTATCGACTCCCGCAAGTAAAATCGAAAAAGGTTCAGCATTGTCTATATTGGGCTTGTCGCCTTCTCGCTTCAGACTTGTCCGTTTAACCGTCTGTCGAATACTATCAACCATTTTGCTGGCATCATTTGTCACTTGGACAGCATAGTAGGTAATCCCACCTATAAACAAATTTAGTAGGACTAATAACCCTACGATCACTTTCTTCCAACGACTCATCATACACCTCTATCAACGATTTTTTCGTTTTATTTTCTCATATATCAGCTATCTAATCAACAACAGCCAAAAACAATTAATTTCAAATAACAGAATCTTAAAGAATATTAATAACTGATCTTCCCTTTAAGTACGATTTATACCATAAAATTATGAAGATTTTTGGAAGGTCTCATAATCTAGTCTGAAAAAGACAAAAAGAGGAAGATTGATCATGCCAATCTTCCTCTTTGATAGTATGCTTGATTATTTAGCGTTCGCTAAGTTTTCGTTTGCTTGATCCCAATTTACAACATCCCAGAAAGCAGCGATGTAGTCTGGACGTACATTTTTGTATTTCAAATAATACGCATGTTCCCATACATCCAAGCCAATGATAGGTGTTTTGCCATCAGTCAATGGGCTGTCTTGGTTTGCAGTAGAAGTAATTTCTAATTTTCCATTATTCAATACTAACCATGCCCAGCCAGAACCAAAACGACCAGTTGCTGCAGTCTTGAATTCTTCCTTCATTTTTTCAAAACTGCCAAACGCTTGATCAATTGCGTCCTTGATTGCACCAGTTGGTTCACCACCAGCATTTGGAGCCATAATTTTCCAAAAGAAACTGTGGTTAGCATGTCCGCCGCCATTGTTACGTACAGCAGTCCGGATGTCTTCAGGAAATTCATTTAGGTTCGTTACTAGCTCTTCAATTGATTGTTCTCCCAATTCTGGATATTTTTCAATCGCAGCATTCAAATTCGTTACATAAGTGTTATGGTGTTTGTCATGATGCAAATGCATCGTTTCAACATCGATATAAGGCTCCAATGCATCGTAGCCATAAGGTAGATCTGGTAAAGTGTAAGCCATAGTTCAAGTTCCTCCTTAAATATCTTTATGTATTAACTGTAACAAACATTGCAAACTTCTTCAAAACATCTGCCTAGCGTGGAGAAGAATTCGTTTTCTCATCTTCAATGATCTCGACTTTTTTGAAAATGAAGACTTTGCTGAAAATATAATTGGCGATCACAACAACGATTTGAGTAATGATTTTGGCGAACAAATTGCCTGTGTGCAGTATATCAATAAATAGATACATACAACCCATGTCCATACCAAATGATACCATACGAGCAAAAACAAATTTACCAAATTCCCAAGCTAGTTCCTTAAAACTCACAGTTCTTGATTGAAAAACCCAAGTTTTATTAGTAACATAAGCAAAAAGAACGGAACAAATCCATGAGATAGCATTGGATACTGGCCAACTAAAGTGAAATAATTGATACGCCATTGAATAAGTAACGATATTTACAACGGTCGCGAGTCCGCCAAAAAATAAATAAATAAAAACTTCCCAAAGTCTTTTCTCTTCTAAATAATCCTTAATCATACGATAGAATTTCATGATTACTCACTTTCTTATTTCCCACCTTCATAAACACGATAGCGAAGCCTAGATTGATAGTCAATTCTTTCTTGCATTCTTTTTACATTTTTACAGTTCTCCTTGTTATTTCAATGCTACTTCGCTACAATGGCTCTTGTATAAAAGATTGGAGCGATCATATGACTTTTCGTCAATTAATCAAAGGATCCCTTATTCATTTTGAGGATCTAAAATCAGCAAAGGATACACCCTTCTGGAAATCGATCGTTTATCTACTGGGCTTGAGTTTACTTTTGGCCATTCCTAGTGTCTATCAAGCCCTTCAGGTGATGAATCAGATTAAAACAGATAGCCTGAAAATCGTAGAGAAAATTCCCGATTTTAGAATTGAAGATGGCGAGATTAAAACAGATAAACCTGAGAAAGGATTTATTTATCAAACAAACTCAATTATCCTAACCTTCGACCCAGAAGGCAAACGTACGCAACAGGATGTCGAAAAAGACTTGATGGGAAATTACTTCAGCGTTGGATTATTGAAGGATCAGGCTATAGTCGTCCTCCCAGATTACGGCGGGGTTAGCTCAGCACTATTTGGCGATAATGTCCTTAAATTTTCCTACAAACAAGAACCACTAAAAAGCATGACTGGCGATAAATTAAGATCAGGACTGGAAGATTTGAAGATGCCAGTTTGGACTCCGCTCGTAATGCTGCTAGCAGGAATTTATCCCTCATTCATTAATTTATTTGTGACTTTGGTCTTCGCTGGTATCGCTGGTATGATCGTAGCAAAATTGAGACTACGCCGTGTGACCTTTTTTGAGTGTTTTAAAACGATTATTTTTTGCGCAACTATTCCAACTATCCTAGCAACCATTGTTTTACTATTTCAACCAAACTTTGACTCAAGTTTATTAATTACTTTTATCAGTTTGTTTATCTTTTTCCGAGTCATCAATTACTTCCCTAAAATTGAATTACCAACCAATTAAGGCTCTTCGTCAAATCGTGTTGGTGGAGACAAATTTGAATAAAACTTAGTCCGATATGCGGCGCGTTCTGTGCGCCGCATATTTTTTAGTTTTCAAAGATCAGTCCTTGTTGTAAATAGATCCGTGCCCGAAAGTTATAGAAGTTGCGATAACCAAACGCGATTCGTTTGATCAGCTTGATCTTGTTGTTTAGACCCTCTGTGACGCCGTTTGAGTGGGACACTTTAAAGGCATTTGAAATGCCCGATTGGTAACGGCGGAAGATCGTGAATTTCTTTTTAAACGACTGAGGTAACGTAGATGAAATTGTTTTAAGGGTTTCTTGAAAGCCTTCCGTATCTCGTTTAACGAAATAATAGCGTAATAATTGACAAAAGTGATACGCTGTTCGCAATTCTTCGTTGTAGCTTAACAGTTCATCGACGATTTCTGTTTGACTAATTGGTCGTTTAAACAGCCAGTGATAATGTCTTTTGAGTGGCTCCAATGTCGTGGAGTCTTTGAGTAAGAGTTTCCAATATCGCTTGAGCCTACGGTACTTCTTCTGATTTTCAGAGTGTGAGGGCCGAAAACGATTCATGATCTGGACACGCAATTGATTGAAGCTGCGATTGATATGTTGGACAATATGAAAGCGGTCAGTTACGATCTCCGCATTCGGAAAGACCGTTTTAAGCAACTGGCAATAGCTGGCATTCATGTCCATCACTAGGTACTTGACCTTTAAACGGGCCTTTCTAGGAAAGCGCAAGAAGTATTGAGTTAGTTTGTAAAGTCTGCGATCTTCAAGGATCGTAAATAGCTGATTGGTTGTCCCATCAACACAAATAAAACTCATGGAACCAGAAACAGACTTCATTGATTTGAACTCATCCATACACAACACCGTCGGAAGGAAGTTCATACGTGGCTGGTAATGCTTCGTTGCTTCATGCAAGATACGTGTCACCGTCCCATCCGAGACGAAGTACTTTTTAGCGATTAGTTTACGTGATTGATTTTCGTACAGTTCCATGAGAATCGCCTGCTTCAGTTCCTTTGTTAGTTGATGATGTTCATCAACTAAGTCCGTTTTCGCAGAGAAGGTCCGTCCACAATCATGGCAGAGAAAACGGGTACGTTTTAATTCTAAAATAGTCAACTTTTCTTTGACTTTCAACATCTGAGTGCGTGTCGTATAGGAACCGTTGCGGATAATACTAATCGATCTACAGTGTTCACAATAGGAAGGAGAGTCATCCAATTTTCCTTTAATAAACTGCGCTTGAACGCCTTTATATTCTTTTTCAATCAGCCATTCTTCATCAAAAAATAAATGTTTATCTGTTAATCCGAGTAATTTTCTAGTATGATTATCCATTGAGAGACTCCTTTGGTAGGGTGATGTTTTGGTCGACTAAATTTTACCAAAAGTGAGTCTCTTTTTGAGTTGAAACGAAGAAAAAGTGTTGGTAGGAAATCGAAGCCGATTTTCCACCAACACAAAATATTATAGAACCCCAATTAACTGCTTACGAGTCTGTAAGCAGTTTTTTTGAGCAAGCTTTGTTAAAATAAATGAGACAATTCTATTCGAAGATTGAAATGAGGGACAACAATGACAAAACCAATTATTTTCTTACAAAAAGCGTTTCGCGAGGAATTTACTGAAAAAATTCAAGCCCTCGCTCCGGAATATCAGATCAAAAACACATTGACTGAAAAAGATTTTGCAGCTGTGGAAATATCTGTTGGCTGGGCGAAGAAATTCGAAGATCAGTTACTAGCAACTCAGAAATTAAGATGGGTTCAATCTATTTCCGCTGGTGTAGACTATTTGCCATTGGACAAGTTTTCAGAACAGGATATTTTATTATCAAATGGCAGCGGGATTCATGCCCTTTCTATCAGTGAGCATATTATCGGCGTTCTGCTTGGCTATTATCGCGGATTGAATGAAGCCGTAAAAAAACAAGGTCGCAATGAATGGGCTCAAGAATCCATTCATTACGACCAGCTTGCTGGAAAAAATTTACTAGTCGTTGGGACCGGACATATTGGTCAACAGCTTTCAAAATCAATCCACAGCTTAGGTGTAAATGTTTATGGGATTAATACTACCGGACACCCTGCCGATGGTTTTGTAGAAACCTATTCCATCAAAAACATGGCGAAGATCGTCCCAGAAATGGACATTGTAGTGGGCATCCTTCCTGGTACACACGAAACCTATCATATTTTTAATAGTGATATTTTCGAGAAAATGAAGAAATCTGCTGTATTTGTAAACGTCGGACGTGGAGATACTGTTCATACGAAAGAGTTGATAACAGCACTTGAAAAAAAACATTTTGCTTTTGCCGCACTGGATGTTTTTGAAGAAGAGCCACTGCCAAAAGAAAGTCCGTTATGGGAATTTGATAATGTTTTGATTACTCCACATATTTCAGGAATGACCGTTGATTTTCAAAATAAATTTATGAAAATCTTTTTAGCAAATTTAAAGAGCTACGTTTCAACTAGAGAATTATCAGTTAATCAAGTTGAGTTGAAACGCGGATACTAAAAAAGTTGGAGACTATTTCTCCAACTTTTTTTCAGTCTCTTTAACGATATAAACTGGACGTTTTTTTGTTTCCATAAAAATCTTGCCGATATACTTTCCGATAATACCGATGCACAGTAATTGAACACCGCCAATAAAAAGAATGATCGTTACCATTGATGGCCATCCAGATGTCGGATCACCAAAAATAAGAGCACGAATAATGATAAAAATCATTGCTATACCCGAAGCAACACAAGAAAAAGCTCCAACAAAGGAAGCGATATTAAGTGGTACATCAGAAAAATTCACTATTCCATCGATAGAATAGTTGAACAATTCCCAAAAAGACCAAGACGTTTTACCAGCAATTCTTTCTTGGTTTTCAAATGAAATGTATTCTGTTTTAAATCCGACCCAGCTAAATAAACCTTTTGAAAATCGATTATGTTCGGTTAATTCCAAGACTGCGTCAACCATCTGACGTGTCATTAAACGATAGTCTCGAGCACCGTCTACCATCTCCGTTTCGCTGATTTGATTGATCAAATGATAAAAAGCTTTAGCAAATAGATTTCTAATGAGCGGTTCTCCTTTGCGGTTTGAACGACGCGTTCCTACACAATCAATATCAGAGCTCTCAATCATCTCAACCATTTGTGGCAAAAGTTCTGGAGGATCCTGAAGATCAACATCCATCACCGTTACAAGATCGCCAGTTGCTGCTTGTAACCCGGCATATAATGCAGCTTCTTTACCAAAATTACGTGAAAAAGAAACATAACGAACAAAATCATTCTTTTTCGCTAAATCTCGCAAAACTTCCAATGTTTCATCCTTTGAACCATCGTTAATAAAAATATATTCGAAGCTATGCGAAACTTCTTTTTTTACTTTCTCCATCTCCGCAAAAAAAAGAGGAATTGCTTCCTCTTCATTAAAACAAGGAACAATTACTGATATCATTTTATATCAACTCCTAAACTTGGATAAAGTCGTACTTTGGTTCATCCAAGACTGTATCATAATCAACAACCAGGTCGTATCCTTTAAAAAACCATTCATCGGATTCTTCAATATAAAACAATTGATCATCAATAATTGTTTTTACAAGTGGACTATCAACTGTATCCACCGACATCCCCACTGAAAAGCCATCATGAACCTGAGTTTTCCCGTAAACTTTCCCATAAAATTTAATTCCTTGATTATCGCCTAACTCAATTTCACGTTTGAACCATTCTTGCGCTTTTGGCGTTATTGTTAACTTCATTTGAAAATCACCTATCCATTCATTTTTTCATCTAAATAATCCACGTCTTCATCGCGACCGATCACCACTAAATGATCGTCCTTTTGTACGACTTCTTCTGCAGGCGGTGTCACAATTGGATCTTGATTGTCACGACGAATAGCTACTACATTTAGTCCAAATCGTTGACGGAAATCTAATTCATCCAAGGTTTTACCATAAAATTTACGATTGGTAACATTAATTTCAGCCAAAGAAAACTCATCAGATAATTCTAAATAATCCAAAATATTCTTTGAAACGAGGTTATGAGCAATCCGTTGTCCCATATCACGTTCAGGATGAACTACACGATCCGCACCAATTTTTTCCAATACACGGGCATGGTATTCGTTTTGCGCTTTTGCTAAAATATTCGGCACACCCATTTCTTTGACCATTAAAGTCACTAAAATGCTCGCTTGAATGTCTTCGCCTATCGCAACGATCACATGATCAAAGTTTCGAATCCCTAGAGAACGAAGCGTCATCTCGTCTTGTGCATTCGCTACAACTGCGTGTGTGGCAATATTCATATACTCATTCACACGATCCTCACTGCTGTCAATCGCCAAAACCTCTTGACCTGATTCAACCAATGTACGACAGATGCTCCCGCCGAATCTTCCTAAACCAATAATGACAAAACTTTGCTTCATGATATCTCCTTAATCTTACACGATATTTATCTAGCTACTAAAAACTTGACTTTCATCAATACCAGAACTTACATTTTCTAGTATAACAAAGAGCGGGTTAATAAAACAGAGATGAACTCTCTATTTTATTAACCCGTGCTTAAAGGCATAGATCGCGGCTTGTGTACGATCCTCCACTTCTAGCTTCGCTAAAATATTCGATACATGCGTCTTGACTGTCTTCAATGTGATAAACAATTCATCCGCAATTTCCTGATTGCTCATCCCTTGAGCAATTAATAGTAGTATTTCTTGTTCACGATTGGTTAATTCTTCATGAAGAACATGACGATTACGATTAGACAATTGCTCCATCATCTTCGTTGTTACCTCTGGTTCTAAGACTCGCTCGCCATTATAGGTTTTACGAATAGCGTTGGCGATCTCATGGGCGGTCGATGTTTTCAATAAATAACCCGAGGCACCCGCTTCAATGGCCGGATAAACTTTTTCGTCATCAATAAAACTAGTTACGATTAAGATCCTTGCTTCGGGCCATTCTTTTAGAATTTTCTTGGTTGATTCGATGCCATCCATCACTTCCATCACCAAGTCCATCAAAATTACATCTGGTCGAAGCGCCATCGCCTTCTCGTAGCCATCTTCGCCATTTTCAGCTTCCCCTACAACCTCGACATCTGATTGAATCGATAGGTAAGAAGAAACGCCTAACCGAACCATTTCATGATCATCAACTAACAATACTCGTATCATCCTCTGCCTCCTAATTCTTAATAATCTATCTTATCTCTATGCTGTCTATTTTATCGTTAAACAGGCTCAGTGTCCTCTACAACAGGAACTTTAATTTCAATACTGGTCCCTTGACCTTTAAAACTAATTATTTTAGTGGAGCCACCAACACCAGCGATTCGCTCACGAATGTTGCGCAATCCATAACTACCCGCATGCTCATCTTTGGCTTCAAATCCGACACCATCATCAATCACGCGCAACAAAATACTTTGACCAACGATTTTCAGATAAACCTCTAATTCGGTCGCTTTTGCATGTCGTAGTGTATTAGATAATAATTCCTGTACTACGCGAAACAGTTGATCCTCAATACTAGGCGAAACGCAAATATCCTGAACATCCCATTTTAACTGAATTTGAATTTTGGTCTGCAGTTCCTTTAATAATTGCTCAATTCCTTGGCGCAAACTTTTGCCTTCTAAACTGATCGGACGTAAATGAAGCAACAATGCTCGCATTTCTGATTGGGCAGCATTGATAATATCGGCTACCATCGCTAATTGCTTCTTATATGGCTCCAATTCTTCAGAATACTGTGATTGTTCATTCAAGGCGGACATCATCATCATTGCCGCAAAAAGCTGCTGAGAAACAGAATCGTGCAATTCTCGTGCTAAACGATGCCGTTCTTCTTCCAAGATTTTTTCTCTCGTCGTACCATCCACCATCTGTGGCTGACTACTTAACTGCTGCAGCTCCCGTGACATACTGACTAATTTTTCTTTAATTCGTTTGATGTCATGATCAACTAATAGCATCGCTTTATTTTGTGAAATCGCCACATCTAAAGACGGTTGTTCATAATCACCGGAAGCTAAATTTTGCAATTTTCCCTCTATTTTTCCCAATTGTCGCTTTTCCAAAAATGTTACGAGAAAATAGACCGCTGCGCATACCGTCAAAGAAATAACAATGATATGAACAAATAATGGAATATAAAAAATTCGTGCCACAAACAACTGTCCGAATAATTGCCTTTTTCCTATCGCATACATATAGAGAAAGAGCGTCGTCAGGATCAGTAAAAAAGAGATCAAACCCGAATAAAGGGAAATTTGTAAACGAGAATATTTCCCCATCATACGCGAATCACCTCGACATCTCCTACCAATGTATTGGTCACTATTTTCAATCTCCGAGGACTCTCATCATAATCCTCGCTATACATTTTGATTGTTTCATTACGTAGAACTTGTGTGTCCTCATCAAAATCAACTTTGCCATAAAGCGTCGCATGTTCGAAAAGAATTCCAATCCCGTATGGAACCAAAATCCGTGTCCGACCGAAGCCTTTACGAACAATTACGATACTATCTTCTTTAGGCAACAATGTATTTCCTAAGTCGACGATTGTGTCTCCAGCTAAAATCGCTACATTAATATCATCCCACTCGAAGACCTGCGTCCCGATTCGATCATTTCCAATCCAGCTTTGTTTCCTTCGTTCACCATTATGACCTGTCGGATCAGTTGTTTCAACCATTACAATGCTTTTTTTATTTTTCAAGGAATGGTTTGGCATTGAAATACCCGCAATTTCGAAGCCCTTAAGCCCAAGAAATATTACTGCAAAAATCAACATCAACCAAGTCGCAGGACTATTCACTAAACAGATGATCAAAATGACTGAACCTAAGATCAATTGAAATTTTCGACGACGATGTTTTCGCAATGCCCAGTATATATTTAATGCGCCAAAAAGCAGCATGATTAACATCGCAGGGTTTGAAGATAATTGCCATAATAAGAAAATTGCAAGTAAGGCTTCAATTACAATGAAAAAGCGCCATGGACTTTTCATCTTGTCTTTCCTCCCAACTTTTTATTTATACCTTATTCTACTTTTTTTACGTTCTAAATACTATCGGTCTAAAGTCGCAACCTCTTTAAACCCTAAAAGAAAAGAGGCGACCAGCGCCTCTTTCATCCATTATTAGTTTTGTTTGACATCCACGATCTTAACTTCCATATTTCCGCCAGGAGTCGCGATCGTTACGATATTCCCAACACTTTTACCAATCAATGCTTGCGCGATCGGTGAATCGTTAGATATCT
Organism: Enterococcus raffinosus; assembly: GCF_018917525.1. Taxonomy (GTDB): domain Bacteria; phylum Bacillota; class Bacilli; order Lactobacillales; family Enterococcaceae; genus Enterococcus_A; species Enterococcus_A raffinosus_A. The sequence goes on along the minus strand of NZ_JAHLOS010000023.1, from coordinate 9,815 downwards.
TTCCAGTTAACGGATCTGCTTCGGCTTTTCCTACGATCGTGTATTCTTCCTCTTCTTCATCAGGCAATTCCACAAAAGTAACTGTTTTACCGATTGAGATTTCATCAGAATCAACATTCTCATTATCAATAATTTGTGCAAAACGAATCATATTTTCTAAAGTGCTGATTCGTCCTTCAACAAATGCTTGTTCATCTTTAGCAGATTCATACTCAGAGTTTTCAGATAAATCACCAAAGCTACGTGCAATTTTAATTCGCTCAATGATTTCTCCGCGTTTAACTGTTTTTAGTTCTTCTAATTCCTGCTCTAATTTTTCTTTTCCTTCTAGAGTCATTGGATATGTTTTTTCTACCATTTTTCTTCTCCTTCAATCAACAAAATTACGAAAGGTAATCCTTTATAGATTTAATCCACAAAAGATTACCACGTAATTACTGTAATGTAAATTGTTTATTTCTCTTTATTGACATATTTTTCAACCAATTCCATATGCTCTTCATAAGTCTTAGCATAATACACTTTTCCTGTTGAGATATCCGCAACAAAATAAATGTAATCATTCTCAGTTGGATCAAGGACAGCTAGGATCGCTTCTTGACTTGGATTGTCAAACGGACCAGGTCCAAAGCCGGTATTCGTATATAAGTTATATGGCGAATCAACCTCTGTATCCTTAATCGTGACAACTTCTTTATGTTCTCCTAAAGCGTAAAGAATAGAAATATCTGATTGCAACGGCATTTGCGCTTCAATCCGATTAAAGAAGACTTGAGCAATTTTCTTGCGATCAGATTGTGTAACTCCTTCTTTTTCAACCAACGATGCTAAAGTCATGACTTCTTGAACCGTTAACCCTTTTTCCTTAATTTGACTATAATAAGGAGTTAAGATTTGATTTGTCGTATCCACCATCTGAGTTACTAGATCCTCTAGGCTTCTATTTTTATGCACATTATAAGTTGCTGGGAACAAGTATCCTTCTAAACGATAGCGTACATCTTTTGCATTACCAGCATCCGTTAATAGATCCGGATATTGTGCCTTAAGCTGTTCAAAGAATTTATCGTCTTTCATTACTTTGATAAAGTCTTCTTTCTTGAAGTCTGTTTTCTTCGCGACTAAGCTAGCGATCTTATCAACATCATATCCTTCAGGTACAGTCAGTTTCGAAGCATCATCCAATGGCTCGGCACTTCCACCCTGCTGCAATTCTTTACTAATTTGATCCAGAGTCATATTTGGGGAAAATTGATAATAGCCCGCTTGAAAATTTGTTAAGTTTTTAAATTTCGTGTAGAAATTGAAGACCATCCCATCACGGATAACCTCTCCATCTTCCAAAATATCACCAATTTGACGATTTGATGAGCCACTTGGGATTTCTACCTGAACTAGTTTCTTATCATTTTTATCCAATGGTTTCAATCCGGCACTCACATAGTTATATCCTGAGATTGCTAAAATTCCAGCGACGATCAAAATTCCAATTGTCAATATATAAACAATTTTACGGACGACTCGATCCTCTTTGCGACGTTCTGCTCGTTTCAAGTTGCTCTCCTCACTTAAATCACCTTCAAAATCTTCATCCATATGACGAAGATCATCAAATTTCTCTCCAATACGTTGGAAAATTGATGGCTCTTCTTCAACATGCTCCTCAGGCTTCGACTGTTTTATAAACTCTGATTTCTGTTTCTCCTTAGATGGAACAGGGTTATCAGCTCGTCTTGATTCGCCATGGCGAGATGCTGCTTTCTTTTCTTGGATTGTTGAAGATTCTTTGGTTTGCTCTTCTTTTATCGGACTCGTCTTCTCTACCTTTGACTTTTTTATCTCTTTTCTTATCTTAGACTTTGATTCAGAGGCATAATCAGGAACCTTCTTTTCAGAATGACTTTGTTCCTTCCGAAATTCTTCTTTTTTTATTTCTTTTTCAATCGGCTTAGACTTTTGCTCAGTAGCAGTCGATTCTTTCTTTTGTCTATTACCAAATAAACGCTCATAGGACGAAGCTAAATCGTCATCATCACTAGTATCCTTTTTTATTTTCGAAGGTCCAGTGGATGTCGAGCTCGTTTTTTTCGTTGGTTCTACTTCACGATTCTTTCGGCCTTCTTCTAAAGCGCGCATGATCTGCTCTTTAAAAGATCCTTCTTCCGAGTGTTGGTTTTGATCCTCAGACAAAAACAACTCCTCCTTACTTCATGTCATAACTTAAACCATTATACATGAAATGAAAGAGGAGGGAAATGTAAAATTTATTTAGTTAAGGAAATATATAGTATTTCTATTTAGTTACAAATATCAGAAAAGTTAGGAACTCAAAATCGTTTATTATCAGATCATTGAAACTCGCACAAATACATACGTAAAAGAAAATCGATGTGATAACTTTCAAATATCACACACTCACTTTTAACTTTTATAGCTTTTCGTGCACCAAAACTTAGAACGTATTTTACATAATTTTAGATTTAAAAAAAGAATAAATTGCAACGCATCCGTACGATTAATCATTATAATAAAAATACGTTAGGAATTATTCACTGTATTAAATCTCAAATGAACTGAGCTGTCATTATATTAGAAATAAAACTCTAAAAAGATTAGAAAGAATTAAACAAAAGTTTAAACCCCATAAAGCTTGGCTATTTTTGCTTTAACACGTTAACCATAGGATTAACATGAAGAAGAAAAGTAAACAAAATATAAACTGTTAAACCTACAAGACCTTGTAAAAAAGTAAGCATAAAGATGTTCAAATTTACGCTAGAAATAATCTTAATTGCAAAAAGAGCTACTGAACCTGATAGGAAACATAGAAATAAATTTTCGAAATTGAATCTATATGTTGTATCCCGAATTAACACAGTTACTCTAGACAAAGCTAAATAAAGTTGACCTGCAGTGTAACTGAAGGCCGCCCCATGCGCTCCTAATCGGGGTATCAAAACAAAACACAAAAGAACATTAATCAGAGTAGCTATTATTATTGATCTTGTATATGATTTCATTTTATTTTTAGGGACAAGGTACATATTTGCAATTGCTTGCTCAATAGAGGAAAGCAACATAACTGGTACAAGAATAGGTACAATATGTGTAACATCTATAAAACTGGAGCCCAGAAATAATTCTACTACTCCGCGAATTATTCCCAAAGTAATGAACATACAACCTGATGCCATAAATACTTGTATATCAATCGCTTTTCCCAGTAAATCTATCATTTCACTTTCTTGATTTTCTTTCTGAAGGGAAGACATTCTTGGCAATAAAACAGTATTTAATGAGTTCACAATTGCAGTTATCAACATGATCATCACCAATGAATTGGAGAACATCCCCACTAGGCTCATGGTTGTCATAATACCTAAAATAGTTTTGTTCAAATTATTGAATAATGTAGCGGCTGCCTTAACAATGAAAAAACTCAAAGCTGGTTTGAAATGAGCGAGCATCTCTTTAGGAGAAACTTTTATCCATTTAATTTTACCTCGAATAAAAATCCAAAACGCTAGCCCAGAAGCCAAAGAGCTCAACCCAATAATACCAACATAGGCATTCAAATCATTTTTTTCTCTTACTAATAAAACCGTTAGAATTAAAGTCATGATTTTTACTAATGTATTAATAAGGGATATTCTTTTAAAATCTTCAATGCCTTGAAAAAACCAAGATATATCTAACAGTGTTGCAAAAACAACCATTGCTTGAAGTAAAAACAATACTTTGTAAGGAGATAGCAGAGCATATATTATATATATAATAAAAACAAAACTTGAAAAAAATAGATTGAATCCTTGAATTTCCCAAAACTTTCGCGATAACTGATGTTTGTCATCGCGAACAAAAGCAATCTCTCGTACGCCATAACTAGATAAACCTAGTCCTGCGACTAATGTAAAGTAACTCACTATGGAACTAACATAATTCCAAGTACCAATACCTTCAGGCTGTAATGCTCTAGAAACTATTGGTACTGTTATTACAGGTAGCATTACAACTAAAAGCTGGTAACTTGCCTGATAAAAAAAATTCCACATTATACTTCTATTTTTCAATAAAACACCTCATAAGAAACTTTTCTGTCTTGCTATCAATTTGAACTACTCCTTGTAAAGTTCGCCACAATTACAAGATCTAACAGTAAAACATTATAAGAAATATTTTTTCAATTATTTAAATTTCAATTCAAAAGGCGGATGATTATGTCTTTTCTCTTCTGGTGGTAATGTCAGATAATCTCCGTATCTTTTTTCTAAAAATCCTTCTATTTTATTCGGAACTTTTGCCTCAAAAGTTTCAAACTTCATTTTCCTTGTTGGATAGACATCTTTTTTATAAGCAACGCTTATATATCTCTGTGGTTCGAACATATAGGCCATTCTTTCCGTTTCTTCATATTGATATTTAAGCATATATTTCTTAGCTTTCTTATAAAAGAAAGTCGGTTTTAAATTTAAGAATTTGAATATAATATGTACACACTTACACATCAATAAAACAAATTGTTTTTTCCATCCATCAATATATAAAACAGGTTGGTCTACCACACTCAATACTAGTAGTTTTCCATAAAGCCATGCTAAAGTTGCTTGCACTTTCATCTTTCCTTCATCATCAGGAATGTTGTCAAAACAAAAAATATCTAAAAAAATTCCAAAATCCCCTGGTACATTCTTTAGATCCTTAGTTTTAAATTTAGTCCCATTTAACCCCCAACGAGTATTCATCAAAGGAAAATTAGGATTTGTTTCGTTGTTAACTACTGTATATTTATCTGAAAAATCTTGTTTAGCTATTTTAATAAATTTATCATAGTCTTCTCTATTCATTCCTACATCAATATCGTCATCCCAAGGAATAATTCCCTGATGTCTAATTGCACCGATTGCTGATCCTCCAATCAAAAAATAATCTAATCCATATTCATCACACAGTTTATCAAACTCCTTTAGTATACCTAGTTCGATCTGTTGTAATTGTTTTAAAGTTTCTTCATCATATGTTTCATATAGCATTAGATCATTCATCCTTATCTAAATTATTTATTCTTTAATAAATTTAAAAACTAAGTAAATAACCAAATAGGCTTCCTAAATTCCTAACCTTTGCATGACTTTTAATTAAAATAAATAGTGATGGTAAATTTCTAATTTGATAGCCTCTATTATTTGACTATTCAAACTTAAATATTCGTTACTCATAAAATCAGAATCCATATGTTTGATTAAGGTGCGAAAAATTAACCATTCGCATAACCTCAAATCTAAACTTTAATTAAAATCCACAATTTTTCTTTTCCAAAAATACTAGATTTTATAAAAAAAATCCAATTCCTTTATCAAATTAATTTTGCATTAAACTGATTAGATTAGAAATAATTACTTAAAATGGTCATAATATAACGTTTGTGCTTCACTACAAAAGAATCTATAGTTAAAGTTCAGATAAATAAAATGGCGCTCATCAATATTAATGAATCTCCCTCTCATCTAAAGCCTGCCTAACAAAAACATGAATCTTAACATAATCTCGTCTATAAGAGAGTATCGTAATCTATTGGGATAAAATATTTTTTTAATTGTTTTTCGAATTTTGTACTTTCCAGGCAAAAATAGCTCTAACTCTTTTTTTCTTTCAAGTGATAAATCCTCAGAAAAAACTTCATAAAACTCTGATAAAAGCTTAGTTATATTGTCAAATCCATTACCTTTAAATAATTTATAGAAACGTTCTTTTTGAACTACTAAAAAATTAGTATCACTAATAGAAAAGGCGCCATCATTACGTCTATATTTAGCGCAACTTCTCCGATCAAAAATTATTTCACCTAATCCGGAACAGATCATACCAATCCAAACATCTTTAGAAATTGTTTTGATAGATCTTTTAGTGACACAAATATCTTTGGCCTTATTATTCATTACCATAGTATATCCTAAGGCTAAACATTGAAATAAGGAATTTCTAAAACTTGGTTCAAAATTAATATTGGGTAGTACCTTAATAGGTTTCAAGTACTGATCACAAAGCTCATATGCCGAAAAATATAATAATGGAATATCTTGGTTTAACTTCTCTAAGCTTTGAACAGCTCTTTCAATTTTTTGAGGCTCCCATACATCATCTTGATCACTAAAACTAAAGTAATCGGCCTCAATTTCTTGAGACATCAAATAATAAAATCCCTCTGGATACCCCATGTTCTTAACACCCTTTATAAAGTGTAAGTTTTTACAAGAAGTATATTTTTCAATAATTTTTACTGTACCATCAGTAGAGCAATCATCTCGTATGTAAATATCTATGTTCTCATAAGTTTGATTTATGATACTTTGTAATTGTTCTTCAATATATCGTTCTCCATTATAGGTTGACATAAGTATTGCTACTTTTTTCATTGTTAAACCTCTTTACTTCCTATTAAAATTTAAATTAAATTGGACAGCTAATCAATATAGGTAAACAGTCAATATTGCATTTCTAAGCAGAAATAAATATAACTTACTCTTATAAAATAAAACACACTAAGAAAATTTGACTCCCTATTGGACAATGACTTTGAAATTTTATTCTGAATTTTTCTCTTTGCTAAGATGTTTCTGTAAATCATAAATTTCTTTTTTCATTAAAGAAACTTCTTGAATCAATTTTTTATTCTCCCTCTCTCTATTGATTAATGAAATATGCATAGTTAAAGAGAAAACTATCAAAATTGCAGTCGTAATAAATAGGGCTAATGACGTTAAAGTTGTAATTTCAAAAAAATGGGCTATCTCATTTCCTAATCCTGGAAACAGGGCTCCTACAACCAAAATAACTGAAACTGCAAGCCACTTACCCATTTGTCGAATTTCAGCATTTCCTTTGCGAATTAACCTTACTGTAAAGATAAGGAAACCTATAGCAAGAATAATAGCGATAATCTGAAGTCTAAGTGGCATTTTTATTTTCCCTCTTTCCAATTATTGTAGCAAATAGTATTGATAAAGAAACGGTAACCATGTAATTAATTGCACTTATTAACTTAATACTCGATTCACCAGTTTCTCGTTCAAACATATTCACTCCAACTTCTTTGATACGAACTTTATGTGCAAGCAAATGCATGTAACTTTCAGGTTCAGGATATTTACTTGGATAACGATCTACAAACTGTTTGATAACTCTTTTATTTCCTGCTCGATAACCACTTGTAACATCTTTAATTTCTACTCCAGATAAAAATTTTATTAAGGAAGACAAAAATTTTATTCCTAACTGACGTGCACTAGAAGATTTAAACTTAGATGTACTATTTCTAACAAACCGGGAGCCAACTGTAAAATCCGCCTCATTTTTGAGAATTGGTTCAATTAAATTAGGTAGAGATTCAATGTCATGTTGTCCATCACCATCATACTGAATAGCTATATCATAATCTTTCTCGAATGCATACAGGTATCCTGTTTGAACTGCTCCACCAATTCCTAGATTTTGAATTAATTCCACATGGTTGATATCATTTTTTTTCAAGATCTCTTCCTCGTTATCTGTAGAACCATCGTTAATTACAATATAATCTAAATAATAATCACATTTTGCCCTATAAGAATCTACTTTTTGAATTACGTCCAAAATACCTTCAGATTCGTTATACGCTGGTATGATTAATAATATTTTAATCGAATCCATTTTTTTCATCCTTATCAATTTTTTATCACTGATTGCTTTTTTGGTTCAATACATAAAAGCGCATCAAAAATCTTGCTATTGTTGGGCCCCAGTAGCGTTTGTACATATCAAATTCCTCTAACTCTCTCGTCTGATCTTTTGTATTATTTGTCGTTTCAGAGTCTTCATGAATTCGATGATACATTAACTTATCTTTGACAAAGCCAATCTTCCCTGGTAATTTCATAATTCGCTCCCAAGCATCCCAATCCAAAGTCATTTTTAGTTGTTCATTAAAGCGAAAATGTTTTAATCGCTCAAGATTATATGAAACAGCAGGGCAAGAAATAAAATTACCGAAAGAATAAATTCTTCTTTGATATCTCTTATTTTTAAAAAGAAACATCAATGTTAATGCAATTGTTTTGATTTTCAAATTTATTCCACGTTTTCTGATTTCCCCGTTAGAATCATTTTCTTCATAATCTGAAAAAACAATATTATATTCCTTTGATTTCTCAAATTCACTAATAATCTTTTCGCCATACTCAGGAAGGTATACGTCATCTTGATGAGCAATCGTAGCATATTTCGTTTGAACAAAAGAGAGCGCGTTATTCCAATCTCTACCAATTCCTCCACCTTCTTTTTCAAAAAATGGAATATTATACTTTCTACACTGGTCAATAATATAATCATTAGGTGTACTTGTATAAAGAATAACTTTTGACTCTCCTGTAATAACTGAATTTTGATTTATACAAGATTGAATGCAATCTTCCAAATAAGGAGACTGCCTAAAGGCGCAAATAACAAAAGTATGTTTCTCCATGAATCGATCTCCTTACGAATATTCTAAGATAATGCATTTCTGCACTAAAGCCCATTCTAACTTTAATTACTACTTTTTTCAATACGAGAAAATACATCAATTATTGGAGCAGATAGCCATATAATTTTTACAGTATACGTTTTTATCCTTATACTTAAATTATTAATGGAAGGATGAACTCTTGATGATTTTATTAAACTCGACTTTAAACGGATAATAAATCCATTCATTTTACATATCCAATAAGTTCGTCCTAATGAAATAATCAGAATTTCTTGAACTCATCAGTTTAATAAGGTACCAAACAAACAGGTTTATGCCTTATAACATTCTAATCTAAATTATTTTCATCTCAAGAAAAGAAATCGTCAGTAATATCCTTAACTAGTTTGAAAAGACATACTCAATTTACTTTAATTTTTTAAGTAGTTATACGGATCGAAGTGACAAGATAGTCGTTTTTTTCGATACTAATTTCTTGACGATCTTACTAATTTAGTTTTCCTTTAAATCACAACTGAAGGCGGCATAGAGAATTGACCACCTCTGCATAAAAAATGATCACCCTCGGCATTAAAATGAGCCACCTTCGGCGAAAGAATTGACCACTAAGAAAATCAATAGAACCTCTTATATAATGAAGGCTCATGCTTTAGTCATGAAAATTCATTTTATAGGAGGTTCTTATTTATGCTTCATTATCGGAAAATTTTGGAGTTGCACTTTCAAGGTCATAGTATGCGGAATATCGCCGCAAGTACCGGAAATTCAAGACCAAAAGTGGCAGAGATTATTAAGACCGCGGAAGAAAAAGACATCGAATGTCCGCTGACTGAAGAGATGACAGATACATGGTTATCAGAGACCCTATTCCCTGCTAAAACAAGAGAAGCCAAAGGCCGCGAGTTACCAGATCTGGAGTACATTCACCAAGAATTAGCGAAACCAAACGTCACGCTCTCTCTCCTGCATTACGAATACGAAGCGCGGTGCAGAAACGAAGGCAAGATTCCGTATGCTTATCGAACCTATTGTCAGTACTACACAGAATATGCTCGTAAACATAAGGCGACGATGCGGATCAAAAGAAAACCCGGTGAGATCATGGAAGTTGACTGGGCCGGAGCTACATTATCTCTTATAGATCGGGATAGCGGAGAGAAGGTAAAAGCTTTCCTGTTGTTTGTGGCAAGATAAAGGTGGTTCTTTCCAGCGTTAGTTGAAAATCCGCTTTTTTCTCATCCATTCTAATTGAATGGTCTTTTTCCTTAACGTTTCAAAGCTACAACGACCATACATGATTCTTTTGATGACTTTC